>CAVSRN010000025.1:0-39046 GCA_963730195.1 uncultured Alphaproteobacteria bacterium
AGGCTTCTATCCCAGCCGAAGCGCTTCCTCAACCATCTGCAACCGAAAGACAGAGCATGAGGCACCGCCCTCACGTGTCCGCACCCGTTGAGCGGCGGCGCTCATTGGGTGGAGGAAGACGAGTTGGCGGCGCGCGGGGCCCAGGCGGCGTCCCCTGGCCGTGCCGCGGCCGCTCTTGCGGGCGCCGCCGACGACCATCGCCTTCTGATCCTGGGGAGCCAAGTCCGGGCCGTCTGATGGCTACCTAAACCGGCCAACTCACCCGCTCGCTACACATGGCCGCCGGCGGCGGTTGCAGAGCGCGCCGCCTTCAGAGAGCTGCCAGGATGGCTTGGGTAACCGAATCGACAGGGCACCGACGATGCGTCACGCAGAGCTGCTCGGAATTCTCGTGGCCCTGGCCGCGCTCGGCCTTGCGCCGCCATCGCTCGCCGCGCCCGAGCAGTTGAAGGGCGTACGCTTCATCGACGTGATGAGCGGCAACACGGTCTCCGGCACCACCGCGTCGGGTGCCGAGTACAACATGTACTTCGTGGACGGCGGCGACGTGACCTACGAGGATTCCTCGGGCGAGCACGACAACGGCCGCTGGCTGATCGACCCGGACGGCGACGTCTGCATCAAGTGGCGCAAGCGCGATCCCGAGCACCAGAGCTGCTACCAGGTGACCGTCGACGGCGACCAGGTCACCTGGAAGGGCAAGGGCGGCAGCGGCGAGGCGCTGCTGCGCGGCGGCGTCGGCTCCAGCTTCCTGAAGCATCCGTGAGGGGGTGGGTGGCGCGGAGTGTAGACCTCGTCAATCGCGATCGGCCGCGCGAAACTGAACCACGAGCGTCCGGATCCGGCAGAAGATGTCGCGGCAATCCGGGGCATCGAAGATCTGGCATCGTGGGCCTTCTCGTTCGCTGACACCGGCGGCCTGGAGGCGCCATGATGGCGCATGCCTGAAGCGACGCCACCCCGCAGCCGGTGCTCGGCGACCTCGAGGACTTTCTCGCCTGGGTTCAAAACCAGCGCGAGCGCTACGAGTTCGTCGGCGGCCGGCTGGTGCTGATGGCGGTCGGCAGCGAGGATCACAACGACATCCAGATCAATCTCTTGACCTCGCTCAAGCGGCGCCTCGGGGCCTGCAAGCCCAACGGCAGCGATCTCCTGGTCCGGATCGACGACCGCACCGGCCGCTTCCCGGATGCCAGCGTGACCTGCGGCCGCGAGGGAAAACACTACGTGACCGCCCCGGTCGCGATCTTCGAGATCCTCTCGCCCGCGACCGAGCTTGCCGATCGCACCGACAAGCGCCGCGACTACCAGCGCCTCGAGAGCCTTCGCCACTACGTCCTGATCGCCCAGGACGCGCCCCGGGTCGAGAGCTACAGCCGCGCCGGCCCAAGCTGGCGGTTCGAGGAAGTCGAAGGCCTGGACACGGTGCTCGCTCTGGACGCCCTCGAGATCACACTGCCGCTCGCCGAGCTCTACGGCGGCCTGTCCCTCCCCGAACCGAGGGAACTGCCCTCAGCCGTTTGACCCAAAGAGCGGCGCCCTCGAAATCACGCGGCGCGCGGGCTGATGGCCAAGAGCTCGGCCGCGATTTCGCGCTTGCGCTGCATCAGGTCGTAGTCGGCCTGAGCCCGAGAAAGAAGCCCTCGAGAGCCCGAAATAGCGGGCGAGTCGGAGATCAGTGTCGGCGCTGACCGCCCGCCTGCCGTGGACCAGCTCGTTGATCCGGCGTGGCGGCACGTGGAGCGCGCGGGCGAGCGCGTTCTGGCTGAGCCCGATCGGTTGCATGAACTCGAGCGCCAGGATCTCGCCGGGATGCGGATTCGGCAGCGCATCTTCGTCAGTCATGGATGCGTTGATTCTTATGCCGCTGGCGGGTGGTAGGGCTCGACGTTGATCTCGGCCTCGCGTCGGCGCACCTGGGCGAGGTCGTAGCCCGCCTGCAGCCGCAGCCAGATCTCCGCCGTACCGCCGAACGCCTTGGCGAGCCGCACCGCCATCTCTGGGGAGATACCCGATTTGCCGTTCACGATGTTGGAGAGGTTGGCGCGCGTCACGCCGAGAATGCGGGCCGCCTCGGTCACGCTGAGACCCAGCGGTTCCAGATACTCGAGCCGGATGTGCCGGCCGGGATGCGGGGGGCTTTTCATGGGCATGGCTGCTGCCTCAATGATAGTCGACGAGGTCGACCTCGAACGCCTTGCCATCGTCGAAGCGGAAGATGACCCGCCAGTTGGCGGTGACCGTCACCGACCAGAAGCCTTTGAGATTCCCGGCCAAGCGATGCAGCCTGAGGCCAGGCGCGTTCATGTCCCCGATCTGCTCGGCCACGTCGAGGCGCGCGAGGATGACTGCGATCTTCTCAACCTGCTCCGGCGGCAACCGCCTTCGATCATCGTCCTCGAACAGACGCCTGAGCCCGCGGTGGCGGAAGCTGCGTCAATTGGCACTTATCAAGCGGCGACTCCCGAAAGGCCTCGCGCGCTTGGGTCTAACGCGCCTGCAAGTCAGCGCGCGAAGCCGAACATGCGCGGCAGCCACATGAAGGTTTCGGGGACGTAGGTCACGAACAGGAGGACGCCGAACATGATCGCGAGCAGGGGCAGCAGCGGCGGGATCAGCTCGGTCATCGAGATGCCGGCGATCCGGCAGCCGACGAACAGGGAGGTGCCGACCGGCGGGGTGATCAGGCCGAAGGTCAGGTTGACCACGACGATGATCCCGAGGTGGATCAGGTCCATGTCGAGCTGGTGCGCGATCGGCAACAGGATCGGCACCATCATGATCAGGGCAGGCGTCAGGTCGACGAACAGGCCGATCACCAGCAGCACGATATTGATCACCAGGAGCAAAAGATAGCGGTTGTGGATCACCGCGAACAGGTGATTGGCCAGCCACTGCGGCACGTCCTCGTAGGTCATGATGAAGGAGAACACCGAGGTCGTGGCGATCAGGAACAACACGACCGCGTTGGTCAGGCAGCACTCCCAGAGGATGGCCGGCAGGTCGGCGAGCTTGATCTCCTTGTAGATCACGATGGTCAGGAACAGGGCGTAGACCGTGCCGACCGCGCCCGCCTCGGTCGCGGTGAAGATGCCGCTGATGATGCCGCCCAGGATGATCACGAGCGTCATCATGCCGGCCAGGCCATCGGCCACCCGCACCAGCTTGTCGCGCCCGGACATCGGCGGCACCGGCTGGTGGTGGTGGCGCCGGCCGTGGACGTAGCAGGCGATCAGGAGGCCGACGCCGATCAGGACGCCCGGCACCACGCCCGCGAGGAACAGGCCGGCGACCGACACCGAGCCCACCACATAGGCGTAGAGGATCATCGGGATCGAGGGCGGGATGATCGGTCCCATGGTCGCCGAGGTCAGGACCACCGCGGTCGCGTAGCGCTTGGTGTAGCCCGCCTTCTCCATGGCCGGGATCAGGGTCGCGCCGATCGAGGACACTTCGGCGACCGCCGAGCCGGAGACGCCGCCGAACAGCATCGAGGACAGGACCGTGATCTGGGCGAGCCCGCCCGGCAGGCGGCCGACCACGACCTCGGACAGGCGTACGAGGCGCATCGCGACGCCGCCTTTGGCCATCAGCACCCCGGTGAATACGAAAAAAATCACCGCCAGCAGCGGGAACGAGTTGATCCCGACCAGCATGCGCTGGACGATCGTGACGTTGTCGATCACGAAGATGTTGATCGCCGCGACGGCCGAGGCGATCCCGATCGCGAACGCGATCGGCATGCCGATCAGCAGTAGGATCGCGAACAGGCCGAACAGGATCAGGATGGTCATCGAGCGGGCATTCGGGGGGCAGGCATTCGGGGGGCAGGCATCCGGTCAGCCGCCGCTCAGGCCGCCGAATGGCTGGGATCGTGCTCCAGCGCGCGCTCGTGGTGGCACCAGACGTTGAGCTGGTCGCGCAGGCTGTAGAGCATCATCAGCGCGCCCGAGACCGGCAGGGCGGTGTAATACCAGACGTTGGTGAACGGGATCGATTCCATGAAGTCGCTGCCGAACGCCTCGACGAAGCGGACCCCGTAGAGCAGCATGATCCAGCCGAAGCCGAAGATCGCGGCGTTGATCAGCAGCTGGACCACGGCCTGAACCGAGCGGGGGAAGCGCTTCAAGAGGTAGTCGAAGGCGATGTGGTCGCGCAGATCGACGCAGGCGGCAGCCCCCAGGAACGACACCCAGATCAACAGATAGCGCGGCACCTCCTCGGACCAGGACAGAACGAAGCTGAAGCCGTAGCGGGTGACCACGGTCACGATGATGATCGCGAAGATCGCCGCCGCCTGGAGGAGGATGACGACGCGCACGAACGCGGCGATGGCGTCGACGATGCGGTTGAAGGCGGTCATGGCAGCCTGCCCGGACGCGGCGCGGGCCGACCCGGGCGGGCCGGCCCGCGGGCGTCGCGCAACGCCGTCGGGATCAGTAGTTCTTGCCCGAATCGAGGATGTAATTGACCTCGTCGACCACGTCGAGCCGCTGGGCCTCGCTCTGAACCAGGTCGTGGACGGCGTCGATGAACGGCTGCTTGTCGACCTCGATGATCTCGGTGAAGCGCTCCTTGAGCGCGGTGCGCGCGTCCTGCTCGGCCATCGCCCAGGCGCCGCGCATGTAGGCCTCGGCCTCCTTGCCGGCCTGCTTGATCGCCTGTTGCTGGTCCGGCGAGAGCTTGTCGTAGACCGCCTTGGACATCAGCAGCATGTCGGGGATGCGGGCGTGCTCGTCGAGCGTGTAGTATTTGCTGACCTCGTAGAACTTCATGGCCAGGATCGAGGGGTCGTTGTTCTCGGCGCCGTCGACCACGCCGGTCTGGAGCGCGTTGTAGAGCTCGCCCCAGGCGATCGGCACGCCGGTGCCGCCCATCGCCTCGATGGTCTTGACCTGGACCGGCGAGGCCATGACCCGGATCTTCTTGCCGGCGACGTCGCTGACCGAGCGGATCGGGTTCTCGCTGAAGAAGTTGCGGGCACCCGAATCGATGTAGCCGAGCACCACGATCCCCTTGCCCTCGAGCGGCTGGACGAATGCCGCCGCCCGGTCGGAGTTGAGATAGGCCCAGTAGTGCTTGGAGTTCTTGAACAGATAGGGGAGCGAGAACATGTCCATCTGGGGCATGACCTGCGACAGGTTCGAGGCCGAGACGGTGGCAAAGGCGATCGTGCCGTTGCGCAGGCTCTGCACGCTCTCGACCGCGTCGCCGAGGCCACGGGCGTCGTAGACCTCGATCTGGATGTCGCCGCGGGTCAATTGGCCGACCCGCTCGGCAAAGAACTTGTGGGTGAGCGAGACCGGGTGCTCGGGCGGCTGCACCCCGTTCAGCTTGAGCTCGATCGGGGCCGCCCCGGCCGGCGCCGCCGTGCCCAGCACGATGCCCAGCGCCACCGCCAGCGCGCCCGCCACGGACGCTCGCATCCATCGGTTCATCGTTAAGCCTCCTGCTCTTGGTTGGTTGGGTCCGGAGCGACCACGCGCTCATCTGCTGGGGCAACCCTAGGCGACGATCCGGGGCTTGGCAAATCCGGCGTGGCGGGGCGCTCGCGAGCGCGGCTCGAAGCGCCTTGCTTTCGTTTGGCAGTTTCCCCGCACGACTGTAGATTGCTACTCGATATCGGCCAAGCGATCGGCGCACGCGATGCTTCAATGGCTGATCGACATCTTGCGGGAGCTCCAGGGCAAGCCCCCTCTGGAGCAGTTCGGCTATCTCTTTGGCGCGCTCTCTGCGGTTGCGACTGCGGCCTTGGGCTACCGGAGCCTGGTGCGGCGCCGATTTGTCGAGACCCAGGAAAAATACGAGAAGCTCACGGCCGAGGTCGGCGCCTATCAGGACCGGATCAAAATGCGCGACGCTCAGATCGGTGAGCACGAGCGTATGATTACCGCGCTCAGGGCGCGGTTGCCCGAGTTCGAGCTCGAACTCGCCGACAAGGAGCGTCTGGAAGGCAACGAGACCAAGACCATCCGCATTCTGACGGACCTGTTTGCGGACATCAGACTGGCTGTCTCGAGCTGCTGCTTCCAGCTCGCCGAATATCACCTCGGCATGTTCATCGACGACGCGACCGCACCCCATCTCTATACGGCGGCCCGGCTGGCGCGCGTGTCGTCGCTGCTCGACCCGGAGCGGAAGGATGCGCGCGAGCTGCTGACTGAGATCGAGGGGATTTTGGGCGATTCGGACACGCGGCTGGGTAATTACCAGACCTCGGATACCCATTGGGACATCGCTCTCGACTATGTCGGCGGGTCCCGAACCGGCCACGGCGCGGCACTGCTCGAGGAGCTCATCGAGAGAGCGCATGCCTTGCACCGAGAGGGCCAATACTACACCTCAGCAATCTTCTTTCGTCGCGCGGCGATCCTCTCAACGGAGCAACTCGGCCCCGACCACCCGGATACGCTCGCCACGCGCCACAATCTGGCCTCGCTCTACATGGACATGGGCCGGCGCGAGGAGGCCGAGCCGCTCCTCAAGGAGGTCCTCGCCAAGGCGAGCAGAAGCTCGGCCCCGACCACCCGTCCACGCTCGCCACGCGCCACCAGCTGGCCACGCTCTACATGGACATGGGCCGGCGCGAGGAGGCCGAGACGCTCCTCAAGGAGGTCCTCGCCAAGGAAGAGCAGAAGCTCGGCCCCGACCACCCGGACACGCTCGCCACGCGCCACAATCTGGCCTCGCTCTACATGGACATGGGCCGGCGCGAGGAGGCCGAGGCGCTCTTCAAGGAGGTCCTCGCCAAGCGCGAGCAGAAGCTCGGCCCCGACCACCCGGACACGCTCGCCACGCGCCACAGTCTGGCCACGCTCTACATGGACATGGGCCGGCGCGAGGAGGCCGAGCCGCTCCTCAAGGAGGTCCTCGCCAAGCGCGAGCAGAAGCTCGGCCCCGACCACCCGTCCACGCTCGCGACGCGCCACCAGCTGGCCTCGCTCTACATGGACATGGGCCGGCGCGAGGAGGCCGAGCCGCTCCTCAAGGAGGTCCTCGCCAAGGAGAGCAGAAGCTCGGCCCCGACCACCCGGACACGCTCGCCACGCGCCACAAGCTGGCCTCGCTCTACATGCGACATGGGCCGGCGCGAGGAGGCCGAGACGCTCCTCAAGGAGGTCCTCGCCAAGGAAGAGCAGAAGCTCGGCCCCGACCACCCGTCCACGCTCGCCACGCGCCACCAGCTGGCCTCGCTCTACCTGGACATGGGCCGGCGTGAGGAGGCCGAGACGCTCCTCAAGGAGGTCCTCGCCAAGGAAGAGCAGAAGCTCGGCCCCGACCACCCGTCCACGCTCGCCACGCGCAGCATGTTGGGTTTCCTCTTTGCTCAGATTGGCCGAAGCCAGGAGGCCGGGCTTCTGCTCGAGGAGGTTCTCGCCGGGCAAGAGCAGAAGCTGGGCCACGACCATCCGCACACGCTCATCACGCGCGCTGCTCTGGACCGCCTGCGCGCGCGCTCGGACCGGTCCGACGATCATGAAGCTCCGGAAGAGCAACCAGTTGCTGCGGCGGGGACCTACGACTGGGCGCCGGGCGAGCTTGGCCGGTTCTATGGCATCGAAGGCCCGGTCGTGGGCGGCCTCGCGGAGGATCCCGAGCCACGGGTTCCGGAGGGACCGGCCCCTCCAAAAGAGCCGTAGGGACCGGCGCCGACGGGCTTGGCCATCTGGCGTCGCGCCGCTGGACAGCGGGTCCCGGGGTAATTACCTTGTGAGTCCCACCGACGGAGGGCTGCCATGAACGTGGATCTCGTGCGCATCGGCAACTCGCGGGGCATCCGCATCCCCAAGCCGATCATCGAGCAGTGCGGCTTCGGCGACCGGGTCCGGTTCGAGGTCGAGGGCGATCGTCTGATCATCGGCCCGGCCGAGGCGCCGCGTGCGGGTTGGGACGCGGCGTTCGCCCTGATGGCGGCCGCGGGCGACGATGCCCTGCTCCTGGCGGACGATCTCGCCTCGGCGTCCGATGCCGCCGACTGGCAGTGGTAGAGGCGCCCAAGCGCTACGAGATCTGGCTGGTCGCCACCGGGCCGACGTCCGGCGCCGCGATCGGCGAGCCGCGACCGGCCGTGGTGGTCTCTCCCGACGAGATGAACCGCCACGTCCGGGCGGTGATCGTGGCACCAATGACGACCGCGGCCCAGAGCTACCCGACCCGCCTCGCGGTGCGTTTCGAGGACAAGGACGGCCAGATCGCGCTCGAGCAGATCCGGACCGTCGACAAGGCGCGGCTGGTCCGGCGCGCCGGGGCGCTGCCGAAGCGCACCGCCCGGCAGGTCGCGGCGGTGCTGGTCGAGATGTTCGCCTACGAGTGAGCGGCCCGCCTTCGCCTACCGATGCTGCCAGTTGTCGGGGTCGGCGGCGTTGGCGGGCGAGAGCCCCAGGATGTCGCCTTCGGTCGTGACCCCGAGGCCGAGCACGGTGCGGTTGGCGTAGGCGAAATAGGCGATCACCTGGTTCGCCTCGAGGATCTGGCCGTCGTCGAGGCCGGCCGCGCGCAGGGCGTCGAGGTCGCTGGCGGCGAGCGCCGCGGGCTCGTTGGTCAGGCGCTCGGCGTAGCGCATCAGGGCGAGCTCGCGGCCCTCGAACGCCTGCTCCGGCGCATCCGCCTCGAGCGCCGCGCTGATCGCGCCGACCCGGTCCGCATCCCGCAGCAGGCGGCCGAGCCCGACCAGATGGTGCGCGACGCAATAAGCGCAGCCGTTGAGCAGGCTGACGTAGACGCCGAGCGCCTCGAGCAGCCAGCGCTCGAGCGTGTTGCCGCGATGGTGCAGCACGCTCTTGTAGAGCGCCCTGTGGCCGGCCATCGAGTGCGGCCGCAGGCTGTGAGCGCGCATGATGTTGTCGATCCGGCCGCCCGGGTCTTTGATGCGGTCATAGAGCTCGCGGAGCCGACCGCCAGCGTCCTCGTAGGAAACCGTGTCGATCCAGCTCATTGCCTCGCCCCCGCCAGCGCCTAGACCTCCTTGGGCACGGTGGTCGCCATCGACGGCCGTTTCCCGAAGTTCTCGAACCAGCCGGCAAGCCTGGGGCGGCCGGCGCGCCAGTCGTCGGCGGCGTAGCGGAAATCCAGATAGCCCAAGGCGCAGCCGATCGTGATGGTGCCGATGTCGACCGTATCGCCGAAGCTCGCCGCCTCGCCCTCGAGCGCGTCGAGCGCGCGGCCGATCTTCGCCTTCTGGCCCTGGACCCAGTCCGGCCAGCGGCGCGCCTCGGGCCGAAGGAAGGTCTCGTAGCGGGTGAGCACGCCGGCATCGAGGATGCCGTCGCCCTCGGCCTGCCGCCGCAGCGCGGTCCAGCGCGCCGGGCCGGCCGCGGGAAACATCTTCCGGCCGCCGTGCAGGCTGTCGAGGTACTCGCAGATCACCCGCGAATCGAACAGCGCCACGCCGTCGTCGGTCACCAGGCAGGGCACCTTGCCGAGCGGGTTGTCCTGGTTGACCTCGGCGACCGGCGCGACCGGGCTCACCTTGCGCGCGGTCAGCTCCAGTTGTTCCCGTTGTCCGGTCTCGATCGCCACCGCCATGACCTTGCGCACATAGGGCGACGCATAAGAGTAGTGCAGGCGCAACGTTGTCCCTCCCCGGCTTGGACCATCTCCCCGACGCGCCGATCATTCACCGAAGGGTACCTCATCGCAAGCCCCAGGCGAGCATCTCAGCCGTCTCCTGTCGCGTCGCTTGTCTTCCGCCGGAGACAGGCGCAAACTGTATTGGGGGGACATTTCAGCGATTCGCGGAGACCGATAATGGACGGTCGAGCTGCCGTTCTTGCCGCGCTCCTGGTCACGGCGCCGCTCGGCGCCAAGGCCGCCGACCTCGTGGTGTGGTGGGAGGAGGGACAAGCCCGCCGAAGAGGACGAGGCGGCCAGGGAGATCGTCGCCGCCTTCGAGCAGGAGACCGGCAAGCAGGTTGAGCTCGTCCTTGGTGTCCAAGAGGAACTCGTGGCCGACCTCGTGGCCGCGCTCGAGGCCGGGCGGCCAACCCCGGACTTCGTCTTCACGGTAGCTGAAACCCAGCCCTACGAACGATGGGTCTACGAGGGTCGCCTCGTGGATCTTAGTGTCCGAACTCAATAACCAATAGGTTGATTATTGCCTCGCCAACCGTCGCATAAGTAGTTTGACGCTGGCCAGGAGGAGCCAGGCCGTGGCGCTCGCGATCGACGCCTCGAAGTCTTTGGCGAGGCGGCGGTTGCGGTTGACCCATGCCAGCGTGCGCTCGACCACCCAGCGGCGTGGCAGCAGCTCGAAGCCTTTGGCCGCGTCGGAGCGCTTGACGATCTCGATGCGCCACCGGCCGAACGCTGCGAGCGCGGCCTCGAGCTTGGCGCCAGCGTAGGCGCCGTCGGCAAAGACATGACGCAACCAAGGCAGGCGGTGGCGGATCGAGGCGAGCAGCGGCACCGCGCCGTCACGGTCTTGGACGCTCGCCTCGTGCACCATCGCCGCCACCATCAGGCCCGTGGTGTCGGTCAGGATGTGGCGCTTGCGGCCCTTGATCTTCTTGCCGGCGTCAAAGCCACGCGGTCCGCCGGCCTCGGTGGTCTTCACGCTCTGGCTGTCGATCACGCCGGCCGACGGGCTCGCCGCACGCCCTTGGGCCTCGCGGGCGCGCATCATCAGATCATGATTGATCAAGTGCCACAGGCCATCCGCGCGCCATTGGTAGAAGAACCGCTGCACCGTCGAGTAGGGCGGAAAATCGCTCGGCAGAAGGCGCCATTGGCAGCCGCTGGCGAGCATGTACAACAAAGCATCGACGACCGCGCGCAAATCCGTCGTCCGCGGCCGTCCCAAGGGACGCGGCGGCGGCAGATGCGGCTCGATCAACGCCCATTCGGCATCGGTCATGTCGCTTGCATAGCGAAGATCGTCGCGCCGATACTGCCGGCGCGTGGTTTCGGTCCATGGCATCCTGTGGCTCCGTCGTCGTTGGCAACCACGACTAACCACAAACCACTGAAATCACTCAACTCTTTTTGGGTCAGCCTCTTAGCATTGATCTCCCTGATAGCACCAGCGGAGCAGAGATCGAGAGAATGCTGGCCCAGGAGGCAGCAACCGGAGTTCAGATGAGCGCCCGGAGCGCCGTCTGGATCGCGCGCTGCTGGGCGGGCGAGGCGGACGCCATCGGGGCGCGGGGGTGACCGGCCCGGACGCCCTGGAGGCTCTGGGCGTATTTGGTGCAGGCGGGCAGATTGTCGGCGACCAGAGCGTTCCAGAGCACGAGCAGGCGGCGGTGCAGGTCGAGGGCCAAAGCGTGGTCGCCCGCCTGGACCGCGTCCCAGAGCTGGACGCAGGCGCTGGGTGCGGCGGTCAGGATCGCTGCGATCGAGCCGTGGGCGCCCAGCGTGAAGGAGGGGTAGAGGAGCGCGTCGACCGCGCTGAAGATGCGCTTGCCCGCCGGTGCCGAGATCAGGAGGTCGGCGAGCAGCTTGAGATCGCCGGCGCTCTGCTTGACGCCGATCACGCCCGGGACCTCGCGCATGATCCGGATGAGCAGCTGCGGCGACAGATAGCTCCAGGGCACGACGTTGTAGATCAGGATCGGCAGCCCGGTCGCCTCGGCCATGACCCGGAAATGCTCGAGCATGGCGTCGTCGTCGGGTCGGAAGAGGTAGTGCACGGGCGTGACCTGGAGCGCGGCGACGCCGAGGTCCGCGACCGCCTGGCCGCGGCGGATCGCGTCCCGGGTGCTGTCGACGATGATCCCGGCGATCACGGGGATGCGGCCGGCGGCCTCGTCCGCGACCGCGGCGACCAGGCGGCGGAGCTCGTCCTGGTCGAGGGCGTGGCCCTCGCCGGTCGAGCCGCCGGCCGCGAGCCCGTGCACGCCCGCCTCGATCAGCCAGCGGGTCTGCGCCCGGACAGCACCTTCGTCGAGCTCGCCCGCGCCATCGAAGGGCGTCGTCATCGGCGGGATGATGCCGAACAGCGCCTCGGTCATGACCGGCCTCCCTTTTCTGGAGGCAGGAGGATAGGCCCCGAGCGCCCTGCCGGTCAAAGGCTCAGGCGTAGAGGCGCTCGCCCTGGAGATCCTTGTACAGATCGGCGACGTACGCGCCGTAGCCGTTGAACAGCTTGCGTGCGGACGCGCTGGTCGGTGCCGAGCACGCGCTCCATCGCCTGGCTCCAGCGCGGGTGCGGCACCTCGGGGTTGACGTTCGCCCAAAAGCCGTACTCGGCCGCCTGGATGGTCTGCCAGAAGGTCGCCGGCCGGTCCTCGGTGAAGGTGAAGCGGACGATCGACTTGGCCGACTTGAAGCCGTACTTCCAGGGCACGGCGAGGCGCAAGGGGGCGCCGTTCTGGCGCGGGAGCGGCTTACCGTAGAGGCCGGTCGCGATGAACGCGAGCTCGTTGGTCGCCTCGGCGATCGTCAGGCCCTCGGTATAGGGCCAGGGATACCAGGACTGGCGCTGACCGGGCGCCATCTCCGGGTCCTGGAAGCTCGTCATCTGCAAGTACTTGGCGGAGCCGAGCGGGCGCGCCAGCTCGACCAGCGCCTTGAGCGGAAACCCGCTCCAGGGCACCGCCATCGACCAGGCCTCGACGCAGCGATGGCGATAGAGCCGCTCCTCGAGCGGCATGCGGGCGAGCAGGTCGTCGATCTCGAGGGTCTGCGGCTTGGCCACGAGGCCGTCGAGCGCGACCTGCCAGGGCCGGATGCGGAGCGCCTGCGCCGCGTCGCTGATCTGCTTGCTCGAGCCGAACTCGTAAAAATTATTGTAGCCGGTCGCGTAGCTCTCGGCGGTCAGGGGCCGGTCGAGCGGGTAGCGGTCGTTGCGGGCGACCGGATAGCGCCCGGCCGACGGGTCGGGGGCGACGCTCGTGGCGAGCGCCGCGGGCGGCCCTTCGGGCATGCCGAAGCGCCAGACGGCGGCGCCGGCGATCAGCGCCCCGCCGCCGAGCCCGAGGGCGCCGAGCAGCCGGCGCCGGTTGCGGTAGACCGGCTCCGGGGTCGCCGCCCTCTCGGGCAGCTCCCAGCCACGCTTCCTGCGGATCGGCATCCCGTACCTCGGCACTCGCTGACCAGCGGCGACCGCGCCCGGCACGCCGTCCGCGTCTGCCAGGACTATGTCGCATCCTGGCGGCGGGATGCCAAATGCCGCCTGATCACGAAATCGATAGCCGGCAGCGATCGGCGCGCGTCGGCAACCGCGAGACGGGTCGGGACGCGTTCAGCGTCTGCGGTGGCTCAGGGGTGTGGGTTCGGGGCGATCAGGAGCACGGCCGCGAGCAGCTTGCGCAGGTCGGACAGGCGCTTGGGCTTGAGCTCGAGCCATTCGGCGAGGCCCTCTGTCGGCAGCTCGTCGGAGCGTTCCAGCCTGGCGGTTGCCGCCTGGCCGCGCTCGGCCAGGGCGGTGAAATAGGCGCGCGCGCTCGAATCGTAGATCTCCAGCTGGTCGCTGTGGGCCGCATGCGGCAGGCTGGCCGGGTGACCGGGGGTCATCAGCAGGATCCAGCGCCAGCTGTCGGCCCATACGGCAAAGGCGTCCTCGAACAGGCGTTGCGCCTGATAGTCCTGGCGCCGCCGCCGCATGACCAGGGCCTGATTGGTGAGGCTCGTGGCCAATCTGGGGTCGCCGCGGCCGAAGTGGTGGTCCGCGATCTTCAGGGCCTCCGCCCACAGGCGGCTCGCGCTCACGGCATCGCCGGCCCGGTAGGCGAGCGCCGCCTGCTCCTGGCAGCGCTCCCAGGCCAGATCCGCCGCGGCAAAGCTCGCCGCCGCGGTCCCCGCATGGTCCTCGGCGCTGCCTCCTGCGATCGCCTGCACGACTGCCACGACACATCCCTCCTGATTGGGGTCGTCGACAAATTAGCAAAAATGCCCGCGATCATCAATGATCTTTTAAAGTAAACGCAAGTTAACCTTAACGATCACTACCCGATCGATTTACCTCGACTGGCATGCGCCGGCCTTTGACGGGCGCGCCGAAGCGTGCTTTGCTGCCTGGCCCGCTTGCCCGGAGAGCTTTGATGCTGGATGCCGCGCCTGACCAGGTGATCCTGACCGAGACCGAGCTGCGCGCCCGGTTCGCCGCGCCGAGCCGGCTCGCGACCCTCAAGCAGCTCGATCACCTCGATGCCAACTGCCGGCGCTTCATCGCGCTCTCGCCCTTCTTCTGCCTCGCGACCGCGCGCCCGGACGGCCTCGCCGACAACTCGCCGCGCGGCGACGCGCCGGGCTTCGTCCAGGTGCGGGACGAGCGCACCCTCCTGATCCCCGACCGGCCGGGCAACAACCGTCTGGATTCGATGGCCAACATCGTCGCCAACCCGAACGTCGGCCTGCTGTTCTTCATCCCGGGCGTGACCGAGACGCTGAGGGTCAACGGCCGCGCCCGGATCGTCACCGACCGGGAGATCCTGGCCCGCTTCGAGGTCCGCGACCGGGCGCCCAAGGCGGCGATCCTGGTCGAGGTCGTAGAAGCCTTCCTGCACTGCTCGAAGGCGTTGATCCGCTCGCGTCTGTGGCAGCAGGACGCCCAGGTCGACCGCAAGGCGCTGCCCACGCTCGGCCGGATGATCGCCGACGTGGTCGACCGCAACACCAGCCCCGAGACGGTCGCCGACTACGATCAGGCGATCGCGCGCAACATCGAGGAGCAGCTGTACTGAGCCGGGCCGGTCCAGGGACCGCTTCGGTCCGGCCGCCGGAGGCCGGCCGCCGCTAGCAGGTCTTGCAGGGCTCGGTCGGCAGATGGCGCCGCAGCCAGCCCGGGCCGTGGGCGCCGCCGCTCACGCCTTCACTGATGTCGAAGACGTGGGTGAAGCCGGCCTCCTCGAGCTCCCTGGCCGCGATCGCCGAGCGCGTCCCGCCGGCGCAGATCACCGCGACCGGCGTGTCCTGCTTGCCACCCAGCGCGTGCCGCACGTCGTCGACGAAGCCCGGTCGCGCCCGGAACGTCTCCGGGTTCTGCAGCGAGATCCCCAAGGCGCCGCTCGGCATGCCGGTCTCGGCCCACTCCTGGGGCAAGCGAACGTCGATGATGGTCAGCTCGCCGGCCGCCGTCCGCGCCTCCGCCCCGTCCGGGGTCAGAACCTCAGCGCTTGCCGGCCAGGCGAGCAGCAGCAGGATCAGGCTCGCAATGGCACGCATCTGACGCTCCCCACTGGCAGCGATTGCCGTACGCCGACACTAGCCGAACCGGAGGGCCTGGCCAAGTGCGGTGAGGCGCAGAGCGGCGCGGGCGTCCGGGCCGGCGTTGGTGACGACCGGCCCGGTGGCATGCTTCCTGCGTGAATCGGGGCGAGCGGGGCCGGGCGATCAGGCCCGGTTTGCGGCGGGGCCGGTTTTACGGTACGCTGGCCTCCGCAATCACCGTTGCGCCGGCTGATGCCGCCGGCGGAGCAACCGAGAGCGCTGGAGGCAGCCCGGGTGGCGAACGAGGCATACGTCCAATTTCAGGACGTCCAGAAGAGCTATGACGGCGCGACGCTGGTCGTCAAGAACCTGAACCTCGATGTCGCCGCCGGCGAGTTCCTGACCATGCTCGGGCCGTCCGGCTCGGGCAAGACCACCTGCCTGATGATGCTCGCCGGCTTCGAGACCGCGACCCATGGCGAGATCGTCCTCGACGGCGAGCCGATCAACAATGTGCCGCCGTACAAGCGCCACATCGGCATGGTGTTCCAGAACTACGCCCTGTTCCCGCACATGACGGTCAGCGAGAACCTGGCCTTCCCGCTCGAGGTCCGCAAGGCTCGCCAAGTCCGAGATCGAGCGCCGGGTGCAGAAGGTCGCTGGACATGGTCCAGCTCGGTCAGTTCGGCAACCGCCGGCCGGGCCAGCTCTCGGGCGGCCAGCAGCAGCGGGTCGCGGTCGCCCGCGCGCTGGTGTTCGAGCCCAAGCTCGTGCTGATGGACGAGCCGCTCGGCGCGCTCGACAAGCAGCTGCGCGAGCAGATGCAGTACGAGATCAAGCACATCCACGAGAATCTCGGGCGTGACCGTGGTCTACGTGACCCACGACCAGAGCGAGGCGCTGACCATGTCGAACCGGATCGCGGTGTTCAACGACGGCATCATCCAGCAGCTGGCGACGCCGTCGGACCTCTACGAGCGCCCCGAGAACGCGTTCGTCGCCCAGTTCATCGGCGAGAACAACCGGTTGCGCGGCAAGGTCGACGGCGGTCAACGGCCAGACCTGCTCGGTCGAGGTCGAGGGCGGCCGAGATCCAGGCGCTGCCGGTCAACATCGACGGCCCGGGCAGCGCCGACCACGCTGTCGCTCCGGCCGGAGCGGGTGCTGATCAACCCGCCGGACGGGCGGCTGCCCCAATCTGTTCGACGCCCGGGTCGAGGAGCTGATCTATCTGGGCGACCACATGCGCACCCGGGTCAGCGTCTGCGGCCATGACGACTTCATCGTCAAGGTGCCCAATGCGAGTGGCCATGCGCATCTGCGTCCCGGCGACGCGGTCCGCGTGGGTTGGTATGTCGAGGACTGCCGGGCGCTGGACGCGTCGATGAGCGGACGCGGTCCCGTCCAGGTGAGCCGCGCGGTCGGCCGTCGATCGAGCCCGTCAGGGGCAAACTGGAGCCGGCGATCCCGGCGCAACCAAGGGAGAGGATGACCCATGAGCGATCTCAGACTGCTCACCGCCGGCGTCGCGCTCGGCCTGACGACCTTCGGGTTCGGGCTCGCGCCGGCGCAGGCGCAGGCGGCCAAAGAGCTGACCGTGGTGTCCTGGGGCGGCGCCTATACCAAGAGCCAGGTCAAGGCCTACCACAAGCCCTTCGAGAAGCAGACCGGGGTCAAGATCCTCTCCGAGGACTACAACGGCGGCCTCGCCCAGATCAAAGCCCAGGTCGAGGCCGGCAACGTCACCTGGGACCTGGTCGACCTCGAGCTGTCGGACGTGGTGCGCGGCTGCGACGAGGGCCTGCTCGAGCAGCTCGACCTCGACGATCTGCCGCCGGCGCCCGACGGCACCCCGGCCAAGGAGGACTTCCTCCCGGGCACGCTGCAGGACTGCGCGGTCGTCGACCATCGTCTGGTCGACGGTCTTCGCCTACGACTACGACCAAGTTCCCGGACGACAAGCCGACGACCATCGCCGACTTCTTCGACACCGAGAAGTTCCCCGGCAAGCGCGGCCTGCGCAAGAACCCCAAGGTCAACCTCGAGTTCGCGCTGATGGCCGACGGCGTGCCGGCCGAACGAGGTCTACGACGTGCTGTCGACCGACGAGGGCGTCGATCGCGCCTTCGCCAAGCTCGACACGATCAAGAACGACGTCGTCTGGTGGGAGGCGGGCGCCCAGCCGCCGCAGCTGCTGGCCGACGGCGAGGTGGCCATGACCACCGCCTACAACGGCCGGCTGTTCAACGCGATCTTCCAGGAGAACAAGCCGTTCGTGATCGTCTGGGACGGCCAGGTCTGGGACCTCGACCTGTGGGGCATCCCCAAGGGCAGCGACGGCGGCGAGACCGCCTGGGAGTTCGTCAAGTTCTCGACCGACACCCAGCGCCTCGCCGACCAGGCCAAGTGGATCTCCTACGGCCCGGCGCGCAAGTCGTCGATGGCGCTGGTGCGCCGAGGACGTCAAGCCGCACCTGCCGACCGCGCCGGAGAACTTCACAGAACGCGCTCCAGAACGACTACGAGTGGTGGGCCGACAACCAGGACGAGCTGAACGAGCGGTTCAACGCCTGGCTCGCCCAGTAGGTCGACAGACCCGGCGCGGGCGCCGGGCGCGGCGGCGACCCGATCCGCCCGACCGCTCGCGGAGGTGCCAGCATGGCCGCAGGCACCACGCCGGCCTACCAGAGTCGTGACCACTGCCGACGGCGTGCCGCTGCGGACCAAGCTGCGGCGCGCCGAGCGGCTCAGCGCGGCTCGCGCCTACGGCCTGATGCTGCCGCTGTTCGCCTTCATCCTCATCACCTTCTTCGTGCCGATCGTGGTGATGCTGCTGCGCAGCGTCGAGAACCCGCTGCTCGCCGACAACTTCCCCGAGACCCTGGCGCTGCTCGAGGACTGGGACCCGAAGACGACGCCGCTGCCGCCCGAGCCGGTGTTCGCCGCCTTCGCCGCGGAGATGGCGGCCGCCGCCGAGAGCCGCGACCATCGGCCAGGTCGCGACCCGGCTGAACTACGAGCAGCCGGGACCCGCTCGCTGTTCACCAAGACCGCGCGCCAGCGTCGCCAAGATGAAGGCGCGAGCCGACGGTCGGCGGCAGCTGGAAGGACGACCTTCCTCGACATCGACAAGGACTGGGGCAACCGACATCTGGGCGACCATCAAGAACTACGGCGCGCCCTACACCCTGGGCTACTATCCTGGCCGCGCTCGATCTGCAGTACGGCACCGACGGCAACATCGTCGCGCAGCCCGAGCGCTACCAGATCTACGTGCCAGGTGTTCCTGCGCACGATCTGGCTGTCGCGCGCTGGTCACCATCCTCTGCCTCGTGCTCGGCTATCCCGGTCGCCTATCTGCTCGCGACCCTGCCGACCGGCACCAGCAACCTGCTGATGATCCTGGTGCTGCTGCCGTTCTGGACCTCGCTGCTGGTGCGCACCACCGCCTGGGTCGTGGTCCTGCAGACCGAGGGCGTGCTCAACGACCTCCTGCTGTTCCTGCACATCATCGACGAGCGCGGTGCAGCTGATCTTCAACCGGTTCGGCATGATCATCGCGATGACCCACATCCTGCTGCCGTTCATGATCCTGCCGATCTTCTCGGTCATGAAGACGATCTCGCCGGCCTACATGCGCGCCGCGCAGAGCCTGGGCGCGCACGCCGTTCACCGCCTTCTGGCGGGTCTACTTCCCGCAGACCGTGCCCGGCATCGGGGCGGGCGGCATCCTGGTCTTCATCCTGGCGCTCGGCTACTACATCACGCCGGCCCTGGTCGGCGGCCCGACCGACCAGATGATCAGCTACTTCATCGCCGACCACACGCAGCGCTCGCTCAACTGGGGCCTCGCCTCGGCGCATGGGCGGCGATCCTGCTGGCCGGCGTGCTCGCGATGTACATGCTCTACAATCGCATCGTCGGCATCGACAACATGAAGCTCGGCTGATGGCGGCGCTGCCCGCCCTACGTCGGCCCGCTCGGCCGCAGCCTGGCACTACGGCTTCTACGTCATCTGCGGCCTGGTGCTGCTGTTCCTGATCACGCCGATCCTGGTGATCATCCCGCTGTCGTTCAACGCCGAGCCCTACTTCACCTACCCGCATGCCGGGCCTGTCGCTGCGCTGGTACCAGGACTTCTTCCAGCGACATGTGGCGGCCGCGCGGTCCGCAACAGCTTCATCATCGGCATCTCGCGCGACCATCCTCGCGACCACGCTCGGCACGCTCGCCGCGCTCGGCCTCGCCAAGCCCGGCCTGCCGTACAAGGGCCTGATCATGGGCGTCCTGATCTCGCCGATCATCGTGCCGCTGGTGATCACCGCGGTCGGCATGTACTTCTTCTACTCCGAGCCTCGGCCTCGACCAACTCGCTGCCCGGCATCATCCTCGCCCACACCGCGCTCGGCACGCCGTTCGTCGTGATCACCGTGACCGCGACGCTGGTCGGCTTCGACTACTCGCCTGGTGCGCGCCGCGCCAGAACCTCGGCGCCTCGCCCGCCCGCACCTTCTTCAAGGTGCAGATGCCGCTGATCCTGCCGGGCGTGATCTCGGGCGCGCTGTTCGCCTTCATCACCAGCTTCGACGAGGTGGTGGTGGTCCTGTTCCTCGCCGGGGTCGAGCAGCGCACCATCCCCCGCCAGATGTGGTCCGGCATCCGCGAGCAGATCACGCCGACCATCCTCGCCGTCGCCACGGTCCTGATCGTGATCTCGATCCTGCTCCTGGCCACGCTCGAGCTGCTGCGCCGCCGCAACGAGCGCCTGCGCGGCATCCGCCCGACCTGAACCCCAGCGGTTCCGCGCCTTCCCGGCGCTGCGCGCCAGCACTCAACGGCTGGAGCCTCGCTGGAGGACCTGGTGGTCTCCATGGCCTGATCCAGCAAACCCGCCAAACCGGCCGCTCACTGCCGAATTACGCCGAGGAGGCCGCCAGCCCCACCAGGAAGGTTCCAACGCCGGTAAGTGCGCCCGATACGGCGCCGCTCATCCCAGACCAGTTCATGAAGCCTTAAGGTTGGCAGTCGCCGTGGGAACCCGCTCGGCACCCTCGGCCTATGCCCTCCATAAATCGCCGGCGAAAAAGTTCCTGACCCAGTCCTGTCTGACCCAAGTCCTGTCTGACCCAAGTCCTGTCGTGCGGCCGCCCATGCCGTTCGAGCCGCCCAAGCTCCGGGTCTTCATCGACTTCATCACGCCGGCCCTGCGCGAGCGGGCGCGCTACGATCCCGGTGAGCTACGATCCCCGGCGACATGAAACGGTGCAGCTCGCACCCGCCTCGCATCGAGCGCCACACGTTAGGTTCGCATGGAAACGGGGTTAGGCATGGAAACGGGGTTAGGACTTTTTCGACAGGGCCGTCGGTGACGCCTTTCGCTGCTGCGCTTCGGGGCTTGAGCGGACCGGCCCGGGCGGCTGACGCGCTGGTGCCAGCCTCAGGCGCGGTGGCGTGCCATCTGCGGCTTGACCTGGAGCGCGGCGCCGCCCAGCATGCCGGCTAACGAAGCGGCGTGCGGCCCGCTGCGGCGGGGGCGTGGAACCGTCCGCGGGCGTCCGGGATTGCTCCGTCAGGCGGGCGGGGCTCTGGCGGGCACACGCCGGTAGGCGCTCGAGCAGCGCTGCGAGGGTGGGAAGGAATGTCGGATCGGGGCGGACGAGCGGGTCGCGCGCGGCGGTGGGCAGGCGCGGGCCGTCCCGCGGTCCTCGCGCTGGCTCTGGTGCTCGGGCTGCCGGGCCGGGGCGTGGGCGCCGAGATCGAGGGGCCGGCGGTAGGGGCGCCTGCGATTGCCATGTCGATGTCCAGCGGCTGCGGCCAGCCGCCGCCGGCGGTAGCGCCGGTCTCGGTCGAGGTCGACGGCCGGAGCCGCGGCCTGATCACGGTGGTGCCGGCCGGCTATCGGTCGGACCGGCCGCAGGCGCTGGTGCTCGCGTTCCACGGCCGGACCAACTCGAACGCCAAGGCGCGCGGCTATTTCGGGCTCGAGGAGGCGGTGCCGGGGCCGACCATCTTCGTCTACCCGAGCGGGCTGCGGCGCCAGGACGGCAGCTACAGCTGGGCGGCGCCGGGCGATCGGACCGGGTCGGTGCCCGACCTCGCGCTGTTCGATGCCGTGGTCGCCAGGATCTCGAGCCTCTATTGCCTCGACCGGACCCGGGTGTTCGCGGTCGGCCATTCGCTCGGCGCCTGGTATGTCAACAGCCTCGGCTGCGCCCGCGGCGACGTCCTGCGCGCGATCGGCACGATCGCCGGCAGCATCCGGCGGTCCGGCTGCCGGGGCGGGGTGGCGGCGCTCCTGTTCCACAATCCGCGCGACCGCCACGTCCGCTACCGCTACGGCCTCGCCGCCCGCGACCTGCTGCGCGCCCGCAACGGGGTCGAGACGCCGGCCGCGCAGCTGGCGTTCGACGGCTTCGCCTGCCAGCGCTACGGCGGTGCCGCGGCCCCGAACCCGGTGCTCTGGTGCCCCTACACCAGCAACTTCGCCCACCGCGGCCACTACTATCCGCACCACTGGCCGGACGGGGCCGGGCGGGCGATCATGGACTTCTTCGCCTCGTTGCCGGGCGGCGCGAAGTCGTGGGCGGCCGAGCCGGTGGCGAGCGGTCCGCCGGGGTGAGCCGGGCGCGGTAAGCGATGACGCTGGTCGAGCATTTCCGGGCGATGGCGCGCAACAACGCCTGGGCCAACCACCGGCTGCTCGAGGCCTGCGCCGGGCTCGGCGAGGGCGACTACAAGCTGCGGCGGACCAGCTTCTTCCCCTCGATCCACCTGACCTTGAACCACATCCTGCTGGTCGACTGGTACTATCTGGACGCGCTCGACAATGGTGGCCGGCGCTGGCGCGAGCTTTATGCGCTGGGCGGCGAGCCCTGCGCGAGCCTCGCCGAGCTGCGGCGCGCGCAGGCGGCCGCCGATCGCCGGCTGATCGATTTTTGCGATCGGCTCGGCGCGGCGGCGGTCGACGCGGTCGTGATCCTCAACCGGCCGGGTGACCGCCAAAATCCCGAGCGGGTCCAGGATGTGCTCGCGCATCTGTTCCAGCACGACGTCCACCATCGGGGGCAAGTGCATGCCATGCTCGCCGGGACCAAGGTGGCGCCGCCGCAGCTCGACGAGTTCTTCCTCGCCCAGGACGCGCCGCTGCGCGCGGCCGAGCTCGAGGCGCTCGGGCTCGGGCCGAGCTAGCTTGCGGTCCCCCGGTCCCGGCTCTAGGTAGAGGCTCTCGCAGGGCGGCTCCGGTCGGGGCCGTGCGGAGGCAAGGCGGGTCGAAAGCAGGTGCCATGACCGAGAGCGATCGGCTGAACCGGCGCGCGGCGCAGGCCAGCATCGCGATCGCGGCGCTCCTGATCGTCGCCAAGCTCGCCGCGTGGCTCTTGACCGATTCGATCGTGATCCTGACCTCGCTGGTCGACACCGGGATCGATCTGCTGGCCTCGCTGGTGACCTTCGTCAGCGTCCGCCAGGCGGCCCAGCCGGCCGATCGCGCCCATCGCTACGGCCACGGCAAGGCCGAGGCGCTCGGCGCCTTCACCCAGGCGGGCTTCGTCGGCGGCTCGGCGCTGATCCTGGCCTCCGAGGCGGTGCGGCGGCTGATCACGCCGCAACCGATCCACCAGAGCGGGCTCGGGATCGCGGTCATGCTGCTCGCGATCCTTCTGACCGCGGGCCTCGTCCTCCTTCAGCGCGCCGTGGTGCGGCGCACCGGCTCGGTCGCGATCCGCGCCGACAGCCTGCACTATGGCGGCGATCTGTTGATGAACCTCGCCGTGATCGTGGCGCTGGTCCTGACCGAGGCGACCGGCTCGAGCCTGATCGATCCGCTGTGCGCGCTCGGCATCGTGGCCGTGCTCCTGTACGCCGCCACCCGGCTCGCGCGCCAGTCGCTCGACATGCTGATGGACCGCGAGCTGCCGGGGGCGCAGCGGGCGCACATCCGCGAGCTGGCGCTCGGCCATCCCAAGGCGGAAGGCGTCCACGACCTGCGCACCCGGCGGGCCGGCACGGACGTCTTCATCGAGCTCCATCTCGAGCTCGACGGCGACCTCAGCCTGGACCAGGCCCACGCCATCACCCACGAGGTCGAGGCCCGGATCCGCGAGGCCTTTCCGGGCGCCGACATCCTGGTCCACCAGGAGCCGGCCGGCCTCGCCGACGACCGCCTCGACCACCGGATCGCCGCGCTCGAGGCCTGAGCGCCTGTGAGAGAATGCCCGACACGCTGCGCTCGCTCCAGAAAACGCCCATGATTTCAATGGGCATTTTTTCGCAGGCGCGATTAATTCACAAACTCTGAGCGCCGGCCGCTCTCAGGTGACCGCGTTCCGGGGCTCGCCGCGCTCGAAGCTCTCGATCGTGCCGATCAGCTGGTCCCAAAGCGTCTGCATCGCCTCCTCGCTCGCCCAGGCGACGTGCGGCGTGACGATCACGTTCGGCCGCCGGGCGATCTGCCAGAAGGGGTGGTCCGCGGCCGGCGGTTCGGCGGACAGGCAGTCGAAGCCGGCGCCGGCGATCAGGCCCTCGTCGAGCGCCCGGACCAGGTCCGCCTCATGGACCAGGCCGCCGCGCGAGGCGTTGATCACGAGCGGCCGGCGGCGCATCTTCCTGAACTCCGGCAGGGCGAGCAGGTGGCGCGTGGCCGGCATCAGCGGGGCGTGCAGGGTGATCACGTCGCTGGTCTCGAGCACCTCGTCGAACGGCGTGTACAGCGGCCCGAGCCCGCTCACGCCTTTGTGGGCGGCGTACAGCGTGCGCATGCCGAACGCCTGGCCGAGGCGCGCGACCTCCTGGCCGATCGTGCCCTCGCCGATGATCCCCAGCGTCGCCCCGTGGAGCTCGCGGATCGGGTGGTTGAAGAAGCAGAACTGGCCGGCGCGCTGCCATTCGCCCGCGATCACGTCCTCGCGGTAGCCGATCAGGCCGCGGCGCAGCGCCAGGATCAGCGCGAAGGTGTGCTCGGGCACGGTGTGCAGCGCATAGCCCCGGACGTTGGCGACCACCACGCCGCGCGCCTGGCAGGCGGCCACGTCGACCACGTCGTAACCGGTCGCCGCGACCGCGATCAGGCGCAGATCCGGCAGCCCGGCCAGGGTCGCGGCGTCGATCGGCACCTTGTTGGTGATCGCGATGGTCGCCCCCTGGAGGCGCTGGGCGACCTGGTCTCTGGCGGTCGCCTGGTGCTCGATCCAGTCGTGCTCGAAGGCCGGCCGCGTGATCGTGACCGTTGGTCCGATGGTCGCCCGGTCGAGGAAGACGATGTGTTGCCTGGTCACGTGTGGGGGCTCCTCCGGCTGCCGCTGGCGCCCGCCCGATCCGGGCGCCGGTCGCGCCCCGCGAGCCTACCACGCCGGCCCGGCCGCCGCCACCGCCCCGCCGCCCCGCCCGCCCCAGCCCTCGATGGCCGCAAGACCAGCCAACTAAATCTCCGGTGTTTTGTTCTATAGTTAACAATATACTGTGCCGGTATTATTTGACAATTAGCGGCAAATTCAGCTAGATTGTCTGACGACGCCTTGGAACGAGGATGAAGGCGCCATGAATTCACGGTTGTACATACTTGCAATGAGCTTGATGTTGCTGGCGCGGCCGGCGCTGGCCGAGTCCGGTGCCGCCTGGGATCTGGGCCTCGCGCCGCCGGCCAGCGAGGCCGGGGTCGCCGACGAGCCCTGCCGGGCCAATCCCTATGCCCGGTACCGGCGCGGCTGCCCCGACGAGCTGAACATCGACCTCGAGCGGTCCGACAGCCAACGCGTGAGCACTCTCGATCGGTTCCTGCTGTTCGTCGATCGCCACAAGAGCCTCGCGCTCGACCGCGATCTGGGCGCGAGCACCAAGCTGAAATTCGCCGTGGGCCTGGTCAACCTGTACGAGCAGGAGGCGCAGGCGCGGCTGTCGCTCAGAATCCGGTTCTGAGGCCCCTCAGCCGGCCCGCACCGCCTGGATCGCCTGAGCGAACTCGGCGCTCGCCAGCAGCCGCCGGCAGCGCTCGAAGCGGTTCAGCGCATAGGCCCAGAAGTCCTCGGCCGGATTG
The DNA here is from genome assembly GCA_963730195.1 of uncultured Alphaproteobacteria bacterium. Classification (GTDB taxonomy): domain Bacteria; phylum Pseudomonadota; class Alphaproteobacteria; order Geminicoccales; family Geminicoccaceae; genus DATAOG01. Next base: position 25,118 of record CAVSRN010000025.1, read on the forward strand.
TCGTTCATCACCTGGATCAGGCCCCAGAGCGTCCAGACCAGATCACACAAGCCCTTGTAGAGCACCACGCGGCCCGCCGCCTCGGCCGGTGGCGCGCCGCCGAAATAGGCGCCGAGCAGAGCCGCATCCTGGGCCGGCCCGAGCCCCGCCTCGACCGAGAGGTCGCCCAGATCCCACATCGGATCGTTCATGCCGGCGTATTCCCAGTCGACGATCACCATGCGCTGCCCGCTATCGAGAAAGTTCTCGGCGAGCGGGTCGTTGTGGCAGGGTGCCAGCCGGCCCGGCCGTTCGGCCAGCGCCGTCCTTGCACCCTCGGCGGTCTGCTGCAGCTGATCGTAGCCGTCGGGGATGCGCGCCCGGTGGCGCCGGAGCAGCGCCAGGTACTCGTCGATCTTGGCGAACACGTCGAACCGGCCCGCGAACGGCTCGGGGAAGTCGTGCATGCGCCGGAACGCCAGCGCCGCCCGCTCGACCCTGGCCAGCTCGCGAAAGTGGTCGGCCGACATGGTGAGGCCGTCGACGTAGCGGCAGAGCATGCTGCCGCCCTGGGCGTCGAGGAACAGGACCTCGGCGTTGACGCCGGCGGCGGCCGCGACCCGCGCGTTGTGCGCCTCGGCCTGGCGGTCGATGTAGTCGCCGGTGCCGGCGCCCGCGAGCCGGAGCACGTAGCGCTCGCCACCGAGGGTGATCTTGTAATTGCGGTTGGTCAGGCCGCCGATCCGCTCGATCTCGGCCCGCTCCAGCGCGCTTCCGGCCAGCTCCGGGATGCGGACGAGCGCGGCGACGATCGCGGTCCGCTCGGCAGGCTCGAGATCGGTCGCGGCCATCGGATGCCTCCTTCCAGCGTCACTCGGGGGTCACCAGTTTTAGCCCGACGATGCCGGCGGCGACCATCCCGATGCAGGCGAGGCGGGCGGCGGTCGCGGGCTCGTCGAACAAGAGGAGGCCGAGCAGCGCCGTGCCGATCGTGCCGATCCCGGTCCAGACCGCGTAGGCGGTGCCGACCGGCAGGCTGTTGACCGCGATCCCGAGCAGACCCATGCTCGCGACCATCGCGGCGACGGTCCCGAGCGTCGGCCACAGCCGGGTGAAGCCCTCGCTGTACTTCAGGCCGATCGCCCAGCCGATCTCGAGCAGGCCGGCGATCGTCAGCACGATCCAGGCCATGGCGCACCTCCCGCGACCGCTCCGGCCGCCGCTCAATGTCCGATCTGGTAGTAGGTCTCGTAGACCGCCTGCGCCTTCTGGCGCGCCTCGGCCCAGTCCCAGCTGCCCTCGACGAAGCGGTCCGGACCGAGGCTTTGCACGTAGGCCGACGGCCTCGGCTCGAGCAGGGCCTCGACCACATGCCGGCCGATGCCGGCCGAGCCCGAGACGCCATGGGCGTTGCAGCCGCCGGCCATGACGAAGCCCCGCACCCGCCGGCTGGCGCCGACGATGAAGCGGCCATCGGGGGTGAAGGTCGGCCAGCCGCGGAACACATGCCGGATGCCCGCCTCGCGGACCGGCGGGTAGAGCGGCGCGAAGGCCTCGGCGAAGTTGGCGAGCACCGGCCAGTCGGGCTCGATCGCGGGCGGCTCGCCCGTGCGCGGGGTAACTGCGCGGATCGAGCGAGAGCGCCGTCGGCTCCCAGCCGCCGAGCAGGAGCGCATTGACGTCCGGGCGGCCGTAGAGGGTGGCATCGGGCAGCCGCAGACAGGGCCAGTCGGGCCGGATGCCGCCGGTCGGCACGGTGATGAGATATTGCGTGGCGGACTGGCACGATCGGCAGCTCGAGGCCGACCATGCGGGCGACGTGATAGGCGTGCGCGCCGGCGGCATTGATCACCGTCGCGCAGCGGACCCGGCCCCGGTCGGTCTCGACCTCGGCGACGGCGTTGCCCTTCAGGAGAATCCCGGTGACCCGGACGCCGGTCGCGAAGCGGGCGCCGGCGGCGCGGGCGCGGGCCTGGTAGGCCATGGCGAGGTCGTAGGGCTGCAGATAGCCGTCGCTCGGGCACCAGAGGATCGCCTTGGCCGGCGCCGTGACCAGGCCCGGCCAGCGGGCCTCGGCGGCGGCGTGGTCGAGCAGGTCCACCTCGAGCCCGGCCGCCCGCGCGGTCCCGATCAGGCGCTCGAACTCCTGGACGCGCGCGTCCTCGAGCGCGATCCGGAGGCTGCCGACCTGGCGCCAGGCGGGCCGCGGCTCGGGACCCCGCTCCAGCGCCGCGAAGGTCGCGACCGAATCCATCGCCAGCCGGACCCGATCGGTCGAGTTTCGCACCTGGCCGACCAGCCCCGCCGCCTGCGCCGTGGTCACCGAGGCGAGCGCCGGCTCCTTCTCGATCAGCAGGACGTCGCGCTTGCCGGCCGCAGTGAGACGATAGGCGATGGCGCAGCCGATCGCGCCGCCGCCGACGATCACGATCTCCGCGCTGCCGAGTTCCGCCATGGTCACGCGGCCGCCCGCATGGCCTCGACGTACCAGCGGAGAAATCCCCGGACGTTCTGCTCGCGATCCGGCGACAGCGGCCCCGGCTGGTAGGCCGAGGAGCGAAGCCCGGCCGCGACCCGCCGGCAGATCGCCCAGTCCTCGGCCATGGTCGTGGCGTGCACCTCGACCAGGCGCTCGGGGTCGTAGTCCCGGCCTTCGAGCGCATCGGCGCGGACCAGCCAGCAGGCGCGCACGAGCGTGCGCTCGGGGGCGAGCGGCGTGATCCGCACGGTGTTGGCGTAGTCGCTGTTGGCGTGGCACCAGAAGTTGAGGTTGGTGTTGGCGCGCGCCGTGCCCATGTCGGGATCGGCGAACTCGCCCATCAGCGGGGCGACCGGCCGGCCGTCCCGGCTCTCGGTGACGAAGCCCAGGCGGACCGGCGTGCGGTTGGCGCGAAACCACGGCGCGGTCGCATCGGACGAGGTATTGACGCGGCTCACATCCAGCCCCATCGCCGCCCAGCGCGCGCGACACTCGCCAACCCGCGCCTCGATCTCCGCCTGCCTGGCCGGGTCGTGGTTGTCGACATCATAGGTCACCGACGCGTAGAGCCGGTGGTTGGCCGGGCAGTGCAGGCATTCGCGGTTGTTCTCGACCACGGTCTTCCAGTTCACGGGCAGGTCGTAGTCGACGACCTTGGCGACCTTCGCCCGCTCGAGGCGCTGGGGGCCGAGGATCGGCTCGAAATGGGCGCACAGCGCATCGATCGGCTCGGGCCGCCCGGCGAGGTTGACGAAGATCAGGCCGCAGACCTCTTCGGCGTGCGCGGTCTTGAGCCCGAAGCGCGACCGGTCCAGCCCGCCCAGGCCGGGCGCCTGGAGCAACCGGCCGTCGAGGGCATAGGTCCAGGCGTGATAGGGGCAGACGAGGCGCGCCGCATGCCCCTGCTCCCGGTCGCAGACCAGCGAGCCGCGATGCCGGCAGACGTTGTGCAGCGCCCGCACCTGGCCGTCCTCGTCGCGCAGCACGATCAGCGGGTCGTCGCCGATCTGCCAGGTGAGGAAGTCGCCCGGCTTGGGGATCTCGCAGCTGTGGCCGACGAACAGCCAGTGACGGCGGAAGATCCGCGCCAACTCGGCCGCGAGCACCGCGGGCGCACGGTAGAGCTCAGGCTCCAGCGTGAAGCCGTCTCGTTGCCTCTCGATCAGCTGAGCGACGTCGGTCATGGCCCGCCCCGGGCGTCCAAGGCGCCAGCCTAGCGTGCCGCCGCCCGGCCGCAAGCCTGCTCAGTCGGGCGGCTCGGCCGGCCAGCGGCGGGCGCTGTGGAAGACGCGGAGGATCTCGACCAGATCCCCGGTTACTCGGTAGGGAACGAGATCGCGCGTGCCCGGGACGACCAGCTCGCGCGTGCCTGGCCAACGGCCGGGACGGCCGCGGTGCGGTGTGAGAGCGAGCAGGTGGACCGACGCCTGCACCCGCGCGACGACGCGTCCCGCCGCGGTCGGGTCGTCGGCGGCGATGTAGCGGTGGATCTGGGTGAGGTCTGCGAGCGCGTCGTCGAGCCAGCGGATCTGCATTCCGGCTCAGCGCGCCCGGAAGGTCCTGGGCAGCTCGGGGTTCTCCCCCCGGGCGAGCGCGTCGAGATAGCGGGTGGCGTCCTCGTCGCTCACGAACGGGCCGCCGGCATCGGCCTTCTCGACCGCCTCGCGGATGGCCTCGATCTGCCAGGCGTTGGCGTCGACATACTCGGCGATCGCTTCGGCGGCGAGGTATGACTTCGAGCGCTTCGTGCTCTCCGCCAAGCGCTGCAGCTTGTCCTTGAGCTGGTGGCTCAAGCGCACGGTCATGGTCGTGGTGTCGGCCATGGATCAGCGATCCGATGTTTGCATGTGTACAAGGTGGCACACAGCGCTTGCGCGGTCAACGCCCTGGGTACTGCCTGCGCCGCTCGACTCGCTGGCCCGCAGCTTGCTAGCCTAGTGCCTTGCGGGCAGCCCGCAAGAGAGGGCCGCGCGCCGCAGGGCAAGGAGACGGCATCGTGACGCTTGCCGAAGTCAGCCTCGACGACAAGTACACCCGGGAAAAAGGCCGGGTCTTCCTGACCGGCATCCAGGCGCTGGTGCGGCTGCCGATGCTCCAGCGCCAGCGCGACCTCGCCGCCGGCCACGACACCGCGGGCTACGTCACCGGCTATCGCGGCTCGCCGCTCGGCGGCCTCGACCAGCAGATGGCGGCGGCCAGGCGCTTTCTCGACCAGCACCACATCGTGTTTCAGCCGGGGGTCAACGAGGACCTGGCGGCGACCGCGCTCTGGGGCACGCAGCAGGCGGAGCTGCATGGCGAGGGTCGGTACGATGGCGTGTTCGGCATGTGGTACGGCAAGGGCCCGGGGGTCGACCGGACCGGCGACGTGTTCAAGCACGGCAACCTCGCCGGCACTTCCAAGCTTGGCGGCGTGCTGGTGCTGATGGGCGACGACCACACCTGCGAGAGCTCGACCACCGCGCATCAGAGCGAGTTCGCCCTGGTCGACGCCCAGATCCCGGTGCTCAACCCCGCGGGCGTCGCCGAGATTCTGGAGTTCGGCCTGCTCGGCTATGGGCTGTCCCGCTACAGCGGCTGCTGGGTCGGGCTGAAGTGCGTCCACGACACGGTCAACACCGCGGCCTCGATCGAGCTCGATCCGGGGCGGATCCAGATCGCCACGCCCGATTTCGAGTTGCCGCAAGGCGGCCTCAACATCCGCTGGCCGGACCCGCCGCTCGCCCAGGAGGAGCGCCTGCACCGGTTCAAGCTCGACGCCGTGCGCGCCTTCGCGGCGACCAACCGCTTCGACCGGCGGATCTTCGACAGCCCGACCGCGCGGCTCGGCATCGTCTCGACCGGCAAGTCCTACCTCGATCTGCGGCAGGCGCTCGACGACCTCGGCATCGATCAGGCCTTGGCGCTCCGGCTCGGGCTTCGGGTCCTGAAGCTCGGCCTGGTCTGGCCGCTCGAGCGTGAGGCGGTGCTGGCGTTCGCGGACGGGCTCGAGCAGATCGTCGTGGTCGAGGAGAAGCGCTCGCTGATCGAGAGCCAGCTCAAGGAGCTGCTCTACGGCCGCGCGAGCGCGCCCCAGATCATCGGCAAGCGCGACGAGCTGGAACAACCGCTGTTCGCCGCCCACGGCGCGCTCACCAGCAACCAGATTGCCGAGGTGCTCGCCCAGCGCGTTCTCCGGCTCGACCAGAATGATCGGGTCGCAGCCCAGCTCGAGCGGCTGCAGCAAAGGCAGAAAGCAGAGGAGAAGCCGGCCGCGCCGCTGCTGCGCACGCCCTATTTCTGCGCCGGCTGCCCGCACAACACTTCGACCCGGGTGCCCGACGGCAGCACCGCCAAGGCCGGCATCGGCTGCCACTACATGGCCCAGTGGATGGAGCGCAGCACCATGGGCTACACCCAGATGGGCGGCGAGGGCGCCAACTGGGTCGGCGAGGCGCCGTTCTCGAAGCGGCCGCACGTGTTCCAGAACATCGGCGACGGCACCTACTACCATTCGGGCCTGCTGGCGATCCGGGCGGCGATCGCGGCCGGCGTCAACATCACCTTCAAGGTCCTCTACAACGACGCGGTCGCGATGACCGGCGGCCAGAGCTTCGATGGCCCCCTGAGCGTGCCCCAGATCACCCGCGAGGTCGCGGCCGAAGGGGCCTGCCAGGTGGTCGTGGTGACCGATCAGCCGGACAAGTACCCGCTGAACGCGGGCTTCGCCCCGGGCACCACGATCCGGCACCGGGACGAGCTCGATGCGGTCCAGCGCCAGCTGCGCGAGGTGGCGGGCACGACGGTCCTGGTCTACGACCAGACCTGCGCCGCCGAGAAGCGCCGGCGCCGCAAGCGCGGCCAGATGGACGATCCGCCCCGGCGCGTCGTGATCAACGAGCTGGTCTGCGAGGGTTGCGGCGACTGCGGCCTGGCCTCGAACTGCGTCGCGATCGTGCCGGTCGAAACCGAGTTCGGGCGCAAGCGCCAGATCGACCAGTCGGCCTGCAACAAGGACTACTCCTGCCTCAAGGGCTTCTGCCCGAGCTTCGTCACGATCGAGGGTGCCAGCCTGCGCAAGGGGCAGCCGGCGCCGGCTGCGGCCGAGCGCGCGGACGAGCTGCCCGAGCCGGTCCTGCCCGATCTCGCCGGTGGCTATGGCGTCGTGATCGGCGGGGTCGGCGGCACCGGCGTGGTCACCATCGGCGCGCTGCTCGGCATGGCCGCCCACCTGGAAGGCAAGGGGGCGGCGGTGCTCGACATGACCGGCCTCGCCCAGAAGGGTGGTGCGGTCATGAGCCACCTGCAAATCGCGGCCCGGCCGGAGGACATCCAGACCGTGCGGATCGCGCCCGGCGGCGCGCGCCTGCTGCTGGGGTGCGATCTGGTGGTCGCCGGCGGCAACGAGGCGCTGGCGACGCTGGCACCCGGGCAGGGCCAGGCCGTGGTCAACACCCATCGGATGATGACCGGCGACTTCACCCGCCAGGCCGACCTCGATTTCCCGGCCGCGGCGCTCGAGCGCCGGGTGGTCGAGGCGGCGGGGCCGAGAGCCTGGTTCGTCGACGCCTCGCGGCTCGCGGTCGCGCTCTTGGGCGATGCGATCGCGGCCAACCTGTTCATGGTCGGCTTTGCTTACCAGAAGGGCCTGCTGCCGCTGTCGGCGGCCGCGATCGAGCGCGCGATCGAGCTCAACCGGGTGGCGGCGGCGATGAACCGGGGGGCGTTCCGCTGGGGCCGCCGGGCCGCCCTCGATCCGGCCGCGGTCGAGGCCGCGGCGGCACCGGTCACGCCGGGGTCCGATCGCGCGCGCCCGGCCGCGACCCTCGATGACGCGATCGCGCGCCGGGTCGCGTTTCTCATCGACTACCAGGACGAGGCCTACGCCGAGCGCTACCGCGCTCTGGTCGAGCGGGTGCGGCGGGTCGAGGCCGGCCGCGCGCCGGGCCGGAGCGAGCTCACCGAAGCGGTCGCGCGCTACCATTTCAAGCTGCTGGCCTACAAGGACGAGTACGAGGTCGCGCGGCTCTATACCGATGGCGACTTCCAGGCCCGCATTTCGGCGCAGTTCGAGGGCCGGCCGAAGCTCAGGATCCACCTCGCGCCGCCGCTGCTGGCGGCGCGCGACCCGGCGACCGGCGAGCTCCAAAAGCGCGCCTACGGCCCCTGGATGTTGACCGCGATGGGCTGGCTCGCGAGGCTCAAGCGGCTGCGCGGCACCGCCTTCGATCCGTTCGGCTACTCAGCCGAGCGCCGGACCGAGCGGGCGCTGATCGGCGCCTACGAGCAGGTGGTCGAGGAGCTGCTAGGCGGGCTCAGCCTCGACAACCACGAGCTCGCGGTCGAGATCGCGCGGGTTCCCGAGCAGATCCGCGGCTATGGCCACGTCAAGGCGCGCCATCTGCGCGCCGCCAAGGCCCGCGAGGCCGAGCTCCTGGCAGCGTTCCGAGCGCCAGCCACGCGGCTGACCGCGGCCGAGTGAAGGGCTGCCAGCCGCGCCCCGGTCAGGGCCGGCGCGACCAGCCGGCGCGCCCGCAGATAGCGGCCGACGACGATCGCATAGCCGATCATCAGGACGAAATGGTGCGCCCAGCCGGCGCCCGTGGTCGAGAGGCCGATCAACAGGCTGAGCATGATCAGGCCGACGGCGTGCCGTTTGAGCAGCAGATACCTCGCCAGCTGGACCAGATAGGTCACGTTGAAGAGAATACCGAGCAGACCGAAGTAGAACACGATCTTGAACAGCGTGTTGTCGATGTTGGTCTGCGAGCCTTCCGGCCAGTTGACGTAGTAGTCGCGAGAGGCGATGAAATCGGTCTGACCGAGCGGATAGCCCAGAGGAAAGCGGTGCAGGGTATCGGTGATCAGGGTGTAGGGGGCGGTCAGGCGAAAGTAGATCGAGGTGCCGGGCTGGTCGAGGTCGTGAAAGCGCGCCAGGATGCCGAGCCGGGCGGCGTAGTAGAGCGCGACCGTCACGCCGCTGCCGGCGAGCGCCAGCCAGAACAGCTTGCAGGCGAGCCGGTCGCGCACGAACAGGACGTAGCCGGTGAGCACGATCGAGGCCCCGAGGATGCCGGTCAGGCTGAGGGTGGCCATCGCGGCGAGCGCGCAGAGGGTCGCGGTGAGCGTGGTCAGGACCGGGTAGAGGCGGCGGGCGGCCAGCGCCAGCGCCACGGCGAAGCTCATGAACCAGGCGGCGACCGACGGCTCGGAGTAGACGCCGTTGGCACGCGGCGGCGGCGCGTAGGCGGTGACATCGTAAATCTCGTTGCCAGGTCCGAGCGGCGCGAGCGGCCCGAGAACGTTGGCCAGCCGAAGGTCATGCAAGAGGTTGAAAGATAGCGCCTGGGCGATGATGAGCAGGCCGACCCCGGCGGCGAGGACGCAGAACACGCCGATCGAGCGGCGGATCTCGGGTCGTCCCGCGAGCGGCGCGTTCAGGCAGATCATGACCATGGCAACCAGGTTGAAGACCTGCACCAGGCTGCGGCCGAATTCCGTCGGGTCGCGCGCGAACAGCCCCAGCAGCAGACTGTAGACGACCACCCCGAGCGCCACCACGACCTGCCGGTCCGACGGTCGGTGGACCCAATAGAACATCACGACATACAATTGCATCAGATGGCAGACCAGGACGCTGGCCGTCAGCTCAAAGCCGGGCAGGTGATACAGGGTCAGCTGCATCAGCACCAGACCGATCGGCCACAGCCAGACGATTGGCCAGTATTCGAAGTAGAGTTTGAAGGTTGAGTTGCTGGTCGCGATGATCATGGGCGACGGCTGGGCACCGGGGGGGCCGGGGCGAACGGCGCCGTGACCCCGCGCGCCCGGCGCGCCCTGATCGCCTCGCGCAGGCGCTGCCACCGGGAGGTCGCGGCGCCGCTGGCGCGAACCCCCGCCGCCATCCGCTCGACGTAGCGCGCGATGATCAGCTCGCGATCGAGACGGGCCAGGGCGAACCGGCGGCCGCCCTGGCCGAGCCGGTGGCGCTGCTCGGGGTCGGCGGCCAGCGACAGGATCGCGGCGGCCATGGGCGCCGGATCGCCGGGCGCGACCGCGACGCCGCCCGCGCCGGCGGCCCGGGCGAGCTCGCCGCCCTCGGCCTGGGCCACGAACGGCCGGCCGCTCGCGAGCATGCCGCCGAGCTTGGATGGCAGGGCGAAGCTCGCCGCCTGGGGCCGCTGCGGCAGGATGTGGATGTCGGCGAGGTTGAGCAGCTCGTTCAACCGCTCGCGCGGCTGCAGCGGCAGCATCTGCACGTTCGAGCGGCTGGCCATCAGACGCTCGAGCCGGGCCCGGACCGCGCCGGCGCCACACAGGACGAGCCGGATCTCGGGCCGGCCGGCGAGCCGGTCGGCGACCGGCGCGAGCCCCTGGAGGCCCTGCTTCTCGCCCATGTTGCCGGCGTAGAGGACGATCACCTGGTCGGCGTCCAGGCCGAGCGCCCGGCGCAGCCGGCTGGGCTGGTCGAGCGGCCGGATCGTGCTGGTGTCGACCCAGTTCGGGAAGCGGCAGAGCCGCTCCGCCGCGAGGCCGCGCGCGTCGAGCTCGCGGCGCATCCGCTCGGAGATCGTCGACACCAGGTCGAAGTGCCGCAGCAGCCAGCCATAGGCGGCCCGGAGCGCCCGCTGCAGCCGGGGCCGGCGGAGCATGCCGAGGGTGCACGCCGCCTCGATCTCCAGGTCCTGGACGTGCAGGCAGGCCCGGGCCCCGGCGAGCCGGGCCGCCAGCAGCGCGGTCGGCGCCGTGAGGGTGGTCGGCTCGACCGTCCAGACCACGTCCGGACGCCACCGCAGGGCTTGCCAGAGGGTCGGCAGGCTGCTGCTGAGCGCGAAGGAGAGCAGGTGCAGGATGCGCTTGGCCGGCGTCGGCGCAGCCGGCACCCACAGGGGGCAGCGCAGGGTCCTTGCGCCGGCGACGGTCTCCCGGCGGTAGCGCCAGGCGGCGTAGCCGCTCCCGACCCGCCAGTCCGGGTAGTAGGGCGGCGCGGTGATCACCCGCACCTCATGGCCGTGCTCGGTCAGCCAGGCGGCGAACTCGGCGGTGTACTTACCGACGCCGATCAGCTCCGGCGCAAAGTTGAGACCGAGGAGGAGGACTCTCACGTGGATCTACCGATCAGGCTGGTTGGGTCGTAAAGTAGAGCATAACTTATAGTAGATCTAGAAGATTATTATTCAGCCAATAATAGATAAGATTTTATCTTAGGTTAAACATCAATATGTAGGTCTATCGTGTTGAAATTCTGGCAAAGAGACTCCGGGCCGAACCGCGAGGCGGCGCTCAGCCGAGCATCAATTTGATGGCCGCCCGCTTGGCCAGCCGGAAGGCCCCGGGAAAAGTCGCTTCGGCCCAGAGCGCGGCGCGCGGCCGCCAGGCGTTCTGGTTCTTCGGCAGATGCACCTGGATGCCCTGGATCGTGACCGGCGCGAGCCGTCGACGGCGCCGTTGGAACTGCAGGAGCTCGGAGCTCGCCGAGAGCAGATGCGCGGTGATCGAGCTGCGCGAGCGCTGCGGTTCGGTGGTCTCCAGGCTGCCGTGGATCGTCCGCGCTGACCAGAGCAGGACATCGCCGCGACGGAGCGCCGGGGCCTCGGCTGTCAGGCCATGGGCGGCGATCGCGTCCAGGACGTGCCGCATGTAGCGCTGGTGGTGGAAGGCGATGTCCAGGTCGCCGCGGTTGCGGCCGAGGTCGATCAGGTGGCTCCGCGGGTAGACGTAAAAGCGACCGGCACCCGCGGCGATGTCCTCGAGCGCGATCCAGGCGCCGATCAGGCTCCCGGGCCCGGCCGCGTCCAGATAATAGGCGTCCTGATGCGCCCAGGTGGCGGCGTTGCCCTCGAAGTACATCGACTGCACGATCATGCCGGGCTCGCCCAGGAGCGCCTCGACCGTCCGGTGCAGCCCGCGATCGGTCAGGATCTCGAGGCCGCAGGCGCGAAAACCCGGGAAGCGGCTCTGGCGCAGGCTTTGGATGTTGAGGATCGGGTTGAGCAGATAGCCGTGATCGGTGAAGACGTGGCGCTCCGCCTGGCTGGTGGTCTGGCGGTAGAGGTGGCCGGGGTAGGGCTTGACCTCGGCGGCGAAGGCGGCCCGGGCCCGCTCGCACAGGTCGCCGTCGACCAGCTCGCGCACGACCACGTAGCCCTCGGCCTCGAAGGCGCGTCGGAGTGCCCCGGCGTCGGTCGGCCTCAGGCCGGGATCGCTCCGGACGGCCGCGAGCGAGGCGCTCACCAGCTCTCGCCCGGCTGGACGGACCAGGGCCCGAGCAGCCGCGACGCGAGCTGTCCGAGGCCCGGGCTGATGATCACCAGGTAGGCCCAGTGCACGCACAGCAACCGGCCGGTGTTGACCGCGATCTCCGGCCAGCCCTTGCCCAGCACCCGGCGCTGGATGGCGACGAAGTCCCGAAACCGCGTCAGGGTCGCGCGCTTGGACAGATTGTCCGGGCCGAAGTCGCAGAGCGCGAGCGGGGCATCGAGCGTGATCGTCCGGGCGCCGTCGCGGCACATCCTGGCGATCGTGTAGTAGTCCGACGAGACCCGGTAGGCGAGGTCGTGGGGCACCGCCTGGTGCAGCTCGCGGCGCACGAACGTCGCCTGATGGTAGGCGGGCAGGCCATAGCGCAGGCGGCCCACCACCGGATGCGGCGGCCGGTAGACCCGCACGCCCCGGGGCAGCTCGATGATCGTGCCGCCGAACAGAATGTCGATCGGTCGCTCCGCCTGGTCGATCGCCGCCCCGACCCGGGCGAGGGTCGCCGGCTCGGGGAACCCGTCGCCGGCATTCATGAACACGACGAACTCGCCGCGGGAGAGCCCGAGGCCGTGGTTCATCGCGTCGTACACGCCCCGATCGGGGCCGCTGCGCAGCGCCCCGATCCGCGCTTGGTGGGCCCGGATGGCGTCGAGGGTGCCGTCGGTCGAGCCGCCGTCGACCACGATCCACTCGAAGTCCGGGCAGGTCTGTGCCACGATGCTCCGGGCGGTCGCCGCAAAGCCGCGGCGATCGTTCAGAACGACCGTGATCACGCTGATGTGGGGCGCCACGGGTTTCAACCGTCAGTTTATTGATGACCACATACATTAGCGCTTCGCGGTAATTCTGTCTACGTCATTCGCTGCCCCAGAGCAGGTGCTGGCGCGGCTGGTTATATCATTTTAGGAGAATTATACGGACTACGAATATATGTTTGGTTGATTTCGCCCGGCTGCTTCTATAGCATCGCCACATGATCGGCTATCCCGCTTCGCTCACCCAGGCTCCCGAGGAGCTCTGGCGGTCCTTGGAGCGTTCCTGGCAGAGCCCGCTCGATACCGCGCGTCGCTACGGCTTCCGAGGTGACCTGTTCTATAAGGTGGCGCGTCGCGAGCCGGGGGCCGCGGGCCCGGGGCGACGGCAGGATCTGCCGGGCGAGGTCGGCATGTTGCAGCGCTCCCGGGACATCCCGGGCATTCCCGAGGTGGTCGGCTGGCAGCAGACCCCGACCTTGCAGGTCCTGGTCACCAGGCGGCTCGACGGCCGGCCGCTCAGCCAGCTCGACCTCGGCTGGGGGCGGTTGCTCTGGCTGACCTTGCGCCTCGCCCTCCTGGTCGTGCGTCTGGCCGGGCGCGGGGTCAGCCATGACGACCTCCGGCCCGAGAACGTCCTTCTCGACCCCGCGGGCGGACTGCAGCTGATCGACTTCGACCAGGCGAGCTCCGGCCGGCCCGCGGTCTGCCTGGGCCGCAGCCTGCTCGGGCTCCGGCTCGGCGGGCCGCCGGTCAGCAACAGCGTGCTGGCGCCGCTGCGCGAGCGCTTGCAGGCGAGCCTGCCGCCCGCCTTGCTGCGGCGCTTCAAGGGCGGCGGTCGCCGGCGGTCGCACCCGCTGCCGCCGCTGCCGCCGGCCGCCAGCGCCGAGCAGACGGCCCTGCACGCGGCCTGGCGGCTGGCCGCCGCCTCGAACGCCAGCTCGCCCGGCGCGGCGATCGCCTACCATGAGCTCGAGTTCGAGGGCCTCACCTTGCCCGGCGAGCGGCCCTGGGCGGCGCGCTGGCAGCAGCTGGCCCGGATCACCGACTACCGCGGCCGGCGGGTGCTCGAGCTCGGCTGCAACCAGGCCCTGCTCTCGATCTTCCTGCTCAAGGAGGCGGGCGCGCGGGCGGCGCTCGCGGTCGATCGCGATCCCCGGATCCTCGAGGCGGCGGCCAAGACCGCGTTCGCGTTCCGGGTGCGACCCGAGCTCCGGCCGATCGATTTCGACGCCGATTTCGACTGGGAGGCGGAGCTGGCGGCGTTCCGGCCGGAGGTCGTGTTCGCGCTCAGCGTCAGCCATTGGGTCCGGGACCGGGCCCGCTTCCTCGCGTTTCTCGGCCGCTTCGACGAGCTGATCTACGAGGGCCACGACAGCGCCCTGACCGAGCGCCGGCGGCTCGCCGCGGTCGGCTTCAGCGCGATCGAGCTGGTCCACAGCAGCGAGCGCGGCCGCCCGGTGCTCCACTGCCGCAAGGGCC
>CAVSRN010000026.1:0-70413 GCA_963730195.1 uncultured Alphaproteobacteria bacterium
GGCACCACCAGCCTGCTCGCGACCACCGTGACCGCGCCCAGGGACGATCTCCGCCAGGCGCTGCGCGCGATCGGCAGGGTCACCAGCGACCGGGGGCCGGGCGAGGCGCGCCTGCTCGGCGGCCATCTCGAGGGCCCGTTCATCAGCCCGCACGCGCTCGGCGCCCAGCCGCCGTTCGCGATCCCGCCCGATCTCGGCCTGGTCGACGAGCTCTGCGCCCTCGCGCCGATCAAGGTCGCGACGATCGCGCCCGAGATCGACCCGGATCATGCGCTCCTGCAGCACCTGCTGAGCCATGGCGTGCGCGTTCAACTCGGCCACAGCTGCGCCAGCTACGAGCAGGCGAGCGCCGCGCTCGCGGCCGGTGCCGCGGGCTTCACCCATCTCTTCAACGCCATGACCGGGATGCATCACCGCCAGCCCGGCATGGTCGGCGCGGCGCTCGCGCAGGCCCTGCATGCCGAGCTCATCCTCGACTTTCATCACGTCGCGCCCGGCGCCGCCAAGGCCGCCCTGCGCGCGATACCCGGCCTCTACGGGATCACCGATGCGGTCGCCGCCGCCGGCATGCCGGCGGGCGAATACCGGCTGGGTCGCCACCTCGTGGTCAAGGACGCCGACGCCGTCCGCCTGGCCGACGGCACGCTGGCCGGCAGCGCCCTGACCATGGATCAGGCGCTCGGCAACTTTCTCCGCCTCGGCCTCGACCTCGCGGACGCGGCGCGGCGCCTCTCGAGCCTGCCCGCGGCCTATCTCGGGCAGGACGACTGCGGGCGGATCGTGCCCGGCGCCAGGGCCGATCTGGTCGTGGTCGACGGCGCCGGGCAGCTGCTTCAGGTCTTGATCGAAGGAGAGGCGATTGAGCTCGCGGATGCTCGAGGAGGCGCGTGAGGCGCCGGCCCAGGTCGCGGCCCTGCTCGCGGCCGATGGCGAGCGCTACGAGGCGCTCGCGACCCGCCTGCGGACGATGCCGCCACCGTTCGCGGTAACCGTGGCCCGCGGCAGCTCCGACCATGCGGCGAGCTATGCCGCGACCCTGCTCGCTGTGCTCGCGGGCATCGTCACCGCCTCGCTGCCGCCCTCGACGGTCACCCGCTACCGGGCCAGGCTCCGGCTGGGCGGTGCCCTGGCGCTCGCGATCTCGCAGTCGGGCGCCAGCCCGGACATCGTCATGGCCCTCGAGGCCGCCGCCGAGGGGGGCGCCTTGACGGTCGCGATCGTCAACGACCTCGCCTCGCCGCTCGCCGGGGCGGCCGCCTTCGTGCTCGATCAGCACGCCCGGCCCGAGCGGAGCGTCGCCGCGACCAAGAGTTTCATCGCCTCGCTGGTCGCGGCCGCCCGCCTGATCGCGACCTGGCGCGGCGATGCCGGCCTGCTCGCGGCCCTCGAACGCCTGCCCGAGCGGCTCGATGCGGCCGCGGCTCTGGACTGGTCGGCGGGGCTCGCGGTCCTGGCGCCGGCCACCAGCCTCTACGTCGTCGGCCGCGGCCTCGGGCTCGGGATCGCCGCCGAGAGCGCGCTCAAGCTCAAGGAGACCTCGGCCCTGCACGCCGAGGCGCTGAGCGCCGCCGAGCTCAGCCATGGCCCGCGCGCGGTGCTCGAGCCGGGTTTTCCGGTCCTGATCTATGCCCTCGAAGATGCCGCGTCGGCGGACGCCGGGGCGCTGGCCGAGACCCTGGTCGCGGCCGGTCAGACCTGCCTGATCGCTTCGGCCGGCGCCGGCCGCGGCCTCCGCCTGCCGCTGCCGCCGCCGCTCCACCCGATGCTCGATCCGATCGTCGCGATCCAGGCCTTCTACCCGTTCGCCGCGGCGCTCGCCGAGGCCCGCGGCCGCGATCCGGACCGGCCCCCGAGCCTGCACAAGGTCACCAGGACCCTCTGACGTCGGGCGGCCCTGGCGCGCTACTTCGCGATCTCGAACTCGCGGGTCCGCGTGTAGAGCAGGCGGATCAGGTCGTACTCGAAGGGCGAGCCGGTCCGGTAGTAGCGGAACGCGATCTGGTTGCGCAGATCGATCGGTCGCAGCAGATAGGCGGCCCCGAGATAGGGAGTGCTGTTCCTGACCGCGGGCGGCAACAGGAGGGTGAAGCCGACGTTGTCGACGGCCAGCCCGGTCGCGTCGCGCAGGTTGGACGGCCCGAGCAGCGGCAGGACCAGATACGGCCCGTCGCCGACCCCCCAGCGGCCGAGGGTCTGGCCGAAGTCCTCCTTGACCTGCGGCACGCCGCCCTGGCCGCCCGCGATGTCGTAGAGGCCGCCGAGCCCGAGCAGGACGTTGTCGATGAACCGGAGCGCCGCCCGGCCCGCGGTCTCGGGCTTGAGCTGCAGCACGGCGTTGACGAAGGTCGGGATCTCGGTCAGGTTCGAGAAGAAGTCGGAGATCCGGTTCCGGACGAACTCGGGCGTAATGAACCGATAGGCATTGACCACCGGCACGATGACGGCGCGATCGAGCCGGGCGTTGAAGGCATAGACGGCGCGATTCCAGCCCTCGATCGGATCGTAGACCTCGACCGCGAAGACCTCGTCCGGCTGCGCGACGTCTTTGAGCGTGCGCTGCGGCGGGATCGGTGGCGCGGCCGGCAGGCTGGCGCAGGCGCCAAGCGCCAGGCTGGCCAGGAGCGCCAGAACGACCGCCGGACGAGTGCGCATCGGGGATGGCGGTCCGTCGTTACCTGGTGAAGAAGTCGATCATGTCGGCGACGTTGTCGCGATAGTCCAGATTACCGACATGGCCGCCTTTGCTGTAGATTTTGGCCCGGGCGCCGAACACCTTCTTCAGGTAATCGATGTCACCGTCGGCCAGGGTGATGTCATCCTGGTTGTGCATCAGCCCGATTTTGTGTGCGCGGGCGAGATAGCCTTCGATGCTCTTGAGGCTGGTGCGATAGATCAGATCGGCGCGACTGATCCCCGGCAGCCGCCGCTGGAAGAACGGCAGGAACAGGTCGTTGATGTAGTCGTCGAAACTGGTGCGCAGCGCGACCTCGGCGTAGGGCGTCAGGGAATCCGTGGTCGTCAGGGGCGGGCGCGGCGGCGTGATGTAGCCAGACTTGGTCATCACGTCGGTCGTAAAGACCATGTCGGCCGAGATCACCCGGAACACCAGCCCGATCGCCGCCGCCAGGCTTTCGTCTTTGGGCTCGCGCCGCTTGTAGATGGTGTAGAGGAAATCCTGAGTGAAGCGCGGGGCGTCCTCCTGGACCGCCGTGCCGATGAACGTGCCAATGATTTGATTGATGAAGGTGCCGATGCCTTGCGGCGTGTTGTCCTCGAGCAGGCGATCGAGGATCCGGGCCGAGTTCGCGAGGTTGACCGGCGGGTTGATCAGCAGGACCCGCTGGAAGCGGAACGCCTGCTGCTCGTGGTCCAGCTTGGCGACGAAGGCGGCCTGCGCCCCGCCGAGACTGTAGCCGACCAGATCGAAGGCCGAGACCTCGATCCGGTCCTTCACCTGCGCATAGGCGAGCCGCATCACCCGGTAGAGATCGGCGGCGTCGTCGGTGATCAGCCCGGGCACGCTGGTGGTCGAGGCGTTGACGATGAAGTTCTGCTGGAGGGGCGAGGGCAGCGAGATGACGTGAAAGCCGATCTTCTGAAACATCCGGATCAGGACCAGGTTCTTGCTGGAATCGTAGTCGGCGCCGGTGCCGCCGATCACGAAGGCGAGCGGCGCCTGGTGCGGCTGCGGCAGGAAACCGAAGCGCAGGCCCTTGGCGTACCAGAAGATGTCGGGGATCTGCCGGCCCTTGAAGACCGTCAGCTCATGCTCCTCGAGCGGCACCTCGGCCGGCAGGTCGGCCCGATCGATGCTGGGCGTGCCGACCACCGTCGCCGCATAAGGGTCGGCGAACGGGTAGTCGTAGCTCAGGGCGGCGCCCGCCTGGCCGGGTGAGACGAGCGCCAGCAGGCCCCAGAGGATCAGCCATCGAGTCGTCATCACCGGTTCCCTGACGGTCGCGCGACACCTGGCCCGCTCGCCGGGTCGGGCGCCCGGCGCGCACCAAAGCACAAGGCGCCCCGGCTCGCCAAGGCCCGGCCGGCGCGGCCCGGACGGGTCGCGTTGGCGGTGGTGCAGGGCGGTGCGGCGGTGTAAGGGAGGAGGGTCATTGAGTTCGGGAGGATCGGACAGGGCCTCGAGGGGAGTGACGGCCGATGCTCGGTAAACAATGGCCGCGGACCGGCGTTCCAGGCGGTCCGGCCCTGGTCTGTGCCCTGCTCCTCGCGATCGGGCTGCTCGGGGATGGCGCCGCCCGGGCCGAGCAGCCCGTGCCGTCCGGGCAGACCGGGGCCGCCGCGGCCACCGCGCTGCCCGAGCCGCTGACCCGCGAGGCGCTGCGCGACCTTCTGGCGCATCTCAGCGACCGCCAGGCGCGCGACCTGCTGCTGGCGGAGCTCGACCGCCAGATCGCCGCCCGGGCCGCGCCCGAGCCCGATATGATGATGTCGATGGTCGACAGCGAAGCGACCGCGGTGCGCGAGCGCTGGCGCCGCATGCTGGCCGCGCTGCCCGAGCTGCCGGGCGTGCCGGCCTTCCTGGCGGGCCAGCTGATCAGCGAGCGCAGCGCCAGCGTCCTGCTCTGGATCGGGCTCGGCTTCGCGCGGGTGAAGAAGATTTTCAAGAAGATCGGTGCCGAGATGCAGGCCGACCCGGTCATGGGGCCGAACCTGCTCGATCCGCCGAAATCGCAGGGCGTGCTCGAGATCGACAATTCGGCGATGATCATCCGTTGCGAGTTCATGGCCAGAGCAGGCGAGCAGTTCATCATCCGGCGCGAGCTGTTCCAAAGGGTGCAGCAGGAGTTCGAGGCAGCCGGCATCCAGTTCGCGCGCCGCCAGGTCTCGGTCTATGTGCCGCCGGCGGTGGAGGGCGAGGCGCGCGATCCTCAGGCGACCGCCGCCGCGGCCGCCGAGGCGGAGCTGGCGGCGCGGACGCGCCGCGCCGCGTCCTGAGCCCGTGGATGGGAGAGAAGCCATGGCCCGCAAGCTCATCGACATCTCGGTCGCCCTGCAATCCGGCATCCGCTCCGACCCGCCCTTCATGCTGCCGGAAATCACCTATCTCGACCATCACCAGACCCTGCCGAGCCTGCTTGCCGGCTTCCCGGGGCTGGCCGCCTCGGACCTGCCCGACGGCGAGGCCTGGGCGCTCGAGCGGGTCGCGATCACCACCCACAACGGCACCCATCTGGACGCCCCCTGGCATTACGCCTCGACCATGAACCGGGGCGAGCGCGCCGCGACCATCGACGAGGTGCCGTTGGAGTGGTGCTTCCAGCCGGGCGTCAAGCTCGATTTCCGCGATCTCGACGACGGCTATGTGGTGACGCCCGCCGACCTCGAGGCGGAGCTCGCGCGGATCGGCCACGAGCTCCGCCCGCTCGACATCGTGCTCATGAACACCGCCGCCGGCGCCCGCTACGGCGAGGGCGACTACATCGACCGGGGCTGCGGCTGCGGCCGCGCGGGCACGCTCTGGCTGCTCGAGCGCGGCGTCCGGGTGACCGGTACCGACGGCTGGAGCTGGGACGCGCCGTTCTCGAAGACCGCAAAGGCCTATGCCCGGAGCCAGGATGCCGGCCTGATCTGGGAGGGCCACAAGGCCGGGCGCGAGATCGGCTATTGCCACCTGGAGAAGCTCGCCAACCTCGACCAGCTGCCGGCGAGCGGCTTTCAGGTCTGCTGCTTCCCGGTCAAGATCAAGGCCGCCTCGGCCGGCTGGACCCGCGCGGTCGCGATCGTCGACAGCTAGCTGTCGTTTCCACGAACGTTGTTCAGGTGAACGAGCATGGGGCTCCCTCCTGTTGGAGCGTGACCGGTCCGGCGGGTCGGCGCAAGGACGCTTCGCGCCGGCTGGTGCCGGTCGCCGGCAGCGCTCCTGGCGCGTCCCGGCGGACCGGTCGTGGGGGATCGCAGGTCGGGACGGAGGAACGGTGCCCTCGGTCGAACCCAGGAACGCCGGTTGAGAAAGTCGGGTGAAGGGCGGCTGGTGGGCCAGGGCGGCGTGCGGCCGGGCGGTGGTGTAGGGGTCGAGCCAGGGGGCCGACGCGGCGGTGCGCTCGTCGGCGAGGCGCGCCTGGCTCCCAGGGCCGACCACCGGAGGTCGGCCCGGAGCGGCGCGCGCTTTAGGCCAGGCGCGAGGCGTCGTCGATGCAGACGCGCACGGCCTCCCAGCCGGCGCCGCGCTTAGTGTCGCGCCGATCGCCGGTGATCCGATGGCCGACCGCCGCGATCCGCCCGAGCTTCTCGGTGTCGATGGCGACGCGCGCGGCCGGCAGCTCGTGTCGACGGTGCTTGGGCGCCGAGCTGCGGTCGCTCAACGCTGCCGTCCCGCCGGCGCGATAGCGCGCGAGCCAGCGGTAAGCCTGTCGTTGCGACAGTCCCGCAGCGCCGGCGGCCGACCCCACAGTCCAGCCTTGCTCGATCACCCGCTGCACCAGCAGGAGTCGACCTTGCGCCATCAAACGCGCATTCTTGTGCAGGTTCATCCGGGCCATCTCCCGCTCAGCGCTGACAGTGTCGCAACCGACCGCCTGACCGGACTTCCCCGGATGAACAACCTTCATAGCAACCACAGCTGGTCTGAGAACTGGCCGTCGCCCAGTCGAGAGCGGTGAGGGAGCGGATGCGGCCGGTTTCGGCGAGCAGGGCGTTCCGGGCGGTGCAGCAGGCATCGAGGATGTCGTCGTAGGTGGGCCAGAGGCGGTGCGAGACGAAGCGCTCGCGGAGATACAGCCAGACCCGCTCGATCGCGTTCAACTCGGGCGAATAGGGCGGCAGGAACAGCGGGGTGAGGTTGGCCGGGACGGCGAGATCCTTGGCGATGTGCCAGCCGGCGCGGTCCATGAGCACGACCGCATGGGCGTTGGGCGCCACGGCTTGGCCGAGCTCGTCGAGCATCGCCTGCATGGCCGCGGCGCTGACCGTGGGCAGCACGAGCGCGACCCCGGCATCGGTCGGCGCTCCGGGGCGACCACCGGAGGTCGCCCCTGGAAGCCAGCCGCGGGACCGCGCAGCACCGACGCCTTGAACGCCGCCAGCTGGCCCTCGTCGAGCCAGGGCGGCCGGCCGCGCTTGGGCCGGTCGCACAGGCCCTCGACGCCCTCGGCGTTGAAGCGGATCACCCGGTCGCGCAGTGTCTGGCGGTCCATGCCGGCCCGGCGGGCGGCTTGCCCCCGGCTCATGCCGTCCAACGCGTTGGCCACGCCCAGCAGGCGGCACGCCACCCGGCGATCGCTTTCCTGCCGTGCCCGCCGACGCAGCTCGTCGGCCGGAATGTCCCCTCGAAGCGCCAATCGCGCACCCATGGCTCACCCGGCTGCATCACCTCGCAGCGCTAAGAATCATAAGTCACCAAATTTCACAACCCGGGTGAGTCAAAACATCGCAGGCCTGGTATAAGGGTCCGCAGGCGCCCGGGTCGGGCTGCCCTCAGCGCCTCAGGGTCAAATCAGACCCCGGCGGGCGGGCGGCAATAGGCAGGATGCCGCCGGCGGCCGACGCTCGCCGTCATGTCCCGGCGCGGGCTCGCGGCGGCCCGCTCAGCGCATCAGCTTGGCGTCGAAGCCGTGCTCGCCATAGGAGAGCAACGTCTTCTTGCTCTTCATCAGGGTCTCGAGCAGCACCCGATGGCCCCACAGCTGATGCAGGAAGCCGAGCGTCTTCTCGGCATAGCCGATGTGCAGATCGCGGCCGTCGTGCTCGTGCTTGAGATACAGCGCCCGGTTGTTGCCATAGTCGGCGTCGTGGATCTTGATCACCGGTTGGGAGTTCATGCCGACGGTTCGGATCAGGGTCTCCTTGACCTCGCGCCAGCTGTCCTCGTCGGCAACCTTGGTCACCACCAGATTGTCGCCGCGCGGCTCGAACTCGAACAGATCGAGCTCGCGCATCAGCTCCTCGGTCAGGAAGCGGCGCAGGAACGAGGCGTCGCGATCAGTCTCGCGGACCTCGAAGATCTTGTCGTGGCCGGACTTGGTGGGCGGGCCGTAGGCCTCGAGCTCGGCCGCGGTCGGCTGATCGAAGCGGCGCTCGATGTCGTGCCAGATCTTGAAGCCGACGTGGTAGGGGTTGATGCTGCCCGGATGCGGGCAGATCACCTGGTTGTGCCGGACCAGGAACTCCAGATAGATGTCCTGGGGCAGATCGAGGCTGTTCATGATCTTGTGGTGCCAGTAGCTGGCCCAGCCCTCGTTCATGATCTTGGTCTCGATCTGGGGCAGGAAGTACTGCGCCTCCTCGTGGATGATGGTGAGCACGTCCTGCTGCCACGCCTGGAGGTGGCGGTTGTGGTCGCGGATGAACAGCAGGATGTCCTCGTCCGGCTCCAGCGGCACCTGGCGCAGGTCGGGCTCGACGTAGTCCGGCCGGCGATGCAGGCGGGCGAACGGGTCGTGGCGCGGCTCCGCGGCCTCGATCCGACGCTGGCGCTGCTCCTCGTGGCTGAGCTTGCGGATCGCCGGGTTGCGCCGGCTGTTCATCGACAGCCCGTGCGCCGCATCGATCAACGCCTCGACCCGCTCGAGGCCGATCGAGGGGTCCTCCTCGTAGTCGCGCACCCGGTCCGCCCGGGTCTTGAACTGCGCCAGGGTCTGCTCGGCCCGGGTCGTGTTGGCGAAGGTGAAATTGCGCTTGAAGAAGTCGTTGTGCCCGTAAACATGCGCGATCGTCAGGATCTGCAGGCAGAGCGAGTTGTCACGCATCAGGTAGCCCAGGCACGGGTCCGAGTTGATCACCATCTCATAGGGCAGACCGCTGACCCCGTGGTCGTACATGGTCTTGGTTTTTTCGTAGGATTTGCCAAAGCTCCAATGCGGATAGTGGGCGGGCATGCCGTGATAGGCCATGAAGCCCAGCATCTGATTGTGATCGCAGACCTCGAACTCCTGCGGGTAGCAGTCGAGGCCGAACTCCGCCACCCGCTCGCGGATCGCGTCGTCCCAGTATTCGAGGTCCTCGAGGGTCCAGTTCGCCACCGCCATCCTACCTTCTTGCAGCCTGTTCTACATGATGCGGGCGGCCGGGGCCGCCGCCGCCGTTCAGGCAGCCGCCTTGGCCCGGTCCCGCGACAGGAACGCCTTGAAGCTCGGCCAGATGTCCTCCTTGCGCTCGATCAGCACCGACTGGAAGTTGTCGGCCTCGAGCCGGCGGAACATGTCGAGCATCGAGCTCTCGTAATAATGCGAGCCGAGCGGCTTGATCTCACCATAGCCGAACAGGTTGCAGATCTCGCAGAGCTCCTTGGCCGCCTTGAGCGCGGCGGCATTGTCGGAATCGAAATTGTCACCGTCCGAGCAGTGGAAAGCGTAGACGTTCCACAAGGACGGGTGATAGCGGTCGTGGATGATCTCGAGCGCCTTGTGGTAGCCCGAGGAGATCAGGGTGCCACCGGATTCCCCCTTGTGGAAGAACTCGTCCTCGGTCACCTCGCGCGCCTGGGTATGGTGGCCGATGAAGACGAGCTCGACGTTCTGATATTTGGTGCTGACGAACTGGTAGAGGAGGAAGAAGAAGCTGCGCGCCAGATATTTCTTCATGCTGTCCATGGACCCCGAGGTATCCATGACACAGAGCACGACCGCGTTCGACTCCTCGCGCGTGTCCTCGACCAGTCGCTTGTAGGTCAGGTCCTCGCGCCGGAACGGGAAGCGCTCCTCGGCGGGATCGCCGAGCGCCGCGCCTGGCGGCGGCGGGCTCGCGGCCCGGGTGGTCGCGATCTTGCGCCGGATGCGCGCCTTGGCGGTCCGCCGGCGATCGAGATGGACGCGCACGCCCGAGCGCCGGTAGCCCTTGCGCTTGGCGATCCGGTCGGACATCACCTCGCGCAGGATCTTGCGCTCCATGTCGGGCAGCTCGAGATCCTCGAACATGATCTCGATCAGCTCATCCAGGGTGACGTCGGTCTCGTAGTAGTCGATGCCCGGCTGATCGCCGGCGCGCCCGGCGCCCTCGCCGTCCTTGGGCGCCTTGCCGACCACCTGGCCGGGCTCGGTCTCACCGTCGCCCGAGCCGACCTGCGGCTGGTTGTCGCCGAACACGAACCGATACTCCCGGATGCCGCGGATCGGGACCTTGATGATCCGGTCCCGGTCGCGGCCGATGATCGATTCCTCCGAGATGATGTCGGCGATGTTGTCGCGGATCGCCTCGCGCAGCTTCTCCCGGTGGCGCTGGCGGTCGCCGGCGCTGCGGTCGGAGCGGAGCGCGTCCGAGGACGAGTACGGTCGGAAGATTGCCATCCGTTCGATGCCTCGCGCGTCAGCGGGCGACGGACCGGCCGCCGCGCTCAATCACGCCACAGGTGATTGGCGGCGTACTTGAGGATCACGTCGACGCTGTCCGCGCAATAGCCCCCCTCGATCAGGTTCTGGACCATGGTGTCGTACTTCTGCTGCTGCTCCTCGTCGCGGGTGCGCGCCTTGGTCACGATCCGCGACAGCTCGCGCACCGAGTTCATCAGCTTGCGCTCGATCGCCTCCTTGAGCGGCTCGTAGGCGGTGTAGCTGATCTTCTCGCCCCGCCGCGAGCTCGCCCAGAGGTAGGCGATCACTTCCTGCCGGAAGCCGTCGGCGGCCGAGCCGATGATCGCGATCTGCTCCTCGATCGACTTGAGGAACGCCTCGTCCGGCTGCAGCTCGTCGCGGGTGTTGTGGTCGCGCACCTTGGACTTGGTCACGTAGGCCTCGGCGTGGTCCAGATAGTTCTGGAACAACGTCTCCGCCTGCTCCCGGTAGGAGTAGATGAACGCCTTGGTGATGTCCTTCTCGAGCAGCTCCAGATAGCCTTTGTGCAGGGTGTCCTGGAGGTGCTCGAGGTACTGCTTCTTGACGTCCTCGGCGAGGTCGGCCTCCTTGACCATGTTGATCATGGCCTCGCGGACGCTGATCGGGTGGATCGATTTCGGGTTCTGGCTGAGCGCGGTGTCGAGCGCCTTCATGATGAAGCGGGTCGAGATCCCGAACATGCCCTCGCGCTTGCTGTCCTCGTGGAGCTCGCGCGCCGACAGCTTCTTGGTCCGCCCCTTCTCGACCACCTCCTCGCCGTTGTACAGCCGGAGCTTGGTCATCAGGTCGCACTTGGCGCTCGGCTCGAGCCGGGTCAGGACCGCGAACATCGACGCGATCTCGAGGGTGTGCGGCGAGATGCAGGCGTCGAACTTCGAGCGCGCCAGGAACTTCTGGTAGATCTTGACCTCTTCCGACAACCGGAGGTTGTAGGGCGCCTTGACCACCACGATCCGATCGAGGATCGCCTCGTTGGTGTGGTCGGCCTTGAACTTCTGCCACTCGGCCTCGTTGGAGTGGGCGACGATGCAGGTGTCGACGTAGATCGTGCCGTGGCGACCCGGCGCCGGGACGAACTTCTCCTGGGTCGCGGTGATCATGGTGTGCAGATATTCGGTCTCGTTCTTGAACACCTCGATGAACTCGACCAGGCCGCGGTTGCCGACGTTGAAGGCGCCGTTGAGCTCGAGCACCCGGGGATCGCCCTCGGAGAAGCGGTCGAGCTTGGAGATGTCCTCCGAGCCGATCAGCACCGAGGTGTCCTGGTTGTTGGGATCGACCGGCGGCACCACGCCGATGCCGCGCCGGCCGCGCTTGGAGAAGTTGACCGTGCGGACCGGCACCTCCTCGTAGCGGCCGCTGAACTCGTCCATCAGGCGATAGCGGCAGACCGGGCAGAGGTCGCCCTCGATCTTGACCCCCAGCATCTCCTCGAACGCCGGCCGCAGGTGGCGCGGGATCAGGTGCAGGGGCTGCTCATAGATCGGGCAGCCGTCGATCACGTAGATCGGCGCCAGCTCCTCGAGGCCGCGCTTGAGGCGCTCGACCAGCGAGCTCTTGCCCGAGCCGACCGGGCCCATCAGGTAGAGCACCTGGCGGCTCTCCTCGCCACCCATCGCCGCCGAGTGGAAGTAGCGCACGATCTTGTCGAGCGTGCGCTCCATGCCGAAGAACTCGTCCTTGAAAAAATTGTAGACCTTGATCGGCTCGTCGCCGAACAGCCGCTGGGTGCGCGGGTCGTTCTCCGGGTTGATCTCGGTGACGCCGTTCGCGTCGATCATGTCGAACAGACGGCGGTGCGACAGATTCACCAGCGCCGGGTCGGCCTTGACCCGCTCGAGATATTCGATGAACGTGCCATGCCAGTGCTGCTGCTGACGGGTTTCCCGATCCTCCTGGATGAGCTTGGCGAAATCGATCGTCTGCTTGGCCATGCACTCCACCTCGCTGGCTAGGTCCTCGCTGGTCGCGTCACCGCACCCCGCCCTCGGCCGGTCGCCGGCAGACATGGGGTCCTGCTACCAGAACGCGAGCCGACACGGACGGGGTCCACCCAAGGGGTCGTCGACGGCACACTAGGGCCGAATCTCTGAGCATTGCGTTAAGGACGCCGTTCCCGGCTGCCGATCAACGCAAATCTCATGCCGGAAAGGTGATGGGCCACGTCGATCGGCCGCTCCTTTACATCTAGGTTGCCACGCCCCTACATCCAGGCTGCCGCACCCGCCCATCCAGATGCCCGCGATCACCGGTCCGGCTGGCTTGGCGCGCGCGCCCGGCCCGCCTGCCCCGCCCGCCGGGCGAGCGCTGGTGGCGACCGCCACCGGCCCGACCTCGCGCTGACCGGCGCGGTCCCGCCGGCTGGCCACTGCTCGCTCTGCGCGCCCACATTTTGTCAAACGCAATTCATCACTCGGTGACGTTGATATTAACTGTGAAGAATACCAACCACCGCCCGCAACTTCAACCAGTTTATCTGGATTGATGATTGCCGCGAATATTCCGAGTATTGTTCTGAATACGGCTGGGAAATTCCGATGGCGAGGCCGGGCCGGCGGGGCTTTTGCCAAGCGGCCAGGAGTCCACTACAGTCGCGCCATGCCCGGCCGGCTGGGACGCCGGGGCTGTAACCGTGTCACGTCAATCCGCAGTCCGTGCGGCCGAGCGCCGCCGGGCCCGGTCAGGGAGGGACCCAACTCATGCGATCGTTCTCCAAGCTCGGCGGACTGGCCGCCGTCGCGCTCGCCGTCCTCGGCAGCGCCTGGGGCAGCGGGCCGGCCATGGCCGCCTACCCGGAGCGCCCGATCACCATCATCGTGCCCTGGGGTGCCGGCGGCGGCACCGACGCCACCGGCCGGATCCTCGCCAGCCTCATGGAGCAGAAGCTCGGCGTGCCGGTCAACGTGGTCAACCGCACCGGCGGCTCCGGCGTGATCGGTCATTCGGCGATCGCGACCGCGGCGCCGGACGGCTACACGCTGGGCGTGGTCACGGTCGAGATCGGCATGATGCACTGGCAGGGCCTGACCGAGCTGAGCTACAAGGACTACACGCCTTTGGCGCTGTACAACGCCGATCCCGCCGGCCTCCAGGTGCGCGTCGATTCCGAATGGCAGACTGCGAAGGACGTGCTCGACGCGATCAAGGCGAACCCTGGCAAGTACAAGGCCTCGGGCACGGGTCAGGGCGGCATCTGGCATCTGGCGCTGGCGGGGATGCTGCAGGCGGCCGGCATCGCGCCGGACGCCGCGCCGTGGGTCCCGAGCCAGGGGGCGGCCCCCGGCCTGCAGGACATGGTCGCGGGCGGCGTCGACATCGTCACCTGCTCGGTGCCGGAGGCGCAGGCGCTGCTCGAGGCCGGTCGGGTCAAGAGCCTCGCGGTGATGAGCGACGAGCGCAACCCGGCGTTCCCCGACGTGCCGACCCTCAAGGAGGCGACCGGGCTCGACTGGAAGGTCGCCGCCTGGCGCGGCATCGCCGGCCCCAAGGGCCTGCCCGACGAGGTCTCGCAGAAGCTCGTCCCGGTGCTCGAGGAGATCTGGAACGGCAAGGAGTTCAAGGATTTCATGGCCCAGCGCGGCTTCGGCCTGGTCTGGGGCGATCCGGCGCGCTTCGAGCAGTGGATGGCCGACAGCGACGCGTCGCTGGGCAAGGTCATGAAGGCGGTCGGGATCGCCAAGTAGGCCCGCCGCCAACCACCGGGTCGACGGGAGGGGGCGCGTGCGGGTCAACGATGCCGTGATCGGGGTCGTGCTGGTGCTGTTCGCGCTGGCGATGATCTGGCAGACGCGCACCTTCCCGGCGATGCCGGGCCAGGACTACGGCCCGGCCCTGTTCCCGGTGATCATCGGCGCCGGCTTCATCGGCACCGGCCTGATCCTGATCCTGAGCGGGCTGCGTCAGCTGCCGGCGGTGCCGCTGTTCGGCGGCGCTGCCTGGCTGCGCTCGCCGCGCCACCTGGTCCGCTTCGCGGCGGTGGTCGGCGGCCTGCTCTTCTATATCCTGGCCTCCGACTGGCTGGGCTTCGTCCCGACCGCGCTCCTGCTGCTGTTCGGCTGGCTGGTCCTGTTCCGCGGCCGGCCGGTCTCGTCTCTGGTGATCGCGCTCGTGGTGACCCTCGTGGTCAACTACGCCTTCACCCAGCTGCTGCTGGTGCCGCTGCCGCTCGGCCTGCTCCAGCCGATCCTCTACTGAGCCGCCGAGGTCCTGACCCGATGTCGCCCTTCGAGACCGCGCTCGGCCTGGTTTTCGACCCCCACGTCCTGCTCGTGCTGCTGCTCGCCGCGTCGTTCGGCCTCGTGGTCGGCGCGCTGCCCGGCCTGACCGCGACGATGGCGACAGCACTCTTGGTGCCGATCACCTTCTTCATGGACCCGGTGCCGGCGATCGGCGCGATCGTCACCGCCTCGGCGATGGCGATCTTCGCCGGCGACATCTCGGGCGCATTGCTGCGCATCCCCGGCACGCCCGCCTCGGCCGCCTATGTCGAGGACTCCTACCGGATGACCCAGGCCGGGCAGGCGGAGCTGGCGCTCGGCACGAGCCTCGTATGCTCGGCGATCGGCGGCCTGTTCGGCACCGCGGTGCTCGCCTTCTCGGCGCCGGCGCTGGCCGAGTTCGCGCTCCGCTTCAGCTCGCACGAGTATTTCTGGCTCGCCTGCTTCGGCCTCAGCTGCGCGGTCTTCATCTCGACCGACGCGCCGGTCAAGGGCGTCGTGTCGCTGCTGATCGGCCTGTTCATCGCGACCATCGGGATCGACGTCACCGCCGGCTATCCGCGCTTCAGCTTCGGCAACGTCGAGCTGATGGGCGGGGTCAGCTTCATCCCGGCGATGATCGGCATGTTCGCGATCAGCGAGCTGCTCCGCTACGCGACCGCGACCGAGCCGCCGCTCGAGGCGCCCCGCCAGGCGATCGTGCACATCTTCCGCGGCCTCGGGCCGGTGCTCTGGCGCTACAAGGTGAACCTTCTGCGCGGCAACGTGATCGGGGTGCTGATCGGCATCCTGCCGGGCTCGGGTGCCGACATCGCGGCCTGGATCTCCTATGCGGTCGCCAAGCGCTTCTCGAAGACGCCCGAAAAGTTCGGCCATGGCCACGTCGAGGGCCTGGTCGATGCCGGCGCCGCCAACAACTCGGCGCTCGGCGGCGCCTGGGTCCCGGCGATGGTGTTCGGCATTCCGGGCGATTCGATCACCGCGATCGTGATCGGCGTCCTCTACATGAAGAACATGAACCCGGGCCCGACCATCCTGTTGCACGCGCCCGAGCTGCTGTACGCGGTGTTCGTCGTGTTCTTCGTCGCCAACGTCCTGATGATCCCGCTCGGTTACGCCGCGATCCGGCTGTCGCGCCAGATCCTGCACGTGCCGCGCGGCATCCTGATGCCGGTGATCCTGATCTTCTGCATCGTCGGCTCGTTCGCGATCAACAACACCGTGTTCGGGGTCGGCATCATCCTGGTCCTGGGCCTGCTCGCCTTCATGATGGAGGAGAACGGCTTTCCGATCGCGCCCGCGATCCTCGGGATCGTGCTCGGGCCGCTGGTCGAGGACAGCTTCATGACCACGATGATCAAGTCGGACGGCCATCTGCTCGGCTTCTTCTCGCGCCCGATCGCGGCCGTGCTCGGGGGAATCACGCTCGCGATCTGGGCCTGGGTGATCGTCGGCTGGAGCCTGCGCGCCTGGCGCGGACGCCGACCGGCGTCGAGCGCCGAGACTGCCGATTGAGTGCTCCGGACGAAGGCCGCTGGAAGAGGAAGGGAGCCCGCGATGAGCGACACCGGTGCCTACGCCATCTACCCGAGCCTGAAGGGCCGTTCCGTATTCATCACCGGCGGCGGTTCCGGCATCGGCGCATCCCTGGTCCGCCACTTCGCGGCCCAGGGCGCCAAGGTCGGCTTCGTCGACATCGCGGTCGAGCCGAGCCGGAAGCTGGTCCAGGAGATCGCGGCCAAGGGCGACCCGAAGCCCTTGTTCATCGAGTGCGACCTCCGGGACATCGAGGCGCTCCGGCGAGCGATCGCCGAGGTCGCGGCGGCCAACGGGCCGATCACCGTGCTGGTCAACAACGCCGCCCACGACGAGCGCCACAGCTTCGAGACCGTCACGCCCGAGTACTGGGACGACCGGCTGGCGGTCAACCTGAAGCACCAGTTCTTCGCCGCCCAGGCGGTCCACCCGATGATGAAGGCCGCCGGCGGCGGCGCGATCGTCAACTTCGGCTCGGTCAGCTGGATGGTTGGCCAAGGCGGCATGCCGGGCTACACCGCCGCCAAGGCCGCGGTCGTGGGCCTGACCCGCGGGCTCGCGCGCGACTTCGGGCCCGACAACATCCGGGTCAACTCGATCGCGCCCGGCTGGATCATGACCGAGCGCCAGGTCAGCCTCTGGCTGACGCCCGAGGGCGAGGCGGAGCTGATGAAGCGCCAATGCCTGAAGCGCAAGCTCTACCCGGACGACATGGCGCGGATCGTCCTGTTCCTCGCCGCCGACGATTCGGGCGCCATGACCAACCAGACCTACGTCGCCGACGGCGGCTGGGTCTGAGCGCCATGCTCCGCGCCCGGCGCGGGCGCTTCGCTCGAACCCGCCGACCGGGCAGCCGGCGCGCGCGGCAGCTGGCTCGTCCTCGCGCTCCTGGCCGCCGTCCTCGGGCGAGCATGCGCCGGCCGCCGGGCAGGCCGGCGGCGGCGCGGAAGCCAAGCCCGACCAGGCTGCCCTCGATCGAGCGATCCTGAACGGCTATCGCCGCTACAGTGGCACCTGCAGCCACTGCCATGG
Source organism: uncultured Alphaproteobacteria bacterium (assembly GCA_963730195.1). Lineage (GTDB taxonomy): Bacteria > Pseudomonadota > Alphaproteobacteria > Geminicoccales > Geminicoccaceae > DATAOG01. The sequence continues at coordinate 17,069 of CAVSRN010000026.1, forward strand.
CTCGGATGGCCTCGGCAGCACGTTCGCGCCGTCGCTGATCGAGCGGCCTTTGCCGTTCGAGCCGTTCGCCGAGGTCGTGAACAACGGCCGCGCGCGTGGCAACTCGGTCATGCGCGGCTTCGCGGGCGACCCCAACGTCGCGCCGTACATCGCCGACATCTACAGCCTATCTGCAGGCGCGGGCCGAGGGCACGGTCGGCCGTGGCCGGCCGGCGCGCTCGCGGTGAGCGTCGGTCCGGCCGGCACGCCGCGGCCCGGCACTACTCGACTCGCAACCTTCTCTGGCGTCCGCGTGATCGAGAGCACGTCGCCGTCGTGGGTCAGCACCAGCTCCCGGCGGCGGGGTCGTCGTCCCGTACGTCCCCGCCGAGACGATCTGCTTCTCGCCGGGTTGCAGGAAGCCGACGAAGCGGACCGGTCCACCCGAGCCGTCTGCGGGCCCGATGGTCGTGACGACCTCGAAGCTGTCGCCGCTGACCGTGTAATAGATCGACGCGCTCTGATCGCCGAGCACGAAGGTGCCGCCCTGCATGGGCTTGAGCTCCGATGCCGCCCCGGCGAACGGCGAAAGGCTGGCCAGCACGACCGCAACGACCGCAAAGTTCCTCGTCATATCCGTAACTCCTTCTGGCGTGTGTCCAGGCCTCACGGGCCCGACCTGAAGTTCCCATCTAGCACCCGGTATTTCCCGCACCTATGAGCTGCTTCACAGGGGACCGCCGGGCCGGCCCGTCGCGCTCCAGTCTGTCCAGCTCGCGTGCCGCGAGCCGGTCCGAGACCTTCTGCCAGGTCGCTCCCTGATCGGGATGCGGGTCCGGAAATCCTTGTTGGCGGCCTCGGGGCCGGCGCCGGACGGCAGCGCCGTGACCGGCCAGACCCACATCGCCGATGGCGGCTGGTCTGACCTGGGTCTGACCGCGGCCGGGGACTGTTGCTCCGGATCAACGGTCGCCCCGAGCGTTCTCGGGGGGATTGCATCTGCGTCGCTCCGGTGCGATAAGGTGACGACTAGGCAACGATGGATAGCGTATCGTCCTCGATCGGGGGGGCTCATGGCGAGGTCGAGCGTCGAACTGCATTCCGACCCGCCCATACGGCGTGGACCGGTCGCCGAGGCGACCAAAAGACGTGCCCTGCGCGCGCGACTGATAGCTCTGGCCAAGGTTGCGATCATCGGCGGGCTGACCTTCGCGGTCGGTCTCGTCGGCATGGTCGCGGTCCGCTCGCTGGGCTGGGCGGCCGGCGTCGGCGGGATCGCCGGCGGTGCGGTGCTGAGCGTCTCGGTCGCCATCGCCTGGTACGGCTACAAGTTCCATGCCTGGCTCGACGTGATCGAGCGTCTGTATACCACCTGATCGCGGACGGCCTCAGCCGTCCCGTCCGGCGCCGGCCGGCGCCAGCTTGGTGCGGCAGCGCTCGCGGTAGAGCTGGCTTGGCCGGTCGCCGGGGGTGAGCGCCAGCACTTGGTCGAACCGGGCCTGGGCGTTCGCCCACTGACCGGCGCGGTAGGCGGCGAGCGCGGCCGCGAACAGCTCGACCTGCCGGGCTCGAGGCGCGGGCAGCGGTTGCTCGCCGAGCAGCTCGAACACGCCGACCGGCCGGTCGATCCCGCGGAAGGTCACCCGGTCCAGCTCGCGCGCCGCGAGCCGGTCCGAGACCTGCTGCCAGGTCGCCTCGCTGATCAGGATCCGGGTCCGAAAATCCTTGTTGGCGGCCTCGAGGCGGGCGCCCAGATGGGCTTCGTCGCCGATCACGGTATAGTTGAAGCGCTCCTTCGAGCCCATGTTGCCGATGATCATCGGGCCGCTGTTGATGCCGATCCCGACCTCGAGCGGCGGCAGATCGGGGCGCGCCCAGCGCGCCTGCAGCGGCTGCATCCGCGCCTGCATGGCGAGCGCGGCGCGGCAGGCGCGGAGCGCGTGGTCGGGCTGGGCAAGCGGCGCCCCGAACACGGCCAGCAGGCCGTCGCCGGTGAACTTGTCGAGCATGCCCGCCTGGTCGAACAGCGCCTCGGTCAGGACCGCGGCCACCTCGTTGACAAGCTCGGCGAACCGCGCCGGTGCCAGGGCCACGGCGAGGCGGGTCGACTCCCGGAGGTCGGCGAACAGCACGGTCAGCTCTTTCTGCTCGCCGCCGAGGCGCAGCAGGGAGGGGTCGCGCGCGACCTCCTCGACCAGCGCCGGGCTGAGGTAGTGCTTGAAGGCCGCGCGCAGCCGCCGCTCCTGGCGCTCGCCGACGAGGTACCGATACGCCAGCGTGACGCCGTAGACCAGCGCCAGACCGGCGAGCGGCAGCAGCAGATCGAGCCACAGGCCATGGCCGAGGAAGGCCTCGAGATTGCTGCCGACCACGACGCCGACCAAAGTGAGAAAGCCGAGCGTGGTGCCGATCAGGCCGAGCCGGCTCGCAAGGCCGCCGATCACGATCCCGCCGAGCAGAACCGTCCCCAGTCCGAGCGGCAGGGCCAGCCGTGGCCGGATCAGGAGGTCGTGGCGCAGGATGTCGTCGATCATCGCCGCATGACGCTCGAAGCCGGGCAATTCCGGGACGTAGGGCGATCGGAAGTGATCCCCGACGCCGGCCGCGCTGCCGCCGATCACGATCAGCTTGCCGGCGAGCAGGGCGTCATCGACGTCGCCCCGTAACAGGCGCTCGACCGGGACGGTCGCGAACGTCCCCGGCCGTCGGTAGTTGACCGGGATCAGCATGGCCTCGTCGGTCGGCAGGACATGGTCGCCGAGCACGATGCCCTCGCCGAGCAGCAGCTGGACCTGGTCGCGGCCGACCCCGAGATACAACCGCGCGGCTTCGAGCGCGAACGAGGGCAGGTATTGATCGCCGAAGGCGACCACCGGCTTCTCGAAGCGCGCCGCCCCGTCCGGGCCCAGCGGGATGTCGCCCTGGCCGAGCCCGGCGGCGGCCGCCGCCAGCTCCGGGATTGGTGCCAGCACCCCCGGCTCGGCCGCCGGCGGCGGCGGCGGCCGGCCCGGCGGCTGACGGACGATCCGGATCGCGGTCGCGGCGACCGGCGCCGGCAGCCTCTCGCCCGGGTGTCCGGCGCCGAACGAGTACGGCAGCACGACGTTGCCGGCACGCTCGAGCGCGCGGGCGAGCTGCCGGTCGCCGTCCGCCTGGTCGAGCAGCGCGCCGAGCCGCGCCTCGATCGCCGCCGGGGGCGCCGCCTGCTGCGCATGCAGCTCGGCCCGCAGATCCTCGAGCGCGGCCGCCGGCACATCCCGGCGCTCGGGCTCGGCGAGCAGGAGGTCGAGCGCGATGGTCCGCGCGCCCGCCGCGGCCAGATGCTGCACGATCCGGGCGATCACCCCCCGGCTCCACGGCCAACGGCCGATCGCGCGCAGACTGCGGTCGTCGATCGGCACCAGCACGATCGCCTGCGAGGGCGGCCCGGCCGGGCGCAGCTGGAACCGGACGTCGAGCAGCTGGCCCTCGAGGCTCTGGACCGCGGCGAGCTGGCTCGCGGGCGGGTAGGCGAGACAGGCGGCGACGGTCGCGAGCAGCGCCGCGCCGAAGGGCGACAGCCGCGCGAGCCGGGCCAGCTTCGGGATCAGGGCAGGCTCGTTCTCGCGAGGAACGCGTTCTTGCGGGCCGCGCCCCAGGTCTTGACCGCCTGCGGCGGCGCCCCGGCCGGGACCGTCGTCCCTTCGCCGGGGAGCAGCACGACCTCGCCGGCCTGGCTCGGATCGGCGCTGCGCACGGTGACCCGGCCGGCGAGCGCCACGAGTGCCGCGGCATCGGGCTGGGCTTCGACGATCCACTCGGTGCCACGGACCGAGGCCACGGCGGTGCTGGCCTGGACGTCGAAGGAGGAGTGGGCCACCAGCAGGTCGACCAGCACCCGGATGATGCCGCGCGGCACCTCGAGCAGGACGTTGCGGGTCGCCTGCTCGGGCGCGTAGTTGACCCGGCTGAGGTTCAGGTCGGTCGCCGCGCCGAGCGTGAGCACCGAGCCGTCCTCCAGGTGCAGGCGCAGCTTGGCGTCGGCCGCGGTGCGGATGCGATCGCCCTCGAACACGTCGGCGCCCGAGCGCCAGCGGCCGCGCCTGGGTCTCGCCCTGGCTGGTGACCTGGGCCTGCCCGACCAGGGCGCTGACCGAGCCCACCGGCGGCGCCCCCTCGGCGGCCAGCGGCTCGATCCAGAGCACGATCAAAAGGGCCCCGAACGCCCACCACATCCGGCCATCCATGCTCCGCGCCTCTGCCATCCGCAAGCCGCAGCCCCCGCGGCCCGGCCGATCGGATTATAGAAGCCCTTGCCGGCAGGCCAAGCCTCGGCACGCGGCGCCGGCGAGGTCGATCAGCTGAGGCCCGCGAGACGCCGCCGGAACTGTCGCTGTGCCGGCTCGAGCCCGAGCGCCAGCGGCAGCAGATGATCGCGCAGCCAGCGCGCCCAGGGCGCGCGGGTCGTCACCAGCCGGGTCAGCGCGTGGGTCTGGCGAATCACGCGCGCGCCGACCGGATGGCGCTCGGCCGTGTAGGTCTCGAGCCCGCCCTCGATCATCTTGCGGGCCAGGATCGTGGCGTCCTCGATGCCGAGGTTCATGCCGCGGCCGCCGACCGGCGAGTGGATGTGGGCGGCATCGCCCGCCAGGAACACGCGCCCCTCTTGATAGCGGTCCACCTGGCGATAGCTGACCCGGAAGGAGGAGCGCCAGAGGACCTCGTGCACGACCCCGCCTTCGGGCAGCAGCCGCAGCGCATCGTCGCCGTCGCTGGCGAGGCGGAAGGTGCCGGCCGCGGCGCTGATCATGAACAGCAGCGCGCTGCCGCCCAGCTGCAGGTGGACCTCGTCCTCGGCGAGCGGCCCGGACATCCGGACGTCGATCACCTGCCAGGGGAACGGATAGGTGGCGCCCCGGAACTCGAGGCCGAGCGTGTGCCGGGCGGTGCTGTGGGCGCCGTCGGCACCGATCAGATGCTCGGCCTCGATCTCCTGCTCGCTGCCGTTGCATCGGACCTGCGCCCGCACCTGGTCGGCCGCGTCCGCGAACGCGAGGAGCTCGCTCTGCCGCTCGACCCGGACGCCGCGCTCGGCGAGGCTCTCCTCCAGGAGCCGCTCGGTCTCGCTCTGGGCGAGTGCCAGCATGAAGTCGTAGCGGTGCTCGAGCCGGGTCAGGTCGACCGTGGCGAGCAGGCGGTCGGCACGCCACAGGTTGGCCTTGCGGATCCGCCTCCCGGCCGCCAGCAGGCGCTCGGTGACGCCCGCCGCCTCCAGCAGCTCGAGCGTGCGCGGGTTGACCCCGATCGCCTTGGAGTGCTGCGAGCGGCCCGGGTTCTGGTCGATGATCCGGACCGGCCGGCCGAGCCGAGTGAGCTCGAGGGCCGCCGCCAGGCCGGTCGGTCCGGCGCCGACCACAAGCACCGGTCGTTCGCTGGCTGCGCTCATGCTGGAACCTTGTCGCGGTGGCGGTGTTGTCCGACGCGATCAACTCCGGGGAGGCCGTCGATGCCCTACGAGCGTAACGCCGATCTGCCGAAGTCGGTCCACGACAATCTACCCGAGCATGCGCGGACGATCTACCGCGAGGCCTTCAATCATGCCTTCGAGGAGTATCGTTCGGCCGCGGACCGCCGCGGCGACGCCTCGCGCGAGGAGACCGCGCATCGGGTCGCCTGGAGCGCGGTCAAGCAGAAGTACCGCAAGCGCGGCGAGCGCTGGGTCGCCAAGGATTGATCACGCCAGGTGGAAGCCGACGCGGCCGGCGAGCGTCTCGCCCGGGGCGAGGACGCGCACCCCGGTGTCCGGCGTGCCGCGCTCGGCGAGGTTGAAGCCGTCGTTGACCTGCGAGACCGGCTCGACGCAGAAGAAGTCCCGCCCGGGCGGGATGTAGATCACCAGATGGCCGAACAGCGGCTCGGCCTCGATCTCGAGCGTGATCCCGGTCTCCGGCCAGTGGATCAGGGCCTTGCCGTCCCAGCCGTCGAAGCAATGGTCCATCTCGAGACTGTCGACCCGCGGCGCCCTGGCGAAGTCCCAAGCGGCCGGCAAGGGCGCCGGCTCGGTCGGGATCTTGCGCTCGTCCATGAGCCAGACGCGAGCCAGGCGCGCGCAGAGCGTCACCCCCTGGCGTGCGGACGAAATAGGGGTGGACGCCCAGGCCCGCGGGCATCGGACCGGCGCCGGCGTTGGTGACCTCGAGCGTGACGTCCAGGCCCCGGTCGCCGAGCGCCAGGGTCTGGCGCGCCCGGTAGTCGAAGGGCGTGCCGGCGACCCGGTGGGCGAAGTCCAGGACCGCGTGCCCCGCGCCCGTCTCGGCGACCGTCCAGGGGTGCTGCCAGCCCTGGCCGTGGATCGCGTGCGGCTCGGACGGGAAGTTCGGCGGCAGCTCGTAGACCCGGCCCTGGAAGCCGAAGCGGCGGTCGGCGACCCGGTTCGAGAACGGCACCAGCACGAAGCTGCTCGCGGCCCCGGGGTCGGCGCTCGCGAACAGCGCCCGGCCCGCCGGCCGCATCAGATCGCGGCCTTGATGCCGGAAGGCGGTGAGCGCACCGCCGAGGCCGGGGCAGACCTCGAGCTCGAAAGCGCCGTTCTGGAGCCGCAGGACATCCGTCTGATCCGCCATTCGCCTGCTCCCGGTCGCGCGCCCGACCCGGTCAGCTAACCAGCGGCGCCCGGATTGTCGAGCGAAAGCTTTGGCCCCGTCGATCCCTCCTTTCGGCGCCCGGCTTGCGTGCGCCCGGCTTGCGTTGCGCGGCCTCGGGTGGGCCGGCTAGAATGCCATCCACGTCCCCGAAGCGGAGGCAAGCGATCGATGCAGCCCACACCCAAGGTCAAGGAGATCCTGTCCTGGTACGAGGGCGAGAGCCCGGGCGTGAAGGGCAATCTCGCGCGGCTTTTGATGCACGGCCGGCTCGCCGGCACCGGCAAGCTGGTGATCCTGCCGGTCGACCAGGGCTACGAGCACGGGCCGGCGCGCAGCTTCGCCGCCAACCCGCCGGCCTATGACCCGCACTATCTCTACCGCCTCGCGATCGACGCCGGCTTGTCCGGCTATGCCGCCCCGCTCGGCCTGCTCGAGCAGGGCGCCGACAGCTACGCCGGCCAGTTGCCGACCATCCTCAAGATGAACAGCGCCAACAGCCTGGCCGACGGCATCCAGGACCAGGCGGTCCACGGCTCGGTCAAGGACGCGCTCCGGCTGGGGTGCGTCGGCGTCGGCTTCACCATCTATCCGGGCTCGCCGTCCTGCTACGAGATGATGGAGGAATTGCGCGAGATCACCCGCGAGGCCAAGTCGTGCGGTCTGATCGCGGTCGTCTGGTCCTATCCGCGCGGCGGCAAGGTGACCAAGGAGACCGCCTTCGACATCGTCGCCTATGCGGCGCACATGGCGGCGCTGATGGGCGCCAACATCATCAAGGTCAAGCCGCCCTCGGCCGAGCTCGACCTGGCGGCGGCGAAGGCTGTCTACGAGGCCGAGGACATCGACCGCTCGACGCTGGCGGCCCGGGTCCGCCACATCATGCAGTGCTGTTTCGCGGGCAAGCGCCTGGTGGTGTTCTCGGGCGGCGAGGCCAAGGACACCGAGGGCGTGCTGAACGAGATCCGCCAGATCCGGGACGGCGGCGGCTCCGGCTCGATCATCGGCCGCAACAGCTTCCGGCGGCCCAAGGCCGAGGCGCTGGCCTTGCTCGACGAGGTGATCAAGATCTACCTGAACGAGGCGTGAGCCGCGAACCGGAGGCCCTCGACCCGGCGATGGCGGGCTGCCAGCTGTTTCTGATCAGCCCGCCGGCGCTGGAACCGGCGGCCTTCGCGACCGTGCTCGATGCGGCGCTCGCGGCCGGCGGCAGCGCCGGCTTTCTGTTGCGCCTGGCGAGCGCCGAATGGCGCCGCGATCGCCGCGGCGGCGACGCATCTGCGACCGGTCTGTGGCGCCCGCGGCGTCGCGTTTCTGCTCCAGGACGAGGTCGACCGGGCGCTCGAGCTCGGCGCCGACGGGGTCCACCTCGGTTCGCCCGAGGCCGTCGCCGCGGCCCGGGCGGCGCTCGGCGCCCAGCGGATCCTCGGGGCGTCCTGCGATCGCTCGCGCGAGGCGGCGGTGGTTGCGGGCGAGGCCGGCGCCGACTATATCGCGTTCGGCGCTCCCGACCGTCCGCCCGACGCGCCGCCTGACGCCGCGGTCGTCGAGCTGGTCGACTGGTGGAGCGGGCTGTTCGTGCTGCCTTGTCTGGTCGACGGCGATACCGCGGTGCAGGATTGCCCGGCGCTGGCGCGCGCCGGCGCGGACTTCATCGGGGTGTCGAGCGGCGTGTGGCGGCACCCAGCGGGGCCGGCGGCGGCGGTCGCGGAGCTGAGGCGGGCGATCGCCGGGACCTGACGCGGGGTTACGGCCAGCTATGCCCGGCTCCGCCCTTGCGCTAGAGAGGCGGCGGCTCGCTCTCGAAGCGCTGCCAGGTGGCGCGCCGGACCGAGCCAGGGACTGAGCGATGAAGATCAGCGGCAACGAGATCCGCCCGGGCTACGTGCTCGAGCACAAGGACCGGATCTGGATGGTGGCCCGCGCCGAGCACGTCAAGCCCGGCAAGGGCCCGGCCTATCAGCAGGTCGAGCTCAAGGACCTGGTCGAAGGCACCAAGCTCAACGAGCGCTTTCGCGCCGTCGAGACGGTCGAGCGTGTCCGCCTCGACGAGCAGCAGTACCAGTTCCTCTATCAGGAGGGCGAGCTGCTCAACCTGATGGACCAGGAGAGCTTCGAGCAGCAGAGCATCGACCAGCGCCTGGTGGGCGATCGCCTGCCGTTCCTCAAGGAGGGCATGACGCTCACCGTCCTCAGCTACGAGGGCCGGCCGCTGATGGTCCACCTGCCCGACACCACGGTGCTCGAGGTGGTCGAGGCGGATCCGGTGGTCAAGGGCCAGACCGCGGCCGCCTCCTACAAGCCCGCGATCCTCGAGAACGGCGTCCGGGTGATGGTGCCGCCGCATATCGAGGCCGGCACGCGGGTGGTCGTCAACATCGCCGAGGCCAGCTACGTCGAGCGGGCCAAGGACTAGCCGTGGCGCTGCGCTCGGCCAACATCACCGTCATGATGCAGGCGGCCCGCAAGGCCGCCCGTCACCTGGTCCGCGACTTCGGCGAGGTCGAGCATCTCCAGGTCTCGATCAAGGGGCCGGGCGACTACGTCAGCGCCGCCGACCGCCGGAGCGAGCAGATCCTCCGCCAGGAGCTTGCCCGGGCCCGCCCGGGCTTCGCCATGCTGCTCGAGGAAAGCGGCGCTGTCGGCGACCGCGACGCCGACCACCGCTGGATCGTCGACCCGCTCGACGGCACGACCAACTTCCTGCACGCGGTGCCGCATTTCGCGATCTCGATCGGCCTCGAGCGCCAGGGCGAGCTGGTCGCCGGCGTCGTCTACGACCCGATCAAGGACGAGATGTTCTGCGCCGAGAAGGGTGCCGGCGCCTACCTCAACGATCGCCGGCTGCGGGTCTCGCGCCGGAGCGAGCTCGTCACCTGCCTGATCGGGACCGGCATTCCGGTGCTCGACTGGCCCGGCCGCCAGCAGGGGTTCGCCGCCCAGCTCGAGCGCCTGTCGGACCAGGTCGCGGGCATCCGCCGTCTCGGCACCGCCTCGCTCGATCTCGCCTACGTCGCCGCCGGCCGCTTCGACGGCTTTTGGGAGTACGACCTCAAGCCCTGGGACATCGCGGCCGGGATCGTGCTGGTGCGCGAGGCCGGCGGTCTGGTCGGGCGGCTCGACGGCGACCCCGATCTGCTCGGCCGGGGCACCCTGATCGCCAGCAATCCCGCGCTCTACGAGCGGCTCGGCGAGCTGCTCCGGGTCGATGTCTGAGGCCCACGCCGGCGGTCTCGCGGGCCGCGCCGAGGACGGAATCCGACCGACGCAACACTTTCCTATTGATAAGTTTGCGTATCAATGGGTTATAGCGTAGTGTTCACGTACGCCTCCAGGCATGGCCGCCGGCGCGCGGCCGCGAGGCCCGACGCAGTCCGCGAGGCCGCGTGCATGGCAGCGTCGATCGGTCGAAGCCGCGTTGGGAAGGCCCGACGATGACCAGTCCGCAGCGTTTCATCAACCGCATGATCGTCTTCCTGGTGCTGGCGGCGGCCGCGATCGGGTTCGCCTACGAGGTCGTCTGGCGGATCTATCTGTACAATCCGGTGCTCAACGGCTTCATCCTGGGGGTGCTGCTGCTCGGCATCTTCTACATCTTTCGCCGGGTGTTCGGGATCAAGCCGGAGATCCGCTGGATCGAGGCCTTCCGCACCAGCCACCCCGGCTTCTCGCTGCAGGCGGCGCCCCGGCTGCTGGCGCCGGTCGCGAGCGCGCTCGGCGAGCAGGAACGGCGCGGCCGGGTCATGCTGCCGGCGATGTCGGTCCGCCATCTGCTCGACAGCATCAGCGCCCGGCTCGACGAATCGCGCGAGATCTCGCGCTACCAGATCGGCTTGCTGATCTTCCTCGGCCTGCTCGGCACCTTCTGGGGCCTGACCGAGACGATCAGCTCGGTCAGCCAGGTGATCAACGGCCTGTCGGTCGGCGAGGGCGACCTGGTGGTCGTGTTCGACGAGCTCAAGGCGGGCCTTGCGGCGCCGATGGCGGGCATGGGCACGGCGTTCAGCTCGTCCCTGTTCGGCCTCGCGGGCTCGCTGGTGCTCGGCTTCCTCGACCTGCAGGCGAACCAGGCCCAGAACAGCTTCTACAACGAGATGGAGGAGTGGCTCTCCGGGCTGACCCGCCTGACCGGCGGCGAGCCGAGCCACGGCAGCGGCGACGTCAGCATCCCCGCCTATGTCCAGGCGATGCTCGAGCAGACCGCCGAAAACCTCGACAACCTGCAGCGCACGGTCGGCCGCTCCGAGGAGAACCAGGCGACGGTCCACTCCGGGCTGATCGCGCTCACCGAGCGGCTGAGCGCGCTCGGCGATCAGATCGCCACCGAGCAGGCGCTGCTGGCGCGGCTGATCTCGAGCCAGGAGGAGCTCCGGCCGCTGCTCGGGCGCCTGGTCGAGACCGAGAGCGGCGGCTTCGACGAGGCGACCCGCAATCACATCCGCAACATGGACGTCTATCTGGCCCGGATCCTGGACGAGACCGTCCAGGGCCGCAGCCAGATGACCCACGAGCTGCGCAGCGAGATCAAGATGGTCGCGCGCACCATCGCCGCGGTCGCCGGCGAACCGCGGGCGGTCTCGGGATAACCGCCGGCCATGGCCCGTTCGCGCCGCGAGCTGCGCCACATCGACCACTGGCCGGGCTACGTCGACGCCCTGTCGACCCTGCTCCTGGTGATCATCTTTCTGCTCGTGGTGTTCGTGCTCGGCCAGTTCTTTCTCAATCAGCTGCTCCAGGGCAAGGACAGCAAGCTCAAGAGCCTCGAATTGTCGATCAACCAGCTGACCGCGCAGCTCGACGCCGAGCAGGCGACCAACTCGGAGCTGCGCCTGTCGGTCGCCCAGCTGTCGGCGGACCTCAAGGGCGCACAGGCCGACCGCGCCGATGTGGCGAGCCAGCTGGCCGAGGCCTCGGCCGAGCGCGACCAGTTCCGCGACCAGCTGTTCCTGCTCCAGGACGAGAAGGCGCAGCTCACGCAGACCCTGAACGAGCTGCGGGGTGAGGCCGACAAGAGCAAGGCGTTGCAGGCCGAGCTCGAGCGGACCACCGATCTCAGGGCCAAGCTCGAGTCCGAGCTCAAGCTCGCCCAGCAGAACGTCACCACCGACAAGGCGACGATCGAGACCCAGCTGGCGCAGCTGATCCAGCTCAAGCGCGACATCGAGGCGCTGCAGAAGACCCGCCACGAGCTCGACCTCCAGGTCGCCGAGATGACCGCCACGCTCAAGGCGGCCGAGCAGGCCAAGGGCGACGCGACCAAGGAGATCGCGCGCCTCGCCGACCTGCTCCAGGCCGCGCAGGCGCGGACCCAGGGGCTGGAGGGCCAGGTCGCCAAGCTCAACCAGTCGGTCGCCGAGTCCGGCCAGAAGACCCAGGACCTCTCGAACCAGGTCCAGCGCCTCACCCAGCTGCTGCAGACCGCGCAGGACCAGAAGACCGCGGCCGACCAGCGGGTCGCCAATCTGAGCGAGCAGCTCGACAGCACCCGCAAGGAGGGCGGCTCGCTCAGCGCCGAGGTCGCCCGCCTGCAGGCGCTGCTGCAGACCGCGCAGCAGGACCAGGCGGCCGGCCAGCAGCGGGTCGCGGAGCTGTCGGCGCAGCTCGAGGCGGCCGGCGGCGATGCCGCCGAGCGCGAGCGGCGCCTGGCCGAGCTGTCGGCGCTGCTACAGGACGAGCGCAGCAAGAACCAGGCGACCAGCGCCACCGCCGAGGAGCTGAAGAAGGCCCGCGAGCAGCTGCTGCTCCAGCTCGGCCAGACCCGCGATCAGGCGACCGAGTTGCAAGCCAAGCTCGCGAGCGAGCAGGAGCACACGATGCTCGCGCAAAAGGAGATCGACAAGCGCGACACCCGGATCGCCGATCTGCTGCGCCAGGCCGGCCGCAAGGAGGAGGCGCTGGCGACCGAGCAGGCGCTCTCGCGCGAGTCGCTCAACCAGGTCGAGGTGCTGAACCGTCAGATCAACGCGCTCCGGGTGCAGCTGGCGGCGATCCAGCAGGCGCTCGACGTCTCGCAGCAGAAGGTCGACGAGCAGCAGGTCACGATCACCGACCTCGGCAGCAAGCTGAACATGGCGCTCGCCGGCAAGGTCGAGGAGCTGAGCCGGTTCCGCTCGGAGTTCTTCGGTCGGCTGCGCCGGCTGATCGGCGACCGTCCCGACATCCGGATCGTCGGCGACCGCTTCGTGTTCCAGTCCGAGGTCCTGTTCCCGACCGCGTCGGCCGACATCGAGCCGAGCGGCCAGGAGGAGCTGCGCAAGCTCGCCGACAGCCTGCGCCAGATCTCGGCGGAGATCCCGAGCGAGCTGCCCTGGGTGCTGCAGATCAACGGCCACACCGACCGGCGGCCGATCCACACCTCGGAATTCCCCTCCAACTGGGAGCTGTCGACCGCGCGCGCGATCAACGTCGGCAAGTTCCTGATCGGCCAGGGGATTCCGCCCAACCGGATCGCCGTCGCCGGGTTCGCCGAATTCCAGCCGCTCGACGACCGCGCTGACGAGATCGCCTACCGGCGCAACCGCCGGATCGAGATCAAGCTGACCACCCGCTGAGGACCTCGAATCGCCGTGAGCGCAAGGAGTTTTCGTATCGGTGCGAGCCGCGCCTCGCCGGTACGACGGGTGAGCGCGAAAACGCGCCCCTCATCGACCCCAAACAGCGCGGCCCCTGACTTAGGCTCGGTTCTTGGAGGACTTTGTCGATGACCGAACGCGACATCTTGACCGTCGAGGTCGCCCTCGACCTCAAGCAGCCGCTCGAGACCCTGGCCGGGAGCCTGCAGCAGTCGCCGGCCTGGATCGTCAATCGAGCGCTCGAGGAGTACCTCGACCGGCGCTGCCGGCCTGATCACGACCTGCTCGCCGCCGGCAGCACCTCGAGCTACATCGAGCTGACCGCCCGCGAGGGCCAGTTCGATTTTCTTTAGCTGACGCGCGCCGCGACCGGCGGCGGGATCACGGCGCCCAGCTGCGGGCGAGCACGCGCAGCCAGTTTCTGAAGGCGAGCTTCTCGAGCAGCGGCTGGTCGTAGCCTGCGCTGCGCAGCGCCTCGACCAGGCGCGGCAGGCCGGTCGCGTCCCCGATCGCCTTCGGCACGATGGTGCCGTCGAAGTCGGAGCCGAAGCCGACCTGGTCCTCGCCCAGCTGCTCGATCAGATGATCGAAATGGCGGACCATGACCTCGAGCGGCATCTCGGGGTCCGGCCGGCCGTCCGGGCGCAGCATGCTGACCGCGAAGTTGACCCCGACCATGCCGCCCGATTCCCGGATCGCACGCAGCTGCCCGTCGGTCAGGTTGCGGGCGCTCGGACAGAGCGCATGGGCGTTGGAGTGGGTCGCGACCAGAGGCGCCTTCGAGAGCCGTGCTGTGTCCCAGAAGCCCTGCTCGTTCAGATGCGAGAGGTCGATCAGGACGCCGAGCTCGTTGCACGCCCGGACCAGCGCCTTGCCGGCATCGGTCAGGCCGGGGCCGGTGTCGGGCGAGCTTGGGAACTTGAACGGCACGCCGTGGCCGAAGGCGTTCGGCCGGCTCCAGACCAGGCCGAGCGAGCGCAGCCCGGTCTGGTAGAGGACCTCGAGCGCGTCCAGGCCCGGATCGATCGCCTCGGCGCCCTCGATGTGGAAGATCACCGCGAGCACGCCGCGCTCGAGACAGCTCTCCAGCTCGGCCAGGTCGCGCACGACCTGGAGCCGGCCGCCCGAGGCGCGCTGGTCCCGGAACAGCCGGGCCGCGAGCGCGCCGGTGAAGCGCTGGGCGCGCCCCGAACTCGGCGTCGGTGGGAATGGCAGCTCGTAGCTGGCCCCGACGTCGCGCCGGCGCGGACCGGTGGCGCGCCCCGACGGCGTGAACATCGCGAAGAAGCCGCCGGCGAACCCGCCCTCTTGCGCCCGCGGCAGATCGAGATGGCCGCGCGCCGAGCGCTCGAGCAGGCTGTCCGGCCGCTCGGGGTCGCGCATCAGCGCCAAGAGGGCATCGTTGTGGCCATCGATGATGGCGAGTGGGCGGGTCAAAGGCGAGCTCCTCACTCGGCCGCGGCGAGGCGGCCGTCGACGTCGAACTGGAGCTCGGCCAAGCGGGCGTAGAGGCCGTTCTGCTCGATCAGCTCGCGGTGGGTGCCGGTCGCGACCAGCCGGCCCTGGTCCATCACCAGGATGCGATCGGCCTTGAGCACGGTCGCCAGGCGATGGGCGATGATCAGGGTGGTCCGGCCGCGCCGCAGCCGCTCGAGCGCCTCCTGGACCGCGCGCTCGCTCTCGGCGTCGAGCGAGCTGGTCGCCTCGTCGAGCAGGAGCAGCGACGGCTGGCGCAGGATCGCGCGGGCGATCGCGATCCGCTGGCGCTGGCCGCCGGACAGCCGCACCCCCTTCTCGCCGAGGAAGCTCTCGAAACCCTCGGGCAGGCGCTCGATGAACTCGGTCGCCGCCGCCGCCTCTGCCGCCGCGCGCACCTCGTCGTCGCTGGCCTCCGGCCGGCCGTAGCGGATGTTGTCCCAGGCATTGGCGGAGAAGATCACCGGCTCCTGCGGCACCAGGCCGATCCGGGTGCGGAGCGCCTGCGGATCGAGCGTGCAAAGATCGATGCCATCGAAGCAGAGGCGCCCGCCGGTCGGGTCGTAAAAGCGCATCAACAGCTGGAAGACGCTGGTCTTGCCGGCGCCTGAGGGCCCGACCACGGCGACCGTCTCGCCGGGCGCCACGGCGGCGTCGAAGTCGCGCAGCACCAGCTGCTCCGGATGGGCGGGATAAGCAAAGCTCAGATGCTCGAAGCGGAGCGCGCCGCTGGCCGGGCTCGGCAGCGCCGCCGGGGTCGCCGGCGCCGTGATCTCGGGCCGGGTGTCGAGCAGCTCGAACAGGCGCTCGGTCGCGCCGGCGGCGCGCTGCAAATCGCCCATGATCTCGCTGAGCGCGCCCGCGGCGCTCGCCACCACCGAGCCGTAGAACACGAAGGCCGCGAGCGCGCCGCCGGTGATCTTGCCCGCGAGCACGTCCTGGCCGCCGATCCAGAGCACGACGACGATGGCGCCGAACACCAGCGTGATGACGCAGGCGGCGAGGCCGGCGCGCGCCCGGGCGTGACCGATCGCGGCCGTGAACGCCTGCTCGACCAGGTCCTGGAAGCGTCGGCGCTCGCGGGCTTCCTGGGCGAACGCCTGGACCGTCCGGACCGCGTTCAGGGTCTCCTCGGCATGGCCGCCGAGGGCGCCCATCCGGTCCTGGGCCAGGCGCGACAGCCGGCGCACGCGGCGGCCGATCACGACGATCGGCACCACCACCAGCGGCACCACGATCAGGATCAGGCCGGCGAGCTTGGGGTTGGTCACGATCAGCAGGGCGAGGCCGCCGATCAGCAAGAGGAGGTTGCGCAGCGCCTGCGACAGGCTGGCGCTGATCACCGTCTGGACGACCGCGGTATCGCTGGTCAGGCGCGAGAGCACCTCGCCGGTGCGGGTCAGCTCGAAGAAGCCGGGCGACAGACCGGTGACGTGGGCGTAAACCTCGGCGCGCAGATCGGCGACCAGCCGCTCGCCGAGCCAGGCGACCAGATAGGCGCGCGCGAAGGTCGCGGCCGCCAGCACGACGATCACGATCAGCGAGGCCTTGAGCGCATGGTTCAAGGCGGCCGGCCGCCCGGCCCCGAAGCCGCCGTCGATCAGGTAGCGGAGCCCGACCCCGAACACCAGCACCGCCGCCGCCGCGAACACGAGCGCGACCAGCGTCGCCACGACCCGCCAGCGGTAGGGCGCCAGATAGCCCGCCAGGCGGCGCAGCTGCCGGAGATCGCGACTGGAGGTGCGCGTCGGGTCGCCGGTCGCGCCGCCTGCTCGTCTCATGCCACCTCCCCCACCTGCTTCAGTCGATCCGTGCTGCCGTCGATCCGTGCTGGCGGCCCACCCCTTGCCCAGCCCACCCCTTGCTCAGCTGGGCTGCTCCGGCTATATAGCGGCCGGCCCCAGGGGGAGAAAGCGGGTGAGGAAAGACATTCATCCGGACTATCACGAAATCACGGTCGTGATGACCGACGGATCGACCTTCGCGACCCGCTCGACCTATGGCGAACCCGGGGCGACGCTGACCCTCGAGATCGATTCCATGGTCCACCCGGCCTGGACCGGCGACCGTTCGCGGATCCTCGAGCGGGGCGGCCAGGTCGACAAGTTCAACCGGCGTTTCTCGAGCTTCCGCCGCCGGAAATAGGTCGGCGCGCCAAGTCGTTGGCGCCCCGGGGACGTCAGTGGAGAAGGGCCGATGAAGGTTCGCAACTCGCTTCGCACGCTCAAGCAGCGGCACAAAGATTGTCGTCTGGTGCGCCGCAAGGGCCGCGTGTTCGTGATCAACAAGACCCACCCGCGCTATAAGGTCCGCCAGGGCTGAGCCTGCGGCATTCCGCCCCAGCGGCACGCTGACGCCCGGTCGGCGGGTCGGCATCTTGGTGTGCTCGTGCGCCGGCGCGCATCGGCAGCTGGCGGCCGCCCTGCCGATGACGAGGGCGTGATCGGCAGCCTTCCCCTCTGGCATATCCGTCCGATCGTGCTTATGTTGCGCTCATGCTTGGGCGCGTGCTGTTCGCTGTCGTCTGCCTGATCATCGGGACCGGGCTGCTGCTGCCGATCTACCCGGCGGAGGTGGCGGCCCCGGAGCGCGCGGACGCGCAGAACATGCTGATCGCCGACAGCGCGGCGCCGGGCTGCCGGGATTGCACCTCGGCGGCGAGCGGCGGCGGCCGCTGTCTGGCCGGCTGCCTGTGCGGCACCTCCGGGCGGGCTGCGACGGCTCCGGCCAGAGCCTGTCTCCGTCTGACCGTCTATCTGATCGTCCGGCCGCTGCCGGCGTCCGGGCCGTCCTCCGAACCACAGCTGCTCGCACCGAAGCTTCCGACCATCTGATCCGCGCCGTAGCCATGGCGGCGGCCCGTCCGGTGAGCTTGTGCCCGACGCCATCGCCTGACTCGCGCCTGCCCGAAGCCGGTTGACGGCGCCCGGCCGGCCGCCGATCTTCTGGTCGAGAGTGTGGATCAGAGCGTGGGGGCGGGCCGATGCGGATGCCGGAACCCGATGCGGGCAGCCTTGCCAAGCGGGATGCGCTGGTCGGCGCGCTCAGGGCGATCCTGCCGGGCGAGGGCGTGATCGCCGGCGCGGACGAGCTGCGCGCTTATGAATGCGACGGCCTCTCGGCCTATCGGGCGGTGCCGATGGCCGTGGTCCTGCCCGAGACCACCGCCCAGGTCGCGGAAATCCTGAAGCTCTGCGATCGGGAAAAGGTCAAGGTCGTGCCGCGCGGTGCCGGCACCTCGCTCTCGGGCGGCGCCCTGCCGCTGACCGACGGCATCGTGCTCGGGCTTGGGGAAATTCAACAAAATCCTCGAGGTCGACTTCGAGAACCGCTGCGTGATCGCCCAGCCGGGGGTCACCAACCTCGGCATCACGGCTGCGGTCGAGCATGCGGGCTTCTACTACGCCCCGGACCCGTCCTCGCAGATCGCCTGCACCATCGGCGGCAACGTCGCCGAGAATTCGGGCGGCGTGCACTGTCTGAAATACGGCCTCACCACCAACAACATCCTCGGCATCGAGATGGTGCTGCCGAACGGCGACATCGTCCGCCTCGGCGGCAAGCATCTGGACGCCGAGGCCTACGACCTGCTCGGCCTGATGACCGGCTCCGAGGGCCTGCTCGGGGTCGTCACCGAGGTCACGGTCCGCATCCTGAAGAAGCCGGAGACCGCGCGGGCGCTGCTGATCGGTTTCCCGACCAACGAGCAGGCGGGCGACTGCGTCGCCGCGATCATCGGCGCCGGCATCATCCCGGGCGGGCTCGAGATGATGGACAAGCCCGCGATCCACGCCGCCGAGGATTTCTGCCACGCGGGCTATCCGCTCGACGTCGAGGGCCTCCTGATCTGCGAGCTCGACGGCCCGGCGGCCGAGGTCGAGCATCTGATCGGCGTGGTCGGCGCGATCGCCCGCCAGTGCGGCGCCGCCTCGGTCCGGGCCAGCGAGGACGAGGCCGAACGCCAGCGCTTCTGGGCCGGCCGCAAGGCGGCCTTCCCCGCGGTCGGCAAGATTTCTCCGGACTATTACTGCATGGACGGCACCATCCCGCGCCGCCAGCTGCCGCTGGTGCTCCGCCGCATGCGCGAGATGAGCGAGCACTATGGCCTGCGGGTCGCCAACGTCTTCCACGCCGGCGACGGCAACCTGCACCCCTTGATCCTCTACGACGCCAACCAGCCGGGCGAGCTCGAGAAAACCGAAGAATTCGGCGCCGAGATCCTGAAACTTTGCGTCGAGGTCGGCGGCGTGCTCACCGGCGAGCATGGCGTGGGCGTGGAAAAGCGCGACCTGATGCCGGTGATGTTCAACGAGGACGACCTGAACCAGCAGCAGCGGGTCAAATGCGCCTTCGACCCCGCCCAGATCCTCAACCCCGGCAAGGTCTTCCCCCAGCTCCACCGCTGCGCCGAGCTCGGCCGCATGCACATCCACCGCGGCCAGCTCCCGTTCCCCGACCTGCCGCGGTTTTGAAGCAGCGCCGACGGTCCGGGCAGAGCGCTCACATCGCGGCGCCGTTGCCCATCTTGAGGAACTTCTGGCGGCGCTGGTGGCGGAGCTCGGCGCCGGACAGCACCAGGAGCGGCTCGAGCGCCGCCTCGAGGGCATCGCCGACCGCCTGGACGGTCTCCTTGGGCTCGCGGTGGGCGCCGCCGAGCGGCTCCGGGATGATCTGGTCGACCACGCCGAGCTGGCTCAGGTCCTGGGCGGTCAGGCGCATGGCCTCGGCCGCCTGGGGCGCCTCGTCGCCGCTCCGCCAGAGGATCGCGGCACAGCCCTCGGGCGAGATCACCGAGTAGACCGCGTGCTCGAGCATCAGCACCCGATCGGCGACCGCGAGTGCCACCGCCCCCCCGGAGCCGCCCTCGCCGATCACCACCCCGATCAGCGGCACGGCGAGCTGCAGCGAGGTCTCGATCGCGCGCGCGATCGCCTCGGCCTGGCCGCGCTCCTCGGCGCCGACCCCCGGATA
Source organism: uncultured Alphaproteobacteria bacterium (assembly GCA_963730195.1). GTDB lineage: Bacteria > Pseudomonadota > Alphaproteobacteria > Geminicoccales > Geminicoccaceae > DATAOG01. The sequence goes on from CAVSRN010000026.1 coordinate 36,687, forward strand.
GGCGCCAGGCGTGTCGACCAGGGTCAGGACCGGCAGGCCGAAGCGCTCGGCGAGGTGCATCAGCCGGACCGCCTTGCGGTAGCCTTCCGGGTTGGCCATGCCGAAATTGTGGCGCACGCGGCCTTCGGTGTCGGTGCCCTTCTCGTGCCCGAGCACGACCACCGAGCGGCCGCGAAAGCGCGCGAGGCCGCCTTGGATGGCGCGGTCGTCGCCGAACGTCCGGTCGCCCGCGAGCCGCGTGTAGTCCTCGAACAGGCCGGCCACGTAGTCGGAGAAATGCGGCCGCTCGGGATGGCGCGCGACCTGGGTCTTCTGCCAGGCGTTGAGCTTGGCGTAGGTCTGGCGGAGCAGCTTCTCGGCCCGGGTCTCGAGGCGGGAGATCTCCTCGGCGAGGTCGAGGTCGCTGCCGTTCGAGAGGTGGCGCAGCTCCTTGACCTTGCCTTCCAGCTCGCTGATCGGTTTCTCGAACTCCAGCAGCTTCGCTCACTCCTGCTAGCGGGCGCGCGCCCGGCTCAGCCCGCGCTGGCCGCGATCTGGTCGGCCTTGGCGACCAGCGCTTCGGCCTGGCGGATCGAGGCGATGTCGATCAGCCGGCCGTCCAGGCTGACAGCACCCTTGCCCTGGTCCCTTGCCGCGGCCATGGCGGCGAGGATCCGCCTTGCCTTGTCGACCTCGGCGGCGGGCGGGCCCATGACCTCGTTGGCGAGCGCGATCTGGCTCGGGTGGATCGCCCACTTGCCCTCGCAGCCGAGCGCCGCGGCGCGCGCGGCCGCCGCCCGGTAACCGTCGGGGTCGGAAAAATCGCCGAACGGGCCGTCGATCGGCCTGAGCCCGTGGGCGCGCGCCGCGACCACCATGCGAGCCACCGCATAGTGCCACATATCACCCCAGTGGCGCACGCGGGCGCCATCCTCGGCCGGATCGGTCAGGATCGCATAGGCCGGGTTGGGGCCGCCGATGCTGGTGGTCTGGGCGCGGGTCGAGGCGGCGTAGTCCGCGACCCCGAAGTGGAGCGCCTCGTTGCGCCTGCTGGCGCCGGCGATCGCGTCGACGTTGGCCATGCCGAGCGCGGTCTCGATGATGTGCGAGAAGCCGATCCGCTTCGTGCGGCCGACCGCCGCCTCGCACTGCGTGACCAGCAGGTCGAGGGCGTAGACGTCGGCCGCGGTCCCGACCTTCGGGATCATGAGCAGGTCGAGCCGCTCGCCGCCCTGCTCGATCACCTCGATCACGTCGCGGTACATGTAATGCGTGTCGAGGCCGTTGATCCGCACGGTCAGCGTCTTGCGGCCCCAGTCGATGTCGTTCAGGGCGGCGATCACGTTCTTGCGCGCCTGGACCTTCTGATCCGGCGCGACCGCGTCCTCGAGGTCGAGGAACACGACGTCCGCGGCCGAACGTGCCGCCTTCTCGAAGAACTGCGGCGAGCTCCCGGGCACCGCCAGCTCGGAGCGGTGCAGACGGGGCGTGCAGGGCTCGACGACGGTGAAGCTCAAGCTACGGGTTCCCTCAGGCGGCGCCGGGCCGGTGGTGGCGAAAAATCTCGGGGCCGACGACGGCTCATCCCGGCTCCGGCTCGGCATCGCCGATCGGCGCGGCGAGCGGATGATGCGCCCGGACCGCGGCCGCCAGACGCGCGCCCTGTACATGGGTGTAGATCTGGGTGGTGGCAATATCGGCGTGGCCGAGCAGCGCCTGCAGCGCGCGCAGATCGGCGCCGCCGGCGAGCAGGTGGCTGGCGAAGGCGTGGCGCAGCACGTGCGGCGAGATCCGCTCGGGGTCGATGCCGGCGGCCGGCGCCAGCGCCTTGAGGAGCTGGGCCAGGCGCTGGCGGGTCAGATGGCCGGCGCGCGCCCGCGAGGGGAACAGATAGGGCTGGCCCTTCGGTCGCCCGGCGAGGAAGCGCTCGCGGACCGCGAGATAGGCCTCGAGCGCGCCGCGCGCGGCGCCGCCGATCGGCACCATGCGCTCCTTGCCGCCCTTGCCGAGCACGATCAGGAAGCGGCGGTCGGGGGCGAGCGCGGCGAGCGGCAGGGTCAGCAGCTCCGAGACCCGGAGCCCGCTCGCGTACAGCAGCTCGAGGCAGGCCAGCAGGCGCAGGCCCTGGGCATCCGCGCGCTCGCCGGCGGCCGCGATCAGCGCCAGGATCTCGGCCTGGTCCAGGAGCTTCGGCAGCGGCCGCCGTCGGCGCGGACCCTCGACCGTCTGGGTCGGATCGTCGGCGCGCGCGCCCTCGAGATAGAGAAAGCGATGCAGCTGGCGGACCGCCGACAGCCGCCGCGCCATGGTCGCGTTCGAGAGCCCGCTGCTCGACAGCTGGTTGAGCCAGCCGCGCACGGCGGCGCGCTCGGCGGTCAGGATCGTGGCCCCGCGCTGCGCGAGGAAGCCCTGATAGTCGGCGAGATCGCGGCGGTAGGCGTCGAGGGTATGCGGCGAGGCGCCCCGCTCGACCGCCATCATCTCGAGAAAGGCGTCCGCAGAGCTCACGGCAACCGCCCCATGCCGACCCCCGATCGCGGCGCCCGACCGGCGCTCAGAGGTCCATGGCGAGCGCCGTCGCGACCGCAATCTGGCGCGCTTCCTGGTCCAGCCCGACCGCCCGCAGGGCGCGCAGGCAGGCGGTCAGCACCTCGGGATGCGCCGCGGTCGGCGCGCCGTTCAGCATGTCGAGCGCGAACAGCACCGTCTCGCCGAGGCGCTTGGCCGCGCTCGCACGGTCGAGGCCGCGCCAGAGCGCGCCTGCCGGCACGTTCGCCTGGCGCTGCAGGGGCGGAGCGAGCTCGTGCCACCACGCCGGATCGGGCACCGGCGAGCCGACCCCGTCGAGCAGGGCGAACAGCCGCTCGGCCCTGGTATCGGCGTCCAGGGTCGCCTGCCGCCAGGCCGCGACCGCCGCCTGATCCAGCTCGGGCACGGCCTGGTTGCCGCCGATCCCGGCCAGGGCGAACAGGGGTGTCAGCGCCGCGACCTCCCGCTGCACCCGGCTGTCCCGGGCGCCCTCGCTGCTCAGCAGGGCGAACCAGCGCGCCGCCGGCAGCGGCCGGTCGGCCGCGAGCAGCGCCCGCGCCGCGCTCGGCCCGACCGCCAGCAACGACCGGTCGACCGGCAGGTCGGCGAACCGCCTGGCGAACACCAGAGCGACCAGAAGACGCTCGTCGCCCTTGGCGGCCTGCCAGGTCGCGGTCAGCAGCGCTGGCCAGATCCTGCGGGCTCTGCTGGTCGCCGGCGGCCCGGTAGGCCATCGCCCGCGCCGCCGGGCCCCAGGCGGTCCGGACGCTGGCGAGCGCGTCGCCGGCGGTCGCGTGCTCGCCATAGATGGCGCCGAGGCCAGCGGCCGTGAGCCCGCCGGCCTGAAATGCCCGTTCGGCGATCTCCAGCTGCCGGTCACCGGCCAGCTTCGGCTCGCGCGCCGCCACGGTCAGCACGGCGGCCGACGGATAGGCGAGCGCGGCCGCGGGCAGCGGCCGCCCGGCGAGGCGCAGCAGCGCGATGTCGACCGGCGCCGGCGACGCCAGCGCCGGCACGGCACCATCCGCCCGGCCGTCGGCGACCGCGCCGGCGAGCTGAAGGAACGCGGCGTCGTCGGTCCGGCCGCGTTCGCGCAACAGGTCGAGGCCGAGGCGGGCGCCATCGTTGTCGCCGGCGGCGAGCCGGCAATAGACCGTGATCTCGGCCCAGAACGGGGCGTCGCTGGTCGGCGCCAGGTCGTTGGCGCGCTGACAGGCGGCCGGATCGTCACCGTCGAGCAGCGCCGCCTCGGCCGCCAGCCGGGCGAGCTGGGAGTCGCCCCGCGACGGCGGCAATTGATCGAGCAGCCGCTTGGCGGTATCGAGATCGCCCATGGCCAGGAGACGCTCGATCCGGGCGCTGAGCGCACGGCCGCCGGCCATGCCGCCGTCGAGCGGCGCGCCGGTGGCGAGCAGACGCCGGGTCAGCGCCCTGAGCGGCGGATTGTCGGTCGTCACCGGCAGCTGGGCGAGCAGCGTCAGCACCAGCTGCGGGTCGCTGCCCGCCCACAGGGTGCGCTCGAAGCCGCCATCGGCCGGGCCGCTGAGGCCGATGCTGTCGACCTCCGGCGGGGCCAGCCCTTCGACCTGGAAGCCCTCCGGCGGCGCGGCGGTCGCCGGGCCACCGGGCGGCGCGCCGCCAGCCTGGCCGCCGGGCGGCGATCCGGGGGCGGGCGCGCCGGGCGGAACTCCGGCGGCGTTCGGCTGGCCGGGCAGCTCCTTGGGAAACAGCTGGATCGGCCCGGCCTGGGCCCAGAGCGGGCTCGGGTCGAGCATGCCGAGCCCGACCCAGCCCCCGACCCAGGCGAGCACGGCCAGGGTCAGGCGGCAGCCTGGGCTCGGTCGTGGCTCGTCGGGCGATCGGGGGCACGCGACGTCAGCGCGGAAACTGGTCGCTGGGCAGGACGCGCTCGACCCGCGCGGTCGGCGGCGGGATGTCCCAGGTCACCAGGAACACGGTACTGCCCAGGACGAGGACCAGGAGCACGGCTACGAGAATGCGAGTGATGGTCGACATGATTCCCAGCGACGCTCGGAGCGGGCAATCCGGCGAGAGGCTTGCCTCCTGCCCGGATCGTCGCTTTATATCGGGTTGCATCATTCGGATTCAACGCCCGGTCAAACGTCCGGGCCGACTCTCACCTCTGATCCGCAGGCCGATGGCAGTCCCGTCCGCATCCGCACCGCCCCCGGCCATCGACCGGACGATCGTCCTGGTCGGCATGATGGGCGCCGGCAAGACCGTGATCGGGCGTCGGCTCGCGCGCGCGTTGAGCTGGCCGTTCAAGGATGCCGATGCCGCGATCGAGGCGGCCGCCGGCACGACCATCGCCAACATCTTCGCGGAGATCGGCGAGCCGGCCTTCCGGGCCAAGGAGCGCCAGGTCATCGCGCGCCTGCTGACCGGCGAGCACCAGGTCCTGGCGCTCGGCGGCGGCGCGTTCATGGATCCCGAGACGCGGGCCCTGGCGCGCGCCAAGGGCTTCTCGATCTGGCTCCGGGCGGAGCTCGACGTGCTGCTCCGGCGCACCTCGACGCCGGGCAAGCGCCCGTTGCTCGCGGGCGACGATCCGCGGGCGACCCTGGCGTCGCTGCTGGCCGAGCGCGCCCCGGTCTATGCCGAGGCCGACCTCGTGGTCGACAGCGGCAAGGGACCGATCAATGCCGTGGTCGCCCGCATCCTCGCGGCGCTGCCGGCGGCACAGCCCGACAGCGCGCCATGACCGCCGCCACCCGCGTCACGGTCGATCTGGGCCCGCGCAGCTACCAGATCGTGATCGGGCCGGGTCTGCTGCGGCAGGCCGGCGCCGAGCTGCGGCCCGTGCTCCGCCAGCCGGCGGCGATCGTCGTGACCGACGCTCATGTGGCGGCGACCGCGCATCTGAGCACGCTGGAATCGAGCCTCGAGGCGGCCGGCATCGCCGCCCACCGGATCGTCCTGCCGGCCGGCGAGGCGAGCAAGAGCATGACCGAGCTCGAGCGGCTGCTCGACCAGATCCTGGCGCACGGCATCGAGCGTCAGACGGCGCTGGTCGCGTTCGGGGGCGGGGTGGTCGGCGATCTCGCCGGCTTCGCCGCGGCGATCCTCCTGCGCGGCCTCGACTATGTGCAGATCCCGACCTCGCTGCTCGCCCAGGTCGACAGCGCGGTCGGCGGCAAGACCGGGATCAACGCGCGCCACGGCAAGAACCTGATCGGCAGCTTTCACCAGCCGCGCCTCGTGCTCGCCGACACCGACGTGCTCAAGAGCCTGCCAGCCCGGGAGCTGCGCGCCGGCTATGCCGAGGTGGTCAAATACGGCCTGATCGACCAGCCCGAGTTCTTTGCCTGGCTCGAGCGCCAGGGTGCGGCGCTGCTCGCCGGCGACGGCACGCTCCAGCAGCAGGCGATCGCGCTCAGCTGCCGCGCCAAGGCGGCGCTGGTGGCGGCCGACGAGCGCGAGGCCGGGGCGCGCGCGCTGCTCAATCTCGGCCACACCTTCGGCCATGCGCTGGAAGCGCTCGCGGGCTACGGCGACACCCTCCTGCACGGCGAGGCGGTGGCCCTCGGGATCGTCCTGGCGGCGACCCTCTCGGTCCGGCTCGGGCTCTGCCCGCCGGCCGACGCGCGGCGGATCCGCGACCACTTCCAGGCGGTCGGCCTGCCGACCACGCGCGCCGCCCTGCCGGCGCCGGTCCGCTCGGCCGCCGCCATGCTCGCCGCCATGGAGCACGACAAGAAGGTCCAGGGCGGCCGCCCCCGCTTGGTTCTCCTGCGCGGCATCGGCCAGGCATTCGCCGGCGCCGAGGTCGAGCCCGCGGAGCTCACGGCTCTGCTCAGTGCGCCCGAACCCTGATCGGGACTGCCCCCCCAGCCGGCCGGAGCGGACGCCGCCGCCCGCCCGGCGCGTGGCCAGAGCGCGATGCTGCTGACCGCCCTCGAGGTGCTGCTGCTGCTGGCCGCGAACGCCTTCTTCGTGGCCGCCGAGTTCGCGATCGTGAAGGTCCGGGGCATCCGGATCGAGGCTCTGGTCGAGCAGGGCAGCAAGGTCGCCCGCATGACGCTGCGCATCCTCGAGGCGATCGAGGCCTATCTCTCGGCCTGCCAGCTTGGCATCACCATGGCCTCGCTCGGCCTCGGCTGGGTCGGCGAGCCGGCGGTGAGCGCGCTGCTCGAGCCCTTGTTCGAGGCGCTCGGCATCGGTGCGCCGGCGCTGCACACGATCTCCTTCCTGCTCGGCTTCCTGATCTTCTCCTCGCTGCACATCGTGCTCGGCGAGCAGGTGCCCAAGACCTTCGCGATCCGCAAGCCCGAGCCGGTGGCGCTCTGGATCGCCTATCCCCTGCACGCCTTCTTCCTGATCTGCTATCCGCTGACCTGGGCGCTCAATCGGGCCTCGCGCGCCATCCTGACCCGGCTCAAGGTCGCCGAGGTCAGCCATCACGAGGTCTTCTCGAGCGAGGAGCTGCGCGACCTGATCGACGTCTCGCGCCAGCACGGCATGGTCGGCAAGCAGGAGCGCGACATGCTGGGCGGCATCCTGGACCTCGCAGGCGTCGAGGTCAGCGAGGTCATGACCCACCGCAAGGACATGGCGAGCCTCGACGCCGACGCGCCGCCGGAGCTGATCTTCGATCAGGTCGTGCAGAGCCCCTACACCCGCCTGCCGGTCTGGCGCGGCGATCCGGACAGCATCATCGGCGTGCTCCACGCCAAGGACCTGCTCGGCCGCGCGCGCGGCGATCCGGCCAACCTCGCCGGGCTCGACGTGGCCGCGCTCGCGACCCCGCCCTGGTTCATCCCCGACACCACGGTGCTGCTCCATCAGCTGCTCGCCTTCCGCCAGCGCCGCTCGCATCTGGCGTTCGTGGTCGACGAGTATGGCGCGCTCATGGGCCTGGTGACGCTCGAGGACATCCTCGAGGAGATCGTCGGCGAGATCACCGACGAGAAGGACGTCGAGACGGTCGGCGTCGAGCCCCAGGCGGACGGCTCGGTGCTGGTCAGCGGCTGGGTCACGGTCCGTGACCTCAACCGCCAGTTCGGTTGGAAGCTGCCCCACGACGAGGCCGCGACCGTCGCCGGGCTGGTGATCTACGAGGCGCGCATGATCCCCGAGGTCGGCCAGAGCTTCGCCTTCCACGACTTCCGCTTCGAGGTCCTGCGCCGCCAGCGCAATCAGATCATGCTGTTGCGGATCGTGCCGCCGGCGGCCGCCGGGCCCGCCTGAGCGCGATCGCCCGCGACGCTCAGGGCAGCGCCAGGAGGCCCGGGAGGAGCCCCGCGGCATGGGCCTCGCCGAACGCCTCGAACAGCGGATAGGCGGCAAAGAAGCAGGCGCCATCCAGGAGGGCGCGCGTGACCAGCGCCGGCCGGATGGTGACCTGCTCGACGTCCCGCCAGAGTCGGGGGTCGGGCAGCCAGCGCGGGGTGGTCGCCAGATAGCGCCGATAGGCGAGCGGGAACTCGCCTTGCAGGTGGATCTCCTCGCGCCTGACCACGACGCCGTAGTAGAGGCCGCCGCCGAGCAGGAGCAGGGCCGCCCAGGTCAGCGAGCCGGTCTGCAGTCCGACCCCGGTCAGACCGAGCAGGCTGAAGCCGTAGAGCGGGTTGCGGACCACCGAGAAGGGGCCGCGGTCGACCAGCTCGCGGTTCTTGCGGCCGGCGATGTAGGCCGTGCACCAGGCGCGCCCGAGCACGCAGGTCACGATCAGGACGTAGCCCAGCCATTCGAGGCTCTCGCGCATGAGGCCGCCCTCGGTCCAGACCGTCTCCGTCAAGGCGATCAGGGGCAGCAGGGCCAGCAGCAGGAAACGGGCGTGGGCGCCGCGATGGCGGATCAGGCCGGGCGCCGGTCCGCCTGCTCCTGGCTCCTTCCGGTTGCGGATCATGGTCATGGCAGGCCTCCAGCTCGCGGTCGGATTCAGCGCGTCTTGGCCGGGTCGGCGCCGAAGCCGCCGCCGAACGCCTCGATGAACTTCATCATCGCCCGCAAGTCGTGGTAGTTGGCCTTCCAGTCGTGCGCCTTCGCCGGCCGCCTGAGGGAGCCGTCGGCGGCGACGGTATCGAACCACATGCCATCGCGGGGATCGATCTGGTGCGCGGTCAGGAAGCCGAGCAGCCCGTCGAGCGCGGTGGCATAGTCCGGGTTGGGCCGCTGGCTCAGGCTCTCGGTCAGCGCCGCGAGCAGCTCCGCCTGCACCCACCACACCTTGTCGGTGACCACGGCCGGGCGGTTCTCGAAGCCCAGCTGGGCCAGACCACCGCGCGCCCGGTCGTAGCCGTGGGCCAGCGCATGCTGCAGCAACGCGTCGAAACGGTCCCAGGACGGCGGCCGCCCGAGCGCGCGCTCGGCGGCCAGCATCTGCCAGGCGAACTCGACGTTGCGGCCGTAGGAGACCTCCTTGAAGTGCCCCCCGATCGGCCGGCGCCAGTCGGGATAGCGGTAGGGATAGGCCTGACCGGGCTTGGCGGGGAAGAAATGGGCCGCGTTCAGGTCGAGGGCCTCGGCCAGGGCGTCGTCGAGCCCGAGGTCGCGCACGGCGTCGTCGCCCCTGACCGCGCGCGTCGCCGCGTCGAGCTCGGTCAGCGCCTCCATCCACTGCAACAGGGTCTCGCCGCTCTTCATGCCGACGATCCCGATGTCGACCGAGGTCGTGTCATCGGTGATCGGCCGCCAGTCGCGCTCGAAGTGCTCACCCCAGCCGCCGTTCTCCGGGTCCCGGCAATGCGCCTGAACCGTACGATAGAGCTCGGTGGCCTGGCCCAGCGCCTCCAGATCGTTGGACGCCCGGTAGTATTCGACCAGCGCCGAGATCACCGACGCCTGGCCATAGAGGAACTTGCGCTCGTCGACCGGCTGGCCCGGCCGGTTGGTCGTCCAGAAGTAGCCCCCGCTCTGCCGGTCGAGGAAATGGGCGAGCAGGAACCGGTAGCCCTGTCCGGCCGCGCCCAGATAGTCGCGCTTGGGATCGCGCAGCCCGAGCCGCCAGGCGTGCGCGAAGCCCCAGATCAGGCGCGCCTGGGTGACCACCAGCTTCTGCGGCGAGATCGCGTCCTCGAGCACGTAGCCACCGAAGTCCGGGTCGGTCGAGTGGTCGTACCAATAGGGCATGACCTGATCGGTCAGCTGCCGCCGCCAGGCCTGCGCCTGCTCGGCAAACCGGGCCGCCTGGTCCTTGGACAGGTTGGCGGCGGTCGCCTCGGCCCCGGCGGCCGCGGGTCCGAGCAGCGCGATCAGGAGCGCAGTGACCGTCAGGCAAGCGATGGCTCGGCGCCCTCGTCGGGCGGCTGGAGGGCTTGGATCGGGCATGGCTGCGGTACGCGGCATGGCTGGGGTTGCGGCTTGGCTGGGGTTGCGGCTTGGAGCGCGAGCGGGCGGCGCCGGTCCGGCTAGCGGGCGGTCTCGGCGAGGAAGGCGCGGGTGGTCGCGATGTCGGCGAGGTCCCGGCCGAGCAGCCGCGCGCCGGCCGCGATCGGCTCGACCAGCTCGGCGTTGCTCGCCGCCAGCCGGCCGTCGACCAGCCAGAGATTGTTCTCGAAGCCGACCTGGGCGTGGCCGCCGAGCCCCGCCGCGGTCAGCACGCAGGCGCTCTCGCTCGGTCCGACCGCAGCGACCGCCCAGGGGCAATCGGCATCGTGGGCCTTCAGATAGGGCAGCACGTCGCGGGGCCTGAGCTCGGTCGGCTCGGTGTACTGGCCGAGCACGAACAGGGCGAACGGCCGGCGCTGCGGGATCACGCCGCGGCGGCGCAGACCGTGAAACTTGGCGACGTCGTTCGGCGTGTACAGGATGTATTGCGGCGGGATCTGCTCGCGCCGCAACCAGCTCAGGAACGCCGCCGCCTCGCCGGCCGCCGCGTCGTCCGGGATCAGCTCGGCGAGCGCCAGCGACACCGCCTCGGGATGCAGCTGGCGGACCACCGTCATCTGGTCGCTCGGGCGGTAGCGGCCGGCCGCCGCGGTCGTGACCTGGATCACCATGCGCTCGCCGAGCGCCGCCCGGACCGCGGCGATCGCCGCCCGATAGTGCACCGGATCGAGCGAGTGCTGGCCGTCGGCGTTGCGCACGTGCAGGTGGAGAACGGTCGCCCCGGCGGCGCAGCAGCGCTCCGCCTCGCCCGCGATCTCGGCGGGCGTGATCGGGAGCCCGGCATGATCCGTCTTGGTCCGCCGCGCCCCGTTCGGCGCCACCGTGACGATCAGCGGCGTCATGCGGCGGCCCGGGTCGCGCTCGCGACCGCGGCGGCGATCGCCTGCGCGAGGCGGCGCACGATCGCCTCGAGCTCGTCGTCGGAGACGATGAACGGCGGTGCCAGCAGCAGATGATCGCCCAGGCGGCCATCGATCGTGCCGCCCATCGGGTAGCACAGCAGCCCGCGCGCCATGGCCTCCGCCTTGATCCGCGCGTGCAGCTTCAGCTCCGGCGCGAACGGCCGCCGGCTGGCGCGGTCGGCGACCAGCTCCAGGCCCTGGAACAGGCCGCGGCCGCGGATCTCGCCAACGTTCGGATGCCCGCCCAGGCGCTCGGTCAACAGCTCCCGGAGCCGCGCACCCTGGAGCCGGACCCGGCCGAGCAGCTGCTCCTCGAGGATCGTCCGCTGGACCGCGAGCGCTGCCGCGCAGGCGAGCGGATGGCCCATGTAAGTGTGGCCGTGCTGGAAGAAGCCCGAGCCGTCCCGGATCGCCTCGAAGATCCGCCGCGCGACCAGGGTCGCGCCGATCGGCTGATAGCCGGCGCCAAGGCCCTTGGCGATGGTCACCAGGTCCGGCCGGACACCGTCCTGCTCGCAGGCGAACAGCGTCCCCGTACGCCCCATGCCGCACATCACCTCGTCGAGGATCAGGAGCATGCCATGCCGGTCGCAGATCTCGCGGACCGCCCGAAAATAGCCCGGCACCGCGGGCACCGCGCCGAGGGTCGCGCCGACCACCGGCTCGGCGACGAAGCCGATCACGCTCGACGGCCCGAGGCGCTGGACGGTCGCCTCGAGCTCGGCCGCCAGGCGGGCGCCGTAGGCCTCGTCCGACTCGCCGGTCGCCTTGCCCCGGTAGGGATAGCAGGGGCTGACGTGCGCGACCTCGACCAGGAGCGGCTCGAACTGCTGCCGGCGCCAGGCGTTGCCGCCGACCGCGAGCGCGCCCAGCGTGTTGCCGTGGTAGCTCTGGCGGCGGGCGATGAAATGCCGGCGCCCGGGCTCGCCGATCTCGACGAAGTACTGGCGGGCGAGCTTGAGCGCCGCCTCCATCGCCTCCGAGCCGCCGCTGACGAAGTAGACCTGATCGATGCCCTCGGGCGCCCCGGCGATCAGCTGATCGGCCAGCGCCTCGGCCGGCTCGCTGGTGAAGAAGCTGGTGTGGGCGTAGGCCAGACGATCGAGCTGGGTCCTGATCGCCTCGATCACCCGCGGATGGCTGTGGCCGAGGCAGGACACCGCCGCCCCGCCGCTGGCGTCGAGATAGCGCCGGCCGGCCTGGTCGACGATCGTGATGCCGTCGCCGGTGACCGCGACCGGATAGTCGTGCCTCGGCTGCCGATAGAAGACGTGGCTCATGGACACCGCCCGACTCCGACCCTGCCCGAGGGCATGACCTTCGAGATTAGCACATCAGCCTTGGGTTTGCACCCCGTCGGGCGCGGGTCTGCCTGTCGGGCAGACATTTTCGGCAGACGCCGGGCGGATCGGTGTGCCGGGACGTAAGGCAGCGGGTTGGCCGTGACCGGCATTTCATTCTGCGCGCGCGCGCATCGTGCTAAGCCTCGGCTCTGGCTGTGGGCCGCGTGCCGGATGGGCCGGCGACCCGGGACGAGTAGACGCGTGCGACGGTGACGCCTGGCATCCTGATCGGCGGGGTCCTGCTGGCGCTGATCCTCTGGCTCAGCTGGCGGCTGCCGCCGCTGTTGATGATCCTGGGCCTGCTGACGGTGGCGGTTCGCCCCGAGCTGCTGCTCGGCGGCACGATCGGCCAGGCGGACTGGGGCCTGCCGCGGACCCTGCTGGTCCTGGCCCTGATCGGCAACGCGCTCCGCTACGGTGTGCGCCGGCAGATCAACTGGCCGGTCGCGGCCCTGATCCTGGTGCTGGTTCTGAACCTCCTGCTCGGCCACCTGCACCCCAAGTTGACGCCGCTCCTCATGCTCGAGGGCCTCGCCGTCCTGGCCCTGCCGTTTGCCTTCACCAGCGTCATGCCGGTGCCGGGCGCGCGGCGCAGCTTCGGGCTGGTGATCGGGCTGCTGCCGCTGCTCAGCGCGGTGGTCGGCGCGCTCATCCAACTCGGCGACCCGGTGCCGCACTGGGGCTTCCAGAGCACCGCGGAAGAGCCTTGGCGGCTGGCCGGCGCCGCCGGCCACCCGGAGCCGTTCGCGATTCTCGCCTTCGCCGGCTTTGCGGTCGCCCTGCACGAGACCACCCGCCCCGGCCGGCCCTATGGGGGTCCGCTCGCGGTCGTGAACCTGGTGCTGGTGATCCTGAGCGGCACCCGGATGGCCATTTTCGCCACGGCGGTGCTTTTGGTCACCTATGGCGCCCTGTCGGCGGACTTGCGCGAGCTCCTGCTGCGGCGCCGTTGGCTGGCCGGGGCGGCAGCGGCCGTGGTCGCGCTGGTCGTGGCGCTGTACTCGCCATTCCTGTACCAGCGCGTGTTCGAGGCCGGCAGCAGCCACTTCGAGATGTCGTCCCGGAGCGAGATCTGGCGCTTCTACCTCCAGGAGTTCCGCCTCAGCCCGCTGTTCGGACGCGGGCTGGGGGCCGGCTACGTCGCCGGCGTCGGGTGGCTGAAGGGTCTGTGGCGAACCACGCCGCACAACGTGTATCTCCACTTCCTGGTCGAGGGCGGCGTGGTCGGCTTCGGCCTCTGCCTGGCCGCGATCGGGCTCTGGTATCGGCAGCTGCTGCGCGGCGTGGGCGCCAATGACCGCCTCTTCCTGCTGGCGCTCGGCGCGGCTCTGACCGTCTACGCCTTCACGGTCGATCTTTTGATCTATTGGGCGGGCCTGGCGCTCTACGCCTATCTTGGCATGCTGCCCACCCGCGCCCGGGCCGCGGCGCCCTCGTCCGACCGGCGCCGTCGGATCAAGGCGCGGGGTCCGTCGATCGCGCCACCGACGGCGGACGAAGGCGCTGGCCTGCCCGGCCCGAATCCCTGAGCCGCAGGGCCCTCGCCTGCGGTCAGCGCCTCAGACCACGGCCGCGGCCTCGTCGCCGCTCGCCACCAGATCGGTCAGGCTGTGGCTCGGGGTGGCCGGCGCGGGCGCGGCGCTCGCCGGGCTCGAGGCGACCGTGGCCGGTGCCGAGGCCGCGGGCCCGAGACCCGTGTCCAGCAGCGCCGTCAGGTTGTTCTGACTTGGCAGCACCTCGTCGCTCGGCGGCAGGGGATCGACCGTCAGGTCGCCGAAGGTGACGTCGAAATAGTGGGCGTTGAGGTAGATCCCCCCGTGCGGCGCCTGATCGACCATGATCTGATGGATCAGAAAGTTCGCCGGTTGCGGCGTGCCCTGCTCCCAGACCTTGAGGCTGTAGACCCGATCGATGCCATCGGACGGATCGGCGTCGGCGGCGAGGCGCTGGCTGTCGATCAGGAAATTGTACGTGTGGCCTTCCAGCAGCTGGAGCGGCTGGTTGACGATCGGGTTCTGATTGTCGTTGAACTGCGGGAACCACTCGGTCGGATGCAGGATCGCAGCCGCGCTGTTGAACACGAAGGCGCCGCTCGGAATCCAGCCCTGGTGCGGCGACACATCGCCGCCGACCGGGCTGCTGGTGTGGCCGTTCCACTGCAGACCGAGCAGGATGTCGCCACCGTCGCGGCCGCGCGGGTCGACCGTGTGCAGATCGTGCATCGTGATCGAGAGCTGGACCTCGTAGCTGTCCCAGGACGAATCGCCGATCGCCAGCACCCGGTCGTAGCCCTGCACGGCGGGGCGGACGCCGCTCGCGTCGAACGACCAGAGCCCGTCGACCACCTGCACCGCGTCCTGGAGGTTGGTGACGTGCGCCCAGTCGATGCTGTAGGCCGTCGGCCAGTGATGACCGCCCTCGTAGTCGATGGTGACGTCCCGGGTGAAGGCGTCGCCGTTGTCGTAGCGGGCGATGAGCCTGACCACGTCGTCGGCGGCAGACGGGTCCAGCTGGTTGTAGTCGAGTTCGACGTTGAAATCGCCCGGCCCGACCAGCCGGCGGTCGTCGGCGCCGACCTGGAGCGTATGCTCGGGCCCGCCGTTCAGCGTGTAGGCGAGCGAATCCAGGCCGGCAGGCGCGACCGTGCCGAGGATGTTGACCCAGCGCTGGGCCTCGCCGGGGTCGCCGAACTGCTGGTGGTCGCCGTACCAGACGTCGATCGGCTCGCGGTGGCCCTCGAGGACCGCGAATTCGGTGAAGGAATTGGCGGCGGTGGTGCGCACCTCGACCGTGGTGTTGGTGCCGTCGTCGACCATCCGGACCGAGGCGCCGGCCAAGGCCCCGGTCAGACGCAGGCTATCGCCCTCGGCGGGATTGAAGTCGGTGATCCGATCGCGGCCCTCGTCGGCGGAGCTGAAGAAGAACCGGTCGGCGCCTGGGCCGCCGGTCAGGACGTCGAGCCCCGTGCCGCCGAACAGGCGGTCGTTGCCGGCGCCGCCGAACAGGTGATCGGCGCCGCCATCGCCCCGGATCAGGTCGGCGCCGGCGCCGCCCCAGATCTGATCGGCACCGCCGCCGCCCCCAAGATCATCGGCGCCAGCGCCACCCCAGATCTGGTCCGCGCCGGCGCCGCCACGGATCAGGTCGTTGCCGCCGTCGCCGAAGATGTGGTCGTTACCGCTGCCGCCGAACAACTGGTCAGCGCCGGCGCCGCCCCGGATCTCGTCGGCCCCGGCGCCGCCCCGGATCTCGTCGGCCCCGGCACCACCATACAGGGTGTCGGCGCCGGCCAGCCCGAAGATCTGGTCGGCGGCGGCGTGACCGCGCAGCGTATCGGCGTTCCGGGTCCCGCGAAGCGTCGCCACGTTCATCCCTCCATCGGCCCCTCAGCCAGGGTCGGGCTCACGTCCCCCTGGAGGCCGGCGTCCGGTCTTGTCGGTCAAGACCGCGGCCACGTCAATGGCCGCGCCAGGGGACCTGGCGCGGCTTCGATTTGCTTCGGGATAGCCGCGCGGGATGCGGCCCGACCGGCGTCAGAGGGTCTCGATCAGCTTGCGCATGCCCTCGCCGATCCTCTGCAGGCCGGCTTTGTAGATGAACCGGTCCCAGCCGATGCAGAAATGCCGCACCCCCAGTTGCGTATAGCGGTCGGCCTGCTCGACCTCGCGGATCTCGATCCGCGGCTGGATGCCGTGCTCGAGCGACTTCTTGATCACCAGCTCCTCGAACGGCCGGATCTCGGGGGTCGACATGAGCTGCGGCTGGCCGCGGGACAGCCCGAAATCCGCAGGTCCCCACTGGGTCATGTCGACGCCATGCGCCCTGGCGGCCTCGAGCACCCGGTCGAGGTCCTCGACCGCCTGGTTCTTCTCGATCATGATCGCGAACACGACCCCGGCCAGATCCTCGAGATAGCTCGCGGGCTGGTAGCCGGTCATCGCCGGGCGCCGGAGCTTGACCCCCATCTGGCCGCCGGTCTCGGGGGTGTCGGCCCGGATGCAGCGGTGACAGGCGGCCACGTCCTCGGCCGAGCGGATGTCGGTGAACAGGACCGCCTTGAAGCCGGCGCCGAGCGCGGCCTGCGCCCAGAACCCCTGGGCTTCCTGGTCGAGCTTGATCATCAGCGGCAGATCGGCGCATTGGCCGGCGCGCGCCATGTGGAACAGGAGCGGCATGTCGAAGGCGGAGTATTCCGCGCAATACTCGGCGTAGTCGAACAGGCCAGTATCGCCGATGATCTCGGGGATGTCCGGATCGCCGGCGAGAAAGTGGGTGCCGATCGTCGGGTGGCCTGCGGCCAGTTTCGGGCGCAGCGAGTTGGGCATGATCACGTCGTGATTTCCTTCGGCGTTGCTCGCGACCCGGGGGCGGCCTGCGCGCCCGTGATCGTCAGGGACCGCAATCAATCTGCGACCGGGTCGCGGTTCTTGAAAGAGGCCAAAGCGTCGCTGGCCGACGCCTCGTGGCAGCGGCTCTGGCGAAGCCGGCGGCCGGGCTTGACCAACGATTCGATGCGGTTCTAAGTAGGCACGGAAAAAATGCGGGGGAGGCTCCGCGCTCTCGACCCTGGCGTTCTGCCGCGTCGACTCGTTCCGATCCGTATGATTTTCCGGCCCGTCGCGGGCCGCGGTTTCGACGCCGGCACGGCGCAGGGTCGGGTTGAGGGCCGGGCTTCTCCCCGATCATCGGGGAGCAGGGCATGAAGCCGCCAGCGTTCGCCTATGAGCGTCCGGACTCGGTCGCGGCAACGGTCGCCGCCCTCGCGCGTCACGGCGAGGACGCCAAGCTTTTGGCCGGCGGGCAGAGCCTGATCGCGATGCTCAATCTGCGGCTGATCGCACCCAAGACGGTGATCGACGCCGGTCGCCTGCGCGAGCTCGACTTCATCCGCGCCGACGGCAACGAGCTCGTGGTCGGCGCGCTGACCCGCCACAACACGGTCATGCATTCGGCCGCGGTCGCGCGCCAATGCCCGCTGATCACGGACGCTTACCGCTTCATCTCGCATCACGCGATCCGCAACCGCGGCACGATCGGCGGCAACCTCTGCCATGCCGATCCGGCCTCGGAGCTGCCGCTGGTCGCGATCCTGCTCGAGGCGACCCTGGTGCTGAAGAGCAACGCCGGCGAGCGGCGGGTCGCGGCCGCCGACTTCTTCAAGGGCCCGTTCGAGACCGCGGCGCGCGCCGACGAGCTCCTGACCGAGGTCCGCTTCCCGGCAGAGCCCCAGGGCCAGGGCTACGCCTTCGACGAGGTCAGCCAGCGCCATGGCGATTTCGCGATCGTCGCCGCCGGCTGCACGCTCACGGTCGCGGACGGCGTCTGCCAGCGGGTCCGGCTCGGCTATGCCGGCGTCGGCCCGCATGCGGCGCGGGTCCCGGCCGCCGAGGCCGCGCTCGTCAACCAGCCGGCAACGCCCGAAAGCTTCGCCAAGGCGGCCGAGGTCGCGGCGGGCAGCGTCCAGCCGACCAGCGATGTCCATGCCGACCAAGCCTACCGGCGCGACCTGGTGCGGGCGCTGAGCGCGCGCGTGCTGGCGGCGGCGCTCGGGCGCTGCGGCTGAGACAGGGGGAAATGGCCATGACCAAGGAAACCGTCCGGGTCGTCGTCAACGGCACGGCTTATGAGCGCACGGTCGAGCCGCGTCTGCTGCTATCCGACTTCCTGCGCGAGGAGCTACGCCTGACCGGCACCCACGTCGGCTGCGAGCACGGCGTCTGTGGCACCTGCACCGTGCTGCTCGACGGCAAGACCGCGCGCTCCTGCCTGACGCTGGCGGTCCAGGCCGACGGCGCGGACATTCGCACCGTCGAATCCCTTGGCTCCGCCGAGGCCCTGCACCCGATCCAGCAGGCGTTCTGGGAGAAGCACGGCCTGCAATGCGGCTTCTGCACGCCCGCGATGCTGCTCAGCGCCCTGGAGCTGCTCGAGGCCAACCCGCATCCGGACCGCGCCGAGATCGTCGAGGCGATCGGCGGCAACCTCTGCCGCTGCACCGGCTATCAGACCATCATCGCCGCGATCGAGCGTGCCGCCGAGCTCATGACCCCCGCCAGGGAGGCCGCAGAATGACCACCCAAGCCCGCATCCCGCCGAGCCGGCAACGCGAGAAGCCGCGCGGCGACTTCCGCTGGATCGGCCAGAGCATGAAGCGGGTCGAGGACCCGCGCCTCCTGGCCGGCCAGGGCCGCTACATCGACGACGTCGTGCTGCCGAACATGCTGCACGCGGCGGCGCTCCGGAGCCCGCACGCCCACGCGCGGATCAAGTCGATCGACGTCGGCCGGGCCAAGGCGCTGCCGGGCGTGGTCGCGGTGATGACCGGGGCCGACGTCGCCAAGGTCACCGGGCCCTTGCCCTGCTTTGCCAATCCGCCGGTCGAGCAGCGCTGCGTGGCGCTCGACCGGGTGCGCCACGTCGGCGAGCCGGTCGCGATCGTCGCCGCCGAGAGCCGCTATATCGCCGAGGACGCGCTCGAGCTGATCGAGGTCGACTACGAGGCGCTGCCCGCGGTGGTCGATCCGGAGGCCGCCATCAGCGCGACCGGCGATGCGGTCCTCCATCCTGAGCGGGGGCCGACCAACGTCGCGCTGCACCGGAATTTCTCGTTCGGCCCGCTCAAGGACGACTTCGCGAACGCCGACGTCGTGATCCGGCGCAAGCTGCGCTGGCCGCGCTCGGGCGCCCAGCCGCTCGAGACCTGCGGCGCGGTCGCGGCCTTCGATCGCGGCGCCGGCAAGTTCACGGTCCATGTCAACAGCTCGATGTACAATTACGTCGGCTGGTTGATCGGCGCCACGCTCGGCGTCCCGGCGCACAAGCTCAACATCGTGCCGACGCTCGCCGGCGGCAGCTTCGGCAGCAAGCTTTTTCTCCACAAGGTGCCGGTGATCGCCGCGACGCTGGCGCGCGCGACCGGCCGCCCGGTCAAATACCTCGAGGACCGGATCGACAACATCACCGCCTGCGACAATCACGGCTCGGACCGGATCTACGAGGCGGAGCTGGCTCTCGACAAAGACCGCCGGATGACCGGGCTGCGCTGCAAGGTGATCGACGACTACGGCGCCTATTTCCAGTTCGGCATCGGCCATCACGGCAACGCGCTCTCGCAGATCGTCGGGCCCTACAAGATCCGGAGCGTCGAGGTCGACATCACGGCCGTGCTCACCAACAAATGCCAGCAGGGCGCCTATCGCGGCTTCGGCTCCGAGGTCGCGAACTTCGTGGTCGAGCGCCTGGTCGACGCCGCGGTCGATCAGCTCGGGCTCGACCCGGTCGAGTTCCGACGCGCCAACTTCATCCAGCCCGGGGATTTTCCGTACTTCATCCCGACCGGCAACCTCTACGACAGCGGCAACTATCCGGCGGTGCTCGACAAGGCCCTGGAAATGCTCGACTACCAGGGCTGGCGCAAGAAGCAGGCCGACGCGCGCAAACAGGGCCGCTACATCGGGATCGGGATCGCCACCTGCCAGGAGCGGAGCGTCTTCAGCGCGACCGAGTTCTGGATGCTGAACGAGGAGCCGGGTTTCGCGCTCACCAGCTCGCCCGAGGGCGTGAGCGTCAAGATCGACCCGACCGGCAAGGCGGTGATCTCGCTGCAGGCGCCGTTCTGGGGCAACAGCCCGGAGACGGTTGCGACCCAGGTCCTGGCCGAGCATCTGCAGATGGAGCCCTCCGACATCTCGGTCGCCTACGCCGACACCGACCACGGCCTCAACGGCACGGGTCCTGGCGGCAGCCGCTACACGGTCATGGTCACGGGCGCGCTGGTCGGCGCCGCCAACAAGATCAAGGACAAAATGATCAGAGTCGCCGGCCACATGCTCGAGGCCGATGTCGCCGATCTCGAGCTCAAGGACGGCAAGGTCAGCGTCAAGGGCGCCCCCGGCATGGCCAAGTCGATCGCCGAGATCGCCCTCCACGCCCACTATTTCCGCCTGTCGATGCCGGACGAGGTCGACCTGACCTCGGGCCTCGATGCGACCGCGGTCTACGACCACCCGCTCACGACCTTACCGTCGGCCGACCGCAAGGACCTCGGCATCTTCTACCCGATCATGGGTCACATGTGCCACCTGCCGGTGATCGAGGTCGACCTCGAGACCGGCCAGGTGCGCTTCCTCGACTACGTCGCGGTCCACGACTGCGGCACGATGGTCAACCCGATGACGCTCGCCGGCCACGTCCGCGGCGGCACCGCCCAGGGCATCGGCACCGCCCTCTACGAACGCTTCCACTACGACCAGAACGGCCAGCTCCTGACCGCGAGCTTCATGGACTACCTGATCCCGACCGTGCACGAGCTGCCGGCCGACGTCCGGGTCGGCCACGTCGAGACGCCGTCCCCCTACACCGAGTTCGGCATCAAGGGCGGCGGCGAAGGCGGCCGCATGGGCGCCCCGCCGGCGATTGCGGCCGCGATCGAGGACGCGCTGCGCCCGCTCGGGATCAAGATCGACGCCCTCCCGGTCCCGCCGGCCCACCTCCGCGCCCTGATCCGAGCCGCCGCCCCACCCGCCGCCGCGGAGTAGCCCCGCCGCCCTCGGCGCCTGCGCGTCGGCGGTGGGCGGCAACGACGTCAGAAGAAAGTTCACGGCCGGAGGACGGAGCGCCGGCGATGCCGGCCCAGATCACATCGCGGCGCCGTTGCCCATCTTGAGGAACCTCCGGCGTCCGCGCGACCTATGCCGAGCCTTTCGGGTCGAAGATGCACCCGGGTGAGCCGAGGTGGGCTCAGAGCTGATCTGCACAATCTTCCTAAAATTCTATAGAATACCCGCCAAGGGAGATTGTCCGATGCGCCTCGGGGTCCTCGTCTTCGCTTTGCTGACCATGGCGACGCTGGCGGCTCTGCCGGCCAGGGCTGATGGGTCATGCCGGGGCGGCTGGTGCGACCTGCCTCATGCCCAGGAGTTGGCCGACCGACCCGAGGCCATGGCCGCTGTGCCGCCGGATGGCCAGGGCGTCGTCGTGCTCCGCAAGTGGGACGATTGGCTGGGCGAGACGCCCTGGCACTATCACCTGGGGCCCGAGGACTGCCCGCCGCCCTACTGCCTGCCGTCCTACCATCGCCATCGCGAGCGGGTCGTGATCGCCCACCCCTTGCCGATCGCCGTCGTCCTGCAGCGCCTCCGCTATCTCGACTATGACGGCTTCACGACCGTGTTCCTGGACGGCGCCAACTACCAGATCGACGCCCGCAATCGTTACGGCCGACCGGTCCGGCTGTTCGTCAGCGCCGGCACCGGCCTGCTGCGCCAACAGATCATCCTGCCGACCTACTAGCCGGGCCGTCGGGGGCCGGATCACGCCCGCCCGTCGCCGTCGGAAGGCTTGCGGGCGAGCATCTGCACGATGTCGGTCGGGAACGGGAACACGATGGTCGAGCTGCGCTCGTTGGCGATCGTCATCAGCGTCGAGAGATAGCGGAGCTGCATCGCCTCGGGGCGGGTCGCGAGGATGGTCGCGGCGTCCAGGAACCTCTGCGCCGCCTGGAACTCGCCCTCGGATTCGATGATCTTGGCGCGCCGGATGCGCTCGGCCTCGGCCTGGCGGGCGATCACCCGGATCATGCTCTCGTCGATGTCGACGTGCTTGAGCTCGACGTTGCTGACCTTGATGCCCCAGCTCTCGGTCCGCTCGTCGAGGATCCGCTGCAGATCGGTGTTCAGCTTGTCGCGCTCGGCCAGCATCTCGTCGAGCTCGTGCTGGCCGAGCACCGAGCGCAGCGTGGTCTGGGCGAGCTGGCTGGTCGCGTTGTTGTAGTCCTCGACCTGAATGACCGCGTTGCGCGCATCCATGACCCGGTAGTAGACCACCGCGTTGACCTTCACCAGCACGTTGTCGCGCGAGATGATGTCCTGGCTCGGGATGTCGTGGACCCGGATCCGCAGGTCGACCTTGACTGCCTGCTGGATCACCGGGATCACCAGGATCATCCCCGGCCCCTTGACCTTCCAGAAGCGGCCGAGCATGAACACCACCGCCCGTTCGTACTCGCGCATGATCCGCATCGCCGAGAACACGATCAGCAGCAAGAGGGCGATCGGGATGATGAAGACAGCGTTGTCGAGCAGCACCGGCATGCCGTGATCTCCGCTACGCTTCGGGTGCCACGTCCACGGTCAGGCCGTGGATCGCCTTGATCCGGACCGCCTGGTCGGGGGCGAGGCCGGCCGGGCCCCGGGCACGCCAGACCTCGCCGTGCACGCGCACCCGACCGTCCTGGCCGTGCCAGTCGAGCACCCGGCCCGGGCTGCCGACCATGTCCTCCCGACCGGTCGCCACGGGTCGGGCGTGACTGCGCGCCATCATGGTCATCATGAGCATCAGCAGCGCCGCCGCGGCCAGCGCGAGCCCGCCGATCAGCTGCCAGGAGACCCCGAAGCCCGGCGCCTCGGTGTCGATCAGCATGACCGAGCCGACCACGAAGGCGACGATGCCGCCAATGCCGAGCGCGCCGAAGCTCGGGACCACCATCTCGGCGACCATCATCGCGAGGCCGATCGCGATCAGGGCGAGGCCGGCGTAGCTCACCGGCAGCACCTGGAAGGCGTAGAGCGCCAGCAGCAGGCTGATCGCGCCGGCGACGCCGGGAAGGTAGAGGCCCGGGTTGTAGAACTCGAAGATGATGCCGTAGATCCCGACCAACATCAAGATGTAGGCGACGTTGGGGTTGGTGATGATGCCGAGCAGCTCGGTCCGCCAGTCGGGCTCGAGGGTCAGGATCGTCCGCCCCTGGGTCTCGAGGGTCCGCTCGGCGCCGCCGATCTCGACCCGCCGGCCGTTGAGCCTGGCGAGCAGGTCGTCGAGGTTGCTGGCGATGAGATCGATGACGTGCTTGTCGAGGGCGTCGGCTGCCGACAGGGTCGCCGCCTCGCGCACCGCCTGCTCCGCCCACTCGACGTTGCGCCCGCGCAGCTGGGCGAGCGAGCGGATGTAGGCGATCGAGTCGTTGAGGATCTTGTCCTCCATCCCGGCCTTCTTGGGTGGCGGCTTACCGGCCTGATCCGAGCCGTCGCCCTTGGGCTCGGGCTGGCTTGGCTGCGGCAGACCGGGAAAGCCGCCGATCTCGATCGGGGTCGCGGCGCCGATGTTGGTGGCCGGCGCCATCGCCGCGACGTGGCAGGCGTAGAGGATATAAGTGCCGGCGCTCGCGGCGTGCGCCCCGGCCGGGGCGACGAAGCCGACCACCGGCACCGGCGAGGCGAGGATCCGCTGGATGATCGCGCGCATCGAATCGACCAGCCCGCCCGGTGTGTCCAGGCGCAGCACGATCAGATCGGCGCCCTGGCTCTGCGCCTTGTCGAAGCCGCGCTCGACGTAGTCGGCGGTCGCCGGGCCGATCGCGCCCTTGATGTCGAGCACCGCGACCGGCCGGTCCTCGGCGCGCGCGTCACCCGCGGACCACGGGCCGCCGAGCGCCAGGAGCAGAGCCAGCCGGGCCGACCAGCGGACGAATCCTCGCGCGTACGCCATGACGCCCTGTATATGAGCCCGAACCCCAGGGTGCGCCAGCCTCGAGCGCGCCGGCGCAGCGAAGCAATCGTCGGACTCACGGGCGCCGGCGGAACCGGTGCCGATGCGGTGGCGGTCCGATCTGGTAAAATAGATGGGTTTGTGCGGAGCGGGAGATCCGAGTGGCCACGCAACTGAAGCCGTCAGCGAAGGACCTCTACGAGCAGGATTATTACGCGTGGACGATGGCGCAGGCTGCCGAGCTGCACCGGCTCGCGAAACGGCGGACCAGCGCTGCGCTCGATCTGGAACATCTGGCCGAGGAGGTGGCGGATTTGGGCCACAGCGAGCGCGACGCCGTGCGCAGCCAGGTGCGCCGGATCCTCGAGCATTTGCTGAAGCTGGAATATTCGCCGGCCGCGGATCCGCGTGACGGCTGGAAGGATACCGTCGCGGATGCCCGCAGCGTTCTCGCCGACAAGCTCAGCCCCAGTCTTCGTCTCGACCTGGAGACGATGCTGGCCAGCCTCTACGTCCAGGTTCTCCCTAAAGCGCGCCGGGCGCTGCGCCGCTTCGACGAGCATGAGGCGGCGCGGACCTTGCCCCTTGACTGCCCCTACCCGCTCGACGACCTCGCCCGGCCGGAGTGGTATCCCCCGAATCGGCACGGTATCGCGGACGAGGAAGCCGAGTAGGGTTACGCTACGAGGCGGCTCCGGCGCAGGGCAGCCGGCTGCCCCGCGCCGCGTCCCCATCGGGCGCCGCCGCTCAGGCGACGAAGTCGGCGATGATGCCGTTGAACTTGTCGTGGCCCTCGATGAACATGAAGTGGTTGCCGCCGTCCGCCTCCTCGAAGATCTCGAGGCGGGCGCCCTTGATCTGCTCGCTGACCCAGACCTGCGACTTCCACGGCACGACGCTGACCCGGCCGCTGACCACCAGGGTCGGGGCGTCGAGGCGCGGGATCAGGTCGCGCCAGTCGGACGTGCTGTGGTTGTAGAGCAGGGTCGCGGCGTGCTGGCGCGGCATGCGCAGATTGCGCTCGATGATCCAGGCCTTCTCGTCGGCCGCAATGTTCTTGGTGACCATGTTGCCGACGAAGCCCTTGGTGGTCTCGACGCCGTCCGGGCCGGCCAGCGCATTGACCGTCTCGTACAGCGACTGCGGCGTGAAGATCGAGCCGGCGTTGGTCTTCTCCTCCTCCGACCAGGCGGGGTTGCTGGTGATCATCGGCATCTGGTCGATCAGCAGCAGCTTCGACAGCCGGTCCGGCCCGTACAGGTCCCAGTAGTTCCAGATCACCGAGCAGCCCATGGAATGGCCGAGGATGTTCACCTCGTTGAGGTCGAGCGCATAGACCATGTCGTGCACGTCCTTGGCGAGGCGGCTGATCTTGTAGCCGAAGTCCGGCTTGTCGGACTCGCCGTGGCCGCGCAGGTCGACCGCGAGCACCCGGTAGCGGTCGGACAGGCCCGTGATCTGGTACTTGAACTGCTCGGCGGTCTGCGACCAGCCGGGGATCATCAGGATCGGCTTGCCCTCGCCCGCCTCGAGGTAATAGAGGCTGACGCCGTCGCTGGTGGTGACATGCCCGACTTTGCCCGGGACCTCGGCGCGGGCCGCCGGGCTGGCCATCGCCGATCCGACCGCGGCGCCGAGCGCCAGCGCACCGGCGCCCTTCACCACGTCCCGGCGGCTGAGGCCGCGATCGCCCCCCGCCGCCATCGAGCCGTCGTCCTGCGTGATCGTCATGTTCGAGTCCCCCTTGCGTCCGGCACCCGGTGTTGCACCGTTGGTTGCCGTGAGGGCGTCAGAATGCAGCCTTCGCGGCGCCCCGTAAACGCCCATCGCGGGCGGGGCCAGCGATCTACCAGGGCATCGGCTCGTCGGCCTCGAGCAGCTGCTTGCGTCGCTGCTCCTGGCGCCGGATCTCGTCCTCCTGGAAAAGCTCGCGCAGCTCGGCCATCAGCTGGCGCGCGAGCTCGGGATCGATCGGCGCCGGCAGGGGTGGCGGCTCGGATGCCGGCCGCTGGTCGTGGTCGCTGGAAAAGGCGCCCAGCAGCTGATCGGACGGCAGCTGGCGCGCTCGTCGGTTGCGGTCCGGATGCGCCTGGCGCTGGCTGTGGCCCTGGTTGCGGATCAGGTCGGCGAACGCCCGGCCGCGCCGGTACGATGTCCCCTCGGGATTTTTTTGCGCGTTCTGCTGCTCGCGTTGTGCGTGCTGCTCGAGGCGATGCTGGAAACGATAGGCGAGCTCCAGATTGTAGCGGGCGTCGTCCTGGGCCGCGTCGAGCGCCAGGCTCTCGCGGAAGGCGCGCACGGCCGCCTGGGCCAGCGGCAGAGCATCGGCATAGTCGTGCGCGGCCGCGAGCGCCTGGCGATATTTGATCACCCCGATGTTGTATTGGGCACGGCTGGCGAGCTCGGGCCCGGCACCGGGCAGCGCCGCGAGGAAGCGCCCGAGCGCCTGCTCCTGGTCGCGGATCTTGAACAGGGCGGCGCCCTGGTCGAACCGGATCACGGCGGAGTCGGGCTGGGCCGCGGCCGCCGCCTGGTAGCTGTCGAGGGCCGCCCGGTAGTGCTCGGACCCATAGAGCAGGTTGCCCTCATGCACCGCCCGCTCCGCCTGGTCCGAGCCCAGGATCGGCAGCAGCGCCAGCAGACCGGCGAACAGCCGTGGGCGCGGCCGAAGCCAGAACCGCGGGCGCCGCTCTTGCACCGGCGAGCGCCCGGACCGGCGGAGCGCCAGCTCAACGAGGAGCAGAACAATCGCCGCCAGCAGAAAGACCTGGTAGCGGGCGTCGAGCTCCGGGCTGGCGGCCGCTGCCAGCTTGCGGCGCGGCGCGCGGGCGATCTGCTCGCGGTACAGCCGGTCGAGCCCGCCCGAGCCGTCCTTGAGGGCGGTATAGGTGCCGCCCGCGGCGGCCGCCATGGCGGTCAGCAAGCCGCTCTGGAGGCGCGTGCGGACCTCCCGGCCGTCATGGGTCAGAGAGACGCTTTCGGTGATCGGGATCGGCGCGCTGCGATCCGGGTCGCCGACGCCCACGGTGTCCAGGCGGAACCCTTGCCGTCCGAGCGCCGCCGCCGCCCCGCCGGGGTCCCCCTCGTGGTTGCCGCCGTCGCTGACCAGGATCAGGTCGGTGTAGCCGGGCGCCAGCTCGCCGAACCCGCGCCAGGCGGTCTGGAGCGCCGTGGCGATCGCGGTGCCACGGTGGGTCACGGCGTCCGCCGAGGCGTCGTCGAGCCGCTTCAGGAACAGGCCGTAGTCGCGGGTCAAGGGGCAGAGCACGTCGGCGCGGCCGGCAAAAGCCAGCAGGCCGAGCCGATGGCCGCCGTCGCGCTGCACCGCATCGACCAGGGCGCGGATCGCCGCCTTGGCGCGCTCGAGCCGGTTCGGCCGGGCGTCCTCGGCGAGCATGCTGTAGGACACGTCCAAGAGGACGATCACGTCGCGCCCGAGCAGCGGCAGGGTCTGGGTCCCCTGCCCCCAATGCGGCTGCATCAGCGCGACCACCAGGCAGGCGGTCGCCCCGATCAGGCAGAGCGCGCCCGGCCAGCGCGCCCGCGGGCGGCCCGCCGGCAGCAGCCGCGCCGCCAGGCCCTGCTCGACGAACGCTGCCAGCGCCTGCCGTCGCCGGCGGTAGCCGTAGGCGTAGAGCAGCCCCAGCGCCGGCAGCAGCGCCAGCAACCAGACCGCGGACCAGGCCTCGAAACGCATGCGCCCCTCTCAGCTCCGCCGCATCCTCAGGGGACCGTCCGCAGGCGGGTGTTGACCATGACCATCTCGAGCACGAGCAGGGCCAGCGCCAGCGCCACGGCCAGCGGGTAGAGCTCGACGTAGCGCTGCTGGTGCAGGACGACGTTCGGCGCCTTCGCCAGGCGGTCGATCTCGGCGTAGATCGAGCCCAGGGCAGCGGCGTCGGTCGCCCGGAAATAGCGGCCGCCGGTGAGCTCCGCGATCTGCTCCAGGGTCTGCTCGTCGATGGTCACCGCCGAGGACAGGTAGCCGGCGCTGGCGTCGCCGGCGGCGACCGGCACCAGCGCCTGGCCGCGCGCGCCGGCGCCGATGGTGTGGATCGTGATGCCATAGGCGGCGGCGATCTGGGCCGCCTCCAGCGGCTCGGCTTCGCCCGCATTGAAGCTGCCGTCGGTCAGGAGCACGATCACCTTGCTGGCACCCCGGGCCTGGTCGAGCAGATCGGTCGCGCGCACGATCGCATCGCCGATCGCGGTGCCGTCCTCGGTCGGCTGCTCGACGATCCGGACCTGATCGAGCAGCCCGAGCAGGGCCTCGTGGTCGAGGGTCGGCGGGCTGATCGTGTCGGCGTAGCGGGCGAAGGCGACCATGGCGATCGCATCGCCACCCCGGTCGCCCTCCGCCCCATCGCGACCGGCAATGGCACGGCCGGTGATGAAGTCGCGCAGCGTCGCCTTGACCACCTCGAGGCGGTTGGCCGGGTGGTCACCCTGCTTGAGGTCGATGGCGCTCATGCTGCTCGAGGTGTCGATCACCAGCGCGATCGCGATGCCTTCGCGGCGGATGCTGGTGGTCTCAACGCCCCACTGGGGGCCGGCGAGCGCCAGCACCGCCAGCCCGAGCACGAGGCCGCGCAGCCAGGGCAGGGCCTGGTGCAGGCGGACCGCGAGCGTCGGGCGCAGCTGCCTGAGCTCGCCGCTCACCGGAAAGCCGATCGCGAGCGGGCGCGCCCCCCGCCGCAAAAGCCCGACCACGACCGGGACCAGCAGCAGGAGCAGCAGGAGCTTCGGATCGGCGAATCTCATGGCAGCAGGGCGCGATCCAGCGGCATCACGGGTCGGCTCGCGATCCTCGAAGCTTCGGGTCGGTGGTGAATAGAGGCAAGTTGGCGTCGGTTGACAAGGCTGTCGGCGCCGCAGCCGCGCGCTATAAGGGCAGAGCACGAGCGGCGGGGGAGGCGGTCCCATGAGGACACAAGCGCGGGTGGTGGTGATCGGCGGCGGCGTGGTCGGCTGCAGCGTGCTCTACCACCTGACCAAGCTCGGCTGGCGGGACGTGGTGCTGCTCGAGCGGGACGAATTGACCTCGGGCTCGACCTGGCACGCCGCGGGCGGCATGCACACCATCAACAGCGACCCCAACGTCGCCAAGCTCCAGGACTACACGATCCGCCTCTACCGCGAGCTCGAGCAGATCTCGGGCCAGAGCTGCGGCATCCATCTGACCGGCGGGATCATGCTCGCGGGCACCGAGGATCGGCTCGACTTCCTCAAGACCGCGCACGCCCGCGGCCGCCTGCTCGGCCTCGAAGGCGAGTTCATCCCGCTTTCCGAGGCCAGACGCCGCCATCCGCTGATCGAGACCAGCCATTTCAAGGGTGCCTTGTTCGATCCCAACGAGGGCCACGTCGACCCCTCGGGGGTCACCCAGGCCTACGCCAAGTCGGCCCAGAAGGGCGGCGCCGAGATCCACCGCTTCACGCCGGTGACCGAGCTACAGGCGCGGCCCGACGGCGGCTGGCGGGTGGTCACGGCCAAAGGCACGATCGAGGCCGAGATCGTGGTCAACGCCGCAGGGCTCTGTGGGCGCGCGAGGTCGGCCGCCTGGTCGGGCTCGAGCTGCCGGTCCTGGCCATGGAGCACCATTATCTGGTGACCGAGGACCTGCCCGAGATCCTGGCGCGCAGCGAGGAGCTGCCGCACGCGATCGACTTCGAGGCCGAGATCTACACCCGCCAGGAAGGCAAGGGCCTGCTGCTCGGGACCTACGAGAAGGCCTGTGTGCCCTGGTCGCCCAAGACCACGCCCGCGGACTTCGGCCACGAGCTCCTGGCGCCCGACCTGGATCGGATCGCGCCCAGCCTCGAGCTCGCTTTTGCCCACTTTCCGGCCCTCGAGCGGGCGGGCATCAAGCGCGTGATCAACGGCCCGTTCACCTTCGCCCCCGACGGCAATCCCCTGGTCGGGCCGGTCCCGGGCCTGCGCAATTTCTACTGCGCCTGCGGCGTGATGGCGGGGTTCTCCCAGGGCGGCGGGGTCGGCCTGACCCTCGCCAACTGGATCGTCGAGGGCGATCCGGGGATGGACGTGTTCGCGATGGACATTTCCCGATTTGGCGATTTCGCGACCCGCGCCTACACCAACGCCAAGGTCCGGGAAAACTACAGCCGACGGTTTTCCATCACCTTCCCGAACGAGGAGCTGCCAGCGGCGCGGCCGCAGCGGACGACGCCGATCTACGATCGGCTCAAGGCCAAGGGTGCCGTGTTCGGTGCGAGCTTCGGCCTCGAGCACGCGCTCTGGTTCGCGCCCGCGGGGTCGGAGGCGCACGAGTTGCCGACCTTCCGGCGCTCCAACGCCCATGGTCCCGTGGGCGATGAATGCCGGGCGGTGCGCGCGGGCGTCGGCCTGCTCGAGATCGCCAACTACGGCAAATACGAGATCACCGGCCAAGGTGCCGAGGCC
Source organism: uncultured Alphaproteobacteria bacterium (assembly GCA_963730195.1). GTDB lineage: Bacteria > Pseudomonadota > Alphaproteobacteria > Geminicoccales > Geminicoccaceae > DATAOG01. The sequence goes on from CAVSRN010000026.1 coordinate 66,694, forward strand.
TGGCTGGAGCGCGTGCTCGCGGGCCGCCTGCCGCGGCCGGGACGGATCACGCTCGCCCCGATGCTGAGCCCGAACGGCCGCCTGATGGGCGACTTCACGGTCTCGCGGCTGGCCGCCGAGCGCTTCATGATCGTCGGCTCCGGGGCCGCCGAGCGCTTCCACATGCGCTGGTTCGAGGCCGGGCTGCCGGAGCGCGGCGTGGTGGTGCGGCCGATCGCGACCGAGCGGGTCGGCTTCGCGCTCGCGGGCCCGCGTTCGCGCGAGCTGCTCCGGCGGCTCACCGATCAGGACCTGGCCGCCACGGCCTTTCCGTTCTTTCACATCCGGGCGATCGACGTCGGCACGGTGCCGGCGCTGGTCGGACGGGTCTCGTTCACCGGCGAGCTCGGCTTCGAGATCTACGTCGATGCCGCCTACGAACTCGCCCTCTACGACGCCCTGGTTCAGGCCGGCGCGGATCTCGGTCTCGCGCACTTCGGCGGCCGCGCGTTGAACTCGTTGCGTCTGGAAAAAAGCTTCGGCGCCTGGCTGCGCGAGTACACCCCGGACCAGACGCCCTTCCAGGCCGGCCTCGACCGGTTCATCGACTTCACGAAGGGCGACTTCGTCGGCCGCGCAGCGGCGCTCCGCCAGCGGGACCAGCCGCCCAGCCATCGTCTCGCGACGCTCGTGGTCGAGGCCGCCGATGCCGATGCCTGGGGCGACGAGCCAGTGCTCGCCGACGGCCGCGTGGTCGGCTTCGTGACCTCGGGCGGCTACGGCCACACGGTCGGGCAGAGCATCGCGCTCGCCTACCTCGAGCCCGCCTGCGCAACGCCCGGGACCGAGCTCGAGGTCACGATCCTCGGCGACGACCGCCCGGCCCGGGTGGTGTCCGCGTCCCTCTACGACCCGACCGGCGCCCGCATGCGCAGCTGAACCCTGCCCCGGCCGCAAGGCGGCTCGACATTTACCCTTGCGTTGGCCGCCGGGCGCGGGCAAGTAGACGATGTTCGAGCGAAGGTTGAGCTGGTCCGCGCCAGTTTGCCGGTAAAGGGTGTTGTCGCGCGGCCGCAGCGTGCGCTTCCGCTCGATCGCGCTCCGGAGTGCAGCCCGTGCGGTTCATGCACACCGCCGATTGGCAGATTGGCAAGGTCTTCAGCTTTCTCGACAATTCCGCGACGCACGCCCTCCGGGACGCGCGGCTCGAAGCCATTACGACCATCGGTCGTCTGGCGCGCGAGCACCACGCGAGTGCGGTCCTGGTCGCGGGCGACGTCTATGAGCACGACGGGGTCGGTGATCTCCCGCTCGACCAGCCGCTCGAGCGCATGCGCACCTTCCCGAGCCTCGCCTGGCACCTGATTCCCGGCAACCATGATCCCGATCGCCCGAGCGGCGTCTGGGATCGGCTGTGCCGCCGCGAGCTGCCCGTCAACATCCAGGTCCACCGCCGTCCCGAGCCGGTGCCGATCGGCGACGGCGCGGCCTGGCTCCTGCCGGCGCCCCTGCGGCGCAAGCACAGCCTCAGCGACCTCACGGCCTTCATGGACGATGCCAGCACGCCCGAGGGTGCGATCCGGATCGGTCTGGCGCACGGGTCGATCAGGGATTTCGGCTCGACCCCGGGCCAGACCGCCAACCGGATCGCGCCGAGCCGGCCGGAGACCGCGCGGCTCGACTACCTCGCGCTCGGCGACTGGCACAGCACGCTGGAGATCGGCCCGCGCTGCTGGTACTCGGGCACGCCCGAGCCCGACGACTTCGACCAGCCGGCCAGCGGCGCCGCGCTCCTGGTCGACCTGGCGGGTCCGGGCGCGCCCCCGTCCGTGACCTCGCTCGCCACCGGGTGCTTCCACTGGCATCGCGAGCAGGTCGTGATCCACGGCGCCGACGACATCGACCTGCTGGAAGAACGCCTGCGCGCGCGGCAGCCGGATCCCGCCCGTCTCCTGGTCCGCCTCGAGGTCGAGGGCAGGCTGTCGCTGGCCGACCGTCTGCGCTTCGATGAGCTGATCGGGCAGCGGCTGCGCGCCGCGCTCCGCTGCCTGGAGCTGCGCGATCGCCTGCTGGTCGCTCCGCTCGCCGAGGACCTCGACGCGATCGCGAGCGGCGGCGTTCTGCGCGCGGCCGTCGAACGCCTGAGCGAGCTGGTCGCCGGCTCGGCCGGCGAGGAACGCGAGATCGCGCAGATGGCGCTGCTGCGCCTGTGCGTCGAGCATGCGCGAACCCGGTCATGAAGCTGCGCGCGCTCGAGCTCGATCAGTTCAAGAAGTTCGACCGCCCCGTGCGGGTCGCGGGCTTCGACGACGGCCTCAATCTGCTCTGCGGCCCGAACGAGATGGGCAAGTCGACGATCATGGCAGCACTCCACGCCGTGCTGTTCGAGCGCCATCGGGCAGGCGGCGAGCATATCAAGGCGCTGCAGCCTTCGGGACACAAGACCGCGCCCTGGGTCGCGCTCGATTTCGAGCTCGACGGCCGGCTCTATCGGATCGAGAAGCGCTTCCTGCGCAACGAGTACGCCCGCTTGAGCCTGCCCGACGGGCGTCGGTTCGAGGGCCCCGAGGCCGAGGAGGAGCTGCAGCGGTTGCTCGGCTTCGCCGAGCCCGGCAACCGCGGCATCACGGCGGAGCAGCTCGGTGCCTGGAGCGTGCTCTGGGTCGGCCAGGGCGACTCCTTCGGCCAGCCCGAGATCGCCGAGCGGGCGCGCCGCAGCATCGAGGGCTCCCTGGCATCCGAGATCGGTGCGCTCCTCGGCACGGATGAGGCCTCGGACGTCAGGAAGGCGGTCCAGCAGGCGCTCGGCGAGCTGATCGGCGCCTACGAGCGCCCAAAGGGCCGCTACAAGCAGGTCATCGCGGAGATCGACGCCCTGATCGAGGAGGGCGATCGCTTGCGCCAGGCGAAGGCCCGTCTGGCGGGCGAGGTCGAGCAGCTCGAAGCGGCGCGCCAAAGGCTCGCGGAGCTCCGCGACGAGCGCGAGGACAGGCGACTGCTCGGCCAGCGCGAGGAGGCCCAGCGCCGCTGCGACGAGCTGAAGGCGTTGCAGGACCAGATCCGGACCGCCGAGGCCCAGTGCGGGCTCGCTGCCCGGGAGCTACGAGCGCCGGCGCGAGGAGCTCGAGCGGCGCGCCAAGATCGCCGCCAGGATCGAGGAGCTGCAGGCGCGGGTCACGGCAGCGGGCGCCGAGGCGGCGACCGAAGGCGAGGCGCTCGCGCGCAGCGAGGCCGAGATTGAGCGCCTGCAGCTCAGGCGCGGCGAACTCGAGGAACGGCGCTTGGCCGCCGCCCGGGCCCAGACGCGGTGGCGCCGACTGCAAAGCTTTGCCCGCCTGCTCGAGACGCTTCGCCACCTCGGCGAGCAGCAAAAAGCGGTGCAGGCGGCGGTCGCGCAGGCGCAGGCGCTTCGGCTCCGGGTGGCGGCGATCCAGCTCGATGAGAGCCAGGTCGAACAGCTGCGGTCGGCCAGGCGCGAGCACGAGCGCGCCGCGGCCGCGCTGCAGGCGGTCGCCACCCAGATCCGCTTCGCGATCGACGGGCCGGCGCTCGAGCGGATCCGGCTCGACGGCGTCCCGCTGGCCGAGCCCACGAGCGAGCGCCAGGTCATCGAGCCGGCCACGATCGAGATCGCCCAGGTCGGGACGATCACCGTCGCGCCCCAGATCGAGGGCCGCGAGGTCTTGCTGGCGAACCTCGACAGCGCCGCCCGGCGGCTTCGAGGCTTGCTCGCGGCGGCGG
>CAVSRN010000027.1:0-10691 GCA_963730195.1 uncultured Alphaproteobacteria bacterium
AGGGCCGCGCCGACCGATCGCACGACGTCCGGAGAGCCGCGCAATACGCTTGACGTACCGCGTCAGATGTGCCACCTTGACGCATGATCCGAAGCTTCAAGGACAGGCGCACGGAGCGGTTGTTCGATGGCGACCGGGTCTTCGAGTTCCAAGGATTTGCGCGACAGGCTGAGAAACGGCTGCGTCTGCTCGATGCCGCGGACAGTTTGCGCGCTTTGAGGATGCTGCCGAGCAACCGATTTGAAGCCCTGAAGGGTGATCGGGCTGGACAATATAGCATTCGGATCAACCGGCAATGGCGGATCTGTTTCGAGTGGCGTGACGACGGTGCCTGGCTGGTCGAGATCGTCGATTACCACTGAGGGAGCGAGGGAATGGCACGGACGCCGATTCACCCGGGTGAGTTCCTGGACGACGAGCTCGAGGAGCTCGGGATCAGCGCCGCCGAGCTTGCCCGGCGCATCCATGTGCCGGCTAACCGGATCTCCCAGATTTCTGGCCGGCAGGCGCAACATCTCTGCCGATACGGCGCTCAGGCTCGGCCGCTGGTTCGGCACCGGACCGGACCTCTGGCTCAATCTGCAAAAGGCTTATGAGCTCGACCTCGCCCGCCAGCAGATGGGCGATGCGATCGACGCCATCGAGCCGCGGGTCGCGGCTTAGGAGATGACCTCCGAGGCTCAGCCGACCCGGCGACTGCCGGGGGGGCCGCCGAACAGCGAGCGCATGCGGGCGAGGATCTGTTGGGAGAGCCGCTGGGTCTCCTGGGTCGTCTGCTCGCCGGTCTGGTCGGGCTGGGTCTGGGCCTGGCGCAGGCGGCGCTCGGCGATCTGCCAGCTGGGCGGGGAAAAGGTGTCAGGGGAAAAGGTGTCAGGAACCAATTGTCAGGGAAAAGGTGTCAGGAACCAATTGGAGGGAAAAGGTGTCAGGAACCAATTGGAAAGGAGAAAAGGGGGAAAAGGTTCCTGACACCTTTTCTATCCTGACACCTTTTCTATCCGACTTATATTTCCTGAAGTCATTGCATTTTCAGGCCAGGCGATGGTATGGATGTAGCACCTCATTATGGAGGGCAAGCCATGCGGTTTCGGCGTCCGAGTTGGCCGATCCTGCTCGCGATCATCGCCGTGCTGCTGCCGACCAGCTTCGCCGCGGCCGCGACGCTGGTCACGAGAATCGTTTTCGCGGCGACGAATTTCAAGTCATTCACCACTGCGGGGATCAAGCCGCCGGTTGATCCGGTCGTAGGGTTTTTCGAGTTTCAGTTTAAAGAGAATACCAACTCTACCACACTCGTGTTTCCGACACGCGTCCAGATGAATTACGACAGTTTCACCCCCCACAATGTGGTTGGCAATTTTGAGGGGGTGGATGTCGATGCGGGGACCGTAAGCCGCGCTTTCCTAATAGGAGGAACAATAGGAGACTTCGGTGCTGTTGGAAGTCCGCTGGGCCCGGTTGGAGGTGAAAACGACTTCGTTCTTGAGGTCGAACATGGCCGTGAACGGCCGGATTATTTTGATTACACCACCTCTGGATCTCCTAAAGCTTATTTTTCATCTTTATGTTACAGTAGGGGGCCGTGCGATCTCTTGATCGGCGTACAGACTTTCGCGTCGCCTAGCTGAGCGCTGGCCCATACCGTCACGGCGACGTGCTGGTGACCGAGCTTTTCCGGGTCGCCGCCGTCAACCGGAAAGCATGCCGGGGTCAGCTGCGTCCGAGGATCAGGAGGATGTGGTCGAACTTGGCGAGGAGGGCGGGATCGTCCTCGAGCTCGGTGCGGACCACGCTGACGGCGGGCGCGCTCCGGCGCACCAGGTCGACCAGGCGCTGGGGATCGACCCGCATGGTCTGGGCGAACTGGGGCGCGAACAGGGCGCGCGTCCGGGCGTCGAGGTGATTCCAGGCGGCCGCGGCGAGCGCCGAGCGCAGCGCCAGCAGGGGCGCGTCATTGGGGCCGGTCAGGGCCGAGAGGGCGAGCGCCTGGCTGACGATCGCGGGGTCGCCACCCAGAAAGAGGACCGCGTAGGCGAGCCGGGTCCAGGCGACCGGGCTAGCGGGCGCGCGGGCGAGCGCCTCACGCAGCGCCCGCTCGGCCCGGACCAGGCGCTGCCGCCGCGCCCCGCCCGCCAGCTCAGGGCGTTGCGCCAGGAGCAGCTCGGCGGCGCCGATGGTCGACCAGAGCTTGGGGTCGGCGTTCCAGGCCAGGGCGGCATGCCCGGCCTCGATCGCGCGCGTCAGGGTGTCGGGCCCGGGAACCCGCCCGGCGTCCATCTGCCACTTGGCGAGCATCGTCGGCAGCGCGGTCAGCTGCGCCCCCACCCGCGGCACGGCGAGCGCCAGCAGCAGCGCGGCGGTGAGCGCCGCGAGGCCGACGCCCAGCCGATAGCGCCGGCTGCGCCAGCCGATCCGGCGGCGATGGCGCGCGCGTCGGGCGCGGGTCGGTGCGCGCGCGAAGGCGGCCCCGAGGATGGCGGCGTAGGTGACGGCGACCGCCGGGATCTCGAGGCTGAAGTCGAGCAGCGCGTGCAGCCCGACCAGCACCGTCGCCGCGACCCCGAGGCCGGGGTACAGAGCGTTGCGGCGGCGTTCCCGCAAAGACTGCGCGCAGCGAACGGCGAGCCAGCCGATCGCCAGGACCAGGGCGGTCGCTGCCGGGATGCCGAGCTCGAGGGCGTTCTCCAGGTAGGTGTTGTGGGCGTGATCCCAGACGAAATTGTCGAACGACGCCTTGTAGGCGCGAAAGACGTATTCGAAGGTGCCATAGCCGGTGCCGAGCCAGGGCTGGTCGAGGATCGCGTGGACGACGCGCGCGTAGATGGGGAACCGACCCTCATGCTGCAGATTGGTGCCGACCAGGCGGGTCTCGAGATCGTCGCCGCCGAAGGCGAGCACGGCGATGCCGAGCACCACCGCGAGCGCGGCGCCGGCGCCGACGACGCGAGGCGATAGCCGCCGGGTCACGCCGAGCGCCCCGAGCAAGGTCGCGAGCCCGATGGCGCTGCTGGCGAAGCCGGCGCGCGAGGCGGTCATGACGAGCGCGAGCGCCAAGCAAGCGACCGCAGCGATCAACCACCAGCCATAGGCAGTGATCCGGAGCAGCAACCGCCGCAGCGTCGGCCGGTTCTTCGTCGAAGCGCGGTAGCCTCCGGCGACCATGTTGATCAGCAAACCCGCGGCACAGAGCAGACCCAGGCCGGCGTAAGTGGCGTAGTGGTTGCGGTTGACGAACGTGCTCGTGACTACCCGCCCCCGGGCCCCCCGCAGCCACCAAAGCCCGGCATCGAGGCCGGAGAAATAGGCGAGCAGGCCGTAGACGGCGTAGGCCAGGCCGATGAAGGCGAGGGCCCGGATGATCCGCGGGGCGCCGTCTCTGATGCGGCCCAGCTGTACGGCGAGCCAGAAGACGCCGGCGTAGGTCAGGAGGCGCATCGCGGCGGTGCCAGTGGCATGGCGGTCGACCGAGACGGCGCCCTGCGCCTCGTCGCCAAGCACTGCGGCGGCCTCGAGCCAGATCGGATGGTGCCAGGAGCGCGGCAGGAACGGCAGGATCTGGAGATCGATTGCGGCCAGCACCAGGGCGAACCCGGCCAGCGCCGGCCAGAGGCGATCGGGCGTGACCGAGGCTCTGGCCGGGATGATCGCGGCGCGCGCGCTCCAGGCGAGCAGCAGGATGGCCGTCACCAGCGCCTGGAAGGTCCAGGGAATCGGGCGGTTGCTGCCAAGCGGCAAGGGCGCAAAGGCCAGGACGACGACCAGGGCCCAGAGGAGCCACCGATCGAAGCGGTCGCCGGCCCGGCGCACCGTCAGGGGCTGGCGCATCCCTCCAACTTGTCTGTGCGCGCAGCCTTCACGGGTGGCTCGCGGCTCAGCCTCACGCGGCCATCGGCTCGAACGAGTCGGGCGGCAGGGAGTCGCAGACGAGGCCGGGCGTCGATCAGCCGACCCGGCGACTGCCGGGGGGGCCGCCGAACAGCGAGCGCATGCGGGCGAGGATCTGTTGGGAGAGCCGCTGGGTCTCCTGGGTCGTCTGCTCGCCGGTCTGGTCGGGCCGGGTCTGGGCCTGGCGCAGGCGGCGTTCGGCGATCTGCCAGCTGAGCGCGCCGGCGAGCTCGGGCCGCGCCTCGAGCAGGGGCTCGATGTGCCGGCTCGCGATCTCGAAGGCGACCAGCTCGGTCAGGGCGCGCGCGGTCAGGGCGTGCGGGGCGCCGGTCAGGAGCGCCATCTCGCCGACCGGCTGGCCCGGGTAGAGGCGCGCGCCGGCAGCGGCGGAACCGCCGGCCTCGGACGCCAGCACGACCTCGGCCACACCCTCGGCCAGGATGAACATCGAGCGGCCGGGCTCGCCCTGCCGGATCAGCGGCTCGCCCGGGCGGAAGTCGCGCGCCTCCATCCGCCGGGCGAGCTCGGCCAGCTCGTCCGGCTCGAGCGTGCCGGCCAGCAGATCGACCTTCTGGAGCAGGGCGAGCCGCGCTCCGGTCGACGCCCAATCACGGTCGCGCGGCGGCATGCGGGCGTGGAACACGTCCTCCTTCGGATAAGCGGGTTCGATTCCGGCGGTGGCGAGCCGGTCGAGGACCGATTTCAAAACGTTGCTGCGCGCGGTGTTGGGCGGCACCTGGCCCATCCGGATGTAGTAGCGGACCCGGTATTCGACGCCGCGCTCGCTGACCCCGCCGATCAGCACGCTCGGGGCCGGCTGGCCGACCGGGCCGCGCGGGCCGATCGCGGCCATCACGCCGCCCAGCAGCAGGCGCAGGGCGCGGTCGGTCGGCACGCCGAAATCCAGCGGAATCGTGACATCGAAGCGCGCCAGGCGATCGGGCTTGGAGTAGTTGGTGGTCACGAACATGCTCATCAGATTGTTCGGGATCACGACCGTCTTGGCGTCCTCGCGCTCGATCCGGGTGGTCCGCCAGTTGATGTCGACGACCCGGCCGCAATCGGCTCCTTGAAGTCCCGGTGGTGGACCTCGATCCAGTCGTCGATCTGGTAGGAGCTGTCGAGGTTGATCGCGAGGCCGGTGAAGATGTCGAGGATGACGTTGCGCAGCGCCAGGCCAAGCACCAGGGCCATGACGCTGGAGGCGGCAAAGAAGCCGGTCAGCGGATAGCCGAAGACGTTGGCGAGGATGCCGCCGAGCGCCACCATGAAGACGATCAGGGTGAGCGCATCGCGCACCAGCCGCGGCACCGCCCGGCCGAGGCCGCTGCGGGTCAGCTGATCCCAGAGCAGGCCATCGACGAGCCGGCTGACGGCCCAGGCGCCGGCGAGCCACAGCGCGGTCGGGATCGCATAAGCGAAGACCGCGCTCTGGCCCGCCGTGTCCTCGCCGAACAGGGCGATCCAGACCGCCGGTCCGTAGACCGCGAGCCCGATCAGCGCCACGAGCAACAGGCCCGGTGCCCAGAGTCCTGGTGATCGTTCGCGCCATCATCCGCCCTGCCGCCTCGGAGCGCCTGCGTCCGCACTGTAGTCGAGCCGGCGCAGCGCGACCAGCGGAGCCTGACCGCACCCCCGCGGATCGGATCGGCCGGCGATCCGGTTGCGTGGTCCGGCCGCGCGCGGCAATCTCGACCGGCGGGTCACGCTTTGGCAAAGGCTGATCGATGGGGACATGCTGATCGATGACAGATCTCGCCGGTACCGACGTCCTGGTCGTGGGCGGCGCCAGGGGCATCGGGCGGGCCACCTGCCGGCTGCTGCTGGCGGCGGGCTGCCGGCTGCTGGTTGCCGACAAGGACCTGACGGCACTCGCCGGGCTGCGCGGCGAGGCGGCGGACCGCGTGACGACCGTCGGCCTCGACCTGGCCGACCCGGTTTCGCTGGCCAACGCCTTGACGGCGCTCGGGGAGTCCGGGCGCAGGCTGGATGCGGTGATCCTGTCGGCCGCCGTCCACGCGACCTATCCGGCCGAGCTCGTGCCCGACGCCCTGATCGAGCGGGTCGTGAACGTCAACTTGATCGCCCACATCAAATTCCTGCGCGGCGTCCTGCCGTGGGTGAAGTACGGCGGCCGGCTCATCGGCATCAGCTCGAACTGCGCCGACATCGGCATTCCGATGGAATCGCTCTATGCCGCGACCAAAGCCGGCCTCGAGCGGTTCTACGAAGCGCTTGCGGTCGAGATCTCCTACCGCAGGATCAGGCCGATCATCATCCACCCCGGCAATGTCAACACCGGCTTCAACGAGACCGGCAACGACTACCGGCCAACCGGCAACCCGTTCGTCGACGACGGCTATCGGCGGGTGGTCGCGGCGATCGACAGCCGCAACGGCCTCGATCCGGAGGTGGTGGCCCGGGTCATCGTCCGCGCGCTCGCGGCATCACGGCCGCGCTTTCGCTATCTGGTCGGCGCCAACGCGCTCAAGGCCCACTGGGCGAAGCGGCTGCTGGGCACCGACCTCGCGCTCCGGCTGATGGCAAAATTCTTCGGCTACCGCTTCTTTTACTGACCTCAGCCGGCCACGCCGGCGACCTCGCCCCGCCATCCTCGCAGCCGGCGGCGGGTCAGCCGGCGGCCTTGAGGTTGCCCGCCTCGCTCCAGGCCGTGTCCCACTCCTGGCCGAGGACATCGGTGACCTTGCCGCCCTCTTCGAAGAACTTGTTCGGCACCTGGAAGATCCCGAGCACCAGGCAGCCCTCGGGCGACCAGGCCTGATGCCGGCTGCCGCCCGGCCGCCAGACGAAGTCGCCGGCCTCGCAGCGCCCGTCGTCATCGACCAGCGCGCCCTCGAGCACGTAGCTCTGCTCGGTCAGCGGATGCTCGTGATCGGGCAGGCCCGCGCCCGGCGCCATCTTGATCAGCGCCGTCACCGAGCCGGTCGCCTGGTCGAAGTACAGCGTCTTGGTCGAGATGCCCGGAAACCGGCTCTCCTCCCAGGGCAGCCCGCCGACGTCGACGAAGCGCGAGGCCGTCGGCCCCAGCTGCTCATGATTCTTGGCTTTCGGCGTGACCCCCGCCATGACTTCGCCTCCTCAACCGTGGTTTTGCGCAGCCGAACTCTACGCCAGAACGCCACGTCCGCGCCAAGCGCAAAAGCAACCCCCGTCCGGTGAGGACCGCTGGACCAGCCCTCAGATTCCGACGAGCTCGATCCGCGGCTCGAAGCGCCGAAAGTCGCTCCGATTGGCGGTCAGCAGCCGGGATTTCGCCGTGCGCCAACATGGTCGCGACGATGTTGGCGTCGTGCACCTGGCGCCCTCCGATGGCAACGCTGCGGCAGAGATCGCCGAGAAGCGCGCCGACCTCCGGGCCGTCCTCGAGAACGTCGAAAGCCGCGACGAAGCGCTCGACGTCCGCCAATGCGTCGACCATCGGCAGCGGCTCGCTATCCCCACTCGGACGAGTTCACGACGGACAGATACTCCCGAATCACCTGCCGACTGATGGCGATTTGCGCTTCGGAACCCGCGGCAGTTGCCAAAGCCGCGACGGCGCGGGCATGGAATGAACTCGTCGACCGGGTCGAATAAATCAGGACGTTGGTGTCGACGAACACGCCAGCTCAGCGCCCGTCAGAATTGTAGATGTCCTCGCGACGCAGCGAGACGCCATCATCCCAATAGGCATCATGGACCGGCAGGTCGAGGCGTCTGCGCTTTGGCTTCGGCTCCGGTAGCCGGATCGGCGCCTGGTAGTCGCCGGGTGGCAGCTCGCGCGGCGCCTGGCCGGAAATGGTGCCATCCGGCGCGACCCGGATCTTGGCGAGAACCACGGGCATCGGAAACGTCCCCATCAGCCGGCCTTCTTGTATCACGGGGCAGGCGGTGCGCGCCAGTCAGCGCAACGCCGGATCTTCGCCAAGATAACCGAGCAGGTCCTCCGGCGGCTCTAACGTCCTACCCGAGCTCGGGCGGACCTCGGGCTCGAACCAGACGTTCTCTGCCGGCCCGCCGTCCCACGGCACCAGATTTCCGACCGCCCAGCGATAGCCGACATAGTCGAGAAGACGCATGAGCTCGGCTATCTCTCGTCGATCCCGGCTCGGCTCCACCAGTAGGAACGGCCGATGCGCGTTGATGGTGCCGACCGCACCGCGGAGAACCGCAAGCTCCTCGCCCTCCACGTCGACCTTCAGGATCGTGGGCTTGAGCGCAAGATCGTCGAGCCGCATGCAGCGGACGTCGACCTGCTCCAGCCGCACCGCGCCCTCCGGACGACTTGCCAGGCGCCTGAGGGCCTCTTGATATGCCGGATCCGCAAACTTCGCGTGGTGGCGTGTCGCGCGCGTGAGCAGCGGCACGTCATCGACCCACGGCACGACCAGCCGCACCGTACCGACCGAGCGATCGCCGAGCGCCACAATGCGATACGCGTCGATGAGCTGGAGATGCTTCAGCTCGGCCAGCGCCGGCTCCAGCCAGGGCAGCGGCTCGAAGCAGACCGCCCGCATGGCCGTGCTGTACTGCCTTAGCGTGGCGATGCTCTGGCCGAGGTTGGCACCGACGTCAACAAAGAGGCCGGACTGGTCCCGAAAGCGCTCGAGCACGGCGAATTCCGGCTGATGCGGCTTTGAGCGGCGAAGCTCGCGCCGAAGCTGGGCGAGGATGGCGCTGGTCCGCTCCGGGTCTGGCGCGATCATCCACCTCGGTCTCGGGCCGACCCACCTGAGGTCGGGGGGGCACAATACTCACCCTTGCTCTTCTCAGCCGGGATTCCCCGTTTGCAGGGCCTTCGGTGGACGATCATGCGCCGGTTCGCGCCCTAGAGGCAAGCCTCCGACGGCCCGAACCAGCCTGCGAGGCTGCCCGGAGCCGCATTTTGAGACTTGCGTCTGGCTTTCTGGGCGCGTTTGGGCAGTTCCCGCAAATAGGGTGCCGGCCCTTCATACGGGTCAGGGCTTGGCGACCTCGATCCGCCATTCGGGGCCGGAGCCGATGCTGTGGGTCCGGGCGAAATCGCCCCAGTTGATCGCCAGCGCCACGTCGTCCAGGCTGTTCAGGTAGAGCAGCGGGTCGCCCTCCGGCACGTCGCCGAAGGTCGAGACGTAGGGCATGCTGCCCTGGTAGACCTGTGCCTGCTCCTTGAAGATGCGGACGCTGACGGGCGCGCCCTTGACGATGCCGAGCCGCTCGAAGGTCGCGCGGTCGATGTTGGTCCAGACGTTGCCGTACTGGACGTCGAGGATCGGGATGTTGCCGCGCACCCGGGAGCCCACGAGCTCCGGCTTCTGATACGCGATGCGCACGATCTCCCCGGCGAGCTCCGGCCCGATCTCCTCGAAGCTCGCCTTGCCCGAGGCCAGATGCGCCGCGGTGTAGGAATAGACGTCGCGGCCGTGAAAGGTCGCGGACTGTTCCGAGCCCGGCCGCCGGAACTTCGTCTCGTCGATCTCGCGCACCGCCTCGATCCCGAGCTGATCGGCGACCAGGGTCAGGGTACCGTTGTCGGGGCTCACGAAATAATGCCCGGACCTGGTCTTCATGACGATCGACCTGCGCTCGGTGCCGACCCCCGGATCGATCACCGCCACGAACACCGTGCCGGCCGGCCAGTAGGGCGCACTCTGGGCGAGCCGATACGCCCCCTCCCAGATGTTGAACGCCGGGATCTCATGAGTCAGGTTCTCCAGCCGCAGGGTCGGATCGACCCCGACCGCCACGCCCCGCATCTCGGAGACCGCCCCATCCTTGAGCCCGAAATCGCTCTCGTAGACGATGACGCCGTTGGTCGCCCGCTCCGCCGCGCCAGCCCCCGCCGCCGCCAGCAGCCAGACCGCAAGGCCACAGGCGGCCGCCAGCCGCGCCATTCCGCGCGTTCCGATCATCCCAGCTCCCTCCCCTTGCCACCGCCAGCAAGCTCGCGCGCCCACGCTCTTCGCGCAAGACGCTTCATCGGCTCTGCTTGACGTCACCGACGACGAGGCAGCCGACGACCGCCGCCCAGGCGACGAAGAACCAGCCGCTGACCGCACCATTCCACTGGAACCGGCCGCCCGGCGCGATCACGTCGACGGTGAAGCCAACGGCGTTCAGCAACAGGCCGGCCGGGATCACGTAGCTCAGAGTGCGCCGGTAGAAGTAGGTCGGGTTCATCGACAGCATGAACGCCGTCACCAGCACGCCCAGCCCGACCAGACCGCCCACGATGGCTCGCCACTCGTTGGAGGGTAGAGACCAGATCACAAGCGCGAGGACGACCGCTCCCAAGCCGCAGGCGATCGAGAAGTACCGCCATGACCCTACCGCTGATCGCCACGACTTCCCGGAATTGTCGCGGCCGAGACGCTGACCTATCTGGGCGCCGCCGCCACGGACCCCGCCCTCGACAACCGTGATGTGAGCGTTGTCCCCCGCCGAGATCCGGTAGCGCTTTCGATGGTCACCCTCCTGACCGGACTCGTCGCGGCGGACGCCTTCGAGCAGCTCGCGCACCGTGTAGGAGCGATCGGCGTCCTCGGGGTCGAAGCTATGGTCGAGGCCGTAGCGCGCCTCCAGCCTGAGCAGGTGGTCGTAGCTCACGTCGAGGTCGGGCTGGTCGGTGAGTGGCACCAGGGCTTTCTCGCCGATCTCCGGGTTGCGGGCGTGGACCTCTTCGAGGTCGTTGAGCACGACGTTGAGCGCCGAGCGGCGGAGGCCTTCGGGACCGGCGACGCTGATGTCGATGCGCTTCTTGTCGCGGTCGCCGCGGACCAGGACCGTGCAGCCGGCGGCGCCGAGCACGACGCCGGTGCGCCAGCGGG
>CAVSRN010000028.1:0-43799 GCA_963730195.1 uncultured Alphaproteobacteria bacterium
CCCGCAAGGGTTTCGCTCAGGCGGCGCCGAGCGCGTCGTAGAGCGCGCCTCGAAGCGGGCGTAGGGCAGCATGACGGCGGGGTCGACGAACGGCAGGATCTGGGTCATCAGAACGCCCGTGACCTTCCGCCCGGGTCGATCCAGTAGTAGGTGTTGCCGAGGCCCGCCCAGGTCAGGCTGCCGGCCGCGCGCCCGGGGGGCGCATCCGCGGTCGTGATCATGAAGCCGAGCCCCCAGCGCTTGACCATGCCGGGGAAGAGCTCGACCCGGTTGGAGCGCTCGGGCAGCGCGCTCGTCATCGCGCCGACGGTCAGGGGGCCGATCTGGTTGGTCGCCATCAGGTCCACGGTCTCGGGGCGCAGCAGCTCGGCCCCGTCCAGGCGCCCGCGACCCAGGATCATCCGGGCGAACCGCAGGTAGTCGCCGGCGGTCGAATACAGGCCGCCGCTGCCGCTGAAGAACTCGGGCGCCTCGGGCAGAGCGAACGCGACCGGTGCCAGGCCGCCGTCGGCCACGCGCTGATGCATCGCCGCCCGGCGGGCCCGCTGCTCGGGCCGCGGCACGTGGCCGGTCTCGGTCATGCCGAGCGGGCCGAAGATCCGCTCCCGGAAATAGACGTCGAGCGCGCGGCCGCTCGCCGCCTCGACCGCGCGCCCGACCCAGTCGGTGTTGATGCCGTAGTTCCAGCGCTCGCCGGGGTCGAACAGGAGCGGTGCGGCGAGCGCCGCGAGGCGGCCGCTGCCGGTCGGCGGCAGGCCGGTCGCGGCCATGTAGCGGTTGATCTCGGCGTTCCAGATGTCGTAGCCGAAGCCCGCGGTGTGGGTCAGCAGGTGGCGAAGGGTGATCGGCCGCCGGGCCGGCCGCAACCGCGGCGCGCCCTCGGCGTCGAAGCCTTCGAGCACCTGGGGCGCGGCGAGCCCGGGCAGCAGCGCGCCGATCGGCGCGTCGAGCTCGAGCAGGCCGCGCTCGACCAGCTGCAGGGCGGCGACCGAGGTCACGGCCTTGGTCATCGAGGCGATCCAGAAGACCGTGTCCAGGGTCATCGCCGGACCGTCCCCGAGATGGCGCAGCCCGAAGGCGCCTTCGTAAACGACGCCCTGCGCATCGGCCGCCACCGCGACCACCCCAGGCACGTCGCCGGCAGCGACCGCCTGCCGCAGCGCCCGATCGATCGCGCCGGTGTCGATCATGAGCATCCGCCTCCCACGCGTCATCCCCAGCCTGCCAGCCTAGGGTGGCCTCCGGGCGCCGGCAAGCTGGCGAGCCCCGCTCTGGCGAGCCCCGCTCAAGGGAGCCCCGCTCAAGGGAGTTGACGGCGGCCGGCCGGCGGGTGAGGCTTTGTTGCCGCAGGCTGCCGGCTTGAGGCGCGCGGGGCTGGCGGAAGGAGAGCGGCGATGGACTGGCTGGCGGCCCACAAGATCCCGATCGGCAAGGTGGTCGAGGATCTGGTCAATCTTCTGATCGATCATGCCGGCTGGCTGTTCGATGCGATCTCGGCCGGGCTCGGCTTCCTGATCGACGGCCTGATCGGGGTCATGCAGGCGGTGCCGCCGCTCGCCCTGGTCGCCCTGTTCGCAGCGCTTGCCTACTGGCTGCACCGCTCGCTCGGCCTAGTCGCCATGGTCGTGGTCTCGCTGCTCCTGATCATGAACCTCGGCTATTGGAACGAGACCATCGAGACCCTGGCGCTGGTCGTGTTCGCGACCGGCTTTTGCATGCTGATCGGCATCCCGATCGGGATCGCCGCGGCGCACCGGCCGTGGCTCTACACCGCGATCCGGCCGATCCTCGACATGATGCAGACGATCCCGACCTTCGTCTATCTGATCCCGACCCTGATCCTGTTCGGCCTCGGCGCCGTGCCGGGCCTGATCTCGACCATCATCTTCGCGGTCCCGGCGCCGATCCGGCTCACCTATCTCGGCGTCGTCTCGGTGCCCAAGCCCCTGATCGAGGCCGGCGAGGCGTTCGGCGCGACCCGCTGGCAGCTGCTCTACAAGGTCGAGCTGCCACATGCCACGCCGACCATCATGGCGGGCCTCACCCAGTGCATCATGCTGTCGCTCTCGATGGTCGTGATCGCGGCCCTGGTCGGCGCCGGCGGCCTCGGCAAGCCGGTCGTGCGCGCCCTCAACTCGGTCAACATCGCCCAGGGCTTCGAGGCCGGCCTCGCGATCGTGCTGGTCGCGATCATGCTCGACCGGGTCTGCAAGCAGCGCGGCAGCACGGGAGGCTGAGGCGATGGCGTCCGAAGCGGCGGCGAAGCCCAAGGTCGAGGTCGACTTCCGCCACGTCGACATCGTCTTCGGACCCAAGCCCCAGCAGGCGCTCGACCTGCTCGACCAGGGCGAGGACCGCCAGGCGATCCTCGAGCGGACCGGCCACGTGATCGGCGTCGCCGACGCCACGATCGCGATCGAGCCGGGCGAGATCTGCGTCCTGATGGGGCTCTCGGGCTCGGGCAAGTCGACCCTGCTGCGCTGCATCAACGGCCTCAATAAGGCGACCCGGGGCGAGGTCGTGGTCGACGATGCGGCCGGTCCGGTGGACGTCACCAAGTGCGACCCGGCGACCCTTCGGCGCCTGCGCACCCAGCGGATCGCCATGGTCTTCCAGCAGTTCGCGCTGTTGCCCTGGCGCACGGTCGCCGAGAACGTCGGCTTCGGCCTCGAGCTGCGCGGCATGCCCAAGGCCGAGCGCGACCAGGTGGTCGAGGCCAAGCTCAAGATGGTCAACCTCGACCAATGGCGGGACAAGCACGCCCACGAGCTCTCGGGCGGCATGCAGCAAAGGGTCGGCCTCGCGCGCGCGTTCGCGACCGATGCCGACATCCTGCTCATGGACGAGCCGTTCTCGGCCCTCGACCCGCTGATCCGCAACCGCCTCCAGGACGAGCTTTTGGAACTTCAGCGGAGCCTCAAGAAGACCATCGTGTTCGTCAGCCACGACCTCGACGAGGCGATGAAGCTCGGCACCCACATCGCGATCATGGAGAGCGGCCGGATCGTGCAATATGGCGAGCCCGAGGACATCGTCCTCAATCCGTCAAACAGTTACGTCGCCGACTTCGTTGCCCACATGAACCCGCTCAACGTCCTGCGCGGGGCCTCCCTGATGACCCCGGTGGCGGCGATCGCGCGCCGCGGCGAGCAGGTCCTGCTCGATCGCAACCAGCGGGTGGTGATGACGCTCGCCGCCGAGGGCCGGCCCGGCTCGGTCACGATCACCGACAAGCCCGGTCGTCTGGTCGCCCTCGACGACGGCTTCGATCTCGCGCGCATCGATCGCGACGTGGTGGTCACGGCCGCGCCCGACATCAAGCTGCGCACCGCCCTCGAGATCCGCCACAGGACCGGCAACCCGCTGGCCCTGGTCGAAGATGGCAAACTGATCGGGGTGATCGGCGACGACGAGATCTACCGGGGGATTCTCAGGCAGACCGGTATCGCGGGCTGAGGCACGCACCCGATGATCGTCATCGACAAGGAGCAGGTCGACCGGGCACTGAGCTGGCCCCTCCTGGTCGAGGCGCTCGATGCCGGGCACAAGCTCGGCCGGGGGCAATGCGCGGATCTGCTGCTGCAGGACGGAGACAACATTCTCCTGAACCGGGCCGCCTGGAAGCAGGGTTACGGCATCGGTCTCAAGACCGTGACCGGCTTCTTCGACAACCCGAAACGGACGCCGCCGCTGCCCTCGATCCAGGGCCTGTTCGTGCTGTTCGACCACGCCGACGGCCGCCCGCTTGCGGTGATCGACGGTGCCGCGATCACCGCCTGGAAGACGGCCGCCGATTCGGCGCTCGGCGCCCGCTATCTCTCCCAGCCCGACGCGCGCCACCTGCTCATGGTCGGCGCGGGGGGGATGGCGGGGCCGCTGATCCAGGCCCACCTCAGCGTCCGCCCCGGAATCGAGCGGGTCACCATCTGGAACCGGACGCCCGCGCGTGCCCAAGCGCTCGCGGAGCGGCTGCGGCCAGAGGGGCTCGAGGTCGAGGTCGCGGCCGACCTCGGGGAGTCGGTCGCCGCCGCCGACATCATCAGCGTCGCCACCCGCAGCGAGGCGCCGGTGATCCGGGGCAAATGGCTCCGCCCCGGGGCCCATCTCGACCTGGTCGGCGCGTTCACGCCGACCATGCGCGAGGCGGACGACGAGGCGCTGCGCCGCGGCCGGCTGTTCGTCGATGCCCGCGAGACCACGCTCGCCCACATCGGCGAGCTCAAAATCCCGATCGCGCGCGGCGTGATCTCTGCCGGGGACGTTGTCGCCGACCTCTACGATCTCGCCGCCGGCTTCGCCTGGCAGCGTACCGCCGGCGACATCACGGTCTACAAGAACGGCGGCGGCGCCCATCTCGACCTGATGACCGCGGCGACGATCTACCGGGGCGTGGTCGGCGAGAGCGATCTTGGCGGCTGAGCAGCTTGCCGAGGAGGCGGCCTGGGCGGGGCTGGCCGGGGAGCTGGATCGCTGGGCGGAGGCGGGCAGGGCGGCCACCCTCTGGTGGCGGGACGACGATGCCGCCGAGCTCACGCCAGCGCTCGAGCAGCTGCTCGACCTCGGCGCCGAAGCCGGCGTAGCGCTGGCACTCGCCGTCATCCCGGGCCAGATGGCGCCGGAGCTGCACGGCGCGCCTCGCCGGCTCCGAAGGCGTCTCGGTGCTGCAGCACGGCTGGCGCCACGTCAATCACGCGCGCCCTGGCGAGGGCGCCTGGGAACTCGGCGATCATCGCCCGCTCGAGCAAGTCAGCGGCGAGCTGGCGTCGGGACATCGACGCCTCGCCGACGCCTTCGGCGCCCGGTTCCTCCCGGTCCTGGTGCCGCCCTGGAACCGGATCTCGGCCCGGGTCACAGAGCGCCTGCCGGCGCTCGGCTTCCTCGGCTTTTCGGTTTTTGGCGCGCGTGCTCACGAGGAACGCCGTAGCCGGCTTGGTCCAGGTCAACGCCCACTGCGACCCGATCAGGTGGAAGCAGGGCCGCCGGTTCGCCGGCACCGGGCGCGCGCTCGACGATCTGGTCGGCCATCTCGCGGCACGGCGCAAAGGTACGGCCGACCCCGCCGAGCCGACCGGCCTCGTGACCCATCATCTCGCCCTCGACCCGCCGGCCTGGGCCTTCGTCGGCGAGCTGCTCCGCCGCACCAGCGCCCACCCGGCGGCGCGCTGGCTGAGCGCGCCGGACGCGTTCCGGCCATGATCTCGCTCCGCACCGCCGGGCCGGACGATCGGGATGCGGTCGCCGCTTTCCTGCACGCGCGGATGAGCAGCAGGATCAGCCTCGAGCGCTGGCGCCGGCTGTTCGACTACGCCTGGCTCGAGGCCAAGCCGGACTGCGGCGTGGTCGTCATCGAGAACGGTGGGGTCGCCGGCTATCTCGGCGTCATCCATGCCGAGCGCCAGATCGGCGGGCGGACCGTCCGGACCGCCAATCTCAGCTCCTGGTACATCGCGCGAACGCTGCGTGGGCAGGGGGTGGGCCTCGCCATGCTCGAGCTCGCGACCCGCGACCCGAGCGTCACCTACACCACCTTCAGCAGCAACCCGCCGGCGCTTCGCCTGATGGCCAAGGTCGGGCTCGGTCTGCTCGATGAGCGGCGGTTGCTCTGGCGACGGACCGCTGAGGCGGCCGGGATCGAGGTGCTCACCGGCTTCACCGCGGTCCTGCCCGAGGTCTCAGAAGATGAGCGGCAAATCCTGGAGGACCATCGCGACCTGCCGGTCCAGCCGCATCTGCTCCGCGCGCCCGAGGGCGATTGCCTGGTGATTCTCTCGGTCAAGAAAAAGGCTGCCGACATCGCCTACCACGAGGTTCTGCACCTCGGCCGGCCGGGCGCGCTGGCACCTCACGCCCAGGCCTTTGCCAACGCCGTGCTGGCGCCGGGGGCGAGCCTGCTCGCGATCGATCAGCGCTTCCTGGACGGCTTCGAGATCGCCGCCGAGACCGAGCCGGTCAGCGTGCCCCGCTACTTCCGATCACCTGATCTGGCGCCCCGCGAGGTCGATTTTCTGTATTCCGAGATCCCGCTCCTCGACCTCAAGCTGGACTAGCCGGCGCGGGCGACGGTTGCTCGGCCGGCGCCGCCTCAGCTTCGGCGACTTCGGCGTAGAGCGCGCTCGCGGCCGGCGTGGCGCGCGGTGGCAAAGCGACGTAGGGGCCCTGCTCGGCGAGCGGCAGCGCCCGACGCTGGGTCATCCGCCAGACCGCGAACACGCCGATCGCGGCGTGGATGGCAGCGAGCCACCAGAAGAACCCGTGCGGCCCGATCGACGCCATCACCAGCGCCGCGCTGACCGGCCCGAGCGAGGCGCCGATGCCGCCGATCAGGACCAGCGTGCCGCTCGCCTGGACCATCTGCTCCGGCTCCAGGAAGTCGTTGGCGTGGGCGATGCAGAGCGAGTACATCGGCAGGGCGAGGCCGCCGAACAGCGTGACCACCACGAGCAGGCCGACCTCCGAGCGCCCGAGCAGGACCGGCGCTGCCAGCGCCAGCAGCGCGGCTGCGAAGGTCACCGCGGTCAACACCCGGCGGCGATCGAGGGCATCGGACAGCCGCCCGATCGGCCATTGCAGCAGCACCCCGCCGGCCAGCCAGAGGCCGATCAGCAGGGAGATCTCGCGCACCGACAGCCCGGCCGCGCGACCGTACACCGCAGCCATGCCGAAGAACGCGCCATGGGCCATCACGGTCCCGAACATGCCGACCACGCCCAGCGGCGAGGCCCGGTAGAGCGTGCGCGGGCTGACCTTGGCGAGCGCCGCGAACGGCGGCCCGGGCCGCGCCGAGAGCAGCATCGGGATGACCGCGAGCGAGACCAGGATCGAGACCAGGATGAAGAGCCTGGGGCCGGCCGGATCGGCGACGTTGAGCAGGCCCTGGCCGAGCGCCATGCCACCCAGGCTCACCACCATGTAGACCGACAGCAGCCGGCCGCGGGTCTGATTGCTCGCCTGGTCGTTGAGCCAGCTCTCGGCGACCACGTAGAGCCCGGCGTAGCAGAAGCCGCTGACCAGACGCATCAGGCCCCAGGGGACGGGCAGGACCAGCAGGGCATGGAGCAGGATCGCGGTCGAGGCGAGCGAGGCCAGCGCCCCGAACACGCGGATGTGACCGACCCTTGCCACCAGCTTCGGGGTCAGCGTCGAGCCCGCGAGGAAGCCCACATAATAGCCCGACATGAGCAGGCCCGTGACCAGGGTCGGGAAGCCTTCGAGGGACGCGCGCACGCCCAGCAGCGAGCCCTGCAGCCCGTTGCCGATCATGAGCAGCGCCATCCCGAGCAGCAGCGCCCAGACGCCCGCGACCGCAGCCACCATCGCCGACCGATCCGATCCAGGAGGAGCAGCGCTTCCTACCCCGCTCGGGCGCTCGCGGCAACGGCAGCGTGCGGCCTCGGCGGCCGTTGCGCCTCGAGGTGTAGCCTCGAGGTAGCGTCGGGTGACGGATTTCGCTAGGCTGCGGCGAAATCGGCTGTTGGTCATGGCAAGCAGAGCGCGTGACGCGGCCCCGGCCGCCTTGGAGACGCCATCCGGCAAGGGCGCCCGGGATGAGAACTTCCCGGTCGGCTCGTTCCTGCTGCCGGCGGCGTTGCGGCCGCACGTCCAGGCGTTCTACGCCTTCGTGCGCGCGGCCGACGACGTCGCCGACAATCCAGACCTCGCGCCCGAGGACAAGATCGCGCGTCTCGATCGGTTCGCGCTGGCGCTGACCGGCACCGGCGAGCAGGCGGCGGCCTTGCCCAAGGCGCTGGCGCTGCGTGCGAGCCTCGCCGCGACCGGCGTCAGTGCCCGGCATGCCCTCGACCTGCTGGCGGCGTTCACCCAGGACGCGACCAAGCACCGCTACCGCGACTGGGCGGATCTGCTCGGCTATTGCGCGCTCTCGGCGCGGCCGGTCGGCCGCCAGCTACTCGATCTGCACGGCGAGCCGGCGGCGCTCTACGCCTTCTCCGACCCCTTGTGCGACGCCCTCCAGGTGCTCAACCACCTCCAGGACTGCCAGGCCGACTACCGGAACCTCGACCGGGTCTACCTGCCGCTCGATCGCTTCGCCGCCGCCGGTATCGGGGTCGAGGCGCTGGATCGGCCGAGCGCCAGCCCGGCGCTCCGGCGGGTGCTGGACGACACGCTAGCCGGCGTCGACCAGCTGTTGGCGGCCGCCGAGGACCTGCCGCGCGCGCTCAGGAGCCCGCGGCTCGCGGCCGAATCGGCGGTCATCCTCAGGATCGCGCGGCGGCTCACGCTCGAGCTGCGAAGGCGGGATCCGCTGGCCTCGCGGGTCGAGCTCGGGCGGGCGGCCTTCGTCGGTTGCGCTCTCCAGGGCCTCGTCGGGCTGCCGTGGATCCGGCGCCGCCGGCCGGTGGTAGCGCGGCCGATGCCGCGATGACCACGCCGCCCCGGATCGACGACGCGCCAACGGCGCTCGATGCGGCGACCGGCCGGGCCCACGTCCAGGCGGTGGTCGCGGCGTCCGGCACTTCCTTCTATTGGAGCATGCGCCTGCTGCCGCGCGCCAAGCGCGACGCCATGTATGCGATCTATGCCTTCTGTCGGGAGGTCGACGACATCGCCGACGGCGCCCTGCCGGCCCCGGTCAAGCTCGCCCAGCTCGCCGCCTGGCGGACCGAGGTCGAGGCGCTGTTCGCGGGCCGGGCGAGCTGGCCGACGACCCGGGCGCTGGCCCTGCCGGTCGGCCGGTTCGACCTGCCCAAGGCCGAGTTCGACGCCATGATCGACGGCATGGAGATGGACGCCGGCGAGCGCATGCAGGCGCCGCCGCTGGCCGAGCTGGAGCGCTATTGCCGTTGCGTCGCGGGCGCGGTCGGCCTCTTGTCGGTGCGGGTGTTCGGCGCCCTCGGCGCCGGCCCGGAGCAGGGCGCGCTGGCGCTCGGCGAGGCGTTGCAGCTGACCAACATCCTGCGCGATCTGACCGAGGACGCCGCCCGCGGCCGGCTCTATCTGCCGCGCGAGCTGCTGGAGCAGCAGGGGATTGCCGAGCGCGACCCGGAGCGCGTGCTCGGCCACCGGGCCCTGCCCGCGGTCTGCGCCGCCCTCGCCGAACGCGCAAGGCAGCGGTTCGAGGAGGCGGACCGCCGGTTCGCGGGCAGCGACCGCCGGCAGCTGCGACCGGCGCTGGTGATGATGCAGGTCTATCGGCGTACCCTCGAGCGGCTGGTCGCGCGCGGCTGGCAGCGGCTCGATCTGCCGGTGCGCCTGGCCAGGCCCGAGCGCCTGTGGCTGGCGCTGCGGTACGGGCTGCTCTGAGCCGGATGGCGACGGTCCACGTGGTCGGGGCGGGGCTCGCCGGCCTGGCTGCGGCGATCCGCCTGGCCGGGCAGCGGCAGCCGGTGGTCCTGTACGAAGCCGCCCAGCAGGCGGGCGGCCGCTGCCGCTCCTACTTCGACCGCGGCCTCGGCCGGATCATCGACAACGGCAATCACCTGCTGCTGAGCGGCAACCGCGCCACCCTCGGCTACCTCGAGGCGATCGGCGCCGGCGACCAGCTGACCGGTCCGCCCGCGCCCTGCTTCCCCTTCCTCGACCTGGCCAGCGGCGAGCGCTGGGTGGTGCGCCCGAACCGCGGCCTGGTCCCGATCTGGCCCGCGCTGCCGGGGCGCCGCGTGCCGGGCACGCGCCTGCGCGACTACCTCGGCGCCTGGCGCCTGGCCTGCGCCGGACCGGAGCAGACGGTCGCCGACTGCCTGGAGCCGGGCGGGCCGCTCTGGCGCCGCTTCTGGGACCCGCTCGCGCGCGCGGTGCTCAACACCCCGCCCGAGCAGGGCTCGGCCCGGCTGCTGTGGGCCGCCCTGCGCGAAAGCTTCGCCCGCGGCGGCGCCGGCTGCCGGCCGCTGATCGCCCGCACCAGCCTGGCCGCGAGCCTGATCGATCCGGCGCTCCGCCGGCTCGCCGAGGCCGGCATCAAGATCGCCTTCGGCCAGCGCCTGCGCGCCGTCCGCCGTCGGGATGGTCGCGCCTCAGGCCTCGACTTCGGCCAGCACCAGGTCGAGCTCGACGCCCTGGACCAGGTCATCCTGGCGCTGCCGCCGGGGCAGACCGGCGCGCTGCTGCCGGAGATTCCGGTGCCCGAGGCCAGCCACGCGATCGTCAACGGCCACTTCCACCTCGCCGGGCCGGCCCGCCTGCCGGGGGGCTCGCCGCTGCTCGGGCTGATCGGCGGCACCGCGGAGTGGCTGTTCGTCCGCGACCAGCTCGTGAGCCTCACGGCCAGCGCCGCCGATGCGCTTGCCGACCAGCCGAGCGAGGCGATCGCCGCCCGGTTCTGGGCCGACACCGCGCGCGCGCTGGACCTGCCGGCGAGCCCGCAGCCACCGGTCCGGATCGTCAAGGAGCGGCGCGCCACCTTCGCCCAGACGCCGGCCGCCGCGGCCGGACGGCCCGGCACCGCAACGCCCTGGTCCAACCTCCAGCTCGCCGGCGACTGGACCGCGACCGGGCTGCCGGCGACGATCGAGGGCGCCGTGCGCTCGGGCCAGCAGGCGGCCGCCCGCGCGGCGACCGCGCTCGCCTCGCCGCGCAGCGCCTGGCGCCGGGCGTCGTGATCCGGCTCGGGGTGGTCATGGGCTTGCAGGCCGAAGCCGGCTGCCTGCGCGGTCTGCCCGACGACGGCGGCACGCTGACCTACGTCAGCGGCGGCAGCGCCCTCCGGGCCCGGATCGGCGCCGAGCAGCTCCGGGCCCAGGGCGTCGACGGCCTGGTCAGCTTCGGCCTCGCGATCGGTCTGGCGCCGGTCCTGCGCCCGGGCGACCTGGTGCTCGCCGAGAGCGTGGTGCTGCCGACCGGCAAAGCGATCGCGACCGATGCGGCCTGGCGCGCGACGCTGCACCGGCGCCTGACGAGCCGGGGTCTGCAGCCGCGCGTGGCGCGGGTGGCCGGCAGCGACGAGGCCTTGACCTCGGCCGGCGCCAAGCGGATCGCCTTCCAGACCACCTTCGCCGCCGCGCTCGACACCGAGAGCCACGCGGTCGCCGAGGTGGCGGCCGCGGCCGGTCTGCCGCTCCTGGTCGTACGTGCGGTCGCCGAGCCCGCCGAGAGCCTGCGGCCGGCGGTCGCCTTCGCCGCGACCACGCTCGCCGGGCGCACGCGGCGCCTCGTGGTGTTCGCCCGGCTGCTGCGGCGGCCGTGGGAGATCCCGGCGGCCTGGCGGTTCTCGAGCAATCGAGGGCTGGCGCTGGACGTGCTCCGGCGGGTCGCCGCGGTCGGCCCGACACCGTTCGCCTTCGGCCCGGGCTGAGGCTGGTGCCGACCGCCACGCTTGCCTTCGCCTGACGGGCTGCTAGATCAAGATGCTGTGACCGCAGACGGGAAGTCGATGCAGCCCGGGCCGGCAATGCCGGGCGGGGCGGGCGCCAGCCTCCGCTGGGTCAGGAACGCTCTGGCGCTGCTGGTCATCGCCCTGGCCAGCTCGAGTCCATCGGCGCGCGCCGGCGAATCCGCGCCCGCGGCAACCACCGCCGCGCCGGTGTGGTGGGCAGCGTCCGACCTCGGCATGGACCTGACCTTCGCCCCGGACATGCGGCACTGGCCACCGAGCACGGTGCTCGAGCGGATCGAGACGATCGACAGCGAGACGGCGCGGACGCTCGCTCTGCCCTCGATCGGGCGCACGGCGCGCCTGGACCCGGCAACCCGGATCGTCGAGCTCGACCGCTTCGGGCGCCGGGTCGACAGCGAGCTCGGCGCGGCCCTGACGCCCGTCGACGAGCTGATCCTCGACCTCCGTCACAATCACGGCGGCAACGTCCGGCGGATGCTGCGCGTCGCCGCCCGCTTCACCGGCCCGGTCCCGGACGCGCTCGAGCTCAAAGCCGATGATGGCGTCACGGTGCTCGCGATCCCGGACCCGCCCGGGCCGGTCTGGCGCGGGCGGCTGACGGTCCTGGTCGGCGACGACACGATCAGCAGCGGCGAGGTGCTGGCGGGCCTGCTCCGCCGCTACGCCCACGCGGCGGTGCTCGGCGAGCGCACCTGGGGCAAGGACTTCGCGATGCGGGTGGTCACGATCGATCAGGACTGGCGCGCCCTGGTGCCGGCGGGCCTGATCGAGATCCCGGGCGAGGTGCTGCACGGTGGCCTGGTCCCCGATGGTCCGATCCCGCCGGCGCTGCTGGTGCGGCTGGCGAAGCCGCCGCCATGGGGCGGCCAGCCGGGCTCGACCGAGGGCGGCCGCGCTCCCGGAGAGCGCGGCCCATAGCTGGCGCCGCAAGGGCGCCGCCGATCAATGCCCTCAGTGCAGGGTGACGCTCTCGACGTTCATCTTGACCCGCCAGACCTCGTTCTTGCCGGCCTCGGTGATATACAGATAGCCCTTGTGGAGGACGACGTTGGTGGTCTGCTGGCCGGCGCCTTCCGGCAGCGGGATGGTGCCGACGATGAAGCCGTTCGGATCGAGGACCACGACCTCCCCGCCCATGTAATGGGCGATGTAGACGTCGCCCTTGTTGTCGACCGTCATGCCGTCGGTGCCCCAGCCACCGCTGAGATGGGCCGCCACGTGCGCGAAGCCGACGTCGATCATGCCCGGCGAGATGATCGGGACCGCGATCACTTCCTGGGCGTTGAAGTCACCGATGTAGAGGGTCTTGTCGTCCGGCGACAACGCGATCCCGTTCGGGAAGTGCAGATGGTCCGCGAGCCGCCAGATGTTCTTGTCGGGCGCCACGTAGTAGACGCCGCCGGTCGGGTTGAGCACGCTCGAACCCCACGGATCGGTGAAGTAGATGCCGCCGACCTGGTCGATCACCAAGTCGTTCGGGCCGTGGAAGTTCTCATTGTTGAAGTAGCGCATGTAGTCTTCGACCTTGCCGGTCGCGATGTCGATCGTGAACACGCCGCGCTTGCGGTCGACGCCATAGAGCTTGCCGTCGTGGAACTTGAGCCCCTGGGGCTCGCCGCCGGTCTCGGTGGCGGTGGTGCACTGGCCGTCAGGGGTCACCTTCTCGATGTTGCCGCTCTCGATGCTGACCATCCAGAGATTGTCTTTGTCGTCGAAGGCCGGGCCCTCGAGGAACTTGCCGCACTGGACCCACTTCTCGGGCTTGCAGTCACCGCAGAGGTCCTGCATCGACACCGTCCGCGACGCGCCTTGCGGCGCGCTCGACATGGCGGCCCGCGCGGCAGAGGAGGCGCCGCCAACCAGGACCGTGGTTACCAGCAGAGCGCCCGCCAGCGTGGCAGCGGTGCGCACCGACTGTGCTAGCATCATCAGACTGAACTCCCCACGTTTGCCTCATTGGATTTTCCGACACCCGCGCGGGCATCGGGGTTGATCGCCACCGAGCATCCCGCTTCTTTGTCCGCCGCCTCAGCTCCCGATTGCAGGTGAGCGTCGACGGCGATCCGCCTGATGGCGAGCGGGCAACATAAGCGCAGGCTTTGCGTCCGTAAACCGCTCTCACGGGGTCCGCGATATGTGAAAGTCGCATCCGAAGGATGTGGCCCATCGCGCCGCTCTGTGGCAGCGATCAGTCGGTCGTGGCCGGTGCCCCGGCCGCGCCGCGCGCCCACCAGCGTGGGCAGCACGGCCGGATCGTAGCGACCCTCCTGCCGCGCGTGCCGGAGCGCGATCAAGACGACCAGCGGATGCCTTGGGTGCGATCTCGGTTTAGGCTACAATGCCATGGAGCCAGGCGGCATGCGCGGGCAAACCATGCGCACGGTCGCCGCCGTGGAGGGAGCAGCCGCCGGGCGGGCGACGTCGGGGTGTGCACAAGGCACCGCGCGTCGCGCCCGGCAGAAGGCGCCGGAAGGCGCACCAACGGAGGCACTCATGCGGTTCGCCAGTCTAGCCGGCAGCTTGATGGTCTTGCTCGGCAGCGCCGCTCTGGCCGCCGAGGGTGACCACCTCGTCGTGACCGGCAACGGCGTCAACGTCCGGACCCGACCCGAGGCGCACGCCCCGATCCTGCTCCAGGTCTATCGCGACGATCCGGCGGTCGAGTTGGCGCGCGAGGGCGACTGGGTCGAGGTGCGCCTCCCAAATCGCGATGCCAAGGGTTGGATTCACGGCTCCTTGCTGAGCGCCGCCAATGGCGTCGGCCAACCGGCGTCGGCGGTCGCCACCGGCCCGGCAGCGAGCGCGCCGGAGCCCGCGCCTGCTCTGCCCCAGCCGGCGGCTGGTCCCGCGGCGCCCAGCCGGGGTCCCGCGCCGGCCGCGCCCCAGCCGGCCGCCGGTCCCGCGCCGGCTGCGCCCGAGCCGGCCGCCGGTCCCGCGCCGGCGCCGCCGCCTTCGGCAGGCTCGCAGCTCGCGGCGGTCGACGGCAACGACGCCCTGGCTCGCTTCCGCGACAGCGTGACCTATCTCAACAACCGCGCGGTGTCGGCCGCCGGGGTCGATCTGTTCACAGGCGTCAAGCCGGCCGGCGACGGCGTCGTCCGGGTGACCGCGACCGACGCCTGGACCAGCGTGCCGGAAGCCGGCAAGGAGAGCTTCATGCGCACCCTGTTCGATCGCTGGTTGGCCGCCGCCGGCGGCACCGAGCCGCTTCGGGTCGAGATCGTCGACCGCGCCGGCGACGTGCTGATGGAGAAGTCCGGGCCATGACGGCGGCCGGGCGCGGCTCGTGAAGATCACCATCGACATCGACTGCACGCCCCAGGAGGCCAGGGTCTTCCTTGGCCTGCCGGACGTCGAGGCGATGCAGGAGGCGCTGGTCGCGAAGCTGCAGGAGCGCCTCGCCACGTCCCTCGACGCCATGGATCCCGAGGCGCTGATGAAGCTCTGGCTGCCCGGCGGCATCGAGGGGCTGACCCAGCTCCAGGAACGGTTTTGGGGTCCGCTGATGCGCGGCATGAGCGGCGGCGGCACTGGCGCGGGCGCCAAGCCTACGGGCCGCAAGCCGAAGGAATGAGCGGCCGCCGCGGTCACGCGGTCGGCAGGCGGTAGTCCCGGAAGCGCTCGCGCAGCGCCGACTTCTGGACCTTGCCGGTCGCCGTGTGCGGCAGCTCGTCGACGAACACGACGGCGTCCGGCAGCCACCACTTGGCGACCCGGCTGCGCAGGAAGTCGATGATCCCGGACGCCTCGACCCTGGCGCCCGGCTGGCGGACCGCGATCAGGAGCGGCCGCTCGCCCCATTTCGGATGCGCGGCCGCGATCACCGCCGCCTCGCGCAGATCCGGATGGCCGACCGCGGCGTTCTCGAGCGCGATCGAGCTGATCCATTCACCGCCCGAGCTGATCATGTCCTTGGCCCGGTCGGTGATCTGCATGGTACCGAAGGGATCGATGGTCGCGACGTCGCCGGTCGAGAACCAGCCCTCGGCATCGAACGCCTCCCGGGTCGCCTCCTGATCCCGGAAATAGGCCGAGGCGATCCAGGGCCCGCGGACGTAGAGCACGCCCGCCGCACGGCCGTCGTGGGGCAGGCGCTGGCCCCCTTCGCCGACGATCTTGAACTCGACCCCCCAGATCGCATGCCCCTGCTTCTGCTTGATCTGGTGGCGCTGCTCGATCGGCAGCCGGCGGCGTGCCGAATTGAGCGAGCAGACCGAGCCGACCGGGCTCATCTCGGTCATGCCCCAGCCGTGCAGCACCTCGACCCCGTGCTCCAGCTCGAACGCCTCGATCATCGAGGACGGTGCCGCCGCGCCGCCGATCACCACCCGCTCGAGCGAGGACAGCCGCTTACCAGTCTCCTTCAGGTGGCCGAGCAGGCCGAACCAGATGGTCGGCACCCCGGCCGCGAAGGTCACACCCTCGCGCTCGAACTGGTCGTAGAGGCTGGCGCCATCCAGCCGCGGCCCCGGCATCACGATGCGGGCGCCGACCAGCGGGCAGGCATAGGGCAGGCCCCAGGCGTTGACGTGGAACATCGGCACCACCGGCAGCACCGTATCCCCGGAGCTGAGCCCGATGGCATCGGGGAGCGCAACCGCGAGCGCGTGCAGCACGGTCGAGCGGTGGTGGTAAAGCACGCCCTTGGGCGCGCCCGTGGTGCCCGAGGTGTAGCAGAGCCCGCAGGCGGTGGTCTCGTCGAGCACCGGCCAGTCGTAGGTCGCCGGCTGGTCGGCGATCAGGCCCTCGTAGCTCCGGACGTCAAGGCCGATGGGCGGCAGATGGGCGTCGTCGGTGAGGACGAAGATGCCCTCGAGGGTCTTCAGCTGCGGCGCCAGGCGCTCGACCAGCGGCAGGAACATCGGGTCGGTGAACAGGTACCGGTCTTCGGCGTGATTGATGATGTAGGCGATCTGGTCCGGGAACAGGCGCGGGTTGATGGTATGGCAGACGGCACCCACGCCAGCGATGCCATAGTAGAGCTCGAAATGGCGGTGGTCGTTCCAGGCGAGGGTCGCGACCCGGTCGCCGAGGCCGACCCCGAGCTCCGAGCGGAGCGCATTGGCCAGCTGCCTGACCCGGCCGCGCAGCTCCGCATAGCTGGTCCGGTGCGCCGGCCGGTCGGCGGTGCAGGAGACCATCTCGGCCTCGCCGTGATAGTCGGCCGCGTAGTCGAGGATCGACGAGATCCGGAGCGGCTCGTCCATCATCAGGCCGCGCATGATCGCCTCCACGTCGCTCCGCTTTCGACCGGTCAGAGCCGGACGTTGCCCTGCTCTGACTGGTAGACTTGGGCCGAGCTGAGGTCCAGCCGGTCCAGGACCAAGGCGGCGACGACCGCGATCACGAGCGCGGCGATCACCGCCGAGATGAACGCCTTCATGTCAGGATCTCCCGCGTTGGTGATGCTGCGCCTCGGAGCGAACCCTCATACCGAGCCTCATTGGCCGTCGTTGGGCGCCGTGACCCGTTTCAGATAGGCGATCAGCTCGGCCCGGTCGGCGGCATCCGGCATCCGCTGCAGCGGCATCTTGGAGCCCGGCACCAGCGCCTGCGGGCCGACCTCGAACAGCCTGGCGACCGTCGCCTCGGTCCAGACCATGTGACTCTTGCGCAAAGCTGCCGAGTAGGGATAGTCGGGCCGGCTGCCGGCGGTGCGCCCGAACAGCCCGTGCAGGCTCGGCCCGGCCTTGTGGCCGCCGTCGGCGGTGACCGTGTGGCAGGCGAGGCATTTGCGGAACAGCTGGCCGCCGCGGCTGTGGTCGTCGAGCGGGCCATAGGCTGCGACCTCGAGCGGCTGCTCGGGCACCGCGTCCGGCGCGTGCTCGCGGGTCAGATCATAGCTCAGGACCAGGCCATCCGCCCCGCCCGAGAGCAGGGTCTTGCCGTCGGGCGTGAAGGCGACCGCCCAGACCGGGCCCTTGTGGCGCCGGAAGACGCCCAGCCGGTCGCCGTCGCCGCGGCGCCAGAGGCGGACCGTGCCGTCGAGCCCGCCGGAGGCGACCAGCAGGCCGTCGCCCGACAGCGCCACCGCCAGGACCGGGCCCTCGTGGCCATAGAGGGTCTCGGCGCGCGCGCCGGTCGCGAGGTTCCAGAGCTGGACCGTCTCGTCGATCGATCCGGTCACCGCGACCCGGCCGTCCGGCCCGATATCGAGCGCCGTGACCCCGAAGTCATGCGCCTTGAAGGCGCTGAGCGGCGTGCCATCGGCGACCCGCCAAGTCTGCAGGCTGCCGTCGGATTCTCCGGCCAGCAGGCGGCGACCGTCGGGCGTGAAGCGGACCGCGTTGACGTTGTCCTGGGTCTCGAGCGCCCGCAGCTCGCTACGCCCCTCGAGGTCCCAGAGCCGGACCGTCTTGTCCCAGCCGCTCGAGGCGGCGAGGCGCCCGTCGGGGCTGACCGCAACCGCGGTGACCTTGCCCTGATGCCCGGAAAGCCGCGCCGTGAGCTTGCCGGTCGCCAGGTCCCAGAGGCCGACCGTGCCGTCGTCGCTGGCCGAGACCGCCGCCTGGTCACCGGGCAGGAAGGCGACCGCGTTGACCGCCGCCTCGTGGCCGTAGAGCCGCCGGATCACGGCCTGGTGCGGCAGGTCCCAGAGGATCAGGCTGTAGTCGAAGCTCGCGGTCAGCGCGCGCGTGCCGTCGCCGGCGACCGCGATGCCCTTGACCGGCCCGCCGTGCTCGTTGAGGGTCACCTCGGCGGCGGCCACCTCGGCACCGAGCGGGCCGAGGAGCAGCCCGAGGACCCAGATGACCGCCGATCGCACGGCTTCAGTTCCGCCCGCCGGCGCTCAGCGGAAGGTGCGGCGGCGCAGGTCGCGGCCGCCATCGGCGTCTTCCGGGGTGCGCGTGAGCGACATCGCGTCGGGCCTGGCGGCGCTCGGCACCGGGTGCGCCTCGCCGAGGATGGCACCGGTGGTCGCATCGACCAGGAGCGTGCTGACCACGAACGCGGCGTTGTCGTTGCCGGCCGGGTTCATGACCCGGACCGCATAGGTTGGCGGGTCCTTGGCGTCGGTCGGCGCCACCCCGAGCACCTGGACGCCGAGCTCGTCGGCGACCCGCCTGGCGATCCGCTCGCCGGGCAGCGCGGCCGCGCTGGCTGACCCTGCCGGGGCCGCCGGCGCGCCCGGGTCGGCATAAGCCTGGCGCTCGCGCTCCCCGGACTCGGCGGCCGGCGCCGGGGCCGACGCCAGCGTCACGCCCGCGAGCCCGATCAGCAGCAGAGCGTTCAGCCGCATCGCTAGCCAACCCCGAGACCACGGCCGCCTAATCATCGCCGGCCGCAGGCTGGCCGCGCTCGTCCAGGTCGCGCACCCAGAGGTCGTGGTGCTCGCGCGCCCAGTTGCGATCGACCTCGCCCGAGCCCATGGCATCGAACGCGCCCTCCATGCCGATCGTGCCGATGTAGATGTGGGCGATGATCGCGATGGTCAGGAACAGGCCGACCACGGCGTGCCAGAGCTGGGCGAGCTGCATCTCCTGGAGCGGCGCCAGCGCGGTCGGCAGATCCAGGCCGAACAGCCGGTCGATCACCTGAAAGGTCGGGCCGAACATGTGCAGCTGGAACGGCCACAGCAGCATGATGCCCGACAGGCTGACCGAGATGCCGGCGAGGATCACCAGCCAGAAGAAGATTTTCTGGCCGGCGTTGAACTTCTTGGACGGCGCGTGCACGCCCTTCATGAAGATGCCGCCGCCCTTGGCCAGCCAGATGAAGTCGTAGCGGTTGGGCAGGTTCTGGGCGATCCAGAGCACGAGCATCAGCACCAGGCCGAGCATGAAGCCGAAGGCGAGGAAGCTGTGCGCGTACTTGCCACCAAGGGTCAGCGTGGCGAACGGCTGGGCCCCGATCAGCGGCTTCAAGAGGTAGCGGCCGTAGAGCATGTTGAGCCCGGTCAGCCCCAGGACCAGGAAGCAGGACGCGGTCAGCCAGTGGGTGAAGCGCTCGAGGAAGCCGAACCGGGTCATGGTCTCGCCGCTGCGCCCGCCCTCGATCCGGATCCGGCCCCGGAGCACGAAGAACAGGGCGATCAGGCCGACGATCCCGAGCAGGCCCCAGGCGCCGTAGGTCGAGAGCGGGCCGTTGCGCGCCGCCCGCCAGTTGTCGCCCTCGGACTGGATCATGACGCCGGCCTGCCGGTTCGGGATCGAGACCGTGCCGCGCTCGCCCTGGCGGATCGCCCGCCAGAGGTTCGGATCGCTCCGGTTGCCGAGCGCGCTGCCCGGCACCCGGCCCTGCTCCTGGGCGCAGGCCGGCTGCAGCCCGCCGCCGGCCGGCCCGATCAAGAGGATCGCCGCGAGCCCGAAGGCGGCGAGCCACGGCCGCGGGATCGCGATCGAGATCGACTTCCGGGTTGCCATGGCGGCAGACCTCCTGCTCAGAACTTCTGGTCCTCGGCGCGCAACCGGAGCTGCTCGACCTGCTGGTCGCTGAGCGGCGGCTCGGTCGGCCCCTCATAGCTGCCCTTGTGCGGCAACAGCGGCCGGTTCTCCTCGTCCTTGCGGCAACCCTGCACCGCCAGCCCGACCAGAAGGGCAGTCGCCAGCCCCAGCATCCAACGCGCTCTGCCTGCCACCATCGACCCGCCACCCAGAGAGCGCTCGCCGATTGCGCGAGCATCCTTGCGGCCAACCTAAGCCTCTGCGGGAACAGAGTAAAGGGAACGCCATCCGGGCCATCCCGGGCGATCCCCCCTGGACGCCCGCCCGCGATCGGCGGCATATGCGCAAAGCTTTGGCGGGGAGGGCGCCTCGATGAGCCGTGCCGGCCGGCAGATCGCCATCGCGCTCTGGCTCCTGGCGGCACCGGTGGCCGCGCCCCAGGCGTTCGCGCCCCGGGCCTTCGCGTCGATGTCCGGCTGCTTGGTCGCCGATGCGGTCTGCCCGGCCCGGCCCTCGATCCGGCGCCAGAGCAATCCCGGCGCGATCGCGACCGAGCCGGGGCGCGCCTATCCGCTGCTCGGCGCCAACCAGGCCCAGGCGCCGAGCCACCTCCAGATCCGGATCCCGGAGGCGACGCCCCGCGATCGCTGGGTGGCGCTGGGCTGCGGGCACCGGGTCGAAACCTGCGAGCAGCCGCCCGCGGCCGCCTACGTCCTCGCCGCGAGCTGGCAGCCGGCGTTCTGCGAGACCCACCGGTCCAAGCTCGAATGCCGATCGCAGACCGCCGAACGCTTCGATGCCAGCCACCTCGCGCTGCACGGCCTCTGGCCGGAGCCGCAGAGCAACGCGTATTGCGGCGTCAGCCCGGAGCTCCGCTCGGCCGACCAGGCGGGCCACTGGAGCGACCTGCCGCCGGTCGACCTGAGTGACGAGACGCGGGCCAGGCTCGAGGTCGCGATGCCCGGGACCCGGTCCGATCTCGAGCGCCACGAATGGTTGAAGCACGGCACCTGCGCCGGCGCCGCGCCCGAGGCCTACTTCGCCGCCGCCCTGGCGTTGCTGGAGGAGCTCGACACCGGCCCGGTCCAGGGCCTGCTCGCGGCCCACATCGGCGAGGAGCTCCCCGCCGCCGCCCTCCGCGCCGCCCTCGACCAGGCGTTCGGCGCCGGCGCCGGCGACCGCGTCGAGCTCGTCTGCTCGGACGGCCTGATCACCGAGCTCCGTCTCCACCTCCACGGCTCGATCACCGCGTCACTCGCCGACCTGCTCACCGCCGCCCCGGCCGCTCCCGCCGGCTGCTCCGGCGGCCGCATCGACCCCGCGGGCTTCGCCCACTGACGGCGACGGCTGCAGCTCGCGGATTCGGTTGCGCGACAGCGCCACCCCTCCCGAGCAGGAGGACCAGCACCAGAGAGAAGCCAAACCGTCCGAGCCAGTGCCTCACGGTTGCAATCCGAACGCCGCCAGTGCCGTGGATTATTGAACGATCGGGCCGATTGGCCAAGCCCGGTCTGGATGCTCGCGGCGATGCCACGCTGCCTCCGGGCTTGACGGCGCGGCGGCAACCGGCAGGATCGCCCTCCAGCCAGCGGTCACCGATGAGGATGTCGTGATCCCGGACCCGAGTCTCCCCGAGCAGGGCAACGTCAGCGAGTTCACGGTCAGCGAGCTGTCGGGCGCGCTCAAGCGGACGCTCGAGGATGCCTACGGCTACGTCCGGGTGCGCGGCGAGATCTCGGGGTTCAAGCGGGCGGCCTCGGGGCATCTCTATCTCGCCCTCAAGGACGCGGGCGCCTGTCTGGACGCCGTCTGCTGGCGGAGCAGCGCCCAGCGCCTGACCTTCAAGCCCGAGGACGGGCTCGAGGTGGTCGCGAGCGGGCGGATCACGACCTTCCCGAGCCGCTCGAAATATCAGCTGATCGTCGACCGCCTGGCGCCGGCAGGCGTCGGGGCGCTGATGGCGCTGCTCGAGGAGCGGAAGCGGCAGCTCGCGGCCGAAGGCCTGTTCGCGCTCGAGCGCAAGCGCCCCCTGCCTTTTCTCCCGGAAGTGATCGGGGTCGTGACTTCGCCTACGGGTGCGGTGATCCGGGACATCCTGCACCGCCTGGCCGAGCGCTTCCCGCGCCGGGTGCTGGTCTGGCCGGTCGTGGTCCAGGGCGAGCTCGCGGCCGAGCAGGTCGCGGCGGCGATCGAAGGCTTCAATCGGCTGGCGCCGGGCGGGCCGGTGCCGCGCCCGGACGTCCTGATCGTGGCGCGCGGCGGCGGCTCGCTCGAGGACCTGTGGGCGTTCAACGAGGAGCGCGTGGTCCGGGCGGCGGCGGCGAGTGCCATTCCCCTGATCTCGGCGATCGGCCACGAGACCGACACGACGCTGATCGATCATGCCGCCGATCAGCGGGCGCCGACCCCCACGGCCGCCGCCGAGCTGGCAGTGCCGGTGCGCTCGGAGCTCGGCCAGCGGCTCGGCCAGCTCGACCAGCGCCTGTTTCACGGCGCCGGGCGCGAGCTGCGTCAGCTCGGCCAGCGGGTGAGCGGGCTCGCCCGCGGCCTGCCCGACCCGGCTGCGCTCCTCGGCCAGGCGAGCCAGCGCCTCGACGATCTCGCCGAGCGCCTGCCGCACGGGCTGCGGGCGCGCGGCGAGCGGGCGCGCGCGCGAGCTGCACGGGCTCGGCGCCCGGCTCGGACCGCCGACCCGGGCGCTGCTGCGCCACCGCCAGACCGGGCTCAACGGCGTGATCGGCCGGCTCACCCTCGACGAGGTCGGGGCCCGGTTGCCACGCCATGCGCGCGGTCTCGCCGAGCTCGATGCCCGCCAGCAGCACGCGGTCGGCCGCAGGCTCGCCGATGCCCAGGCGCGGCTCCAGGCGGCGGCCAGCCTGCTCGCGAGCCTCAGCTACCGGGGCGTGCTCGAGCGCGGCTTCGCCCTGGTCCGGGACGAGCAGGGCCAGCTGGTCGACGGTGCCGCCCGGGCGCGGACGCTGGCCGCGCTCGAGCTCGAGTTCCACGACGGCCGGGTGCCGACCGTGGTCGCCCGCGGCTCCCGCTCCGCGCGCCCGGCGGCGCCCGCAGCCGCCCAGGGGCGGTTGCTGTGATCCCGCTTCGGGGCCGCTGACCGGTGGCGGCGATCGAGCGCCTGCTCGAGGTGATGGCGCGCCTGCGCGATCCCGAGGGCGGCTGTCCCTGGGACCTCGAGCAGGATTTTGCCACGATCGCGCCCTACACCATCGAAGAGGCCTACGAGGTCGCGGATGCGATCGCGCGTGGCGCGATGGGCGACCTCGAGGACGAGCTCGGCGATCTGCTGCTGCAGGTCGTCTATCATGCCCGGATGGCGAGCGAAGCCGGCCATTTCGACTTCGAGGCGGTCGCCCTGCGCAGCGCGGCCAAGATGATCCGCCGCCATCCGCATGTGTTCGGCGCCGCCGAGGTCGCGGACTCGGCCGCCCAGAGCCGCGCCTGGGAGGATGCCAAGGCCGAGGAGCGCCGGACCAGGGCGGGCGCCGGGAGCGAGGAGCCGGGCCTGCTCGCCGGCATCCCGCTCGCGCTGCCGGCGCCGACCCGTGCTCAGAAGCTGCAGCAGCGGGCGGCGCGGGTCGGCTTCGACTGGCCGGATGCCGGACCGGTCCTGGCCAAGATCGAGGAGGAGCTGGCCGAGCTGCGTGCCGAGATGGCGGCGGCCGCGCCGCGCGCGCGCCTGGCCGACGAGCTCGGCGACCTGCTGTTCGCGGTGGTCAACCTCGCCCGCCACCTCGAGGTCGACGCCGAGGCGGCGCTGCGCCAGACCAATCGAAAATTCGAGCGCCGCTTCCTTGCGATCGAGCAGGCGCTCGGCGCCGCCGGCCGCAAGCTCGAAGATACCTCGCTGGACGAGCTGGAAGCCCTCTGGCAGCGGGCCAAGGCGGGCGAATGATTGCGAGCTGCTCGCCGACCGCACGCCGGCGCTCGAGCGTCGGGTTGACACATGAACGAGCAACGACCTAGAGACAATAGGAGCATTCAATCCTGACGTGGACTTCGAGCATGATCATGAGCAATAGGCTCCCCGCGGTTGCCGTCGTTTTTCTGTCCGCCCTCACAGCTTCCAGCGCCGGCGCCGAAATCCGGATCGGGGTCGCCGCGCCGTTGACCGGGCACTATGCCTGGAGCGGCGAGGCAACGCGCGCCGGCGCGTACATGGCGCTGGAGGACCTGAACGCCGCCGGCGGGATTCTCGGCCAGGCGCTGGTGCCCGTGCTGGTCGACGATTTCTGCGATCCGGATCAGGCGCTGGCGGCGGCGAGCAAGCTCGTGGCCGAGGAGGTGCCCTTCGTGGTCGGCCATCAGTGCTCGGGCGCCGCAATTCCGACCTCCTCGATCTACGAGGACGCGGGCATCATCCTGATCTCGCCGGCGGCGACCAACCCGCGGCTCACCGATCGCGGACTGCGCTATACGTTTCGGACCTGCGGGCGCGACGACCAGCAGGGCACCATGGTCGGCGACTACATCGCGGCCAAGTGGCCGGGCGCCAAGATCGCGATCGTCCATGACGGTCAGGCGTACGGTCAAGGGGTCGCCGACGAAGCCAGACGCCGGCTCGACGAGCTCGGCATCGAGGCCGCGTTGGTCGAGCGGGTGCGGCCGGGGCAGGTCGAATTCTTAGATTTGATCGCGATGTTCGAGACTCGCGGCATCGACGTCGTTTTCTACGGCGGCTATCAGGCCGAGGCGGGATTGATCATCCGGCAGGCCAAGGCGCGTCTGCCCAAGCTCGGCTTCATCGTCCCGGATGGCGTAGCGGCCGAGGACTTCTGGCTGATCGCCGGCAACGCCGCCGAAGGCATTCCGATGACCTTTTACATGGATGCGTCACGCCAGCCGGCCGCCGCCGACGTGGTCGCGGCATTTCGGGCGCAAGGCATCGACAGGCCGATCAACACGGAACTCTATGCCTACGCGGCGGTCCAGGCTTGGGCGCAGGCGGCCCAGAAAGCGGGCGCGACGGATGCGGGTCGAGTGGCCGAAGTGCTGCGCCGGGAGCAGTTCGAGACGGTGCTCGGCCGGATCGGGTTCGACGCCAAGGGCGACGTCACCGGCTTCGACCCGTTCGCCTGGTACGTCTGGCACGACGGCAAGCGGGTCGCCAAAGACCCGACCGACTAGCCGCCACGGAGGCCATCATGGCGTGGGTAGCCATACTCTTGGGCGCGGGACTCGCGGTCCTGTTCGCCACACCCTCTTCGCACGCCGAGGTCCGGATCGGGCTCGCGGCGCCGCTCACCGGAACGCTGGCTTGGGCCGGCGGAGAAACCAAGGAAGGCGCCGAGATTGCGGTCAGCGATCTCAACCAGAAGGGCGGTGTGCGTGGTGAGCGGATCGAGTTGATCAAGGCCGACGATTACTGCGACGGCGAGCAGGCCGTCGCCGCGGCCAACAAGCTGGTGGCGGAGCGCGTGGTGATGGTGTTCGGCCACCAGTGCTCAGGGGCTGCGATCCCGGCATCGAAGGTTTATGCCCAGGCCGGCATGCTCCTGATCTCGACCTTCGCGACCAACCCGAAACTCACCGAGCAAGGCTTTCCGAACGTGTTTCGGATGGTCGGCCGGGACGACGTTCAGGGTAAGATCGCTGCCGGGCTCCTGGCGGAGCGCTGGGGCGACGAGCCGATCGCCATTCTCCATGACGGCCAGGCTTATGGGAAAGGTCTGGCAGAGGAGACGAAGCAAGGGCTGAACCAGCGGGGCGTCACCGAGGCCCTGTTTGATGAGATCACGCCCGGACGGTCAGACTACTTCGACGTGATCGAGCGGATGCGAGCCGACGGCGTTGCCGTCTTGTACTATGGTGGGTACGCGCCCGAAGCGGCGTTGATCGTCCGGCAGGCCCGCAGTGCTGGCTACGATCTGCAACTGGTCTCAGGCGATGGCCTCGGCAACGAGGATTTCGGGCTCATCGCGGGTCCTGCGGCGGACGGCGCGATGATGACGCAGCTGCCGGTCCCGGGGGCCAATCCAGAAACCGCAGCGCTGGCCGGGCAACTCGATCGCCCGGATAGCCAAGGCGCCTACACCGCCTACGCTGCCCTGCAGGCGTGGGCGCAGGCCGTCGAACAGGCTGGGACCTTCGAGACAAGGGCGGTGGCCGAGGCGCTGCGCCGCCACGAGTTCGACACGGTCCTCGGCCGCATCGGCTTCGACGAGAAGGGCGACGTCACCGGCTACGACACCTTCGTCTGGTATCAGTGGCAGGGCGGCGGCTACGCGCCGTGGCGCCGCCCGTAAGAAAAGGGCCGCCGGGAGGCGGCCCCTCTTGAGCGTTTGCAGATTTAAGGGGACACAGTACTCATTTCTCCATCGCGCCCCGCGTCGACCTGCCTGCTGGCCGGCTTGCGGCCTGGCCTTTGGCGGTGGAGGCGGCGTCCGAGCACGGCCTCGAGGTGGTCGATCAGGCCGGATCGGCGAGTGGTCGGCCGGTGCGCTCACCGGCGCGCAGGCGCTGGTAGGTGGCGGCGTCGCTGTCCGAAGCGAGGAACGCCCCCAATCGCCGACGAGGTCGAACAGCGGACGACGCTCGCAGAGCCCGTCGGCGGCGTCATCGAGATGACTGCGCGCGCTCGACCAGGGCCACTCATGCGGCGCGGCGCAAAGCCCCGCGCGCACCGGGTTGCGCTCGACATAGCGGGCCGCGGCCAGGAGATGCGCCTGGTCGAGGACGCAGGAGGCGAACCGCCCCTGCGAGATAGCCGCGCCAGCGCTCGCGCAGGTTGATGTGACGGGTGTAGCGTCGATGGGTCTCGCGCAGACACAGCGCCGTGGCGGTCTGCGGCACGAGGATCAAGTGCACGTGGTTCGGCATCAGGCACCACGCCCAGACCGCGACGCCTACCGCGCTGGCGTGCCCGGCCAGCAGCGACCGGTAGAGGCGGTAGTCGTCCTCACCGAAGAAGGTCGGCTGCCGGCGCTTGCCGCGCTGGGTCACATGGTGCGGCAGACCGGGGGCGACGATGCGGGCAAGACGCGCCATGAACCCCTCATTACCCACTCGTCCGGCCGCCGTCAAATTACGGACTGTGTCCCCTTAATCCTCCCGTTTTTCTGACCCCCTTTTCTCTCGGAACCTGCACCCGAGCTCAGGCTAAAAAGTCCTGACCCCGTTTCCCGCTCGAGCTCAGCGCTAAAGTTTCTGACCCCGTATCACCCCTGACCCCGTTTCCCGCCTGACCCCGTTTCCCGCGGCCAGCTTGACACATGTCAAGCAATGCTTTACAAGCGTCCGTGATGATCAAGAGCTTTCGCCACAAGGGGGTGGCTTTGTTCTTCAATACCGGTAAGGCGTCGGGCGTGCCGCCGAAGTTGGCGAGCCGCCTCCGTTCACGCCTCGCGATCCTGCACGGCGCGGTCAAATTGACCGACATCGACGTTGCCAGGCTATCGCCTTCATTCCCTCAAGGGCGGCCAGGCGGGGCGGTGGGCGATCGATGTCAACGGGCCCTGGCGGATCACGTTCGAATGGGGACAGGACGACCATGTCTACCGGGTCGACCTCGAACAATACCACTGAGATCCCCGCCGCGACCGAGCCGGCCTTCGCGCCGGTTCACCCCGGCGAGGTGGTGGCGGAGGCGCTCTCCGAGGCGCTCCATCTGACGGTCGCCGATACGGCGCGGCGCATCGGGGTTTCCCGCCAGATGCTGCACGACATCCTGGCCGGGCGCCGGGCCGTGACCGCAGCGATGGCGCTGCGCTTCGAGCGCCTCGGCATCGCGACGGCGCGCCTTCTGCTGCGCCTACAGGCCGACTACGAACTTGCGCAGGAGCGGACGCGCCTCGGCGACAAGCTCGCCGCGATCGAGCCGGTTGGCAGCGAGTGATGGCTGTCACCAGCTCACGGCCGTAAAGAGTCCTGACCCCGTTTCTACCCTCGTAAAGAGTCCTGACCCCGTTTCTCGACCTGACTCCGTTTCTCGACCGCAACAAACCTATAGACAGTCGCAGACACCTTTTCCTCTCTGACACTTTTTCCTCTTCAATTTTTCTTTCTGTTGCTACGGCTCCTAAGTACGTGTAGTTCCACCGATTGCTCGATGCGCTTATCGATCTGTTCCAGCTGGCCGGCTAGACGATACACTTGTTTCTGTAGATCCATTACCTGACTTCTGAGTTCTTTATTTTGTTCGGCAAGATTCTTCAAGTTCTGATTGATAGCGAAGAGATCTTGTACGAAGGCCGCCAGACCCGACCATATTCGCTTGGAGCCTACACCCTGTCCTTCAACAGCAGCCTCAGGTCTCAGTTTGTCGTCATCCATCGCTCGGCGCGCCTGATACTACTTTCTATCATCTGTGACATCCGCTGCATTTCTGCAAGCTGTATCTCATGCTCGTGAAGCATACTCTCCGAGAGCTTCTTACTGTCTTCTGCGAGAGATTGAAGTCGAGCAAATAATTCATCGACTTCTTGTTCATCGAGGTCAGTGTCTTGGTCCGGTCTATTCGAATCAAAACTGACTGTCTGTGCGCCACTGGTGTTCTTTTTCGAAGATTGTGCATCAAGGTCTCTTAGAAGAGATACAATACCTGAATGAGCATGTTCGACGATGCTTAGTACTCTAGCTTCCGTCGCATCAAAGAACACATCATTTGGGTCGGTCACCACGAGGTCGTGCAGTCGGCGGACCGCAAGACGCGCCACCGCTTCAATCTCTTGAAGTGATGTGGAAGGGTTCTGAACCAACTCGCTCTCAAGTCGCTCGATTGTAGCATCGAGTGCTTGGAGCTCCTTTTCCATCTCGTCAAGCCCAACATTGCCCTCGGTAGATGCGAGCTGGGCAACCAATTCTCGGATCTCTTCGTTCGTCTTGCCGACGAGACGTAGTGGTTCAAGAGCCCAGTCGGGAAGGTGAGAGCGAACCTCATCCATTGTGGTACGAAGCGAGTTCCGGCGCTTTTGCAGCTCCTGGATCCGGCGGGCGAGCAGGATGGAATTGGTTACGACCTTGGCGCGGATTGGATCCGCGAGAAGGGCTACAGCTTCAGCGGTAAGCATCGGCAGTCCGCCACAGATCGTTACCCGTAGCCAAATATACCACGGTTCGGCGACCTGATCGAGCCCAAGGGGCCGGAGCCGCCCCTTGGGGATTCAAGACGGGGAAGTTGGGGCCGGCGTGCCTCACGCCCCGCCTTTGAGTTGGTAGGCGGTGCCCCAGCCCCAGGCGCCGGAGCCGAAGCCGCGGGCGACCACGCGCTCGCGGTAGATGTTGGAGACCACGTCGCCATCGCCCGCGAGCAGGGCTTTGGTCGCGCACATCTCGGCGCACAAGGGGAGCTTGCCTTCGGCGAGGCGGTTGCGGCCATACTTCAGGAACTCGGCCTCGCTGTTGTCGGCCTCGGGGCCGCCGCCGCAGAAGGTGCATTTGTCCATCTTGCCGCGCGAGCCGAAGTTGCCGGCCTGCGGGAACTGCGGGGCGCCGAACGGGCAGGCGTAGAAGCAGTAGCCGCAGCCGATGCAGAGGTCCTTGGAGTGGAGCACCACGCCCTGCTCGGTCTGGTAGATGCAGTCGACCGGGCAGACCGCGATGCAGGGCGCGTCCGAGCAGTGCATGCAGGCGACCGAGATCGAGCGCTCGCCGGGCACGCCGTCGCTGATCGTGACTACGCGGCGGCGGTTGATGCCCCAGGGCACCTCGTTCTCGTTCTTGCACGCGGTGACGCAGGCGTTGCACTCGATGCAGCGCTCGGCATCGCAGAGGAACTTCATCCGGGCCATGGTTCGCGCTCCCTTACGCCGCCTCGATGCGGCAAAGCGTGGTCTTGGTCTCCTGCATTTGCGTCACCGAGTCGTAGCCGTAGGTCTGGGCGGTGTTGGTGGATTCGCCGAGCACGAAGGGATCGGCGCCCTGCGGGTATTTGCTGCGCAGGTCGGCGCCCTCGATACCAGCCGCCGAAGTGGAACGGCATGAACGCGACGCCGCGGCCGACCCGGTCGGTCAGCATGGCCATGACCTTGACCTTGCCGCCTTCGGGGCCGTGCACCCAGACCATCTGGCGGTCGCGCAGGCCGAGGTTGTTGGCGTCGAACGGGTTGACCTCGACGAACATGTCCTGCTGGAGCTCGGCGAGCCAGGGGTTGGAGCGGCTCTCGTCGCCGCCGCCCTCGTACTCGACCAGCCGGCCCGAGGTCAGGATGATCGGGAAGTCCTTGAAGAAGTCGTTCTGCTGGATCGAGGCGTAGAGCACCGGCACCCGGCCGAGCCTGGTGTCCTGGTAGGTCGGGTAGTCGGCGACCAGGTCGCGGCGCGGCGTGTACAGCGGCTCGCGGTGGATCGGCACCGGATCGGGGAAGGTCCAGACCACCGAACGCGCCTTGGCGTTGCCGTAGGGGGCGCAACCATGCTTGATCGCGACCCGCTGGATGCCGCCCGAGAGGTCGGTCTTCCAGTTCGTCTTGTCGCCAGCGATCTTGTCGATCACGGCCCGCTCGTCGTCGGTCAGGTCCTTGTCCCAGCCGAGCTTCTGGAGCATCGCCATGGTGAACTCGGGGTAGCCGTCCTCGATCTCGGAGCCGGCCGGCCAGCTGCCCTCGGCGAGCAGGTTCTGGCCGTCGCGCTCGACCCCGAAGCGGGCGCGAAAGCCCATGCCGCCCAGGGCGACCGGCTTGGAGATGTCGTAAAGGACCGGCGAGCCCGGGTGCTTCATCTCGGGCGTGCCCCAGGCCGGCCAGGGCAGGCCGTAGTACTCGCCATCGCACGGGCCGCCGACCGCCTGCAGGGTGGTCTTGTCGAAGGTGTACTGGTTGGCCATGTGCAGCTTGATGCGCTCCGGCGAGATCCCGGTATAACCGATCGTCCAGGTCCCGCGGTTGACCTCGCGCAGGATATCCTCGACCACCGGCTCGTCGCCCTCGACC
The DNA here is from genome assembly GCA_963730195.1 of uncultured Alphaproteobacteria bacterium. Classification (GTDB taxonomy): domain Bacteria; phylum Pseudomonadota; class Alphaproteobacteria; order Geminicoccales; family Geminicoccaceae; genus DATAOG01. The sequence continues at coordinate 30,558 of CAVSRN010000028.1, forward strand.
TGAATGTTCTTGAACATCGGCTCGGCGAAGCCGAGCTTCTTGGCGAGCAGATAGAGAACCACGTGGTCGGGCCTGGATTCGAACAAGGGCTCGATCACCTTGTCGCGCCATTGCACCGAGCGGTTGGACGCGGTCGCCGAGCCGGAGGTCTCGAACTGGGTCGAGGCCGGCAGCAGGTAGACGCCGTCCTTGCGGTCGTGGAGCACCGCCGAGACGGTCGGGTAGGGGTCGATCACGACCAGCAGGTCGAGCTGCTCCATCGCCTTCTTGACGTCCGGCTGGCGAACCTGCGAGTTGGGCGCGTGGCCCATGTAGATCAGCGCGTGGATGTTGCTCGGCTGATCGAGGTTCTCCTTGGCCTCGAGCACGCCGTCGAACCAGCGCGACTCCGGAATGCCGGCCGTCTCCATCAGGTCCTTCGAGCCAAAGCCCTTGAGCAGGTCGTCATACGGCACGTCCCAGACCCGCGCCCAGTGCTTCCAGGCGCCCTCGCTGAGGCCATAGTAGCCCGGCAGGTTGTCCGGCAGGTTGCCGAGGTCGGTCGCCCCCTGGACGTTGTCGTGGCCGCGGAAGATGTTGGTGCCGCCGCCGGACACGCCGACGTTGCCGAGCGCCAGCTGCAGGACGCAGTAGGCGCGGGTGTTGTTGTTGCCGCTGTGGTGCTGGGTCCCGCCCATGCACCAGACCAGCGTGCCCGGGCGGTTGTTGGCCATGATCATGGCGACCCGCTTGACCTGGGAGCCGGGCACGCCGGTCACCCGCTCGACCTCCTCGGGCGTCCACTTGGCGACCTCGCCCCGGATCTGGTCCATGCCCCAGACCCGCTCGCGGATGTAGTCCTTGTCCTCCCAGCCGTTCTCGAAGATGTGCCAGAGGATGCCCCAGACCAGCGGCACGTCGGTGCCCGAGCGGAAGCGGACGTACTCGTCGGCGTGCGCCGCGGTCCGGGTGAAGCGCGGGTCGCAGACGATCAGCGGCGCGTTGTTCTGCTCCTTGGCGCGCAGGATGTGGATCATCGCGACCGGATGCGCCTCGGCGGCGTTGGAGCCGATGAACAGCATCGCCCGCGACTTGTGGATGTCGTTGTAGGAGTTGGTCATCGCGCCATAGCCCCAGGTGTTGGCGACACCCGCGACCGTGGTCGAATGGCAGATCCGCGCCTGGTTATCGCAGTTGTTGGTGCCCCAGAAGGCCGCGAACTTGCGATACAGATAGGCGCCCTCGTTGCTGTGCTTGGAGCCGCCGATCCAATAGACGGCGTCGGGGCCGTTGGCCTGGCGGATCTCGAGCAGCTTGTCGCCGATCTCGTTGATCGCCTGGTCCCAGGGGATCTTCTGATACTTACCGTCGACCAGCTTCATCGGGTATTTGAGGCGCCGCTCGCCATGGCCGTGGTCGCGGACCGCGGCGCCCTTGGCGCAGTGGCCGCCGAGATTGAACGGGCTGTCGAAGCCCGGCTCCTGGCGGGTCCAGACGCCGTTCTCGACCTCGGCGATCACCGTGCAGCCGACCGAGCAGTGGGTGCACACGGTCTTGACCTGCTGGATCGCCTTGGCGGCGGCCGCGGTCTGCGCCTGCGCCCGGGTCACCATGCCGCCGCCGGCGAACGAGGCCGCGGCGAGGCCGCCCGCGGCCAGGCCGGAACGGTTGAGGAAGGTCCGACGATCGAGCGCGCCGCCGATCGGTGCCGCCGGGAACGTCGACCGGCACGCGCCGGTGATGGCTCCGCTCGTCTTCTTTCGCAACATCATGGCTCTCCCTTGGGAGCTTAAGGACGGGGCGCGGCCGACCGCTCAGAAACGGGCGAGGTCGTACACCTTGCGGACGTGCGCGGTCTCGCGATAACCCTGGCCTTGCGGCTCGGGCTCGGCGGCCTGCGCCGCGCGCTGGCCCTCGCCGGCCACCGCGGCCACGGTCCCGGCGACCGCCCCCAGGCTCGCGAGCCTGAGGAACTGGCGGCGCCCGCCCGCCTTGATGTCCTGATCGCTCGACATGGCTCTCATCCCTCGTTGCCGTTCCGTCCCGGGGCCGGCCGGCCGCCGGCCACCGCCTCACTCGGTCATCGCGAACGCGGTCGTCTCGATCGTCATGAAGGCGCTGCCGATCGTCCCGACCGGCGCATACAGCCGGGCCGCGCGCGCGGTCTCGAGATCGGCGAAGAAGCGCGCCGCCCAGGGGGCCACATGGTGCTCGAAGAAGCGCCGCTGCACCGCCAGGCCCGAGGCGGCGCCGAAGCTGCCCTCGATCAGCCCGGCCATCATCTCGCAGATCGCGGCGATATGGTCCTCGGGCTCCTTGACCTCGGCGGCCCGGGCGATGCCGAGCTCGGCCATGTCGCCGCGCAGCCTCGCCAGCGGTTTCTCGTTGAGGAACCCGGTCCGATAGTAGGAGGCGTAGGGCACCAGCTCACCGCGGCCGATGCCGATGAACAGATCGAAGTACTCCTCGACGGTCGTGGCCGGGGTGGCGCGCGCCGCCGCGCGCGCGAGCGCCCCGATAGCCTGCCCGAGCGGGGTCTCGTCACCCGCGAGGCCGGCCGCGAGATCCAGCAGCGTCTGGTCGGCCGGCGCCGCGAGCAGGCGCGCGAGCAACCGGTAGAGCTGCGCCCGCAGCGCATCCTCCGGGGCAATCGTCGCCATCCCTGATCGGGCTGACGACGCTGCTGGGTCAACCTGCACCGCTCCCAACCACCTCTCTGACCGGCCCGCTTATCGGCAAGCTTAAGACTTGCGCTTATTATATTCAAAATTACTCCGGCGCCCGGCGGGACGCAAGCGGTTGCGCCTCGCGCAATTTCGTGACGAAATGATGCTTTTCTTCCGCTCAATCGCCGATACAGGTAGGAATCACCTAATTTTACGAGTGGATCTGGCCTTTCAATGACGGTCTCGATGGTGCGTCGAGAGCGTCGCCAGCCTCGCCGGCCAGCGCGTCCTCACCGCCGTTAGCTGCGATCGCGGCCGGCTCTGCGACCGCGACCTCGCTCGCCGGCGGCGGCTCGCCCGGCGCTGGCTCGGCCTCGATCCGGTCGAGCATGCCCCGGCCGACCTGGTAGGCGGTGCGGACGACCTGCTTGACCATGCCGATCCGGCTGTAGTCCTCGCCGTATTCGACCAGGCCGTCCAGATTGGCGAGCACCGGATCGCTGCGCCAGAGCTGCTGGAGGGCGCGCTTGCGGAGCTCTGAGGGCACCCCCGGTCGCAGGAAGACCGTGAAGTCGAACTCGTAAGTGAGGCTCTCGATGTCCGGCAGCGTCAAAGGATCGACCGCCTCGGCGGCGTCCACGGCGCGGGCTTCGGCCGGGGCGGGCGGCGCCGCCGGCGGCGTCCCGAGCGCCTCCAGCGTCGCCGGCTCGGAGCGGCGCGCCGGCGCGCCGGCCTCGCTCTTGCGCCGCGACCAGCGGTGGACGAAGCTCTCCTCCTCAGCCATCGCCCGCGGTCCCGGAGGTGACCGGCGCCAGGTCGGCGCTTTCGCTCTCGCGCCCGGCCTCGCCGCCGGCGGCGACCGTCGTGCCCTTGCGGCGCTTGCGCTTGACGAACGGCCGCTCGACGTGGTGGCGCTCGACGAACGCCTGCAGCCAGGCGATCACCGGCGCCGGCATGGGGACGCCCTCGACGATCTCGTCGCCGCTGGACAGGTAGCCCTCGGCCTCGATCGGCGAGGCGGTGATCAGCAACGGCCGGAACGGGTAGGGCCCGGGCTCGGTCGCCGGCCGCAGCACGACGTAGACCCGGGGCGACGCCTGGGCGAGGTTGATCAGATAGGCCTCGGTCTCGGCCCGGTGCAGCTCGAGCGGCAGGTTGGCGGCGTGGTAGTGGGTCCAGTCCGCGCCGTGCCGCAGCTCGCGCCAGTCGGCGTCGAGCGCCGGCGCGCCCGCCAGCACCGCGACCGGCTGCCAGGCCCAGTCCTGCCAGGGGCTGCGACTCTGGCGCCGCTCGACCACGACGCCGAGGGCCATGCGCGCGCTCCGTTCCATGGTCGGGGAGTCTACGACATCCGGCGCAAAAGACCAGCCCGCGCAGGCCAGGCCACGTCAGAGCGCTATGGCTGCTGCCGCCGGGACCGGCGGGGCGGCCGTCGCTCATCTCGCTCCCCCGTCGGCGCGCCGGCTGCGCCGTCAACGCCGCGCGCTGCCGAGGGTTCCGCGATCGGTGGGCGAGGGGGGCCAGGCGTGCCGCCCGGGCGGGCGCCGCGCGTCCGGGTCGGGCAGCGGGCTCGCCGCCAGCAGGGCCTGGGTGTAGGGGTGCTCGGGCCGCTCGAAGATGCGCGCGGTCCGGCCCTGCTCGACGATCCGGCCCTGGTACATGACCAGCACCCGGTCGGCGAAATGGCGGACCACCGCGAGGTCGTGGGCGATGAACAGATAGGCGAGGCCGAAGCTCCGCTGGAGCTCGGCGAGGAGCGCGATCACCTGGGCCTGGATCGAGACGTCGAGCGCCGAGACCGCCTCGTCGCAGATGATCATCTCGGGCTCGAGCGCCAGCGCCCTTGCGATCGCGATCCGCTGGCGTTGGCCGCCCGAGAACTGATGCGGGTAGCGCCGGGCGTGCTCGGGCTGCAGGCCGACGTGCTCGAGGAGCTCGCCGACCCGGCCCGGCCCCGGCCCGCGGCGACATCGCGTGGATCGACCATGGCTCGGCGACGATCTGGGCCACGGTCATGCGCGGGTTGAGCGAGGCGTAGGGGTCCTGGAACACGACCTGGATCTGGCGGCGCAGGCGCAGGAGCTGGTCCGGCGGCAGCGCGAACAGGTCCCGGCCGCGATATTCGGCATGGCCGGCGGTCGGCTCGTTCAGGCGCAGGAGCGTGCGGGCGAGCGTCGACTTGCCGGAGCCGAACTCGCCGACCAGGCCCAGGGTCTCGCCCGCGCGCAGCTCGAAGCACACGCCGTCGACCGCCCGCACCACTTCGCCGGTCTTGCGGCGCATCAGACCGGTGGTGATCTCGTAGTGCTTGCTCAGGCTTCGCACCTTGAGGAGGGCGTCCGTCCCATCCGGCTCCACCGTGCCTGAAGTTCGGCCAGCGGGCGCTGCCCGTCCGGGGATGGCGGCCATCAGGCGCTGCGTGTAGGGGTTCGCGGGAGCGTTGAAGACCTGGCGGACCTGGCCGGTCTCGACGATCTTGCCGGCATACATCACCGCGACCCGGTCGGCGATCTCGGCGACCACGCCGAGGTCATGGGTGATCAGGATCAGGCCCATCCCGGTCTCGGTCTGCAGCGACTTCAGGAGCTTCAGGATCTGCGCCTGGACGGTGACGTCGAGCGCGGTGGTCGGCTCGTCGGCGATCAGGATCTCGGGTCGACCGCCAGCGCCATGGCGATCATCACCCGCTGGCGCATCCCGCCGGAAAACTGGTGCGGGTAGTCCCTGGCGCGGCGCGCCGCCTCCGGGATGCCGACCCGCTCGAGCAGCTCGACAGCCTTCTGGCGGCGGCTCTCGCGGCCGAGGCCTGGTGGACGCGGAACATCTCGGCGATCTGCCAGCCGACCCTGTAGACCGGGTTGAGGGCGGAGAGCGGGTCCTGGAAGATCATGCCGAGCTTCCGGCCGCACGCGCCTGCCGCCTGCTCGGCAGCCGCAGCAGGTCCTCGCCGCGATAGTGGGCACGGCCGCCGGTAACGAAGCCGGGCGGGCTGTCGATGATGTCCAGGATCGCATCGAAGGTGACGCTCTTGCCGGAGCCGCTTTCGCCCAGAATGGCCAGCGTCTCGCCCGCGTCGAGGTGAAAGCCGACGCCGTTGACCGCGTGCACCCGGCGCCGGCCGGTGCGGAACTCGACCTCGAGATCGCGCACCACCAGCACGGGGTCGTTTGCGTGCCCGTCAGCCCGCTCGCCCTTCACCTGTTCGAGCCGCCAACGCAGTTTCGGGTCCATGGCGATGCGCAGCCAGTTGGAAAGCAGGTTGGGGGCGAACGCCGTCAAGAGGATGGCAAGGCCGGGCCAGAAGGCGAGCCACCAGGCGCTGGTCAGGTAGTTGCGGCCGTTGGCGACCATCAAGCCCCAGGTGACGCCGGGCGGCTGGACGCCGATGCCGAGAAAGCTGAGCGCCGACTCGGCGAGCATCACGTTGGCGAAGTCGAGGGTGGCGACGGTGAAGATCGTCGGCAGGACGATGGGTGCTATGTGGCGCCATGATCCTGAGATCGCTCGCCCCGGCGGCCCTGGCGCCGTCGATGAAGAGCCGCTCGCGCACTTCGAGGACCTCGGCGCGGGTCACGCGGATATAGACCGGCATGCGGGTGATCGCGAGCACGATGACGACGTTGCCGACGCGGGGCTCGAACAGTAGAGCACGATGACCGCGAGCAGCAGCGAGGGGAAGCTCATGACGACATCGGCGACCCGCATGATCAGGTTGCCGATACAGCGGCCCCAATAGCCGGCGATGAGACCGAGGAGGCCCCGACCACCAGCGGCAGCGTGACCGCCGCGGCGTGATCAGCAGCGTGTTGCGGGCGGCGACCAGAAGCCTCGCCAGGATGCGCGGCCGAGCGCATCAGCGCCGAGCAGGTAGGCAAGCCGCGCTCGAGCGTGAAAGGCGGGGCGTTGCGCGCGCGAGGTTCATGGGGTGCCGGGGTCGACCAGCAGCTCGGGCCCGAGCGGCGGCCAGGACCATCAGCATCAGGTAGAGGGCGGCGACCAGCGCGAAGTTGTCGCGCCGAGCAGGCCAGCGCCTGCCGCCAGGCCCTCTCTGCCGGCGCGATCAGTGATCGTCCGGCAGCGCTCGCCTTCCCCAGTCGTGCCGGATGCGGGGGTCGAGCAGCGCATAGCCGAGGTCGATGGGGATATTCATCAGGAAGATGGCGGCCGCGGTCACCAGGATCGATGCCTGGATCATGGCGAAGTCGCGCTGGATGATGGAGTCGATCATCAGCTTGCCGACCCCGTGCAAGCCGAACACGGTCTCGACGATGACAGCGCCATTGCGATCCGGCCGCCTGATCGCCCGCGACCGTGATGGCGGCCATCATGGCGTTGCGCAGCGCATGCACGAAAATGATGCTGCGCTCGCGCATGCCCTTGGCCCGCGCGGTCTTGACGTAGGCCGACGAGAGCGTGCTGATCATCGACCCGCGCACGACCTGCAGCTGGAGCCCGAACGGCCGGATCAGCACACCGCGACCGGCATGACCCAATGACAGGGCGTGCCGATGCCCGAGGTCGGCAACCAGCCGAGCTGACCGCAAACAACAAAATGCCGGTGATCGCGACCCAGAAATCGGGCGCGCTGGCGCCGGCCAGCGAGATCACGCTCGCGATGCGATCGAACAGCCCCCCCGGCCGCACGGCGGCCAGCGATCCGACCACCAACGCCAGCGCGATCGCCCCGCTCATGGTGATCGCCGCCAGCTCGAGCGTGGTCGGAAACGCCTCCAGCACGACCTCAAGGGCAGGGCGCGCCTTCCGGATCGAGACCCCGAGATCGAACCGCGCCAGATCCCCCAGAAACCGCCCGAACTGCTCGATCAGCGGATCATCGAACCCATGCTTGGCCGAAAACTCCGCCCGCGCCTCGAGCGAGGCATCGAGCGGCAGATAAAGATTGGTCGGATCCCCGGTCAGCCGCGCGAGAAAAAACACGAGCACGATCAAGCCCGCGAGCGACACGAAGCTCGACACCGCCCGCCTGGCCAGATACTCGCCCAACACGCCTCCCCGGAGGCCGCCTCAAGCCTCCGGCGGCAGTCTCCCTGATCGCCGCCCGCCGTTTCCCGGCCTCCCAAGCCCGCAACCATGCGCCGCGCCATGGCCGCGATCAAGGACCGAGGGCATCGCGCCGGCTGAGCCCAGCGCCTCCGCGAGCGTGATCTTGAGCGTCTCCAACAGCTCCTCGCGCGTCCGCTCCTGACAATTGACGCCCGGACCTCCTCGATCCACCCGATCCACCTGCCCCGCCTGCTTGATCACCGCCGTATAGATCTGGCTCACCCGTCGTTGTCTCCGCTACATTGATGACAATCTGCCGTCTGCGCGAATCATTTGCCCGCCGTTGGGTCTCCCCCTCCCCCGACCTCCCCCCTTCTTCCTCCCCCCCTCTCCCTCTATCTCCTCCCTCCTTCCCTCCCTCCCCCCCCTCGATGACTTGTTGAGACGTATAGAGATTGGCTTGCACTGGTGCTGGCGATGACCGCAATCGAGTGCGAGGGGGCGAGCGTCCTTGGCGAGCCTGAAGTACCTCGGATGGCAGGCATTGCGGAGCCCCAGCCATGCTTGGGCGCACAGGTCGACAGTCCTCGGCGTCGAAGGCCCGTAGCCGCCATCACGGTCGGAGGCATGGCGGGGCTTCTGCCGGCCGATGTCGAGAAAATCCCCAGGTTGGCTGGCGAAGCGGCGACCGCGCTGCAGGCGTGATGGCGGCTTCGGGCGCGGTGCACTTGGACGCGGCCCGGCCTCTGCGCACGCGATTCGGTCCGAGAGCCGCGGACCACCAGGTCTCGCGGAGTCGACCAGGGTCTGGTCGCACCCTGGTGTCAGCGCTGGTCGACCATGGGGATCTTCAGCCGACCGGCGTTCAATAGCTCTCATCTGCCCTCTGATACCATCTAGTCGAGATCCCGCTCTTGTTCTGCGGCTCACCAGTAGATGCGAGAAACCACCCCGCCGCCTCTTGAAGGATTGGCGGCAGCCTGATTGAGCGCTTTCCGGACGCCCTGCGTCGATAGCCGCCTGAACGGATACGCCCGGTGGTGTATGCTCCAGCCCTGATCCAGAGCCTGCGCCGCGCCTGGACCCGATAGAGCGCTCATCGTTGCTGTCGAAGGCGGGACCACCATGCTGCCCGCTGCTCATAGCCCGAAACCACGCAGGAGTAGGTGTCCGTACAAACGTAGCTCATATTCCAGTACAATTATCGTCCGCCGCAAAAAACAGAAGGGTGATAATCCGGAGGTAATAACAGACCGGACCGATCCGCATGAAACCCCGACGAGAGCCTGAGCCACGATGCGGGCCAGAGGAAAGTCAGACGTGAAGCAAGGGATCCGAGCCACGAGGAACCGATGAGAAATACCCACAATCGATAATCTCAGAGACCGATACCGACCAGATCTTGATAAGCTCCCGAAGGCCTAGGAGAGCGAGCTGGCTGCGGATGCCGTGGTGCGTGCGCGGATCAATCGGCGCGTCAAAGGGAGGCGGACGGCATTCTCGGGCCGCCGGGCTCACGATCTCGGACGCGTTTCGGATGATGCTGATGCGGACGATGGCCGAGAAGGCGTTGCCATTCGATCCGCTGGTGCCGAATGCTGAGACCATCGAGGCCATGAAGGCGGCGCGCCGCGGCAGCTCGTGACGGCTCGGCGGCGTAGACGAGCTGGTCGCCGACCTGCATGCGGACGATTGAGCGGCACCCCCCGCTGCAGTTGAACCGTAGGCGCGGCCGGCGGCGCGGGGACGGAGGCCGCGCCGCCGGGGGTTGGGAAAAGCTACTTGAACTTGACGTGGGCGACCTGGAGTTCGCTGTTGGTCGAGATGTCGGGGGTGAAGTCGACGCGGGGGCCGACCCGGGTGTAGCCGACCATGTGGAACATCATGATGTCGGGCACCAGGTCCTGGTGGATCATGCGGAAGGCTTCCTGCCAGGTCTGCTTGCGCTCGTCGCCGGTCGAGACGGTCGCCTTCTCGATCAGGGCGTCGAGCTTCGGGTCGCTCAGGACCGACTGGGCGCCGTCGGAGTGGTACTTGAAGAAAACCGTAAAGACCGCGTCGCCGTTGTTGTTGTCGTGCTGGGTCTGGACCAGCTGCGGCGGGCGGTCCTCGGCGTAGGGCTTGGTGTAGGTGTCGACCCACTCGCCGACCTCGAGCATGTTGAGCTTGATGTTGAAGCCGACGTCCTTGAGCATCGCCATCACCGCCTCGGCATGCTCGGTCGCGTTCGGGTAGATGCCGAGCCGGCCGACGATCACGATCTCCTGGTCGACCGGGACGCCGTCGGCCTTGGCCTCGGCGAGCAGCTGCTTGGCCTGCTCGGGATCGTAGGGCCAGGGCTTCAGGTCCGGGTTGTGGCCGTTGATGCTCGGGACGACCATCTGGGTCGCCTTGACCACGTCCGGGCTGAAGATCGTGCCGATCATGGCATCCCGGTCGATCGCGAGGTTGAGCGCCTTGCGCACCCGCAGATCGTCGAGCGGCGGCTTGTCGACGTCGATCCGGAAGCTCGAGGTCTCGGAGTTCAGGTAGCTGAAGTCCATCTTCGGATCGGTCGCGTCCTGGACCGCGATGTTGGGCGCGATGTCGGCCTCGCCGGTCGCGACCATGGCCGCGCGGACCGCGGATTCGCCCCGGAACACGTAGGTCACCTTCTCGACCGCGGGCTGCTCGCCCCAATAGTCCGCAAAACGCTCGAGCACGACGCTGGTGCCGGGCGTCCAGCTGACGAAGCGATACGGCCCGGTGCCGATCGGGTCGCGGGTGCGCTCGCCCTCGACCGTGTTCGGCGAGGTGATCGTCATCGTGCCCATCATGGTCGGCAGGATCGGCGCCGGCTCCTTGGTCTTGATGTCGAGCGTATGCTCGTCGACCGGGACCGGCGTGACCTCCATGCCGCCGAAGAACTTGATCCGGATCTCGCAGTCGATCCGGTCGTCGAGGGTCCGCAGGATCGCGGTCTTGGCGGTCTCGGCGTTGAACGGCTCGCCGTCCTGGAACTTGACCCCCTCGCGCAGCTTGAAGCGCCAGGTGAGCGGATCGATCTGCTCCCAGGAGGTCGCGAGCCTGGGCGTGATGCTGCCGTCCTTGGGATCGATCTCGGTCAGGGTCTCGGTGACGTTCTGCTTGACGATCCGGCCGACGTTCGAGCGGCTGGCCTCGCAGGGATCGATGATGTCCGGCTCCTCCGAGAGCACGACCGTGATCTCGCCGGGCGCCGCCGCCAGCGCCTGGCCGCCCGAGAGAACAATGCCGGAGACGGCGATGCCGGTCAGTGCCATCCAACTGATCGCGAGCGGTAGGGCGGCCAGGCCGGCCGCTTTGATCATCCGCATTCTTCTTGCCCCCTGATGCAAGTGATGGTTGCTGTTGTTCGAGCTGCAGTCTGGGCCAATGGTAACCGCTGAACGCGCCGGCTTCAACGCCGGCCAACCGAGCCGCGCCGATCAGGCTCTGGTGGTGATGAGGCGCAGCAGGCCCAGGTAGAGCGCGAAGACGATGGCCAACACCCAACCGGGGAACCCGAGCGGCCGCAGGAGCAGCACACCGATGCCGACCACCACGCCGATCAACAGGCCCCAGATCGCCGGCGCCCATCGGCCGAGCCAGGCGACCCTGGCGCTCGGCGCGAGCGCGCGCTCGGCGCGCGGGCTGGGTCCGCCGAGGGCGAAGCCGGCCATCTCGTCCCAGTTCGCCTCCGCCAGGCCAGCGCTGTGCCCGCCCGGGACGTATCTGATGTTCGTGACCAGGGGGTGGGTGGCCTCAGTCTCGCCACGATCGGCGAAGCCCAGATGGCCGGCGCCGCCGAGGTCCGGCACGCCCAGGCGCTCGAGACCTTGCGGAAAGATCGCCACCACCCAATCGGCGGTCGCTACGTAATTGACGATCCCCTCAACCTGCGAGGCCGCCGGTCGGGGCGGTCGTCCGGGCAGAAATCGATGCCAGGCGAAGTCGCACCGGACCACGCTGCCCGCGAACACCACCCGCCGGAAGCCCATGGCCGGGCAGAGCTCGAGCGCTTTGGCCAGCAGATAGGTGCCGTTGCTGTGGCCAATATAGGCGAATTTCGCGGTCGGATACAGAGCCTTGGCGGTGACGTACTGATCGAGCAGCCATTCGACCTTGGTGTGTCGGGTCCAGGGCGCGAGAAACGGTCCCATGGGAAAATAGCCGTAGGTGGAGGTCACCGATCGACAAAGCTCGCCCTGATCGCGAGCCCGTTTCTTGATCCGCCGCGCGATGCGGCGGGTCCAAAAGCCGCGGTCGCGAATCCCATGAATGACGAACACCACATGATGGACATCCCTCCTGGTCGTTGCCGGGCCGACGGCATCGTAATCGTCCGGGCTTTCCTCGAACAAATCGAAGACATCAGCTTGCTCGAGCGCCGCCTTCTTCAATGTCTCCGGGGCCGCGGCGAGCGCGGTTCGCAACCCGGCCCGCGCGCCAGTGCTGCCGTCGCCTTCCTGCAGGGTCACGATTCCCCGGTGCGTGGCGTCAGTCACTTCGAGGTAATAGAAGTTCTGGCCGGTCGCGAGATCGACATTGTCGGTCGGCGCGACGTAGTCGTCGGCGGTGCCGAGCAACTGGACCGTGATCGGCATCGGCGCGTCGTGATCGGACAGCCAGGCCGCGACCGCCAGGCATTGCAGCCGGGTGGTCGTCAGGAAGGGAGCGCCGCGACGAAAGCCGAAGATCAGGGCCTCGCGGCGGAGGACGAACCGGCAAAAGTGTCCCCACCCCGTGCCGATGGTCCACAGCAGGCGCGCCAGGGGATCCAACGCCGAAGAGACCATCCAGCCCCGACTGAGCGCCGCCAGCAGCACGATCCGCTCGATGCTCCTGGCCCAAGGCTGGGCACGCGCGCCGTCGACTGCGGCCGAGGGCGTGGCGCCATGGGCCAGCGCCCAGACCTTGCGGGCCAAGACGGCACCCAAGCTATGGCCGATCAGGATGATGCGGGCATAGTGACGGCCGTCGGTCTGCGCCGGCCGCGCCCGACACAAACCGTCGATGTCCGCCAGGAGACGACTCGCAATTCGGTCCGGGTCAGCCCAGGACAACGTGCCAACCGGTAGAGGTGGCGCAAAGAGGTCGCTTTCCGGGTAGGCTCGTCGGACTTCCGCGGCGACCTGCTCCAGGCTCTCTGGCGTATGATTGTAGGCATGCAGCAGAACGGCGAGCACTTCGGCACCGGGCTTCGCGAAAAAGCCCCCGTTCGAGCCGATCCTGATGGACACCCTGCCACCTCCCCTGATTTTCGAGCCAGCGTTCGACCTCGCTCGTGCGCAGGTGCAAAGCTTCTGGTATCGCCAATCCAACCAGAGTACGCGCCGTGCAGGCCCAATCCACAACGATGATGTGTAGCCGGAGATGATCGTGGCGGACGACAGCCGTGCCATTCTTTCAAGGTTCGTCGCAACTCCTGCGAAGGGCGAGGTGTCGGCGCTGTTGTTGCGTCCGGTGGACGCCCGCTGGCTGCTGATCTTCGCGCATGGGGCCGTGGCGGGCATGCGCCATCGGTTCATGGCCGACGTGAGTGCCGTCCTGACCGAGGTCGGCGTGGCCACCTTCCGCTACCAGTTCCCCTACA
>CAVSRN010000029.1:0-41161 GCA_963730195.1 uncultured Alphaproteobacteria bacterium
TGCATCGATGCCATCGAGCTTCGGCTGCGCCGTGGCGAGCGGCCTGAGCCCTGATCCCGGGCCTCAATGGACGAGGAACAGGCTCAGGTAAAGCAACAGGTGCAGAAGGTGGCGCCGTCGGCTGAGGAAAGCCTGGGCCAGCCGCCGGAGCGCCCCGCGCTCGGAAATCAAGCCGCTGAGATTCTTGATCGCCTGGCGTTGGCCGCCCTCGCGCGCCTCGATCTGGCTCCGGAACGCCGACAGCCACCAGCCGACCTGCGCGCCGAGGTAAGCGAACGTGGTCGAGCGCGCCTGCAGCGCGATCCGGCGCCCCTGCAGGGCGGTCAGCGGGTCGGGCCCGTCCGCGATCGCCACGGCGCACCAGGCGCCGTCACGCAACGGCCAGCAGGTAGGCCAGCAGCGGTCGGCGATAGCCGGCGGCGCCGAAGCGGGCCAGAACCGCCTGCCAGTCGATGGCCTCGCGCCCCCAATGCACCAACGCTGCCGCCTCCAGCCGGTCGCGCAGGGCGATCCGCCCGAACGCATGGCCGAGGTGACGGATCTGGCTGTGGCCGATCAGGTGGGTCAGCTGGTGCCCGGCCGAGGGCGGCCCGGACCCTGCCATCGCCGAACGCGACCGGTCGGCCCCCGGCCAGCATCTCCGCCGCCGGCAGAAGTCGGACCTGTCTCGGCGTCGAGAACAGCTCGGTATGCAGATCGATCTGGCAGGCGCCCCCGCCCCGCCGGATCTCGCCGCCCGAGCCACAGGCCGTGTAGCCCGCCGCCTCGAACGCCCGGATGGCGTCCGCCAGCGACGCCTCCGGCAGCAGAAGGTCGAGGTCGCGCAGCATGCGCCAGCCGGCGTCGGGATAGAGCCCGTCCGCCAGCCGGATCGCGCCCTTCAACAGCACCGGCTCGATGCCGGCCCGGTTCAGGATGCCGACCGCCGCCGCCAGCTCATCCCGAAGCTCGCGGTTGCGCTCCAGATTGGCGGCGTGCACGGCGTCGAGAAACCCCGCCAGCTCCTCGTCCAGGGCCTCTTTCAGATCGAGATCCCGAAGCGCGGCGGCCAATGCCGGCAGGACGTACTGGCTGCTCGCATGGCCCACCACCCGCTCCCAGTCGATGGCCGGGGAGCGCACCAGGGTCCGAAGCTCGTCCGAAGGCTCGCAGCCCCGCAACCGCTCCACCAGGACGCGCGCAATCACATCGAACGGATGTCGGCCTGCGGTCATCCCGTCCTCAACAGCGACCGGCCCCACTCGATCGCACGGTCGAGGTCGCCGTAGACGAGCCGGTAGGCCGGCACCGACTCGACCCAGCGCAGGGTCTCGGCGAAGACATCGGGCGCCCGGTCGAGCAGCGACCTGGCGTGGCAGAGCCCGGTCAGGGCCTCGGCGGCGGTGATCGGCTGCGGCTCCAGCCCGGCGCCGGCCTGGTAGCGGGGAAACACCAGCGCTGCGACCGGCAGGCCGCGATCGAGCGGCGCCCGGCGCGCGGCGTCGAGCTCCAGATAGCGGATCTGCAAGCCCGCCAGCCGATGCACCGGCTGGCCCGGCAGGTCGGCGTAGTGGCGGCGCAGCGGCCGCCAGGAGCCGCGCTTGATGCCGGGCGCATAAGGCACCGGCCAGACCAGCCAGCTGGCCCGCTCGAGCGGCGCGTAGTCGTCGGTGACGAAATCGGCGCCGGCGGCGACCAGAGCGGCCGCGAGCGTGCTCTTGCCGGACCCTCTCGCCCCGCAGAAGACCGCGCAGCGCCCGTCCAGGGCCACCGCCGAGGCATGGAGGATGCCAAGCCACTGCCGCGGCC
The DNA here is from genome assembly GCA_963730195.1 of uncultured Alphaproteobacteria bacterium. Taxonomy (GTDB): domain Bacteria; phylum Pseudomonadota; class Alphaproteobacteria; order Geminicoccales; family Geminicoccaceae; genus DATAOG01. Next base: position 1,789 of record CAVSRN010000029.1, read on the forward strand.
GGCGCGAGACCTCGAGCAGGGCCGTGAGACAGCGATGACGCGCCAGGGCGCGATTGTCGCTCAGCTCGTCGGCGCGGGCGTGCATCGCGTCGTCGGCGCGGACGGCGAACCAGCCATCCGCCTCGATCACGTCCACGGTGGCGAGCCTGCCGACCGGGTCCTCGACGCGACACGACCGGCAGGCGGCCTCGATCACCCCGGCGAGCACCGGGTCGTCGCAACGCACCCGTACCGGGTGATCCCCGGGCCGGTAGACCGCATCGAGCGCCGGCGTGCGCCCCGCTGGCCGGGCCACGACCGGCGCGGGGTCGGCTTCACGAGCGTGCGACCCGAGGATGCCCAGCGCCCGCCACGACGCCAAGGCGCTCGCGATGTTGGCGCGCGCTACATCTTCCGGGACGTCGCCTTCGCGGACGCTCGCCTCGACCAGGTCGTCCACGGTGCAGCCGGCCTGGAGGGCTTCCCAAAGGCAGCGACCACTCGGGTTGAGCACGGCGACCGTACCGTCCGGAGCGACCACCACCAGCTGATCCGCAAGCGGCAGAGCCGCGGCATCGAGGCCGAGGCCAGGCGCGAGCGAGCCCGGCCCCGCATCCGGCGGAACCGGGCCCTGCGAACCGATCATGACTTTGCGAGCGATCAGTAGTGGCTACCGCCTCCTTTGCCCCTTCCGCGGGCTTGGTTCCATCCGCGGCCGAAGCCCCATCCGCGGCCCGAACCCCTCCGCGGCCGGAGCCCACCCCGCGGCCCGGGCCCCTTCCGGCGTAACTCGCGCGCGGCTCGAGCAAAACCATCGCGGCTGGCGCGGCAGCGGCGTAACGGCCGAACCTCTTGAGCGCTTCTCGTCGGCTCTGCTTGGTCGTGCCGACGGAAACCTCATCCACCTTCATCGAGGCCATCGCAGGCGCTTTCTTGTTTGAATGAGAACACTCTAGCAACTATTGATACCATGGTCCGCTTCAGCCCCAAACCGCTCACTCGGAGTACCTCTTGCGGCCAGCCCTCGCGAGATCGCTGGTGAACGTGGATTTTCTCCGGAGTTTGGCCAATTCCGGCCGTCCTCCTCGGCCGGCAAAGCTGCACTCGGCCAGAAGCTGCGCGAGAACCGGCGATTGCACGCGCCGCCCTGCCGAGCCGTCTCTTTGCCGTGGCGCGCCGCCCCGAGGCCGTCAGCGGGGCCGGGCGAGACAGAAGATCGACAGCCCGGCCAGCCGGTTGAACCGGAACAGCGTCGCCCGCTCGACGTCGTGGATCAGGGTCAGCAAGCGGTTGACCGGCGCCGGACAGGGCCGCAGCGCGCTCCTGGCCTCGAGCCGGCCGGCGGTCAGCCGATACCGGTCGGCAAGGCGCATGGCCGCGACCGCCGGCAACAGCAGGCCGAAGAAGTAGCGGCTGCGCACGACCTGCAGCCCGGCCGCCCGGACCGTCGCCTCGAGGTGCTCGCGGGTGTAGCGGCGCCGGTGCTCGAGGAACACGTCGTGTCCGGACCAGAGGCACGCAAAGGCCGGCACCGTGATCAGGACCCGGCCTCGCCCGGCATCCGCGCGGCGTAGCTGCGCAGCAGGCCGACGTCGTCGTCGACGTGCTCGAGCACATCCATCATCAGGAGCAGGCCCTGGGAGAAGCGCTCGACCGAACGCCGGAATTCGATCGCATGGCCCCGGTGGCGTTCGGTGCGCTCGCAGGCGTAGCCCGGATCGACGCACACCGCGCTTCCGCAGACCCCGGCATCCAGCAACTGGCGCGAGAACACCCCCGAGCCCGCGCCGACGTCGAGGACCTCGGGCACGCGCACCCCGCCGAGCATGGCGCGGAGCGCCCGGCCCTTGGCGACGTAATACCAGTGCGATCCGATCGCCGCGCCGAGGATCGCCTCTTCCTTCAGGTCCATCGCGGTCCTGCTCCCGGCGCCCGGATGCGCGCCGGAGGGCAGATTGCGCCGCCCTGCTCAAAAAAGCGTGACCCGGCCAAGCCCGTCGGGCCCGGCCGGCTCGCGCCGGGCGGCAGGCGTGCGACCGGGCTCACTCGACCTTGTAGGCGACCACGGCGTTGTCGAGCCATCATCGGGATGATCGCCAGCTGCTCGCTCGGGACATAATGGAGATCGGCGCTGCCCTGGTTCAGGTCCATCAGCATCTCGGCCTTGCCGCTGGCGTCGATCCGCAGGAGGGCGCCCTTGACCCAGTCGGTCGCCAGATAGCCGCCCTTGCCGTCCGGCTCCAGGCCGTCGAGATTGCCGATCGGCTGGTCGCCGAGATCGGTGATCGCCTTGGTCCGGTAGTCGACCGCCTTGAGATGGCCCGGGACCTTGGTCGAGAAGTCCGCGGGGTTCATATCCTTGCCCCAGGCGGCGACCAGCAGGCGGTCCGGCTCGGCAAGCAGGCCGTTCGGGCTCTCGAGCGCCGGATTGTCGAGCCAGAGCTCGAACAGATCGCCGTCCAGGACCCAGATCTGGCTCTTGACCATGTCGGAGACGAACACCCGGCCGTCGGCGGCGGCGGTGACGTCATTCAGGAACTTGGCGCCCGGGGCATTGTGGGTCGCCACGATCTTGCCGCTCGCAGTGTCGACCACGACCAGCTGGTCGATGTCCGCGGCGTACAGCAGGCCCTCGTGGAGCGCGAGGCCCGTGGGCGCGTTCAGGCCGGTCACCCACTGCTGGTCGAGGATCTTGCCGTCCGTCGACAGCTTGGCGATGTAGCCGTTGCCGTCGGCGTCCATCGGGTTGCCGTTGACGTTGGAGACGTAGATCACGCCTGCGCCCGGGTCGGGCAGGGCGGATTCGGGCGCGTCCAGGCCGTTCGCCTGCCACACCAGCTGAGGCTCGGCGGCGCGCGCGCCGGTCGCCAGCAGCAGACCCCCTGCAAGCATCGTCGATATCACCAATGTCGAGCGAATCATCACTGTTCCCTCCTTGTTTGAACTTTGAAAACTCCATCCCGAAATCTGGACGCGAAATCGGAGCGTGGCAAGGCGGTTCGAGTGACCGCCGGGCGAGGATGGCGCCGGGCAGGTTTTCGACTTGGCCGTCGAGTTGCAAAAAATTAGTCTATCTGGAGTTCTGTGCGGCAGCGGCTGGCCAAGCCGGCTGACCGGGAGCACCATGACCGGGATCAAGGGGAGAGACCGATGACGCTGTCGGACGAGATTGCGCACCTGTCGGCGACCGATCTGGCGCTCCGCATCCGCCGGCACGACCTGTCGTCGGTCGAGGTCGTGGACGCGTTCATCGCCCGCATCGAGGCCCGCAACCCGAGCCTGAACGCCCTGGTCCACCTCGGCTTCGAGGATGCGCGGGCGCGCGCCCGGGAGGCCGAGCAGGCGCTGATGTCGGGCGCAGCGCTCGGGCCCCTGCACGGCGTGCCGACCGCGATCAAGGACCTGTTCGACTTCAAGCCCGGCTGGCCCAGCACCTTTGGCGGCGTGCGCGCGCTCAAGGACTTCATCCCCGACTTCTACTGCGCGTTCGCCGAGCGGATCGAGCAGGCGGGTGCGATCCTGCTCGGCAAGACCAACAGCCCGGTCATGGGCTTTCGCGGCACCTGCGACAACCCGCTGTTCGGGCCGTCGCACAACCCGTTCGATCTCGCCAAGAACACCGGCGGCTCCTCGGGCGGCAGTGCGGCCGCGGTCGCCGACGGCCTGCTGCCGTTCGCCGAGGGCACCGACGGCGGCGGCTCGATCCGGATCCCGGCGTCCTGGTGCGGGGTCTACGGCTACAAGGCGTCGTTCGGGCGGATCCCGTTCTTCGCCGGCGCCAACGCCTTCGGCGGCACGACCCCGTTCCTGTTCGAAGGGCCGATCACGCGCACGGTCGAGGATGCCGCGCTCGCGCTCACGGCCCTCGCGGGCTACGATGCGCGCGACCCCTTCAGCCTCGACGAGCAGGTCGATTTCACGCTCGCGACCCGCGGCTCGATCCACGGCTGGAAGATCGCCTACAGCCCGAACTTCGACGTCTTCCCGGTCGACCACCGGGTCGCCGAGGCGGTGGCCAAGGCGGTCCGCGCCTTCGAGGAGGCGGGTGCCGTGGTCGAGGAGGTCTCGGTCGGGATCAAGCGCCCGCAGCGCGAGCTCAGCGACCTCTGGTGCCGCCTGATCACGCCGCTCAACGTCCAGACCCTCGAGATCTTCAAGGCCAACGGGGTCGACCTGCTGCGCGACCATCAAGCCGACTTTCCGGCGGAGTACCTGCACTGGATCGAGCGCGGCTACAAGATGTCGGCGCTCGACTTCTTCAACGATCAGGCGACCCGCTCCGAGATCTATGGCGCGATCCAGACCGTGCTCGGCGACTACGATCTCCTGGTCACGCCGACGCTCGCCTGCCTGCCGGTCGAGAACGCCAGCGACGGCAACACCATCGGGCCGAGCGAGATCAACGGCGAGGCGGTCGACCCGCTGATCGGCTGGTGCCTGACCTATCTGATCAACTTCTCGGGCCATCCGGCGGCCTCGATCCCGGCCGGCATGATCGACGGCCTGCCGGTCGGCATGCAGATCATCGGCCGGCGCTACGCCGACGGCGACGTGCTGGCCGCGAGCGCCGCCTTCGAACGCCTGCGCCCCTGGGTCCACACCTACGAGGCCTGCGCCAGACGCCCGCTCTGAGCCGGAGCGCACCAAGGCAAAGGTCAGTTCTGCTCGACCAGCCGCGACCCGCACGGCTCAAAGCGGGGATTGAACGCGCAGCACAGCTATGCTCATAAGCGCGCATGTTATCCCTCGCGGAGTCGCGACCACGTTCGGCGTACACCGGCCTCAGATAGGCCTTGATGGCGCCCGAATTTGACTCTTGCGCCAGTGAGTGCCATTTTGAGCGTAGAACGAAAAGAGAACATGCTGAAGTCGGGGTAACGCTTCGTATGTCGGGGCTCGTCGCGAACGCCGAGCTGATCAGCGTGGGGGCGGACACATGGATCGAGGTGAAGAATACCGCTTCCGGATGGGCGCCTACACGCCGGAGACGCTGCCGCTTGGGCGTCTCGCCGCCTACCTTGAGGAGCTTGCCACGCTGCTCGGCGAGAGCAAGTTCGTCCATCTTTTGCGGCTCGAGCCCGGCAGCACGGTCATCGTGAGCAAAATCGACGCGGAGGCTGTGCCCAAGGTCCGCGATCGAACCGCCGCCGTACGGCGTGGCGAGGCACCCGCGGATGCCATGCGGGCTTACCGGCAGATCAATCGCTTGCTGCGAGAGGACAAGGGGACAGGCGTTCTGGTCGAGGAGACCGGTGCGGAGGTCATCCGTTTCCCCGGGAGCAACGATGATCGACCCGAGTTTACATCCGTCCTCCAGCAAGGGGAGCTTGATGGGGAGGTGGTTCGTGTCGGGGGTGTCGGGGAACCGGTACCGGTCATGCTTCAGGCCGGCGGGCAAGCGCTGACCGGGATCTATGCGAGGCGCTCTGTCGCAAAACCCTTGGCGAGGCATCTATTCGAGCCCGTGAGGCTCTATGGAAGCGGCCGCTGGACGCGGTCCGCCGACGGCGACTGGCAACTCGAGCAATTCGTTGTCGATCGATTCGAGGTCCTCGATGAGCGCCCGTTGTCCAGCCTCGTTCTCGCGCTCCGCGCTTTGCCCGGTGGCGAGTGGCGCAACAACGCGGTCAATGATCTCCTCGCCTTGCGACACGGGGAGGAGTCGGAGCCGGCCCGGTGACGGTGGTGTTCGATGCCACCATGTTGCTGCTGCTCTTGCGTCCCGGGGTCAGTCCTCCGCTCGACCCCGCGACTGGCGAACCTGTCGAGCATGCAGAGGAGCGAATTGCGCAGCTGGTCAGCGACCTCGAGAAGGCCAAGGTCGCGGTCATTATTCCCACCCCGGCACTCAGCGAACTGCTGGTCCACGCAGGTTCTGCAGGTCCAGAATGCGTAAGGCAGATCATCAGATCAGCAGCTTTCCGAATCTCCTCCTTTGACACTCTTGCCGCGATCGAGGTGGCGGAGATGACGCGCGTTGCGATCGCCGCGGGCGACAAACGAAGCGGGGTGTCTGCCCCGTGGGTCAAGGTCAAGTATGACCGCCAGATCGTCGCTATCGCCAAAGTCGCGCACGCCGATACGATTTACACTGACGACGAAGGGCTCCGCGGCTTCGCCGAGGCCCAGGGACTGAGGGTCATCAGAACTCGCAGAGCTGCCTCTGCCCGCTGAGCGCGCACAGCTTCGAATGGATCTGCCCGTCAGCGGCGTGGGTTCGAATGAAGACGAGGCTGAATCGACCGACAATCAGCGATAACGCCTTCACACTCACATTGACCGCGGGTGGTCGACTGGCGACCGGTTGTCACAGCCGGTTGTCGTCGCCGCCGCCTGACCGGTCCGGGCGGGGGCCTTAAGCTCGTTCTAAGCACGGCCGTGCCATCATCGCCGGTGACCGGACGAAGCGTGCCGCCGATGCAGGAACCGAGCGGAGGCCCCCGATGGACTGGCGTGAGCTGTATCTCTCCTCCCGCGGCCGGCTCGATCGCCAGCGCTACTGGCTGGCGTCCCTGCCTCTGATCGGCATCCAGATCGTCGGCGAGATCCTGATCAGATCCGAGGGCGGCGCCCTCGCGCTCAGCGTGCTGCTCTATCTGGCGATCGCGATTCTCAGCTCCATCATCACCGTCAAGCGCCTGCACGATCGTGGCCGGAGCGGCTGGTTCATGTCGATCGCGGCGATCCCGCTGCTGGGGGCGCTCTGGCTGGCGATCGAGGTCGGCCTGCTGCCGGGCGTCCGCGGCCCCAACCGCTTCGGCCCCGACCCGTTGGCCACCGCCGGCGCCCGGAGCGCCACCTCGGCGACCGCGCCGATCTAGTCGATTTCGGCTTCACACCCAGCCGCTCGCCGCCTATCCGAAGAGAGACGCGAACCCGTCCGGCCAGCCGTTGCCGGACTTGCCGCGGACAGGATCGGGGAGCCGGTGATGGCCACAGACCTGCCAAGCCACGCGCGAGCGGTGATCATCGGCGGCGGCGTGGTCGGCTGCTCGATCGCCTATCACCTGACCAAGCTCGGCTGGCGGGACGTGCTGCTGCTCGAGCGGAAGCAGCTGACCTCCGGCACCACCTGGCACGCGGCCGGGCTGATCGGCCAGCTGCGCGCGACCGAGAACCTGACCCGGCTCGCCAAATACTCGGCCGAGCTCTACGGCCGGCTCGAGGCCGAGACCGGTCAGCCGACCGGCTTTCGCCAGCACGGCAGCCTGGCGCTGGCGCGCACCGGCGAGCGCTTCACCGAGCTCAAGCGCGCGGCCGCGATGGCCCGCACCTTCGGCCTCGAGGTCGAGATCCTGAGCCCGGCCGAGGCCAGGGCGCGCTACCCGCTGCTCGAGGTCGAGGGCCTGGTCGGCGCGATCTTCATCACGACCGACGGCCAGGCCAATCCGATCGACATCACCCAGGCGCTGGCCAAAGGCGCCCGGATGGGCGGCGCCCGGATCGTCGAGCGCTGCAAGGTCACCGGCGTCACCCAGGCCAACGGCCGGGTCACCGGCGTGCTGACCGAAGAGGGGCCGGTCGCGGCCGAGGTCGTGGTCAACGCGGCCGGCATGTGGGGGCGCGCGGTCGGGCGCCTGGCCGGGGTCAACGTGCCGCTCCAGGCGTGCGAGCATTTTTATGTGTTGACCGAGCCGATGGCAGGGCTGCCCAAGGACCTGCCGGTGCTGCGCGATCAGGACGGCTGCCTCTACGTCAAGGAGGACGCCGGCAAGCTTCTGGTCGGGGTGTTCGAGCCGGTCGCCAAACCCTGGGGCGTGGACGGCATCCCGGACGACTTCGAGTTCGGCGAGCTGCCCGAGGACTGGGACCACTTCATGCCCTTCCTCGAGGACGCCATGCGCCGGATTCCGGCGCTCGCGGAGGTCGGCATCCGGAAATTCTTCTGCGGCCCCGAGAGCTTCACCCCGGACGACCGCTACCACCTCGGCGAGGCCCCGGAGCTGAAGGGCTTTTACGTCGCCGCGGGCTTCAACTCGATCGGCATCCAGTCGGCCGGCGGCGCCGGCAAGGCGCTCGCCGAATGGATCGCAGAGGGCCACCCGCCGATCGACCTCTGGGACGTCGACATCCGGCGCATGCAGCCGTTCCAGGGCACCTCGCGCTATCTCCGGGAGCGCGCGGTCGAGGGCCTGGGCCTGCTCTACGCCATGCACTGGCCGGACCGGCAATATGCCACCGCGCGCCCGGCCAGGCTCTCGCCCCTGCACGAGCGTCTGGCCGCGCGCGGCGCCTGCTTTGCCGAGACCGCCGGCTGGGAACGGCCCGGCTGGTATGGCGAGCCGGGCACGCGGCCCGCCTACGACTACGCCTACGGCCGCACCGCCTGGTTCGAGCGCGCGGCCGCCGAGCACCGCGCCGTGCGCGCGCGGGCGGGCCTGTTCGACCTGTCCTCGTTCGGCAAGTTCCTGCTCCAGGGCCGTGATGCCGAGGCGGTGCTGCAACGGGTCTCGGCCAACGACGTGGCACTCGAGCCGGGCCGCGTGGTCTATACCCAGTGGCTGAACGAGCGCGGCGGCATCGAGGCCGACCTCACGGTCACCCGCCTCGCCCCGGACCGCTTCATGATCACGACCAGCGCGGCCAGCCAGGCGCGCGATTTTCACTGGCTCCAGCAACACATTCCGGAGGGCGCGCGGGCGTACCTCACCGACGTCACCTCGGGCTTCGCGGTGCTCGGCCTGATGGGTCCCGCCAGCCGCGACCTGCTGGCCCGCCTGACCACGGCCGGATCTGTCGAACGACGCGTTCCCGTTCGGGACGTCCCGGGAAATCGAGCTCGGCTACGCCCTGGTCCGGGCGCAGCGGATCTCCTACGTCGGCGAGCTCGGCTTCGAGCTCTACCTCGCCAGCGAGTTCGCAGGCCCGGTGCTCGACCTGATCCTGGCCGAGGCCGGCGCCGAGATCCGGCTCGCGGGCTTCCACGCCCTGAACTCGCTCCGCCTCGAGAAGGCGTTCCGCAGCTTCGGCCACGACCTCGGTGACGAGGACACGCCCTTCGAGGCGGGCCTCGGCTTCGCGGTCGCCCTCGACAAGCCCGGCGGCTTCATCGGCCGCGACGCCCTGCTGCGCACGGCCGGAAAGACCCCGACCCGACGCCTGGTCCAGTTCAAGCTCCTGGACCCGGAGCCGCTCCTGCACCACGACGAGCCGATCGTGATGGACGGCGCCCGGATCGGCCTTTTGACCTCGGGCGGCTATGGCCACACGCTCGGCGCCGCGCTCGGCATGGGCTGGGTCGACCATCCGGACGGGGTCACGGCCGGCCTGCTGCGCGAGGCGCGCTTCGAGATCGAGATCGCGGACGAGCGCTACCCGGCCGAGGCCAGCCTCCGCCCGTTCTTCGATCCGAGCGGCACGCGGATGCGCGCCTGAGCTGCCGGGGCGTGATGACGGCCGGGCCGCACATCCCCACATCAAGGAAAGTCCGGCGCCGGCCGTCAGGCGCGGACGGAGGGAGAGCCATGTCGAGCAAAGCCCTGGTCGTACCGCTCATGCTCGCGCTTGCGGCCTGCGCCAGCGCCCCCGATCCGGCGGTCTCGAAGGCCGTAGCCGGACCGGCGCCCACGACGTCCGCCACCGAAACGCCGCCGGTCAGCCCCGGCGCCGGACCGCCGCCCACGAAGTCGAGCCCGAGTGCTGCGGGCTGGGCCGTGAGCATCGTCGGCACGCCGTTCGCGCTCGCCTTCAAGACCGTCGTCTGCGCCGCGACCCTCGTGGTCGCAGCCCCGGTCGCCGGCTTCCTGGCGTTCGGCGTCGACCCCTCGGGCGAGGGCTACCAGGCGCTCGGCGACGGCATCGCCCAGAACTGCGGCCCGCCCTACGTGGTCTCGCCCTCCGCCGCCAGCTGAGCGGCGATTGCATCCCTGGCGGGCACCGCGCTATCATCGGCGCAGTCAGCCGGGGGCGGATCGATGGGCCAGGTGATCGTGCGCAAGCTCGACGACGAGGTGATCGCGGCGCACAAGCGGCGCGCGAGAGCGCGCGGCGTCTCGCTGGAGCAGCAGCTTCGCGACGTGCTCGCCGAGTCCGCCAAGCCCACCCGCGAGGAGATTTTGGAGCGCCTCGCGGCGTGTCGCGCGCTGACGCCACCCGGCCCGCGCAAGCTCGCCGAAGATCTGATCCGCGAGGACCGTGACAGCCGATGACGCTCGTCGTCGACGCGAGCGTTGCGTTCAAGTGGTTCGTCAGAGAGGACGGCAGCGATCTGGCGGTCGATCTTCTGAACAGCGGCGTACCGATGATCGCGCCGGATCTGGTCTTGGCCGAAGTCTGCAATGCTGCCTGGAGGTCACTGCGCAGGCGGGAGATTGATCCAGCCCAGCTCGACCGGATCGCGAGCGACGTCGCCGGGCCGTTTCAGAGGCTCGTGCCGCTCGATCACCTGATCAACCGGGCCGCGACGCTGGTGTATGAGCTGGATCATCCGGTCTACGACTGCCTCTATCTGGCGCTCGCCGAGGCCGAGAAGCTGTCCCTGATCACGGCCGATCGGCGGCTGATCGAACGCGTGCGCGGCACGTCCCACGCCGACCGCGTGACGGCGCTCGCATGAGCTGGAACCCCGAGCGTTATCTGAACTTTGGCGACCACCGCACGCGGCCGGCGGCCGATCTGCTGGCGCGGGTCGCGCTGAGCGCGCCGGCGCGGGTCGCGGACCTGGGGTGCGGGCCCGGCAACTCGACCGGGCTGCTCGTGGCACGCTGGCCCGAGGCGCAAGTGGTGGGCGTCGACAACTCGGCCGCGATGCTCGCGAAGGCGCGCGCAAGCGGCATCCGGGCGGCCTGGGTCGAAGGCGACATCGCCGGCTGGACGCCCTCCGCCCCCTTCGACGTCATCTTCTCGAACGCCGCGCTGCAATGGCTGCCCGACCACGCCGGCCTGCTGCCGCGACTGTTCGATCACCTGGCACTGGGCGGCGTGCTCGCGGTCCAGATGCCGCGCAACTTCGGCGCGCCCTCGCACGCCCTCTTGCGCGCGGTCGCCGACGCCGGGCCCTGGGCCGAGCGGCTGCAGCCGGTCCTGCTCCGGGAGCCGGTCGCAACTCCCGCCTGGTATCACGACCTCCTGACGCCTGTCGCCGCCCGCCTCGACCTCTGGGAGACCGAATATCTGCAGGTTCTGGAGGGCGACGATCCGGTGCTGGCCTGGATCCGGGGCACGGCGCTCCGGCCGGTGCAGGCGGCGCTAGACGCCGAGGAGCTCTGCGCCTTCGAGGCGGACTACGCCGCCCGCCTGCGGGTGGCCTATCCGAAACGACCGGACGGGCGCACCCCGTTCCCGTTCCGCCGCCTGTTCATCGTCGCGTGTCGATCGGGCTGAAGCGCGCCTACGATCCGCCGGCCGCGAGCGACGGCTATCGCGCGCTGGTCGACCGGGTCTGGCCGCGCGGCATCACCAAGGACACACTCCGGATCGACGCCTGGCTCAAAGAACTGGCGCCGAGCACGGAACTCCGCAAGTGGTTCGCCCATGACCCGGAGAAATGGGAAGGCTTCCGCGAGCGCTACTTCGCCGAGCTGGACGGGCAGGGGCCGGCGATCGCGGAACTCGTCCGGCGGGCGCAGGCAGGCCGCGTGACCCTGGTCTTCGCCGCCCGCGACGGCGAGCACAACAACGCGGTCGCGCTCAAGGTTTATCTGGAACGGCGCCGGCGGCGCTGAGCTCGCGGCGTCACTGGCCGGCGTCGGCCGCGACCTGCATCTTGATGATCTTGTCCGGGTGCGCCGGCGGCTCGCCTTTGGCCAGCTGATCGACGTACTGCATGCCGTCGACCACCTGGCCCCAGACCGTGTACTGGCCGTTCAGGAAGGACCCGGGCGCGAACATGATGAAGAACTGGCTGTTGGCGCTGTTCGGATCGGAGGTCCGGGCCATGCCGATCGTGCCGCGCACGAACGGCTCGTTCGAGAACTCGGCCGGCAGGTCGGGCTTGTCGGAGCCGCCCCGCCCAGTCCCGGTCGGATCGCCGGTCTGGGCCATGAAGCCCGCGATCACCCGGTGGAAGACGATGCCGTCGTAAAAGTGGGCGCGCGCGAGCTCCTTGATCCTTGCGACGTGCTTGGGCGCCAGGTCGGGGCGCAGCTCGATCACCACCCGGCCGGCGGCGAGGTCCAGATAGAGCGTGTTCTCGAGGTCTTGGCCGCTGGCGGCGCCGGAAAGGGTCATGGCGAACACGAGGCTCCCGAGCAGGCGGAGGGTACGATGCATGGACGATGGCTCCCGTTGATCCGGTTTCGACCGGCCAGCGACCCTGCGGTCTCGGCAGGCCTTCGACACGCTTACGCCGCTGGCGTCAAGCCCGAATGTGCTAAGCTCGCCGCCATGCGCCAGGCTCAAGATGCGATCTACGCGACCGCGGCCGGCCCTGCGCAACGCCGGGCCCTGCTGGCACTCGCGGCCCGCTCCGATCGCAGCGGGCTCGGCCAACTCGGCCTGCACGGCGCGGCCCTGCTCGCGGCCGGGGCCGGCGTGGGCCTCGCGCAAGGCTCGCCCTGGCTCCTGCCGGCCATGCTGGCCTACGGCATCCTGCTGGTGTTCCTGTTCGCGCCGCTGCATGAGACGATCCACCGCACCGCTTTTCGCAGCCGCCGGCTCAACGATGCGATCGCCTGGATCTGCGGCGCGGTCCTGCTGCTGCCGCCCGAATACTTCCGGGCGTTCCACTTCACCCACCACCGCTACACCCAGGACCCGGCGCGCGATCCGGAGCTCGCGACCCCCAAGCCCGCGACGCTTTGCGACTATCTCTGGCAGGTCTCGGGGCTGCCCTATTGGCGCGAGCGGATCGGGACGATCCTGCGCCATGCCTCGGGGCGGGCAGGGGAGGCGTTCATCGCCCCGCACGCCCGGCCCCGGATCGTCCGCGAGGCGCGCCTGCTGCTCGGCCTCTACACCCTTCTGGCGCTGGGCTCACTGGTCGCCGGCAGCGGCGCGCTGCTCGTCTTCTGGGTCGGGCCGGCGCTGCTCGGCCAGCCGTTGCTGCGGATGTATCTGCTCGCCGAGCACACGCTCTGCCCGCTGGTGCCGGCGATGCTCGAGAACTCGCGCACCACCCGCAGCACGGCGCTGGTGCGGCGGCTCGCCTGGAACATGCCCTACCACGCCGAGCATCACGCCCACCCGGCGCTGCCGTTCCACGCCCTGCCGGCGGCGCATCGGCTGCTCGAAGCCAAAATCGCCGTGCAGGCCGACGGCTACGCCCTGGTCCAACGGGAGATTCTGGCGACCCTCGGTGACCGCGACAGCGTTCGGAAAGCTCAGCGCTCGCCGGCGCGGGCGCAGGCGATGCAGAGCGGCGTGGTCGGGTCGAACTCCAGGCGCTCGAGGCCGATGTCCTCGCCGCAGCGCACGCAGAAGCCGTAGTCGCCGCTCGTGATCCGGCGCAGCGCGGCATCGATCCGGTCGAGCTCGAGCTGGCGGCGACGCTCGGTCGCGGCCGCCATCTGCTGCGCCTGCAGCTCGTCCATCCGCGACAGCCGCCCGGCCCGGGTCTGGTCGAGCTCGACCGGGCGCGCCTCGTCGTGATGGCTCGCGGTCAACTGCTCGAGCTCCAGCCGCCGCGCCTCGAGACGAGCCACGGCCTGGGAAAGATCGGGGGGGGTGGCGTGCGTCATGACGTTACCATAGGACAGCCGAATCGGTTTGTCGCCATGCAGTTGCTCGCCCGCGCCGCAGCAGCCGCGCAGCCGCCGATGGCGCCGGCGTTCCGCTCACTCGGTCGGCTATCGTCGCCTGAAAAGGAGCCGAATCAACTGATCACGGGTCAGCTTGTGGTGACGCCCGAGGCCAGCAAGCAGTCCGCTGAGCGTACCGACCCGTATCGGGTCGTGATCCGGGATGGTGACGTGATGCTCACCGTCCCGATCCGTGGTCAGGCGGATATGGCTGCTCGTTTGTCGCGTTGTCCGGTAGCCGAGCTTCTGCAGCGCCTTGACCAGGTCCTGTCCCGATAGGTCGCGCGGCAGCCTCATGCCGCAAAGACTTCCTCCCGCACGAAGTGCAGGCGGATCACCTTCGGACGATCGGCCTCATCGAAGTGACAGCGCACCGCGTCACGGACCGCCTCGCGGAGATCATCGAGCGTGTCGGCTTCGGTGAAGATCGAGTGGCCGAGTGCGTGCGCGACGAAGCCGCCTTCCGGCGCCTCCTCGACCGAGAAGATGACCTCGCTGCGCAGCTTCGCTCATGGCCTCTACCTAGCAGAACCGATCCCGCGCAGCTACGACTTCATCCCCTTGAATCTTCTGCTTCAGCACTTCGATTAATCAGCTGCGGGTTGGCCGTCGCCTCGGCGTTACAACCGTGGCGCACTGTCGGGCGCCATGGATGACAGCCAGGATGGTGGCCGATTGCCCTGTCGACGCTGTAGGCAACGATGTAGCGCGTCCGGCTGAACACGAGCTCGCGTGTGCCCGGCTCACGGCCGGGTCGGCCAAGATCCGGATGGTCCGCGAGGTGAGCGACGGCTTGGCGAATTCGGGCGGCAACGCGGAGAGCGGCGAGGAGGATTGTCGCGAGCGATGTACGACCGAATCTCGACTAGATCGCGGGTCGCGCGACGCGTCCAGATCAGCCGCATTTCGGCGGCGGCAGCTCGTTCTCAGTGCCCCAGGATTCGAGCCAGCTTGCGACCTCTTCGTGAGAGATCACGCGACCTGCCTTGGCATCGGCCAGACCTTCGCGAATCTTCTCGAGCTGACGCTCCTGCTCGTCGAGGTAGGCCACGATGGCGTCCGTGGCCAGCTTGGACTTGCTTACGGAGGTGTTTCTCGCAAGGCGATCGAGCCGCGCCCCGAGCTCGGCCGGCAGGCGAACGCTGAGGGTCGTTTCGGCCATGGCCCGGTGTCCCCGTATCGCTCAGGGCAACATAGCAGAAAGCGCCGGCCGCATCACCCCTCCAGCTTCCGCCTCAGCACCTGGTTGACCAGCTGCGGGTTGGCCTGGCCCTGGGTCTGGCGCATGACCTGGCCGACGAACCAGCCGAGCGCCTTCGGGTTTTTCTGGTAACTTTCGACCTGGCCGGGGTTGGCGGCGATCAGCTCGTCGATGATCTTCTCGAGCGCGCCGGTGTCCGAGATCTGCTTCAGGCCCTTTTTCTCCACGATCGAAGCCGGCGTCGCTCGCCGCTCTCCAGCATGTCGGAAAAGACGTCCTTGGCGATCCGGCCGGAGATCGTGCCGGCCTGGATCAGGTCGATCAGCTCGCCCAGGCGCTCGGGCGTGATCGGTGAGCGCGCGATGTCGCGGCCGGCCTGGTTGAGCGCGCCGAACAGCTCGGTGATCACCCAGTTGGCGACCAGCTTGGGATCGCGGCCGCGCGCGGCGGTCTCGAAATACTCAGCGCTCGCCCGCTCGGCGACCAGCACCTCGGCATCGTAGGCCGAAAGCCCGTAGTCGGCGATGAAGCGCGCCTTCTTGGCATCCGGGAGCTCAGGGAGCTCGGCCCGGATTTTTTCGATGAAGGAGTCTTCGAGCTCGAGCGGCAACAGGTCGGGGTCCGGAAAATAGCGATAATCGTGCGCCTCCTCCTTGGTGCGCATCGGCCGGGTCTCGCCCTTGGCGGCATCGAACAGGCGGGTCTCCTGCTCGACCGTGCCGCCCGCCTCGAGCAGCTCGACCTGACGGCGCGCCTCGTAGTCGATCGCGCGGCCGACGAAGCGCATCGAGTTCAGATTCTTGATCTCGCTGCGGATGCCGAGCCCAGCACCCGGCCGACGGACCGAGACGTTGGCATCGCAGCGCAGCGAGCCCTCCTCCATGTTGCCATCGCAGGTGCCGAGATAGCGGAGGATCGAGCGCAGCTTGCGCATGTAGAGGACCGCCTGCTCGGCCGAGCGCAGGTCGGGCTCGGAGACGATCTCCATCAGCGCCACGCCCGAGCGGTTGAGGTCGACCAGCGTCGCATCCGGGCGCTGATCGTGCAGGCTCTTGCCGGCGTCCATCTCGACGTGCAGGCGGGTGATGCCGATCGCCAGGCTGCGGCCGTCGGCGAGATCGATGGTGAGCGTGCCCCGCCCGACCAGGGGCCTCGCGTATTGCGAGATCTGGTAGCCGTTCGGCAGGTCCGGGTAGAAGTAGTTCTTGCGCTCGAACACGGAATACCGGTTGATCTCGGCCGCGAGCCCGAGGCCCGAGCGCACCGCCTGCTCGATGCAGACGCGGTTGACCGAGGGCAGCATGCCCGGCATGCCGGCATCGATCGGCGAGACGTGGTGGTTGGGCAGGCCCCCGAACTCGGCCGAGGCGCCCGAGAACAGCTTGGCGTTGGAGGTGATCTGGGCGTGGACCTCGAGCCCGACCACGACCTCCCACGCCCCGCTGGCGCCCTGGATCAGGTCCCGGCCGGTCGCCGCCTCGCCCATGATCACGCCTCCGCAGCGAGACGGGGCGGCCTCGCCCTGGGCCCGGCCGCCTCCTCGAGCACGGCCGCGGCGCGCAGCACGGTCGCCTCGTCGAACGGCCGGCCGATCAGCTGCAGGCCGAGCGGCAGCCCATCCGCCGACCGCCCGGCCGGCACCGAGATCCCGGGCAGGCCCGCGAGGTTGGCCGGCACCGTGAACACGTCGTTCAGCCACATCGCGACCGGATCGTCCATCTTGTCGCCGACCCGGAAGGCAGCGCTCGGGGTCGCCGGCGTCAGCAGCAGATCGACCTGCTCGAACGCCGCATTGAACTCGTCGAGGATCTTGGTCCGCACCTTCTGCGCCTTGAGGTAGTAGGCATCGTAATAGCCGGCCGAGAGCACATAAGTGCCGATCATGACCCGCCTTCGCACCTCCTGGCCGAAGCCCGCCGCCCGGGTCTTGGCATAGGTGTCGATCAGATCCTTGCCCTCGACGCGCAGGCCGTAGCGCATGCCGTCGTAGCGGGCGAGGTTCGAGGACGCCTCGGCCGGGTTGACGATGTAGTAGGCCGGCAGCGCGTATTTGCTGTGTGGCAGGCTGACCGCGCGCACTTCGCAACCCGCGGCCTCGAGCCAGGCTTCGCCCTGGCGCCAGAGCGCCTCGATCTCCGGCGGCGAGCCCGCGATCCGATAGTCCTCGGGGATGCCGATCCTGAGGCCCTGGAGGTCGCCGGTCAGCGCCGCCTCGAGGTCCGGGAGCGCCAGGTCGACGCTGGTGCTGTCCTGCGGGTCGTAGCCCGCCATCTGCTGCAACAGGATCGCCGTGTCCCGCACGGTGCGGGCGAGCGGCCCCGCCTGGTCGAGCGAGCTCGCGAAGGCGACGATGCCGAAGCGCGAGCAGCGCCCGTAGGTCGGCTTCATGCCGACGATGCCGCAGAACGACGCCGGCTGGCGGATCGAGCCGCCGGTGTCGGTGCCGGTGGCGCCCAGGCAAAGCTCGGCGGCGACCGCGGCCGCCGAGCCGCCCGAGCTGCCGCCGGGGACCAGGGGCTGGTCGGCCCCAACTTCAGTCCATGGATTGACGACCGGTCCGAAGTAGCTGGTAACGTTGGACGAGCCCATCGCGAACTCGTCCAGGTTGGTCTTGCCGAGCAGGACCGCGCCCGCCCGCCAGAGCCGGGCGGTGACCGTCGATTCGTAGGGCGGGACGAAGCCGTCCAGAATCCGCGAGCCGGCGGTGGTCCGGACACCCTGGGTGCAGAACAGATCCTTGATCGCGAGCGGGATGCCCTCGAGCGGCCGCGCCTCGCCGCGCGCGAGCCGGCGGTCCGATTCATCCGCCATCTCGAGGGCCTGCTCAGGCGTCTCGGTGATGAAGGCGTTCAGGCCGCGCGCCGCCTCGATCGCCCGGATGTGGGCGAGCGCCAGCTCGCGCGCCGAGAATTCCCCGGCCCGGAGCCCCTGGCGCGCCGCCGCCAGGGTGAGCCGCGTCAGGCCGCTCATTCGACCACCTTCGGGACCACGAAATAGTCGTCCTGACGGGCCGGGGCGTTGCCCAGGATGGCCTCGGGCCGACCGCCGTCGGTCACCCGGTCCTCGCGCCAGGCGAGCCGCATCGCGACCACGCTGGTCATCGGCGGCACGCCCTCGGTGTCGACCTCGTTCAGCTGCTCGATCCACTCCAGGATGTGCGACAGCTCGGCCGCGAGCGGCGTCCGCTCGGCGTCGGGCAGGTCGATCCGGGCGAGGCGCGCGATCCGCGCGACGGTGGCCTCATCGAGCGACATCTGCCATGGTCCCCCCAGCACCACGGCCGACGCGAGCCCGTCGACCGGCGGAAAAAGCGCGGCGGACGCTACACCCCTTGCCGATCGCAGGCAACCTCGAGACCTGGCTGGCCGGGCTCGCCTCGCCCCGGCCGCGCCGGGCTGGGCCCGGACCCCGAAGCGCGCCGGCGACCGGGCCTGCTCGCCCTCGACGTCAGCAAGCGCGCGCTCGGCGTCGCGGGCGCCGATGCCGGCTGGCGGCTCGCGACCCCGCTCACCACGATCCGGCGCACGAGCTGGCACAAGGATCTGGAGCAGCTGCAGGCGGCGATCCGCGAGCGCCAGGCGGGCGCCCTGGTGATCGGCTGGCCGCTCAACATGGACGGCAGCGAGGGACCGCGCTGCCAGTCGGTGCGAACGTTCGCCGAACGACTGGACGGCGAGCTCGGTCTGCCGATCCTGCTCTGGGACGAGCGCCTGTCGACCTTCGCCGCCGAAGAAGCGGCCGATCAGGCAAATCTTCGCGGTCAAAAGCGCGCCGCTCGGCTCGACGCGCTCGCCGCTGCCGCCATCCTTCAGGATGCGCTCGATACGCTCGCCCGGCTCGAGCGCCGGGCGCGGACCGAGCGTCCGAAGCCGACTTAGTCGTTCGGCACCTTCAGCTGGTCGGCCGAGGTCCGTCCGTCGCGGCCGGGCACCACCTGGAACTCGATCCGCTGCCCCTCGTCGAGGCTCTCGAGCCCTGCGCGCTGCACTGCCGAGATGTGGACGAACACATCCTTACCGCCGCTGTCGGGTTGAATGAAACCGAAACCCTTGGTCGGGTTGAACCACTTCACGGTGCCCACGGGCATAGACTGAACTCCTCTCGGCGCAGGCGCCTTCTCGGGGTCGTCGATAGGACAGGGCCGAGGCCCTGGCTCGAACGGCGTCGGTCGCTGGCGGGAGGCAGTCTCTCGTGGCGGCGGCGCGATTCGGAACGCACTTTACTCGTTTCCAAGACAAATGTGAACTGGATCGTGAGGCCCTGGAGCGGGGGCGCGAATTCAGCCCCAGTAGCGGCCGCTGGCACCGATCGCGGCGGTGATCAGACCGAGCACGAGGTTGACCAGGACGATGGTCCGGATCTGGCCGAGCTGGCGCGCGGCGCTCGCCTGGTCGCCGGCGTCGAGGGCCCGCTGGAAGCGCCGCCAGGGGGCGAAATAGAGGTGCAGGAAGAGCGCCACCATGACCAGGCCCGTCGCCTGCATGACGTGGACGTGGACGCCGGCCGTGGCAAAGCCGCCGAAGCCGAACAGCACCATGCCATAGCCGCTCGCGAGCAGACCCAGGATGCTCGCCCAGACCCAGGGAAAGAACCGCGCGAACACCGCCCGCCAGAGCGCGAGACGCGGCCCCGGCGCCAGCTCGCCCGCGACCGGCCGGAGCACGACGTAGGCGAAGAACATGCCGCCGACCCAGACGATCGCGCCGAGGACGTGGACGACGAGGCCGATGATCATGCCGAGCCTGCCCTCTGATGGCTTCCGATCGGTCTTCTGCCGCCTGGCGGCGTCGGACGCAACTATTGCAGGCTGCCGACCAGCTTCTGGAAGCTGTCCGATTCCCGCAGCAGGCGGCCGCCGACCTCGCGCAGGTGGTCGACCTGCTTGGACTTGAGCGCGAACGTGGTCGGCAGATTCTGAAGCTCCTTGCGCTCCTCCGGATCCTGCAGCGCCTCGAACTCGACGTTGATCCGGTAGAGGTCGGCGTGCGGTGGCTCGGTGTTCGGCATCTTAGCTGCCGGGCACTGCTTGTTCAAAAGGGACCGGCAGCCCTCGTAGGCGGCTTCCGCCGTCTCGGACTCCTTGAACTGCTGCCTCAGGAGGTCGATCGTCTCGAAGGAATAGTTGTCGATCGAGGTGCCGGCGGCGGTGTTCAGGACATCGACCAGGCCGGGCGCCTCGATGTGCTTGTCCCACTTCACCTCCGGCGCCGAGCGCGCGTTGACGACGATCACGACGAGCTTCTTGACCTCGCCATCGTTGATCGCGTTGACGAGGCTCCACGGGCTGTCGTTGGAGGTGATCGCATCGAGCGGCGGGCGCAGGCCGATGTTGTCGGCGACGCCGCCATCGAGCAGATGGATGTAGGGCCGCTCCGGCTGCTGGGGACCACCCTGTGCGCCATCCTTGGCCTGCTGCTGCTCGAGGTAGCTCTGGGCGAGCACGGCCGTATGGTAGCGCGCCGGGTCGATCGGATAGTCCTTCATCGCCTCATCGATCCAGACCGGCCGCTGGTAGCCGCAGCCGCCGGCGTAGTTGTGGACCGTGAGCGGGCTGAGCGCCACCGGGAACGCCGAGGAAGCGGCGACCGCGCGCGCGATCGGCACGTGGGCCAGGTCCGAGCACAGCAGGTCGAAGCGCTCCTGGGTGAACGGGAAGCCGGCGCCCGCCGACATGTCGGTCGCGTTGACGATGATGAAAGGCCGGCCGTCCCGGATCAGGTCGGCATAGGTCGCGTGCGCGAAGAGATGCTGGTCGTAGTAGTCCGCTGCGAGGTCGCTCCGGTCGTAGGTCGGCGACGCGAGCTTGAACCAGTTGACCGGCGACAGCAGCTGCCCCGCGAGCTCGGCCTGGATGTCGTGCTTGAGAAACGCGGTCTCGAAGTTTTCCTCATGCCCCTGGGAAGATGGTCGAGCGCATCCGGAAGCAGTCGATCGTGGATCACCTTGGGACCGAGGCGGGAGTGGGGGGCCGAAGGTGCGTTCGCGATTTAGGGCGTAGTAGGCGGCGGTGAAGCTGCCGCCGGACACCGACGAGATGACGTCGACCTCGTCGAGCAGGGTTTCCCGCCTGCCCTCCCAGACGATCGGGGTCGCGCACAACTCTTCGAGCACGCCGTAGGCGAGCGCCGCCGCCCTCGTGCCGCCGCCCGAAAAGGTCAGGATCACGAACAGGCTGTCGGAATTGCCTGCGTGCGTGAGATTTTTGAACTGATAGCCTGCCCCGGCATCGTAATGCTCGAGCGGCGGATTGGGAGGGACCTCGGCGCAGCCGCCGGCCGCGACCAGTAGGGCGGTCGCGAGGGCGTGGCGCGACCTGCCCATTACGGCGCCCCGCCGGCGCCCGCCGCTCGCGGCGCGAAGGCTAGCTCCAGGGGGGTCAGGGAGCTCGTGCCCGTGACCAAGCATTCGAGCTCGCCGGGCTGGTAGTCCCTGGGCTCGCCGAGATCGAAGCGGTGGTGGCCTTCCTGCACGCGGAGCGTCGTCGCCGTTCGTCCGACCTTCTGACCATCGATGAACACCGGTCGCTCCTCGGGAAATCGCACGACGACAAATTCCATGGTCGCCTCCAGGCCTGCACCCCCCGAATCCGAGCCGCGGGCGGTCAAACTCCTATTCTCAGCCCTTTCGGTGCCAGTATATCGTGACGCCGTCGGCATGCAACCATATCGCGTATGCTCGCTGTATGTTCGCCCGCCGCGATTCGACGCGCGAAGCGCTGGACCTGATCGCCGGTTTCTGGTCAGATGCCACATTAGCGCATTGCGCGAGAGCGCCGTGGTCGGACCTGAGAGGGGGTCAAGTGCCATGCTTATCGCCCAGATACTCGCGGGCAAGGGCAGCGACGTCATCAGCACGCAGCCCGACGCGACCATCAGCGCGGTCGCGAGCCTGCTCAAGCGCGAGCGGATCGGTGCGGTCGTGGTGACCGATGCCGAGGGTCAGCTGTGCGGCATCATCTCGGAGCGCGATCTGGCGCGTGGCCTCGCCGACCACGGCGCCCGGCTGCTGGAGATGAAGGTCGCCGAGCTGATGACCGCCGAGGTCGTGACCTGCGCGCCGGACGACGGCCTCGAGACGCTGATGCAGACCATGACCGAGCGCCGCTTCCGCCACCTGCCGGTGGTCAAGGACGGCGAGCTGATCGGGATCATCAGCATCGGCGACGTGGTCAAGCACCGCCTGCAGGAGCTCGAGGCGGAGACCCACCAGCTCCAGGGCTACATCCACGGCGCCTGAGCCGGCGGCGGCGGCGCGCCGCACGGCAGGCAAGGCGACGCCGAGGCCGGCAGCACCTGCCTTCGCAGGCCGCTGACCGCCTTGGCGGCCGAGGGGCAAGGTGCGCCGCGCCAGGTTCAGGCCGGCACCGAGCGCCCGAGCCAGTCGACCGCCGCCTGCACGCCGCCCCGGCCGTGGGGCACGGCGAGCGCCGCGAGCGCCATCTCGACCGCGCCGAGCGTGCCGATGATCATCGGCGCGTTGACGTGGCCCATGTGACCGATCCGGAAGGCGCGCCCGCTGAGCTCGCCGATACCGATCCCGAGCACCACGCCGCAGTGCCGCCGGCAGTACTCGCGCAGGGCCTCGGGCTCGAGCCCGTGCAGCAGGATGGTGGTGACCGAATCGGCGCGCTCCTCCGGCCGCTCGATGTTGAGCTCCAGCGCCCCGCCCTCGGCCCACACCAGCACCGCGCGCCGCACCGCCTCCGCCAGCAGGCGATGGCGCCGGAACACGGCGTCGAGACCCTCGGCGAGCAGCAGGTCGAGCGCCCGGCGCAGGCCGAACATCAGATGCTCGGGCGGCGTGCCGCAGTATGTCTGATAGTGCTCGGGCCCCTCGCGCGCGGTCCAGTCCCAGTACAGCGTGCGCAGTCCCGCCGCCGGGTGCACCGCCAGCGCCCGCTCGCCGGCGGCGACGAAACCCAGGCCCGGCGGCGTCATCAGGCCCTTCTGGGCGCCCGCGACCGCGACGTCGACGCCCCAGCCATCCATCTCGAACGGCATCGTCGCGAGCGAGGCGATCGTATCGACCAGCAAGAGCGCGCCATGGCCCGCGGCGTCGATCGCGCGGCGCAGTGCTTCGATGTCGTTGACCACGCCCGAGGCGGTGTCGACCTGCACCGCCAGCACCGCCTTGATCCTGCCCGCCGGATCGGCGCGCAGGCGCGCCTCGAGCGCCGCCGGGTCGACCGCCCGGCGCGACGAGCCCGGCAGCAGCTCGACCTCGACGCCGAGCATCGCCGCCATCTCGCCCCAGGCGCGCGCGAACCGGCCGCTCTCCAGCGCCAGCACCAGCTCGCCGCGCGAGAGCACGTTGGTCAGCGCCGCCTCCCACGCGCCATGGCCGTTGGCGGCGTAGACGTAGACCCGCCCCTCGGTGCGAAAGATCCCGCGCAGATCGGCGAGGCAACTGGTGGTGACCTCGACCAGCGCGCCCGAATAGATGTCGATCGCCGGCCGATGCATCGCGGCCAGCACCTCGTCGGGCACCGTGGTCGGCCCCGGGATCATCAGGAACTCGCGGCCGCTGGCGACGGTCATCGGTGAACTTCCGTGATGGCTTGACGCGACGTGCCTATCACGGGCCCGACCGGCCGTCGAGATCGGCCAGGGAGCTGGCCTCCGTCCCCAGCGCCAGTCCCGGCCCCGGACGCACGACGGCTATGGCAGACCGGACATCTCCCTTGACCTCGGCGTTGCAGTCATTCCCGTTAATGCCTCTATATGACCTCTTGTAGCCAGAAGCCGACATTCGGCTCGGCGCCAGAAGCCGACCCCTCGCGATTAGCTCACGCGATGGTCACTCCGAGCTGGCCTCCGCCTCGCGCCGCGGCGCACCGATGAAGCGCGGCTTGGGATACTCGCCGCGCTTGAGTGCCACGTCGAACAGCTGGTGTAGGCCGTTGAACAGGCGGATCGGCGACGACAGGTGCAGCGTCATCACATGCAGCGCGGCATAGTCTAGGAGGACGCAAGGCTCCCCGCACGCCTCGGCGACGGCGACCACGGGCGCGCTGCACGCCTCATCATCGAACATCTCGCGTACAACGACCAGACCGCAGATAGCCCGGCCAGCGACGGGAACGGCTCGTGGCCCGTGCCGTGTGAGTAGAACGATTTCGTGGCGCGGCTGAATGTACGAAAGCGCCCCCCGCAGCTGCTGTGCGCCCTTCTTGATATGGCCGCGGATGGCGGATCGCTTGCGGTCAATGGACCTTCGGAGCGACTTCTCGGTGTTCGGACTATCCTTAGCCTGGACGAGTAGCAGGACGTCATCGGTGACGCAGAGCACATCAGTGAGTTCGGTGCCGCTGTCGTCCCGCACCGGATTGAGGAAAATGGAGTCACCCGAAAACGCTCGCCGCAATAGGCGCGCGATATCTCGCTCTTGGAAGCCGCCAGGTTCCTCGCGCTCCAGAGACGTCATCGACGGCATCTCATTGGCCCCTTGAAAGTCGTAGGCTTCGTCGCGGAGGTCGATGAGCAGAAGGTCATCCGGATAGAGCGTTTCGCCGAATTGGACCGTGAAGGCACGCGCGTCGTCCTGAGCCGTACGTAGCCCGAACCAGGTTCGCATTGCTTCGTAGGTACTGGCGACCTCGTTCATATCAAGCGTCGGGAAGCGTGCGTCGCCCATAGTGGCGCGAAAGCGTTCGACATCAGCTGTCCGGGCGCAGATCCCCATCATCTCGCGACCGTGTTCGTCAAAGAAGTAGAGGTCGAACCGAGCTTGGCCGAGCACGTCGGTGAGGTCCGCAAGCATGGCATCGCCGCTGTAGAGTGCTGTAAACAGAACCATAGGTTCGTCATGATCGTCGAAGAAGGCTGTGATGAATCCGTGCGACCGGCTTTCGTCCCGCACGTCCGGGATCAAGTAGATTTTGATCTGCTGGTTGAGGCGCGCGGTCAGTATCACTTCTTTGCTCATCTTGATGATCAGGATGAAGCGACCGTCAGGCGGCACACGTACCGGCTGCAGGCCGTAAGCGAACTGCCCGAGGTGGGACAAAATCGAAGGGTACCGTATTGAGGACATCGCGTCCTTCTACACGATGATGAGTGTCAGCCGAAGAGGTGGCTACCAACCGCACTGGTATACCCGAAGTCGACCTGTAGCGGAAGCTTGACCGCTCCCCCAAGGGTCGGCTTCGGCTCAGGAGGCGTGGTCCGAAAGGTCTGCTCTCTAGGCGCACCGCTCATCGCCAGGTATCGGACTCGGCAGTCGAAGGTTTTTATATCAGATGGCCTAGAACAATCGTTGCGAGGCGATCCGGGCGCCATCGCGGAGGGCTTTGAGCTTGGCCCAGACCACGTCCTCGGCGACCCGGCCCATGCCGGCCGAGGTGTCGAAGCCGCAGTCGGTGCCGGCGAGCACGCGCCTGGGATCGCCGAGCGTGCGCGCGACCCGCTCGAGCCGCTCGGCGACCACCTCGGGGTGCTCGACGAAGTTGGTCAGCGTGTCGATCACGCCCGCGACCAGGATCTGATCGTCGTCCAGGCCCCGGCCGCCATCGAAGCAGTGGTACTCGTGGGCGTGGCGCGGGTTGGCGAACGGGAAGACGAAGCCGCCGACCTTCGCGCGCCGGATGATCGGCAGGATCTCGGCGAGCGGCACGTCCAGGTCGTGCGGGCCCTCGTAGTTGCCCCAGCAGACATGTAGCCGCACGCGCTCGCGCGGCACGCGTCTCGAGCGCCCGGTTGATCGCGCGTCACGACCCGCTCGACGAAGCCGAGAAAATCGGCGAGCGGCCGGTCCTGATAGGAGATGTGGCGCTCGAGCGCGAGGTCCGGGCAATCGAGCTGCAAAAGGAAGCCGTGGCCGACGATCGCCTCGTACTCGACCTTGAGGGCATCGGCGAGCGCTTCGAGATAAGCCTCCTCGCTGTCGTAATATTCGTTCTTCATGGCCGCCGCGATGATGCCGGGCGAAGGGGCGGTCATGAAGGGTTCGAGAAAGCCGCCGGCCGTCGCATCGAGCGCCGCCCGGAAGTCTGCGCATTCGGCATCGACAGCGGCCGGATCGAGATAGCGCACGGCGCCGATCGCTTTCGGCTGCTGGAAGTTGCTGACCGCCTTGCGGCTCGCCTGCTGCTCCTCGAGCATCCGCAGGAACACCGGATAGCGGAGGGCGTCGCCCCGCTGGCGCCGCTGCCAGCGGCCGCCGAAGCCGCTCATGCGCCGCTGAACGTAGAGAAAAAAGCCCTCGCGCTGCTGCTCGCCATTGTTGCCGACGTCGATCCCGGCCTCGATCTGCTTCGGCACCACCCAGCCCAGCGCGGCGCGGCCCGCGGCCTCGATCGCGGCGCCATCGACCGGCTCGCCCGCGGCCCGGCGCACGTACAGCCGGACCAGCTCGGGCGGCCGCGGCAGGCTGCCGGCATGGGTGGTCAGGATCCGCTCCTCGCTCCAGCGCACGGCAGCCCCCGGTCCAGATCGGCGCCGGCCTACGGGAGATCGCCCTCGCCAAGCAACGGCACCGGAACGGCGCGGGCGGCGCGCGCGAGCTGGCGGTCCAAGGTAGCGAGCGGAGCATCGACGCGCAACGCCAGCTCCAGATAGGCGGCGTCGTAGACCGTCAGGCGATGGGTCCGCGCCAGAGCGACCACGACATCGCCATCCTGGTCGGCATCCAGCCGGATCGGGAGCCCGCCCAGGTGGGCAAGGATAGCAACGGTCGCCGCCGGGTCGAGCCGGCCTCGCCGCTCGTTCACGATCAGCGCGTTGCGAACCTCGAACCACCACAGGATCGGCGCCGCCGCGCCTGCGACGTCCAGCCGCTCGAAGGCAAATCGTCCCGCCGGACTGGTCTCCCCGCTCAAATACCAGCTCATCGTCACCGACGCGTCGACGATGAAGGACATCAGTATTTGTGACCCTCGTGTCGAGCTGAAAGAAGCTCCTCGAGGGGGATCTTGGGCAGCCGGCGCCGCAGGGCTGCGAGGCCAGCCATCGCTTCGGCCATGTCGAAGCCGCGCTGCTCCTGGACCGGTCCGAGCTGGGCGACCGGCTTGCCGTGACGGGTGATGATCACGCTCTCGCCGCGCTCGGCCGCCCGGAGCAGGCGGGGCAGGTGGGTCTTGGCCTCGTAGGCGCTGACCGTGTCCATCAGCAAAACTCCGTTCTGGTCGAAACTATAGACTAGTGTCCGTCCACAAAGGTTAACATGCTGAAATAGTTGTGGAAATCCCCGCTTTTTTGGGGAGCGGTCTCCGGCGGCTTCGGGTAGACTTTGGCGTCAAGCTACTGATTCCAAAGCACAACCCGCAGCCACCGGAGCCGACAATGCGCCAAGAACGCACCGTCCAGGCCAGCCTATTCGATCTCTTTGCCGGGCACGAGATCGGCCGCGAGCTGAAGGCGATGTCGGCGTGGCTGGACGGCCATCGCGAGCTGCTCGGCCTGGTCGCGGGCGACCTGCGCCGGCACGGCGTCAAGGAGACCGGGCGCCAGGGACTGCCGGCGGAGGCCGTGTTGCGCTGCGCCTTGCTCAAGCAACATCGCCAGCTGAGCTACCAGGAGCTGGCGTTCCACCTCGAAGACTCGGCGTCGTTTCGGGCGTTCGCCCGGCTGCCCTGGTCGTGGAGCCCGCAGAAGTCGGTGCTGCACAAGACGATCAGCGCGATCCGCGCCGAGACCTGGGAGCGGGTCAACCGGGCGCTGCTGGCGAGCGCCCGCGAGCTGAAACTGGAGCGCGGCCGGGTGGTCCGGCTGGACAGCACGGTCACCGCGGCGCTGGTGCACGAGCCAAGCGACAGCAGCCTGCTCTGGGACGCGGTCCGGGTGATGGTGCGCCTGTTGCGGGAGGCGGCCGCGTTGGCTGGCGGCGCCGGGTTGTCGTGGCGCGATCACCGCCGTGCGGCCAAGAAGCGCGCCCGGGCGATCCAGTTCACCCGAGGTCGGCCGCGACGGGTTCAGCTGTACCGCGAGCTGATCCAGACGACCCGGGCGACCTTGGCCTATCTGCACCAGGCGGCGGCCCAGCTGGTCCCCATGACCGGTTTGGCCGCCAACGTCGCGGTCAATTGGGCGGTCGAGCTCTGGCAGGCCAAGCTGCGTCACTATCAGCCGCTGATCGAGCGGATCATCGCCCAGACCGAGCGTCGGGTCCTGGCCGGTGAATCCGTCCCGGCCGGCGACAAGCTGGTCAGCCTGTTCGAGCCCCATGCCGACATCATCGTCAAAGGCAGCCGCGACGTTCACTACGGCCACAAGCTCAACCTGACCAGCGGCCAGAGCGGCTTGATCCTCGACCTCGTGATCGAAGCCGGCAACCCGGCCGACAGCGAGCGCCTGCTGCCGATGCTCGAGCGCCACATCGCGCACCAGGGCGAGGCGCCGCGTCAGCTCGCCGCCGACGGCGGCTATGCCAGCCGCGACAACCTGAGCCAGGCCAAGGCGCGCGGCGTCCGCGACCTGGCCTTCCACAAGAAACGCGGCCTCCGGATCGAAGACATGGTCAGGAGCCGCTGGCTCTACCGCAAGCTCAGGAACTTCCGCGCCGGCATCGAGGCCGACATCTCCTGCCTCAAGCGCGCCTACGGCCTCGCCCGCTGCACCTGGCGCGGCCTCGGCCACTTCAGGGCCTACGTCTGGTCCTCGGTGGTCGCCTACAACCTCGCCCTCTTCGCGCGCCTCAAACCCGCCTGAGCCCACCCTGCCGCGCGCCCCGCCCGACCCGGTCCCAAAGGCGCCGGTGCCATCACGCACGCCTCGACCTCGCTCAAACCGCTTCCTCACGCCCCCAACCAGCACCACTACCCGCGCCAAAAGCTCCCCATCGCGCTCCAGCCTACACAATATCCAGCGTCCGCCGCCAAAAGCAGACCCAACATCTAGCGTTTATGGACGGACACTAGACTAGTCTCGCCCTGGGCGCCGGACAAGGTCTCCCGCCCCGTCGGCGATGGCGTCGGTTGCCAGGCGGTCGACCGCTGGTGTTCAATGTCCGCCGGGAGCTGCTGGGGGGACGTCATGAGCAGGATCGACCGGGTCGAGATCCACGCCTTCGCCTACGAGGTGCCGAACCTCGGTCTGCCGAGCCATGGCGCGGCCGGCGTCGGCAACTGGGTCTATCAGAAGGGCAGCAAGGTCAAGGCCAGCCGCTATGCGGTCCGGATCCGGACCGACGACGGCCTGATCGGCGACTACGTGACCCACTGGGTCGGCACGCCGTCCGCGATGGCCCAGAGCCTGATGCTCGCCCCGCATCTGCTCGGCCGCGACCCCGAGACGCGCGAGCAGATCTACGACGACCTCAAGCGCGAGCTGCGCGCCTACGACCACATGGGCCACGGCCCGCTCGACATCGCGCTCTGGGATCTCGCCGGCAAGAAGTACGGCGTCCCGGTCGCCAAGCTTCTGGGCGGCTTCCGCACCCGCCTGCCGGCCTACGCCAGCACCTACCACGGCCAGGACCAGCCGGGCGGCCTCGACCGCCCCGAGGCGTTCGCCGACTTCGCTGAAGCCTGCCGGCAGATGGGCTTCACCGGCTTCAAGATCCACGGCTGGCACGACGGCGACCGCAAGCGCGAGGCCAGGAACCTGCTGGGCGTCCGGGCGCGGGTCGGCGACGACATGGCGCTGATGATCGACCCGGCCTGCGAGCTCCGGACCTTCATGGACGCCCTCTACGTCGGCCGCGCCTGCGACGAGGCGGGCTTTTTCTGGTACGAAGATCCTTATCGCGATGCGGCGGTATCCGCCTTCGGTCACAAGCGTTTACGGGAAAAACTGAAGACGCCGCTTCTGATCACCGAGCACGTCCGCGGCCTCGAGCAGAAGGCGAGCTTCCTGGTCATGGGCGGCTGCGACCTGATCCACGCCGACCCCGAGTACGACATGGGCATCACCGGCGCCATGAAGGTCGCCCACTTCTGCGAGGCGCTCGGCCTCGACATCCAGCTGCACGCCTCGAGCCCGGCGCACCGCCACTGCATGGCCGCGATCCGCAACACCCACTTCTACGAGCTGGCCCTGGTCGGCCCCGACATGCCGAACGCCATGCCCCCGGTCTACACCTGCGGCTACAGCGATCTTCTGGAAGACGTCGGCGCCGACGGCTGCTTCCCGGTGCCGGACGGCCCGGGCCTCGGGGTCAGCTACGACTGGGGCTTGATCGAGAAGAACCGCACCTCGCAGCACGTCTTCGAATAGGCCCGGCGATGAAGATCGTCGACGCCCACCATCACCTCTGGGACCTCGAGGCCAACCGCTACCCCTGGCTCAAGCCCGAGACCCGCCATCCCGCAGGCGACCTCACGCCGATCTGCCAGAGCTACCGGCTCGCCGACTTCCTCGAGGATGCCCGCCACCAGGAGCTCGTGAAGTCGGTCCACCTCCAGGCCGAGATCGACCACGCCGACGCGGTCAAGGAGACCGCCTGGCTGCAGGCGATCGCCGACGACCCGGACTTCGGCGGCTTCCCGCACGCGATCGTCGCCTTCGCCGACCCTGCCGACCCCAAGGTCGAGGCGGTCCTGGAAGCCCACGTCCGCCATCCGAACGTCCGCGGCATCCGTTATCTGCTGAACTACGAAGAAGGCGCGCCGCTCTATTGCGCGACCACGCGCGGCGACTGGATGCGGGATGACAAGTGGCGCAAGGGTTTCGCGCTGCTCGAGAAATACGGGCTGTCGTTCGATCTGCAGATCTTCTGGCAACAGATGGCGGATGCCGCCGACCTCGCGCGCGCGCTTCCCCAACATCCAGCTGATCCTCAACCACACCGGCCTGCCGCGCTCGCGCGATCCCGACTACGTCAAGAACTGGCGCCAAGGCATGCGCACGCTCGCCGCAGCACCCAACGTCGCCGCCAAGATCTCGGGGCTCGCGATGTTCCACCACGGCTGGACGCCCGCGGTCATCCGCCCCTTCGTCCTCGACACCATCGAGATCTTTGGCCCGGAGCGCTCGATGTTCGCCTCCAACTTTCCCGTCGACAAGCTGCAGAGCAGCTACGATGTCCTCTGGCAGGCGTTCGACCAGATCACCGCCGACTTCTCCACCGTCGAACGCCGGCAACTGTTCCACGACAACGCCGTTCGCTTCTACCGCCTGGGCAGGTCGGACGAGTCGTGAGCTGCTCCCGCCTGCCCAAGACCGATTTTCGAAGACGTTGCTGTCGTCGTTGGTCGATCCGGACCAGCGGCGCCCTTTGGCGGCGTGATCGACTTCGACGCCGGGACCCGCACTCGGGCCCGTATCAGCTGGATTGGTTGTAAAGGGCACCTCGAAGAATGAGGGTTTTGGCGTGAAGCTCGGCGTGCTGGGCGATCTTCGCGAAGGAAAAGGGGTCAGAGCGTACGCGCAGAAGGAAAAGGGGTCAGGACTTTTTACGAGAAGGAAAAGGGGTCAGGACTCTTTACGGGCCGAGGGAGAGAAAAGGGGCCAGGACGCTTTGCGGGCCGTGAAGGTCCAAGGGCGGGGCGTGACCCTGGTCGGCGGGTGGATTCCTCACGGGTTCCGGTCCGAGGCCTGCGAAATGTCGCCGCAAAGTTCAATCATGGGCTGCTGGCCAGGGGTGATCCAGGCGGGGTTGGAGAGGTGCTCGAACAGCTCGAGCATGCCCTGGCCGAACTGCGTGCGCAGGCCCGCGAAGTAGGGGTCGGCGTCCTGGATGTCGATCCGGAGGTCGGCCGAGAGGCTGCCTTCCGGATAGCATAAGAGGTCGATCGGCGGCGCCACCGAGAGGTTGCTGCGCATGGTCGCGTCGAACGACAGCAGGACGCATTTGGCGGCCTCGGCGAGGCCGGAGTCGTAGCTGATCACCCGATCGAGGATCGGCTTGCCGTATTTGGTCTCGCCGATCTGGAGAAAGGGCGTCTCCGGGGTCGCCTCGATGAAGTTGCCGGCGGTGTAGATCTGGAACAGCCGGTGGCGGCCGCCCTTGATCTGGCCCGCGAGCAGGAAGCTCGCCCCGGGATCGCCGTGCGCCTGGACGTGCTCGCCGTCGTGCTGCAGGACCTCGCGGAGCACGGCACCGACCATGCGCGCGCCATCGAACATGGTCCGCGCGGACCAGAGGTTATGCGGGCCCTGCCTCCTCGGACAGGCGCTGGGTGAGCAGCGTCACCACCGCTTGGGTGGTCGCGAGGTTGCCGGCCGACAGGAGCGCCATGATG
This sequence comes from uncultured Alphaproteobacteria bacterium, assembly GCA_963730195.1. Classification (GTDB taxonomy): domain Bacteria; phylum Pseudomonadota; class Alphaproteobacteria; order Geminicoccales; family Geminicoccaceae; genus DATAOG01. Next base: position 33,761 of record CAVSRN010000029.1, read on the forward strand.
CGCTCGCCCGGCTGCTCGAACAGGGCCAGCTTGCGCACGGTCGCGATGTGGTCGACGCCCGCGTTGGTGCGCGAATCCGCGGCCAGCACCAGCCCGTGCCTGGTCAGAACCCCGACGCAGTAAGTCATGACGCTCGCCCCAGAAGAGCCGCCCGACGAGGCTCGCATCAAACCCTACGCGCCCGGGGTTGCAAAGGGGTTGCGCTGGCGGCGGATGGTCGGTCGCTTCCGATCCTGCGCCCGCTCGAGGATCGTGCTATATTCGGCTGGGGCAGTTTTCGACCAGATGACGGCGATGGGCTACTCGCTGACCGAGGCGCTTCGGATTCTGAAGGCACACGAGCCGGAGCTGCGCCGGCGCGGCGTGACCCATGCCGCCGTGTTCGGCTCGGTCGCCCGCGGCGAGGCCGGCCAGACGAGCGACGTCGACATCCTGATCGACCTCGATCCCGAGCGACGGCTCGACCTGTTCGACTATGTCAACATCAAACTTCACATCGCCGCGCTGTTCGGCGTCGATTCGCTCGATGGGGCCGATCGACGTGGTCAATCGCAAGATGCTCAAGCCCCTCCTGCGCCAGCAGATCCTCTGCGAGGCCGTCCATGCGTTCTGAAGCGGCCAGGGAAACGCAGGGCACGTACGTGACGGCACGATCCATACGCAAATATGAGGGCATTTTTGCCATTGCAAAAAATATGCGTTTGGGTGATAAATATGACTACAACAAAAAATAAGGCTCGGCCCCGCACGGGAGACCGAGCCCAGTTCCAAGCGCGATGTCAGCCTTGTGGAAGGGCGGTGGGCGACGGGTTTGGACCCCGTCCCCGCTATCGCTCCTTCAATATATCCAGCACGACTTGGCGGCACAACAGAAAAAGTGCGGGCCGGTAGTTATCCACAGGCCGTGCTTCTGTGTTGTTGAGATGCCCATGAAGATCACCGATGTCACGCTGACCCTGTTCGCCTGGGAGAACATCCCGGCGACGATCTATGGCACCACACCGGCGAGGCCCACGGGCAAGAGCGAGCTCGGGCTGTTGCGCGTCGATCACCGACGAGGGGATCGAGGGACATGCCTTTCTCGGCACCTCGTCGAACCCGGCGAGCCTCGACGGCCAGGCGCTGATCCGCTTTCTGAAGCCGATCCTGATGGGCCAGAACCCGCTCGACCGCGAGCGGCTCAATCGACCGTATCTGGGCGCGCGCACGCGTGCGCCGACGGTCCGCGCGATCGGCGCGGTCGACATCGCGCTGTGGGACATCGCCGGCAAGGCCGCCGGGCTGCCGATCCATCGCCTGCTCGGCACCTACCGCAAGAGCGTGCCGGCCTATGCCCGCTCCGCCGATCCATCGGCCTCGCCCGAGGCCTATGCCGAGCAGGCGCGGCAGTTCAAGGCGACCGGCTGGCCCGCCTACAAGATCCACCCGCCGCAGCGCTGGCGACGAGGACATCAAGGTGTGCGAGGCGGTGCGCAAGGCGGTCGGCGACGACTACACGATCATGCTCGATTCGACCTGGAGCTACCGCTACGAGGAGGCGCTGCGGGTCGGGCGCGCGATCGAGGAGATGGGGTTCTACTGGTACGAGGACCCGCTCGCCGAACAGGACATCTACAACTACGTCAAGCTCAGGCAGAAGCTCGACATCCCGATCATGGCGACCGAATATCCGATCGGCGGCCTCGATCATACGTCCCGTGGATCATGCGAGCGCGCCACCGACTACCTGCGCGGCGACGTCGCGGTCAAGGGCGGCATCACCACGCTGATCAAGACCGCGCATCTCGCCGAAGCCTTCCGGCATGAACTACGAAATCCATCACGGCGGCAATTCGCTGAACAATGTCGCGAACCTGCACGTCATCATGGCGATCCGCAACTACCGAGTTGTTCGAGGTGCTGCTGCCCGACGCGATGCAGAAATACGGCCTGGCCGAGGAAATCACCGTCGACAGCGACGGCTTGGTGCACGCCCCGACCGGTCCCGGCCTCGGCGCCGAGATCGATTTCGACCTGATCGAGCGCAAGAAGGTCGGGGTGCTGGGCTGAGGCTCATCGATCGTTTGCCCCGAAACGGCGTCGGAGCAGGCTTGTCATCATTCTGATCGAGGTCTACGAGCGCTTGGTGGCCGGCGCGAGGGCGACGCCTTCGACCTCAACGATGCCTATCTGCCCCTGAACCGCTACGAGCAGCAGCCGGGGATCGGCTCGACCAGCTGTTTAGACGCCTCGACAACCGGGTCGCGCGCGGTCTCTGATCCCGGTAACCGGTCTCGGCGAGCGCCCGACCCGCCCCGCGGCTCGTTCGAGAGGCCGCTAAGACCGTTTCCCGAAGACGTTTCTGAAATTCTTTTCCTCGAATTTCAAGTTGACGGTCGCGTTCATGGCGCCACCATGCGCAACGTAGGGGTAAATCAGGATCCCTCGGCCAATGGAGGAGAGTTCGTGCTTCGCAATTTCCTCATCCTTCCGGCCATCGCCGTTCTCGGTGCCGGATGCGCGACCAAGTCTTCCGAGCCTAAATCAGTGCCTGGCGCAAAAAGAATTGGTCTACACCACTGAGAAACAAATACGGTGCGCCGTACTCCAACAGGTGGCCTGCGACATCTCCAGCACGTTGGGCATCAAACACATCACGGTCACCCTGCACACGTCCCCTCGCGCCCAGAAGGCCGTAGACCAAGCTTACCGTTGCGTCAGGAAAGCCACGGTACAATGGCGCCCCGTCGTCCCGTATTCGTCGATGGAGATAGACGAATGCGAGGCGTCCACGATGCCGTCAAACCTAGTGGTCGCTGTTTACGGGGAAAACGAGATCGAGGCGCGTGCTTTTGGGCACAGCGGAAAAAGCGATCGATATGCCGTCGTGCCGGCAGTCTCGATGAAAAGCGTCTGGGACTGTGGTCCTCGTTAGCATCGGCGAAAACCGGATGCCCTTGCGCGCAAGGCTGTCTCGAGCGCGTCGGCGGTCTTGTCGAGGTGGGCGAGGCCCATGGCGGCGAGCACCTGGGGGGCCTTGGTGAACTGGATGTCGCGGTAGTCGACGACCTGGATGCGGTTGCCCCAGGGGTCGAGGAAGTCGAGGCCGCGGCCCGGCAGGATCTTGACGCCCATCGCCGCAAGGGCAAGGCGGAGCGGCGCCCGGTCGTCGACCACGAGGCCGAAGTGCCGGTCCTCGTCTTGGGGCTTGGGTGCGGCCGGTCGAGAGCGCGATGAACTGGTCGCCCAGGTCGATGAACGCCATGGTCTCGCTGCGGCCGCGAAGCGTGACCTCGAACAGGCGGCCCCAGAAGGCGAGCGCCTCGTCGATGTCGCCGACCTCGAGCGCCACATGATTGATGCCGACCAGACGCGCCTTGCCGCTCCGCTGCTCGCCCGCCATTTTCTGCTCCTTTGGTTCCCGACCTCGGCCCGTCTCGAACACCCCCGCAGCCGCGAACGGGGTCCAGGGCGCGATGCACGCGCTCGTTACGTCGCGGCGCGCAGCCCGGTCATCCCTTCGATGACCTCCCGCAGGTCAGGCGTGCAGCCGAAGGCGCGGTTGGGCTCGGTCAGCGTGGCGCCGTCCAGGAAGTCGCTGGCCGTCCCGCCGGCCTCGCGGACCAGCAACAGGCCGCCGATCACGTCCCAGGAGTTGCAGTAGAGGGTCGCGCAGCCGTCGAGCCGGCCGTCGGCGACGTGGCACATCATGAGCGCGGTCGAGCCCATCCGGCGGTGATCGGCGCCGGCCCGCAGCATGCCCTCGATCAGCGCCATATAGTCCTCGACCTTCATCTTGAAGCTGAAGGTCGAGCCGAGCACCGCCCGCTTGGGATCGGTGCAGCCCGAGACCCGGATCGCGCGCTCGTTGCGATAGGCGCCGGTGCCGCGGCGCGCCCAGAACAGGTCGTCGTGGACCGGATCGTAAGTGACCCCGATCTCGAGCCGGTCCTCGACCAGATAAGCGAGCGCCACCGACCAGTAGGGCACGCCGCGCAGGAAGTTGGCGGTGCCGTCGATCGGGTCGATCACCCAGAGTCCGCGCGGGCTCGGGTCGGACCCGCCACCCGGTTCGTCCGGCGCTTCGTCGAGCAGCAGGTCGTCGCCACCGGCCAGCAGGTCGTCGCCGCCGCCCTCCTCGCCGAGCAGGCGATCCTCGGGGAACGCGACCCCGAGCCGGGTCCGGATCAGCTCCTCGACCTCGCGGTCGGCGTTGCTGACCAGGTCCTGGACGCCGGTCTTGTGCTCGACCTCGAGCTCGGCACGCTTGATGAAGAAATCGCGGGCGAGGTGGCCCGCCTCGCGCGCGACCGCGCAGGCGGTCAGCAGGCGCAGCTCGAGATCGCGATCGGTCATGGCGGGTTCCACGGCACGGCGGTTGAGCATGATCGTGACCGGCTCGGCGCCAGCCCCTCACCTGATTGGCAGCGATGCCGCCGATCGACCCATTAACCGAAGCTTAACCTTTGGCTTGTCAACTCTTTCTTCGGCTGGTCCAGGCGACCCTGGAAATCCTTGTGCCGCTCAAGAAGCGGGCGGCGCGGAGTATCCACGGTCGCATAATGAGATGGACGCCTCCCGCTGACGGCATCGAGGTGCCGAGAGTGGAAGTCGGAAACAACCACGAACGCGGGAGACGTCCGAGATGCAAGCGACCACGAGCGGGCTGGACATCGCCAAGAGCGTGTTTCGGGAGCACGGTGTCGACGAGCGGGGCCGGGTGGTGCTGAAGAGGCGGCTAACACGCGGTAAGGTTCTGGAGTTTTTCGCCAATCTGGCGCGCAGCGTGATCAGCCTCGAGGCCTGCGGTGGGGCGCACTACTGGGCCCGCGAGCTGCGCAAGCTCGGGCATGACGCGCGCCTGATGCCGCCGCAATACGTCAAGGCCTACGTCAAGACCAACAAGCACGACGCCGCCGATGCCGAGGCGTGCTGCGAAGCTGTGCAGCGGCCAAGCATGCGCTTCGTCGCGGTCAAGACCGAGGCCCAGCAGGCGACCTTGATGCGGCACCGGGTGCGCGACCAGCTGATCGGCCAGCGGACCGCGACCATCAACGCGGTGCGTGCGCGCCGCTCCGGGCCGACCACCGGAGGTCGGCCCTGGGAGCCAGGCGCGCTGGCCGAACTCGGGATCGTCGACCCGGCCGGCCGCCGCGCAGGCTTGACCGGGTGAGCGGCCGATCCTATAGCCTGCATGCCCTTGGGGCGGAGTAGCTCAGTTGGTAGAGCAGTGGAATCATAATCCATGGGTCGGGGGTTCGAGTCCCTCCTCCGCTACCAGATCGCCCCCGCGCCACGCCCGTCGTAGCCATCCCTGGCCGGGCCGTCCGACTGGTCCCGCGCGGTTGCCGAGGACCGGGCGCGACCTCGCTGGAGCGCCGGTCCGAGCCGCCGGCGGGCCGGAGCGGGTCGCCAGCCGGGCCGCGCCCGGCGGTCGATCGCCTCAGAGCTGGTCGAGCGGGATCTGCAGGCCGACCACCTGGCCGACCGTGTCGTTCCACTCGGCGGCGCAGTCCTTGCCGCAGCGCCTGGCCCAGGCGACCAGCACCACATCCTGCATCAATTCCTTGTGCCTGGCCCGGTCGGCGTCGCTGATCGGCACCAGGGTCATCTGGGCCATCTTGCCCAGCTCGCAGGGCTCTTTGCCGAAGTTGCAATGCTCGGCGTCGGCGACCGCCTTGGCCGCGGTCTGCCACATCTTGTCCTCGAACTGGCCGAACTGCGCGCTGAAGAACGCCTGGACCTCGGGCGAAAACCCGTTCCAGGCGTCGAGGTTGACGCCCTGGTAGTTGATGCTCCAGCCAAGGTACAGCGGATAGAGGTAGTCCGTGACCTCCGGCCAGCCGGCGGTGTTGCCCGAGAGCGTGCCGGTCACCGCGCAGTCGACCACGCCCCGCTGCAGCGCCGGCACGACCTCGGCGAACGGCATGCTGATCGTGGTGCCGCCGACCGCGTCGATGAAGTCGGCCATGGTCTTGTTGAACACCCGGATCTTGCGCCCGGCGAGATCACCGAGACCGGACAGGGCGTCGCGGCACCAGAACACCTGCGGCGGATTGGCACCGAGCGCCAAAAGCCTGGTATTGAACTTCGCCTGCATCACGCGCCCCATGACCGGCGCCCAGGCCTTGCAGGCGGCCCGCGCGGTCTCGATGTCGAGGGCGAGCCCGGCGAGGTCGCAGCCCTCGAACACCGGATCGTCGCCGGCCATCTTGGAGATGTCGCCGGCGCCGAAGTCGGTCACCCCGAGGGTGGTCATGCGCATGATCTGCGGGTCCTTGATCCCGGCCAGATCGATCGGCGCGAACTCGGCGGTGATCTTGCCGCCGGAGGCCGTCGGGATGGTCTCGTTCCAGAACGGCACCTCGTCGCCGAACGAGGCGATGGTCTTGGAATTGAGCCCGATCGCCTTGACCTTGAGCTCGGGCAGATCGCTGGCGGCGGCGCCTGCGGCGAGACCGACGAGCGCTGCGGCCGCGCTCAGCGCGATGATCCTGCCGTATATCCGGTTCATCTCCAGCTCCCTCCGATTGCGCCCGGCCGGCGCGGCGGGCGCGTCTGCCCCCAGGTTAGGGCCAGGTCCGCCGATCCGACAAGCGCCATGACCCGGGCGACCCGGGCTGGCCGATCGGCGAGCATCCCGCCACGAGACGCTGGGACCGGCTCGATCTTCAGCGGGTCTTCGGTCGCGTCAGCCGATCGGCGCCGAGCTGGCGCTTGACCGCGTCGACGTCGATCCCGGCGGCGCGCATCTTGGCCTCGGCCTGCTCCTTGACGGCCTCGCAGAGCGCCGCGAGGAACGGGTCGAAGGCGCAGTGCTGGTCCATCTTGGTGTAGACCAGGTCGTATTCGATCGGCGTCCAGCTCTCCATGCCGGCGAGATTGTGCTGGATCTGCACCTCCAGATGGTCGAGCGCGGTCGCGAGCCTGGCCTCGGGCGTCCGCTTGGCCTCGAACTCCTGCCAGAGGTCGTGGATCTCGGTGCCGACCGGATCGCCGAGCCGCGCCCGGATCTCCGCGATCGCCGCCTGCTCGCGCTCGGGCTTGAGCGCCTTGCGCTCGCTCCGGTCGAACACCGGCACGTCGCCGGTCAGCGCCTCGACCAGGTCATGGGTCAGGATCATCCTGAGCGTCTTGCCGAGGTCGACCGGCCGCTCGAGCCGGGGGTGGACCAGCATCGCCATCAGCGCCATCTGCCAGCAGTGCTCGGCGACGCTCTCCTGCCGGCCGTCGGACAGCCAGCTGTGACGGAGCTCGGTCTTCAGGCGTTCGGTTAGCGCCAGGAAGTCGAGCAGGGTTTGAATCTCGGACAAATCGCGCTCCCGGCTCGTGTGCGACCGCCTGCGCGGCGCGGGCGCTGGCAGCAATAGCCGAAGGGCGCCCAAAGCCCAAGCGGGACCGCGAGGCGATCGCGACCTGCGG
>CAVSRN010000030.1:0-128497 GCA_963730195.1 uncultured Alphaproteobacteria bacterium
GCGGCGGATCTCGGGTCGTCCCGCGAGCGGCGCGTTCAGGCAGATCATGACCATGGCAACCAGGTTGAAGACCTGCACCAGGCTGCGGCCGAATTCCGTCGGGTCGCGCGCGAACAGCCCCAGCAGCAGACTGTAGACGACCACCCCGAGCGCCACCACGACCTGCCGGTCCGACGGTTGGTGGACCCAATAGAACATCACGACATACAATTGCATCAGATGGCAGACCAGGACGCTGGCCGTCAGCTCAAAGCCGGGCAGGTGATACAGGGTCAGCTGCATCAGCACCAGACCGATCGGCCACAGCCAGACGATTGGCCAGTATTCGAAGTAGAGTTTGAAGGTTGAGTTGCTGGTCGCGATGATCATGGGCGACGGCTCGGCAACTGGGCGAACGGCGCCGTGACCCCGCGCGCCCGGCGCGCCCTGATCGCCTCGCGCAGGCGCTGCCACCGGGAGGTCGCGGCGCCGCTGGCGCGAACCCCCGCCGCCATCCGCTCGACGTAGCGCGCGATGATCAGCTCGCGATCGAGACGGGCCAGGGCGAACCGGCGGCCGCCCTGGCCGAGCCGGTGGCGCTGCTCGGGGTCGGCGGCCAGCGACAGGATCGCGGCGGCCATGGGCGCCGGATCGCCGGGCGCGACCGCGACGCCGCCCGCGCCGGCGGCCCGGGCGAGCTCGCCGCCCTCGGCCTGGGCCACGAACGGCCGGCCGCTCGCGAGCATGCCGCCGAGCTTGGATGGCAGGGCGAAGCTCGCCGCCTGGGGCCGCTGCGGCAGGATGTGGATGTCGGCGAGGTTGAGCAGCTCGTTCAACCGCTCGCGCGGCTGCAGCGGCAGCATCTGCACGTTCGAGCGGCTGGCGATCAGACGCTCGAGCCGGGCCCGGACCGCGCCGGCGCCACACAGGACGAGCCGGATCTCGGGCCGGCCGGCGAGCCGGTCGGCGACCGGCGCGAGCCCCTGGAGGCCCTGCTTCTCGCCCATGTTGCCGGCGTAGAGGACGATCACCTGGTCGGCGTCCAGGCCGAGCGCCCGGCGCAGCCGGCTGGGCTGGTCGAGCGGCCGGATCGTGCTGGTGTCGACCCAGTTCGGGAAGCGGCAGAGCCGCTCCGCCGCGAGGCCGCGCGCGTCGAGCTCGCGGCGCATCCGCTCGGAGATCGTCGACACCAGGTCGAAGTGCCGCAGCAGCCAGCCATAGGCGGCCCGGAGCGCCCGCTGCAGCCGGGGCCGGCGGAGCATGCCGAGGGTGCACGCCGCCTCGATCTCCAGGTCCTGGACGTGCAGGCAGGCCCGGGCCCCGGCGAGCCGGGCCGCCAGCAGCGCGGTCGGCGCCGTGAGGGTGGTCGGCTCGACCGTCCAGACCACGTCCGGACGCCACCGCAGGGCTTGCCAGAGGGTCGGCAGGCTGCTGCTGAGCGCGAAGGAGAGCAGGTGCAGGATGCGCTTGGCCGGCGTCGGCGCAGCCGGCACCCACAGGGGGCAGCGCAGGGTCCTTGCGCCGGCGACGGTCTCCCGGTGGTAGCGCCAGGCGGCGTAGCCGCTCCCGACCCGCCAGTCCGGGTAGTAGGGCGGCGCGGTGATCACCCGCACCTCATGGCCGTGCTCGGTCAGCCAGGCGGCGAACTCGGCGGTGTACTTACCGACGCCGATCAGCTCCGGCGCAAAGTTGAGACCGAGGAGGAGGACTTCTCACGTGGATCTACCGATCAGGCTGGTTGGGTCGTAAAGTAGAGCATAACTTATAGTAGATCTAGAAGATTATTCTTCAGCCAATAATAGATAAGATTTTATCTTAGGTTAAACATCAATATGTAGGCCTATCATGTTGAAATTCTGGCAAAGAGAGTCCGGGCCGAACCGCGAGGCGGCGCTCAGCCGAGCATCAATTTGATGGCCGCCCGCTTGGCCAGCCGGAAGGCCCCGGGAAAAGTCGCTTCGGCCCAGAGCGCGGCGCGCGGCCGCCAGGTGTTCTGGTTCTTCGGCAGATGCACCTGGATGCCCTGGATCGTGACCGGCGCGATCCGTCGACGGCGCCGTTGGAACTGCAGGAGCTCGGAGCTCGCCGAGAGCAGATGCGCGGTGATCGAGCTGCGCGAGCGCTGCGGTTCGGTGGTCTCCAGGCTGCCGTGGATCGTCCGCGCTGACCAGAGCAGGACATCGCCGCGACGGAGCGCCGGGGCCTCGGCTGTCAGGCCATGGGCGGCGATCGCGTCCAGGACCCGCTGCTTGTAGCGCTGGTGGTGGAAGGCGATGTCCAGGTCGCTGCGATTGCGGCCGATGTCGATCAGGTGGCTCCGCGGGTAGACGTAAAAGCGACCGGCGCCCGTGGCGATGTCCTCGAGCGCGATCCAGGCGCCGATCAGGCTCCCGGGCCCGGCCGCATCCAGATAATAGGCGTCCTGATGCGCCCAGGTGGTGGCGTTGCCCTCGAAATACATCGACTGCACGATCAAGCCGGGCTCGCCCAGGAGCGCCTCGACCGTCCGGTGCAGCCCGCGATCGGTCAGGATCTCGAGGCCGCAGGCGCGAAAACCCGGGAAGCGGCTCTGGCGCAGGCTTTGGATGTTGAGGATCGGGTTGAGCAGATAGCCGTGATCGGTGAAGACGTGGCGCTCCGCCTGGCTGGTGGTCTGGCGGTAGAGGTGGCCGGGGTAGGGCTTGACCTCGGCGGCGAAGGCGGCCCGGGCCCGCTCGCACAGGTCGCCGTCGACCAGCTCGCGCACGACCACGTAGCCCTCGGCCTCGAAGGCGCGTCGGAGTGCCCCGGCGTCGGTCGGCCTCAGGCCGGGATCGCTCCGGACGGCCGCGAGCGAGGCGCTCACCAGCTCTCGCCCGGCTGGACGGACCAGGGCCCGAGCAGCCGCGACGCGAGCTGTCCGAGGCCCGGGCTGATGATCACCAGGTAGGCCCAGTGCACGCACAGCAACCGGCCGGTGTTGACCGCGATCTCCGGCCAGCCCTTGCCCAGCACCCGGCGCTGGATGGCGACGAAGTCCCGAAACCGCGTCAGGGTCGCGCGCTTGGACAGATTGTCCGGGCCGAAGTCGCAGAGCGCGAGCGGGGCATCGAGCGTGATCGTCCGGGCGCCGTCGCGGCACATCCTGGCGATCGTGTAGTAGTCCGACGAGACCCGGTAGGCGAGGTCGTGGGGCACCGCCTGGTGCAGCTCGCGGCGCACGAACGTCGCCTGATGGTAGGCGGGCAGGCCATAGCGCAGGCGGCCCACCACCGGATGCGGCGGCCGGTAGACCCGCACGCCCCGGGGCAGCTCGATGATCGTGCCGCCGAACAGAATGTCGATCGGTCGCTCCGCCTGGTCGATCGCCGCCCCGACCCGGGCGAGGGTCGCCGGCTCGGGGAACCCGTCGCCGGCATTCATGAACACGACGAACTCGCCGCGGGAGAGCCCGAGGCCGTGGTTCATCGCGTCGTACACGCCCCGATCGGGGCCGCTGCGGAGCGCCCCGATCCGCGCTTGGTGGGCCCGGATGGCGTCGAGGGTGCCGTCGGTCGAGCCGCCGTCGACCACGATCCACTCGAAGTCCGGGCAGGTCTGTGCCACGATGCTCCGGGCGGTCGCCGCAAAGCCGCGGCGATCGTTCAGAACGACCGTGATCACGCTGATGTGGGGCGCCACGGGTTTCAACCGTCAGTTTATTGATGACCACATATATTAGCGCTTCGCGGTAATTCTGTCTACGTCATTCGCTGCCCCAGAGCAGGTGCTGGCGCGGCTGGTTATATCATTTTAGGAGAATTATACGGACTGCGAATATATGTTTGGTTGATTTCACCCGGCTGCTTCTATAGCATCGCCACATGATCGGCTATCCCGCTTCGCTCACCCAGGCTCCCGAGGAGCTCTGGCGGTCCTTGGAGCGTTCCTGGCAGAGCCCGCTCGATACCGCGCGTCGCTACGGCTTCCGAGGTGACCTGTTCTATAAGGTGGCGCGTCGCGAGCCGGGGGCCGCGGGCCCGGGGCGACGGCAAGATCTGCCGGGCGAGGTCGGCATGTTGCAGCGCTCCCGGGACATCCCGGGCATTCCCGAGGTGGTCGGCTGGCAGCAGACCCCGACCTTGCAGGTCCTGGTCACCAGGCGGCTCGACGGCCGGCCGCTCAGCCAGCTCGACCTCGGCTGGGGGCGGTTGCTCTGGCTGACCTTGCGGCTCGCCCTCCTGGTCGTGCGTCTGGCCGGGCGCGGGGTCAGCCATGACGACCTCCGGCCCGAGAACGTCCTTCTCGACCCCGCGGGCGGACTGCACCTGATCGACTTCGACCAGGCGAGCTCCGGCCGGCCCGCGGTCTGCCTGGGCCGCAGCCTGCTCGGGCTCCGGCTCGGCGGGCCGCCGGTCAGCAACAGCGTGCTGGCGCCCTTGCGCGAGCGCTTGCAGGCGAGCCTGCCGCCCGCCTTGCTGCGGCGCTTCAAGGGCGGCGGTCGCCGGCGGTCGCACCCGCTGCCGCCGCTGCCGCCGGCCGCCAGCGCCGAGCAGACGGCCCTGCACGCAGCCTGGCGGCTGGCCGCCGCCTCGAATGCCAGCTCGCCCGGCGCGGCGATCGCCTACCATGAGCTCGAGCTCGAGGGCCTCACCTTGCCCGGCGAGCGGCCCTGGGCGGCGCGCTGGCAGCAGCTGGCCCTGATCACCGACTACCGCGGCCGGCGGGTGCTCGAGCTCGGCTGCAACCAGGCCCTGCTCTCGATCTTCCTGCTCAAGGAGGCGGGCGCGCGGGCGGCGCTCGCGGTCGATCGCGATCCCCGGATCCTCGAGGCGGCCGCCAAGACCGCGTTCGCGTTCCGGGTGCGACCGAGCTCCGGCCGATCGATTTCGACGTCGACGCCGACTGGGAGACGGAGCTGGCGGCGTTCCGGCCGGAGGTGGTGTTCGCGCTCAGCGTCAGCCATTGGGTGCGCGACCGGGACCGGTTTCTCGCGTTCCTCGGCCGCTTCGACGAGCTGATCTACGAGGGCCACGACAGCGCCCTGACCGAGCGCCGGCGGCTCGCCGCGGTCGGCTTCAGCGCGATCGAGCTGGTCCACAGCAGCGAGCGCGGCCGCCCGGTGCTCCACTGCCGCAAGGGCCTCGGCGTCCGCGCCTGAGGAGCGGATGCGCGAGCAATGTTTGCGGCAACTTTTTCTTGGCCTGGCGCAACCGTCACGAGCGGCAGGCGAGCATCCATCAAGTCAGTTCAGCACTGATCTCGCTTCTGGAGGCGACCGCCCCCCGAGCCCGGAAACCCTGACCTCGATCGGCCGGTTGTATTGATCCTCCATGGCCTCGCGGCAAGGCGGTCTCATATCGTGCGGGGACTAAAGGTTCAGCGCGTTGGTGAGGTCGCCAAGCGGAGAATTGCCGTTGGCGGCGATCGCGGCGTCGCGCTGCTTGATGCCGGCCAGCGTCGGCAGGTCGAAGCGGCGGGTGATGAGGCGCAGGATCGAGGTCGTGTCGTAGGGGGTGTGGTCGACGAAGCCGCGTTTGGCGAATGGCGAGACGATGATCGCCGGGATGCGGGTGCCGGGGCCCCAGCGGTCGCCCTTGGGCGGGGCGACGTGGTCCCAGATGCCGCCGTTCTCGTCGTAGGTGACGATCACCAGCATTTTTCCCCACTGCGGACTGTGCTGGAGGTGGGCAATCAGGTCGGCCATGTGCTGGTCGCCGGCGGTGACGTTGGCGTAGCCCGAGTGCTCGTTGAGGTTGCCCTGGGGCTTGTAGAAGGTGACCTGGGGCAGCTGGCCGGCGTCGATCGCCTTGATGAACGCGCTGCCGTTCAGGCCGCCGTCGCGCAGGTGCTCGGCGCGGGCCGCGGTGCCGGGGGCGAACGTCGCGAAGTAGTTGAAGGGTTGGTGGTGGTATTGGAAGCCGGGGACCGGCTTCGTGTTGCCGTGATCGAGCACCTGTTGCCAGGCGCCGCTGTACCAGGCCCAGCTCACGCCCTTGGCGCTCAAGAGATCACCGATGGTCGGCTGGGTCTGGGGCGGCATGGTGGTCTTGGCGTTCGGGTCGGCAAAGCGCGGGTCGCCGCCCGGGGCCGGCTTGTTGGCGCTCGGCTGGTAGGGCGGCTGCATGGTGTTGACGGCATAGAAGTCGGGCGTGAGGTTGCCGTCGGCGACGAACTTGGGCGGGCCCTCGAGGGCGGATTTAGGCGAGTTGGCGGCCACCGTCAGGGTCACGCCGTCGGGGTCGACCGCGGCGATCGAGGGCTTGGCCGGGCTCTGGTCGGCGTTCGGATAGTAGGGCGCGCAGGCGCAGGCCAGCCACATGTGATTGAAGAACGAGCCGCCGAACGCGCCCATGAAGAAGTCGTCGGCAAGCGTGTACTGCTTGGCGATCTGCCACATCGCCATCTTCGAGCCGTCCCAGTGGCTCATGACCAGAGCGCCGCTGTCGGCCCAGGCGACGAACTTGTCGTTCTTGCCGCCGTCGATCTGCATCTGGTTCTGGTAGAAGCGATGCCAGAGGTCGGTGGTCAGCGTGTCGAGCGACAGATCGAAGCCGTGCGGGTCGTCGACCGCGAACGGCTTGTTCGGCAGGTGCTCGGTCTCCGCTTCGGTCACCGGCGGGGTCACGCCTTTGGCTGTGAGCCCCTCCCAGATCGGCGGCAGCTCCCTGAGCGGCGCGCCGTCGCGATCGACCTGGGTCATGCTGGCCGCGCTCGCGTCGGCGAGGCCGTTGGCGCCGGGGAACGTGCCGTAGAGATTGTCGAAGCTGCGGTTCTCGGCAAAGATCACCACGACGTTCTGGATCTGGTCGAGGTTGGGCGCGGCCATCTCGGCTGCCGCGCTCATGGTTTTCTCGGTGGTGCAGCCCGCGAGCAGGGGCGCGATGCCGAGCATGGCGCCGGCGGCCGCTCGGGCCAGTGTCCGCTTCCTCATGGAGGCCTCCCTGGGACCGGGGCGCGTCGCCGACCGCGATCGGCGCGCGTCCGCGTGATAGTCGGGCGATGTGATAAAACGGTGAGCGCCGATTAAAGCCTCGTGCCGCCGTGAGCGCAACCACCTTGGGATGATTCGTCGTCGGGCAGTCCCCAGGGCAGGCGACCCCTCAGCCGCGCTTGGGCGGGAGCGCGTAGGTGCCGGTGACGTGGCAGACCGGCTCGGGGTCCGCGGCCGAGCGCATCACGACCTCGCCGACCGCGAGCCGGCGGCCGAGCTTCAAAAGCCGGCCCTCGGCGCGCACGTCCTCGGGCCGCGGCCGGGTCAGGAAGTGGACCGTCATGCTGGTGGTCATGGCAGCGACACCGCCGCATCCAAGCCCCACGGACAGCTGCTCGCCAGCATGCCTGTTTCGGCTCTGTACCGGCTCTTGCCGTTGCACTGCGTTCGACCATAAATTGCAACGATCGTCGACGGCAGCCGCGAAAGGATGGCTCATATGGCCCTCGCTCATCCGGTCATCGTCGTCCCCGGGATCACGGCCAGCTCGCTGCGGGACGAGTATCCGGTCTCGCCCGAGGCGATCTGGACCGTGCTGAGCAAGGACTACGAGCGGGCGGCGCTGCACCCCGACAACCTCCGCTACGAGGCCCTGGAGCCCGCGCGCGTGCGTGCGGACCAGATGTTCGAGGTGGCCTACAAGGAGCTGATCGAGGAGCTCCGCTTCAACCTGCGCGAGCGCGAGGAGGAGCCGGTCCCGGTCTATCCCTTCGCCTACGACTGGCGCCAGCCGCTCGATCGGGTCGAGCAGGCGCTCGCGGTCCTGGTCGACGAGGTGATCGAGCGCACCAAGCTGATGCCGCACTACGTCAGTCAGGGCTACCCGGACGATCCGCGCGTCAACCTGGTCGGGCATTCGATGGGCGGACTCGTGGTCGCCGGCTATCTCGAGCGGGCCGCCGCGAACGCGCGGGTCGCCAAGGTGGCGACCCTGGCCGCCCCGTTCCAGGGCTCGTTCGAGGCGGTGATCAAGATGATCACCGGCACCGCCAACCTCGGCATCGACGCGCCGAGCTCGCGCGAGCGCGAGGCGGCGCGCATGACGCCGGCCCTCTACCACCTGATGCCGAGCTTCGAGAACGGCATCACCCCGCGCGACCGCTCGCTGTTCGAGGTCGGCAACTGGCAGCCGAGCGTCGTCGACACGATCGCGCTCTACCTCAAGAAGCACAGCGTTCAGCCGCGGCGCGGCCGGGCGCAGGCGCGCGAGCTGCTGGCCATGATACTCGATGGCGCCCGCCGCCACCGCGAGCGGATCGACGGCTTTCGCCTCGAGCGGGCGAACCTGGCCGCCACCGACTGGCTCTGCGTCGTCGGGGTCGATGCCGTGACCCGCGTGCGGCTGCGGATCACCGGCCGCCCGAACGCGGCCGACTTCGACCTCCGCTCGTCGGACCGGCAAAACCTGTGGGCGGGCGACAGCAGCCAGATCGAGGCGCTGGTCAAGCAGGGGTTCCTCACGCCCGAGGAGGCCCCCGGCTACCAGGCCGACCCGGTGGCGCTCAGGCGCTTCACCGGCGACGGCACGGTGCCGTTCGAGGGGGCGCTACCGCAGTTCCTGGCGCTGGAGAACCTGGTGTGCGTCTCGCCCGACGACTACGGCTACTGGGAGCTCGAGGACAAGTTGACCACCCGGCTCGCCGGGTTCCACGGCATCCTGCCCAACATGGACATGCTGCATCGCCTGCTGGTACGCCATCTCACCGGCCGCCCGGACAGCCACGGCAATACCTGGGGCCGCGCGGCGCCCGGCGTCGTCGACTGGCGACCGGCGGTGCTGCCTCTGAGCAAGCGCAGCTAGTGCGCCGACGCCAGCGAGTGATCGCCTGTCCCCTGGCTCCAGGCGTGCTCAGCAAAGTCGGGCTGCGGGCAAGTGTGCCCCATCGCCTTGCCTCGCTGCACGAGTCTTCGCCACTCGAGGATCACCTCTTCGTTCAGTTCGAGAATGCGCCCTTCGAACCAGGGGCGCCCGACGCAGCTCCGAGACCACGTTGGTGTCGATCAGGAACCGCTTCAGAGCTCGACCTCACGGACCGGGCTGTGCTCGACCTCGAAGTCGAAGTCGACGTCCCGAAGCGGCGATTGTGAGAGCAGCTCGTGGAGGCCCGGTCGAGCGGCGGGCTGGATCATCCGGGCGAACGCGGCGGCCGAGACGACCACCACGGCGTCCTCGCCATAGACCGTGACCCGCTGGGGCCCCTCCTCACGCGCCCGCCGCACGAGCTCGCTGAAGCGCGCCTTGGCGTCCTGGAGCTTCCAACCGCGGTACCCGGCCAGGGTTGGAAGGCTACGGTCGCGGCGCACGGTGCGGTCATCGGCAGGCTGCATGTGACTGCCCCATGCTGACCCTGTTGGTCGCCAAGTAAGTCGCGCGCACCCCTTTGGTCAAGATCCTCCCCCTGCGCGCCGTTGAGCGGCTTGGAAGCTGGAACCGTTCTGGTGTAGGACTGGCGCGCCGCCCGCGAGTGGTGAGCGGCGGAGGCGCAGGGAGCGAGGTCATGGCCGAAACGGACAAAAAACTACGCAGCACCGCCTGGTTCGGGCATCCCGATCGCGACGGCTTCCTGCACCGCAGCTGGATGAAGAACCAGGGCTTCCCGGCCGATCTGTTCGACGGCCGGCCGGTGATCGGGATCTGCAACACCTTCTCCGAGCTCACCCCCTGCAACGCCCACCTCCGCGAGCTCGCCGAGCGGGTCAAGCGCGGGGTCTACGAAGCGGGCGGCTTTCCCCTGGAGTTTCCCGTCTTTTCGACCGGCGAATCCAACCTTCGCCCGACCGCGATGCTGTTCCGCAATCTCGCGTCGATGGACGTCGAGGAGGCGATCCGCGGCAACCCGGTCGACGGCGTCGTGCTGATGACCGGCTGCGACAAGACCACGCCCGCGCTGCTGATGGGCGCCGCGTCCTGCGATGTGCCGGCGATCGTGCTCTCGGGCGGGCCGATGCTGAACGGCAAGTTCCGCGGCCAGGACATCGGCTCCGGCACCGACGTCTGGCGGTTCGCCGAGGAGGTCAAGGCGGGCGAGATGAGCCTTGCCGACTTCATGGACGCCGAGGCCTGCATGTCGCGCTCGGCCGGCCACTGCATGGTCATGGGCACGGCTTCGACCATGAACTCGATGGCCGAGGCGCTCGGGATGAGCCTGCCGGGCTGCGCCGCGATCCCGGCGGTCGACAGCCGCAGGCGGGTGATCGCCCAGCTGACCGGCCGGCGGATCGTCGACATGGTCAAGGAGGACCTCCGGATCTCGAAGGTCCTCAAGCGCGAGAACTTCCTCAACGCGGTCCGCGCCAACGGCGCCCTCGGGGGCTCGACCAACGCCGTGATCCACCTGATCGCGATCGCCGGCCGGGTCGGCGTCCGCTTCGGCCTCGACGACTGGGACGAATACGGGCACGAGGTGCCGACCCTGGTCGACATCATGCCGTCCGGGCGCTTCCTGATGGAGGACTACTACTACGCGGGCGGCCTGCCGACGGTCATGCGCACGCTCGGCGAGCACGGCATGCTCGACAAGGACGCGCTGACGGTGACCGGCCAGAGCATGTGGGCGAACGTCAAGGACGCGCCCAACTGGAACACCGAGGTGATCCGGACCTTCGACAACCCGCACACCGCGCACGGCGGGATCGCGGTGCTGCGCGGCAATCTCGCCCCCGACGGCGCGGTCCTCAAGCCCTCGGCGGCGACGCCCGCGCTGATGCAGCATCGCGGCCGCGCCGTCGTGTTCGAGACCATCGAGGACTACAAGGCCAAGATCAACGACGAGGCGCTCGACGTCGACGAGACCTGCATCCTGGTGCTCAAGAACTGCGGCCCCAAGGGCTATCCCGGCATGTCCGAGGTCGGCAACATGGGCCTGCCGCCCAAGGTCCTGAGGAAGGGCGTGCGCGACATGGTCCGGGTTTCCGACGCGCGGATGAGCGGCACCGCCTATGGCACGGTGGTGCTCCACGTCTGCCCCGAGGCAGCGGCCGGCGGCACGCTCGCCCTGGTCGAGAACGGCGACGTGATCGAGCTCGACGTCGAGGCGCGGCGCCTGCACCTCGAGGTCAGCGACGAGGAGCTCGCCCGCCGGCGCGCCGTCTGGAGCCCGCCGGAGCCGGCGATGACCTCGGGCTATCAGAAGCTCTACGTCGACACCGTGCTGCAGGCGTCCGAGGGCGCCGATCTCGACTTCCTGCGCGGCTGCCGGGGGGCCGCGATCCCGCGCGAGAGCCACTGACTCCACCGAGTCCTGCCCCGCCCCCCCACCCTGACCCTCCCCCGCAAGGGGGGAGGGAAGGCTCTGTGGCCGGCCACCATGAAACCCCTCCCCCTGGATGGGGGAGGAAGGGGTGGGGGTGGCCCGGGCGGTGGTCAGTGGGCGGCGTCCCAGTCGGGGCCGTGGCCGACGTCGACCACCAGCGGCACGTCCAGATGGGCGGCCTGTGCCATCACGCCCCGGATCAGCTCGGCGGTCGGCTCGATCTCGTCCGCCGGCACCTCGAACACCAGCTCGTCGTGGACCTGGAGCAGCATGCGGGCGCAAAGGTTGGAGCGCCTGAGCGCCCGGTCGGCGCGGATCATCGCGCGGCGCATGATGTCGGCGGCCGAGCCCTGGATCGGGGCGTTGATCGCGGCGCGCTCGGCATAGCCCCGCCTGGCCGGGTTGCTGCTCTTGATCTCGGGCGTGGCGCACAGCCGTCCGAACAGGGTCTCAACATAGCCCTTGGCGCGCGCCTCCGCCTTGGCCCGCTCCATGTAGTCCTTGATGCCCGGATACTGCTCGAAATAGGCCTCGATGTAGCGTTTGGCGGCCTCGAACTCGATCCCGAGCCGCTGCGCCAGGCCGAAGGCGCCGATGCCGTAGATGATGCCGTAGTTGATCATCTTGGCGTTGCGGCGCAGCAGGGGATCGATGCCGGCGACCGGGACCCCGAACATCTGCGAGGCGGTGACCGCGTGGACGTCGGTGTCCTTGGCGAAGGCCTGCTTGAGCGCCTCGATCCCGGCCATGTGGGCGAGCACGCGCAGCTCGATCTGCGAGTAGTCGGCCGACAGCAGCAGGTGGCCCGCCTCGGCGATGAAGGCGCGCCGGATTTTCCGGCCCTCCTCGGTCCGGATCGGGATGTTCTGGAGGTTGGGGTCGTTGGACGACAGGCGGCCGGTCGAGGTCGCGGCCATGGCGTAGGAGGTGTGCACCCGGCCATCGGGCGCGATCTGCTGGATCAGGGCGTCGGTGTAGGTCCCGGTCAGCTTCTGCAGCTGGCGCCAGTCGAGGATCGTCCGGGGCAGCGGATGGCCCTCGGCGGCGAGCGTCTCGAGCACCTGGGCGCCGGTGGTGAGCTCGCCGGTCCGGGTTTTTCGCGTAGCCGCCAGCCCCTGCTCCTTGAACAGGACCTCGCCCAGCTGCTTGGGCGAGCCGAGGTTGAACGGCCGCCCGGCGAGCTTGTAGGCGGTCTCCTCGAGCTCAATCATGCGCTGACCGAAGTCGGCCGAGAGCCGCTTCAGGATCTGCCGGTCGACCTTGATGCCGTGGCGTTCCATGCCGGCGAGCACCGCGACCAGCGGCCGGTCCAGGGTCTCGTAGACGCGCGTCCGCCGCTCGGCGACGAGCCGCGGTTTGAGCAGGCCGTGCAGGCGCAGCGTGAGGTCGGCGCATTCGGCGGCGTAGGCCGTGGCGCGCGGGACCGGCAGCTGATCGAAGCCGATCTGCCGCTTGCCGCTGCCGCAGACCGATTCGTAAGTCAGCGCATCGCGGTCGAGATGCATCTTGGCGAGCTCGACCAGGCCATGGCCGTGGCCGGCGCCGTCGATCGCATAGGACAAAAGCATGGTGTCGTCATGGGGCCGGATCTCGAGGCCGTAGTGCTGGAGCAGGCTGTCTGCGGATTTGAGTTCGTGGCCGACCTTGAGCACGGCCGGGTCCTCGAGCATCGGGCGGAGGCGCTCGAGCGCCTCGTCCCGCACCAGCTGGCCGGCGCTGAGCGTGCCGAACTCGTCCTTGTGCGCCGAACGGCAGATAGCAGGCCTCGCCGACATCCAGCGCCAGCGCGATCCCGACCAGCTCGGCCCTGGCGACGTTCGGGGACGTGGCCACGCAGGCGATCGCGACGCTGCCCCTGGCCGCGGCCTGCTCGAGCCAGGCATCGAGGGCCGCAAGGTCATGCACGGTCTGGTAGGCAACCTCGGTCGCGGCCGGAGCTTCTCCCGGCGGCGCGGCGGCGGTCTGAACCACGGCCAGCGGCTCGACCCGCTGCGCGAGCGAGCGGAAGCCATGGCTGCGGGCGAACTCGAGCAGACGCGCATAGTCGGCCGGACCGACCTGGAGCTCAGCCAGCGGCACGGGCAGGGGGGCAGTCTCGCATAGCGTGACCAGCGTCCGCGACAGGCGCGCCTGCTCGGCGTAGGCCAGCAGGTTCTCGCGCCGCTTCGGTTGCTTGATGCTGGCGGCATTGGCCAGCAGCTCGTCGAGGCTGTGGAACTCCTGGAGCAGCTGGGCCGCGGTCTTGACCCCGATCCCGGGCACGCCGGGCACGTTGTCGGACGTGTCGCCGGCCAGCGCCAGCACGTCGCGCAAGAGCTCGGGCCCGACCCCGAACCGAGCAATCACCTCGTCGCGGTCGATCGCCTTCTGCTTCATCGGGTCGTACATCTGGACGCCGCGGCCGATCAGCTGCATCAGGTCCTTGTCGGACGAGACGACGATCACCTCCTGGCCCTGCTCCTGGGCCTGGCGGGCACAGGTCGCGATCAGATCGTCGGCCTCGTAGTCGTCGGCCTCGATCACCGGCAGGCCGAACGCCTTGGCCGCCTCGCGCACCATCGGAAACTGCGGCACCAGCTCCGGCGGCGGCTCCAGCCGGTTGGCCTTGTAGCGATCGTAGATCTGGTTGCGGAAGCTCGCGCGCCCCTTGTCGAACACCACCACCAGCTGATCGCCCGCCATGTCCTGGACCAGGCGGAACAGCATGTTGCAGAAGCCGAACACGGCGCCGACCGGCACCCCCTTGGGGTCGGTCAAGGGCGGCAGCGCGAAGAACGCGCGGAACACGTACCCCGACCCATCGATCAGGACCAGGCGACTTTTTTGTGGCTGCGACATAAGCTGGAGCCTGTGCAAGGTAAGCCTTCGCCCAGTCTCGCCATTCCTCGGCGATTGTCCACGTCGCGCTTAGCCTTGCCCTCCACCGGCAAAAATGCGAGGGACACCATCAATGCTCTACCCAGCCAAGCTCATCCGAGGCGCCTCGGCGCTCGCGGGGTTCGTCCTGTTGGCCGCCTGCACCTCGACGCAGAGCCAGAACGAGACCGCTGGCGCGATGCTGCCGCCGCCGTCGGTGGTGATCGTCGACAGGTTCGCCGTCTCGCCCGAGGAAGTGGAACTGGACGAGGGTTTGAGCACGGAGGTCGAGCAGGCGATCAAGGCGCGGCACGGCACGTCGCGCACCGACCAGGAGCTGGCGGCGGGCCACCAGGTGGCCGATGCGATCGCGGACAAGCTGGTGGTCGAGATCCGCGACTCGGGCCTGCCCGCAGAGCGCGGCAGCGCGGTGCCGGCCGGTACGCAGCACGCCGTCCTGATCAAGGGCCAGCTGATCTCGATCGATGAGGGCAACCGGACCGAGCGGGTGATCGTCGGCCTCGGCGCCGGGCGCAGCGACGTCCGCGCCGACGCCCAGGTCTACGACGTGACCCCTGCGGGCCGCCAGCTGATCGATCAGATCGAGGTCAACGCCAAGAGCGGCCTGACGCCGGGGATGGCGGAGACCATGGGCGCCGGCGCCGTGGCCGGCCACCTGCTGGTGTCGGCGGCGGTCAGCGGCGGGCTGCACGTGGTCTCCGAGGACGTGGGCGCCAACGTGGTCGCCGACGCCGACCGCGCCGCCAAGGGCATCGCGAAGCAGCTTTCGGCTTTGTTCGCGGAGCAGGGCTGGACCACGCGCTAGTCATGGTTGCTCTGAGCGACGTTGCTCATGCGCGGCAGGCCCTGGCGCGCCAGCAAGGGGGAATGCCGCCGACCCCGTGTGACCCTGAACGACGTCCGTGGTAACGACAGCTAGCCGACGGCAACCGCACCATCGAAGCGAGGGGCGGTGAGAATCGCGACGCATCACAGGAGATCGCCGGATGAGACATCCATTTGCCGGCCCCGGTGGGCCTGATCTGAGGGGGCGCGCGCCATGATCGCGGCGTGGCGACCGCACCGGCTGCCGGGGCTATGGATCGCCTGCGCGATCCCGTTGCTGGTGGCGGCTTGCCAGAACGTCAATACGGCCGCAGACCAGCAGATCAGGAGCCAGATCACGCCGGTGCCGACGGCAATTCTGGTGTCCGACTTCGCCATCGCGCCGGAAGAGGTCAAGACCCGGCGTCTCGGGGGCGAAAGGCTGATCCGGGACAGCTCGAGGTCCACGATCGAGCGGGCGGTCGGGCATCGCTTCGCGAGCGCCTTCGCGGCCGGCCTGGTCGAGGAGATCCGCCGCATGGGGTTGCCGGCGGAGCGTGCCGGTGCGTCCCTGCCCAAGGGCGGCGACATCACGTCGATCGAAGGCCAGTTCATCTCGCTCGCCAGCGAGGATCTGAGCGCGCCGGGCATCGTCGGTTTCGCCGCCGGCTGGCCGAACGTGGTCGCCGACATCGAGATCTACAGCACGACCAGCGCGGGCGACCGCCTGTCCGAGGAACTCGAGTTCAACCTCGGCGACGCAAAGCTGCCGCCCGAGCGCCTGCCCGCCGGCGCGCTCGCGGAGCTGTCGGCCAGGTCTGACCAGACCGGCGGCGCCCCGGGTGGGCTTCCGGCAAAGATCGAGGCCGAGCTCGATCGGACCGGCAGGGCGGCGGCCAGCGCCGCGGCCAGGCAGCTCACCCCGGTCTTTGCCAACCATGGCTGGATCACGCCGGCGGCGCCGTCACGGCCTTGATCCCGCCCACCGGAGGAAGAGCCCCGCACCAGCCTGGGCGCTGAGGAACTTTGCAAGGAAGGGAAGTGACGACGATGAAACCGGAACGGACGATCGCCCCCTGGCGGGTCGGGCTGGCAGTGCTGCTGCCGCTGGCAGCCTGGACGCCGCCCGCCGTGGCGCAGGTGGGTCCGGAGGAGGCGCACGCGATCGGCGTCGACGCCTACCTCTACTTCTATCCGCTGGTGACCATGGATCTGACGCGCAGGCAGCTCACCAACATGGCGCCCAGCAAGGGCGGGCTCGGCGGCCCGATGAACGGGTTCGCCAACATCCCGGAGTACCCGAGCGCCGACATGAAGGTCGTGGTCCGGCCCAACTTCGACACCCTCTATTCCAGCGCCTGGCTCGATCTCACCGACGGGCCCGTGATCGTCTCGGTGCCCGAGACCGACGGACGCTACTACCTCCTGCCGATGCTCGACATGTGGACCAACGTGTTCGCGTCGCCGGGCTGGCGGACCACCGGTACCCGGGCCGGCGATTTCGCCATCGTCCCGCCGGGCTGGCAGCCCGGAGGATCCGAGCTCCCCGGGGGCGTGCAGCGGATCGACGCCCCGACCCCCTATGTCTGGATCATCGGCCGGACCAAGACCGACGGTCCCAAGGACTACGACGCCGTCCACAAGATCCAGGCGGGCTTCAAGGTCACGCCCCTGTCGCGCTGGGGCCAGCCGCCCGCGCCCGTCCAGGTCAAGATCGACCCGAGCGTCGACATGAAGACGCCGCCCAAGGTCCAGGTCGACCGGATGGCGGCCGGCGCGTACTTCGCCTATGCCGCCGAGATCATGAAGCTGCAGCCGCCCCACATCACCGATCAACCGATCCTCGCGCGGATGGCGCGGATCGGCATCGAGCCCGGCCAGAGCTTCGATCTCGCCAAGCTCGACCCCAGGGTCAGGCAGGCGCTCGAGCGCGCGCCGGAGGAAGCGCAGAAGCTGATGGCGTGGAAGGTCCCGACGCTCGCCCGGGTGGTGAACGATTGGTCGATGAACACCGATACGATGGGCGTCTACGGCAACTACTATCTCAAGCGGGCGATCGTCGCCCAACTCGGCCTGGGCGCCAACCTGCCCGAGGACGCGATCTACCCGCTCAACATCGGCGACGAGGCCGGCCGGCCGCTCGATGGCACGAGCAACTACACGATCCATTTCGACAAGGCGACGTTGCCGCCGGTCGACGCCTTCTGGTCGATCACGCTCTACGACCGGCAAGGCTACCAGGTCGCCAACGGCCTCGATCGCTTCGCCGTCAGCAGCTGGATGCCGTTCAAGTACAATCCGGACGGCTCCCTCGACCTCTACTTCCAGAACCAGAGCCCGGGCGCCGAGATGGAGGCCAACTGGCTGCCGGCCCCGCCCGGCCCGTTCAACCTGACCATGCGCCTCTACGCGCCCAAGAGCGCCGCGTTGACCGGCAAATGGAACCCGCCGCCGGTCACCAGGGCGCCGGGGCCGTCGTTCCTCCAGGCTCAGTGAGAGTGTTGCGGGCATCGGCGCCTCAGAGGCGCCGCCCGGACCCACCACTCCGGAGACGGGCCGCCGCTGGGGTGGCGGTCGCTGCGGTGGCGGCGGGCGGTTGGGCGGCTTTCGTCGTTGACCAGGCGGCGACCATTGGGTTGGCGAGAACCCCGAGAACCCGAGAACCATGAGCGACAGGAGAGTGGAGAGAACCATGCGCGCGAATTGGATGATCGGACTCTACGCGGTGGCGGCGCTGCTGACGCTGATCGGCTGTTCGCCGGTCACGGTCAGCAGCGGGGCGGCGCCGACCGCGGACTTCGCCAGGCTGCACACCTTCGCCTGGGAGCCGAACCCGCAGATGGGCGGCACGCTCGACGATTCGATCGCCGGGCAGGAGATCCACACGGCGGTCGATCAGGCGCTCGAGGCGCACGGCTTTCGGCCCGCGGCCGGTCAACCCCCGGATTTCCTGGTCGACTATCACGTCCGGTTGCAGCACGAGTCGGAGATTACCGGGGGGCGCTGGAACGTCGAGCAGTTCAACTACACAGAGGGGACCCTGATGGTCGCGCTGGTCGACCCCAAGAGCAAGCTGTTCCTCTGGCAGGGAAACGCTCAGGGGGTGGTCGATTCCGGCGGCGAGCCGTCCAAGGACATCCAGACGGTGGTCCAGAAGATGTTCGCGAAGTTCCCGTCGTAGCCCGGGGGGCGGGGCGGCCATGTTTCGGTCCGCCCCGCCGGTTTCGGCGAGGCCGTCGAACCGCAGTGCGTGCGAAGCGCCGGGGGGGCTCGTCCAACCAAGGCGCGCCTGGCAATGCCCCCGATTCCGACCGCAAGCCCCGGCCGTTGACCTCCGGCCCTTCGCGGCGATTTGGCGGCCGCGACGCCCGGCGCTATGGTGCGGGCGGGACCCGCTCGAGCAGCCCTGACCCGTGAGACCGCAAGCGGAAGTTACGCCCGATGCCCGCCACCGTCCGCCCGCGCCGCAGCGTCCTCTACATGCCGGGCTCGAACGCGCGCGCGCTCGAGAAGGCGAAGTCGCTGCCGGCGGACGGGCTGATCCTCGACCTCGAGGACGCGGTCGCGCCCGATGCCAAGGACGCCGCGCGCGCCCAGGTCGTGGCCGCGGTCCGGGCGGGCGGCTATGGCGCACGGGAGGTGATCATCCGCGTCAACGGCCTGGCGACGCCTTGGGGCCATGCCGACCTCGCCGCCGCCGCCACCGCCGGGGCCGATGCCGTGCTGCTGCCGAAGGTCGAGAGCGCGGATGCGGTCCGCCAGGCGCTGGCCGTGCTCGATCAGGCGGGCGCGCCTTCGGACCTCGCCCTCTGGTGCATGATGGAGACGCCCCGCGGCATGCTCCAGGCGGCCGGGATCGCCGCCGCCAGCCCGCGGCTTGGCGGCCTGGTGATGGGCACCTCCGATCTCGCCAAGGAGCTGCATGCGGCGCACACCGCCCTTCGCCTGCCGCTGCTCACGGCGCTCGGCCTTTGCCTGCTGGCGGCGCGCGCGGAGGGGCTCGCGATCCTCGATGGCGTCTTTCTCGACCTCCAGGACCAGGCGGGCTTCGAGGCCGCCTGCCGGCAGGGGGCGGAGCTCGGCTTCGACGGCAAGACCCTGATCCACCCGCAGCAGGTCGACCCCGCGAATCAGGCCTTCGCGCCGGGCGCGGCGGCGGTCGAACGCGCGCGCCGGATCATCGAGGCGCACGCGGCGGCCCGCGCCAAGGGTCAGGGCGTGGTCCTGCTCGACGGCCGGCTGATCGAGCAGCTGCACGTGATCGAGGCCAAGCGCCAGGTGGCACTCGCCGAGGCGATCGCGGCGCGGGCCGACTGAGCGTGCGGGCTCATTTCTGGAGCGGGACCTTGGTCAGCGAGCGGACGCCGAGCATCTTGACGCATTCGAGCGTGACGCCGGCGCCGTCCTCGCACCAGGGCACGTCGTTGACCAGGATGCTGCCGATGCCGTCGCAGGCCTGGTCGTCGAGCAGGAACGAGGCCACCGTCTTCTTGTTGGCATACAAGGGCGCCATGTCGAGCAGCAGCTGCTTGCTGTACACCCCCTTGGGGTCGAACAGGATCAGGTCGACGCGGAAGCGGTCGAGCTCGTGCCCGGTCCGGTTGTCGAACACGAACACCGAGCGGCAGCCCTGCTCGGTGTCGTCGAGCTTGTTCAGCTCGATGTCGAGATTGCCGTCGGCGGCGGCCGCGGGCCGCGCCAGGAGATGCAGGCCCGCGAGCGCGGCCACCAGGACGAGCGCGCCGGGGCCGGGTCGAGCCCGATGCGAGCCAGGATTCATGGGGACGGTCTTTCGCGCCGCGAGCGGGTGCCCATGTGTGTCAAGCCAGTTGTTGAGCGGCAGGCAAACAGCATGCCACTCCTGCGGCGTTTACACATAGCCTGCCCCGCTGTCTAGAGAATCGATTGTCGCCCAAAGGTTGAAAATTCGATGCGGTTGCGCCAGACGGTTGGTATCGACTATCGAAAGTCGAGTATTCGGCAAGCCTGCCGCGCCCGGCACGACCGGCGACAGGATCGGGATCTGCCCCGGAATCGGAACCTGCCCCAGAATTGGAACCTGCCCAGAATTGGAACCTGCCATGAGCAAGACCGTCGCCGGCCGTTTCTTCGAGGACTTCGAGCTCGGCGAGGAGATCCACCACGCGACGCCGCGCACGGTCACCGAAGCCGATGCCACGCTCTATCTGGCGTTGACCGGCTCGCGCTTCGGCATCCACTGCTCGGGGGCGCTGGCGCGCATGGCCGGGCTGCCGCGGCCGCCGCTCGAGGACCTCTTGACCTTTCATCTGGTGTTCGGGCGTACGGTGCCCGACGTCTCGCGCAACGCGATCGCCAACCTCGGCTACGCCGACGGCCGCTTTGGCGCGCTGCTCTATCCGGGCGACAGCCTCCAGGCGACCTCCGCGGTGATCGGGCTCAAGCAGAGCTCGAACCGCGAGACCGGCGTGGTCTGGGTGCGCACGCGCGGGCTCAAGGAGGACGGCCGCCAGCTGCTCGAGTACGTGCGCTGGGTGCTGGTCAAAAAGCGCGACCCGGCCAGCCCGGCGCCTGCTCCGGTGGTGCCGGATCTGCCCGACCACGTCGCCCCCGCACGCCTTGCGGTGCCGCCCGGCCTGCGCCCCCGCCACTTCGACCGGATGCTGTCCGGCGCGCTGGAGCGGTTCGACAGCTACCAGGTCGGCGAGCGGATCGATCACGTCGACGGCGTGACCGTCGACGAGGCCGAGCACCGGTTGGCGACCCGGCTGTACCAGAATCCGGCCGGGGTGCACTTCAACGCCCATCGCGAGCGCGAGGGCCGGTTCGGCCGCTGCCTGGTCTACGGCGGCCACGTCCTCTCGATCGCCCGCGCGCTCTCGTTCAACGGCCTCGGCAACGTCCTGCACGTGATCGCGATCAACGGCGGCCGGCACGCCAACCCGGTGTTCGCGGGCGACACCATCTATGCCTGGTCGGAGGTGCTGGACCGCGCCGAGCTGCCGGGCCACCCCGACCTCGGCGCGCTCCGCCTCCGTCTGGTCGCGACCAAGGACCGCCCCTGCGAGGATTTTCCGTACCAGGACGCCGAGGGTAAGTACCTGCCCGAGGTCGTGCTCGACTTCGACTACTGGGGCATCCTGCCAAGATGACCCCGGTTGGCGTCCAGGGAGTGAGCGACATGACGATCGAGCCGGCAAAGTTCGGGATCGCCTTTGGCATCGTCTATGCCGTGGTGTTCTTCCTCTATGGGCTGCTGGCCGCCCTGTTCGGCTGGGGGGCGGCGCTGGCGGAGATTGTCGGCAGCTTCTACGTCGGCTTCGGCCCGACGCTTGTCGGCGCGCTGATCGGGGCGGTCTGGGGCTTCGTGGTCGGCTTCGTCTTCTTCGCCGCGGGCGCCTGGATCTACAACCGCCTGCTCGGCGGCCGGTCTTAGTGCGAACGGTCAGCGGATCAGATTGACGCGGACGCCAATCGCGTCGGCTACGCCGAGCCAGCTACGGTCGGCCGTCAGCGCGGGCAGATTCAGCGCGAGAGCGAGTTCCAGGCAGGCGCGGTCGCCGAGCGACAGGCCAGCCCGCCGGGTCGCAGGGCGCAGATGACCGGCGCCGAGGGCGGCCTCAACATCGTGCGTCCGAACGTCGAGCTGCAGACGTGCGATCAGCGCGTCCGCGGTTGCCTCGGGCATGCTGAGATCGTGGAGTTTGGCCACGATCTCCCCCAGGTTGACAGCAGAAACCTTTCCGTGCGGCAGGTGCACCTCCACCTGGTCGGAACCGGGCTCGCCCAGAAGGACTGCCAGCACCGCGGAGCTATCGAGCACCGCGTCGGGCATCACTCCTTCCGTGCGGCCGCGCGCCGTTCCGCGATCAGCTCGTCCGACGCCAGCCGATCCTTGGGCGCGTACGGCCGAGCCAATGCCCGAATACGCTCGAGCTCCTGGCGCATCGTGACGAGCCGCACTTCACCGTCCTCGAAAGTGACAATCACATGGCCAGCGCCTTTGAGCCCGAGTGCCCGCCTGACTTCGGCGGGTAGCGTGAGGCGTCCCACCTCAGAGACCTTCACGGCAACAGATTTCATGGGTTCCGTTCCGATTTGCGCCGATCATGATCGCATACCACGTCGCACATGCTGCTACGAGGTGCTACCTGGGTTCGAGTGGATACCCCATGAGCATCCGGCGCCGGCGTTGACTCGGCCTTGGCGCTGGCTATGCTCCTGTGCAGCTGCGAAATGCCGCCCGGCGCGGGCGGCCCGGAGAGCGTCATGGCCCGATCCGAGCGGCCTCTGTCGCCGCATCTGCAGATCTACCGCTGGTATCTGACGATGGCGCTCTCGGTCGGCCATCGGGTGACCGGCATCGGCCTGGCGCTCGGTCTTTTGCTGCTCACCTGGTGGCTGCTCGCGCTGGCGTCCGGCCCCGCGGCCTTCGCCACCGTGCAGGCGGTCATGCGCTCCTGGCCGGGCGGTGCTGGTCCTGTTCGTCTATACCTTCGTTCTGTTCTACCACCTGGGCAACGGCATCCGGCATCTGGTCTGGGACGCCGGCTATGGCTTCGACATCGAGGTCGCGGCCCGGTCGGGGATCGCCGTGCTCGGGTTCGCCGGCGCGGCGACCGTTCTGGTCTGGCTCGTGCTCGCGATTGCCGGCTGAGGAGACGGGCATGAGCGTGCGCTCGCCGATCGTCAGGGTACGCGGGCTCGGAGCGGCGCGCACGGGTGTCGGCCATTGGAGCGCCCAGCGGCTGACCGCGATCGCCAACGTCCTGCTGGTGCTCTGGTTCGTGTTCAGCACGCTGGTGCTGGCCGGTGCCGGCTATGCCGAGGTCCGGGGCTGGCTCGCCTCGCCCTTGTCGGCGAGCCTGATGATCCTCCTGATCATCTCGGTCTTCTATCACGCGCGCCTCGGGCTCCAGGTCGTGGTCGAGGACTACGTCCACGGCGAGGCCGCCAAGCTCGCCGCCCTGATCGCGATCCCGCTCGTGATCTTCGCGCTCGCGGTCACCTGCATCGTCGCGGTGCTCAAGGTCTCACTCGGAAGCTGACCGTCATGGCCAAGGCCTACCCGATCGTCGATCACGAGTACGACTGCCTGGTCGTGGGCGCCGGCGGCTCGGGCCTGCGGGCGGTGGTCGGCATGGTCGAGGCCGGGCTCAGGACCGCCTGCGTCTCCAAGGTCTACCCGACCCGCTCGCACACCGTGGCCGCCCAGGGCGGGGTGGCGGCGGCGCTCGGCAACATCGACGAGGACGACTGGCGCTGGCACATGTACGACACGGTCAAGGGCTCCGACTGGCTCGGCGACCAGGACGCGATCGAGTACATGTGCCGCGAGGCGGTCCCGGCGGTGCTCGAGCTCGAGCACTACGGCCTGCCGTTCTCGCGCACGCCCGAGGGCAAGATCTATCAGCGGCCGTTCGGCGGTCACATGGCCAAGTTCGGCGCCGGACCGCCGGTCCACCGGGCCTGTGCCGCCGCCGACCGGACCGGCCACGCCCTCCTGCACACGCTCTACCAGCAGGCGCTCAGGCACAAGGCCGAGTTCTTCAACGAGTATTTCGCGCTCGACCTGCTCATGGACGACGACGGCGCCTGCCGCGGGGTGATCGCGCTCTGCCTCGAGGATGGCACGCTGCACCGGTTCAAGGCGCAGCTCACCGCGCTCGCCACCGGCGGTTATGGCCGGGTCTATTTCTCCTGCACCTCGGCGCACACCTGCACCGGCGATGGCAACGCCATGGTGCTGCGCGCCGGTCTGCCGCTGCAGGACATGGAGTTCGTGCAGTTCCACCCGACCGGGATCTACGGCGCCGGCTGCCTGATCACCGAGGGCGCCCGCGGCGAGGGCGGCTATATGACCAACGCCGACGGCGAGCGGTTCATGGAACGCTACGCGCCCTCGGCCAAGGATCTGGCCTCGCGCGACGTGGTCTCGCGCGCCATGACCATCGAGCTGCGCGAGGGCCGCGGCTGCGGCCCCAATCGGGACTACATCGAGCTCCACCTCGAGCATCTCGACCCCGCGATGCTGCACCTGCGTCTGCCCGGGATCTCCGAGACCGCCAAGATCTTCGCCGGCGTCGATCTGACCCGCGAGCCGATCCCGGTGCTGCCGACCGCGCACTACAACATGGGCGGCATCCCGGCCAACCACCACGCCGAGATGGTCTGCCCGAACAACGGCGATCCCGACGCGATCGTGCCCGGCCTGATGGCGATCGGCGAGGCCGCCAGCGTCTCGGTCCACGGCGCCAACCGGCTGGGGTGCAACTCGCTCCTCGACATCGTCGTGTTCGGGCGCGCGGCGGCCTTGCGAGCGGCCGCGATCGTGACCGCCGGCGGTGCTCAGAAACCGTTGCCCAAGACCGCCGGCGAGGCCGCCATCGAGCGCCTCGATCGGACCCGCGAGGCCGCCGGCAGCCTCTCGAGCGGCGAAATCCGCCTCAACATGCAGCGCACCATGCAGGGCTACGCGAGCGTGTTCCGGACCGGCGAGGTGCTGGAGGAAGGTGCCAACAAGCTCGCCGAGGTCGCGGACAGCCTGGCCGAGATCCGCCTCACCGACCGCTCGATGATCTGGAACTCGGACCTGGTCGAGGCGCTGGAACTGCAGAACCTGATGCTGCAGGCGGTCGCGACCATGCATTCGGCGGTCTATCGGACCGAGAGCCGGGGCGCCCATGCCCGCGAGGACTTTCCCGAGCGTGACGACGTCGACTGGCTCAAGCACACGCTCTGCTGGGTCGATGGCGAGCATCGGGCACGGCTCGGCGACCGGCCGGTGCACACCCGGCCGCTGACCAACGAGGTCGAGCCGATCCCGCCGCAAAAGCGGGTCTACTGATCCGCCGCGGCGCGCGGTCGGAATCGAGGAGCGCAATGGCTGAGTTCACGCTACCGAAGAACTCGCGGGTGGTCGAGGGTACCACCCACCAGGCGGCGCCGGGCGCGAGGCGGGTCAGGACCTTCAAGGTCTACCGCTACGACCCGGAGGGCGCCGGCAATCCGCGCCTCGACCGGTTCGAGATCGACCTCGACGACTGCGGCCCGATGGTCCTGGACGCGCTGATCAAGATCAAGAGCGAGGTCGACAGCGGCCTGACCTTCCGTCGCTCCTGCCGCGAAGGCGTGTGCGGTTCCTGCGCGATGAACATCCACGGCCGCAACGCGCTCGCCTGCACCACCGCGATCGCGGACGTCGACGGCGAGGTCGCGGTCTACCCGCTGCCCCATATGGCGGTGATCAAGGATCTGGTGACCGATTTCTCCGCCTTCTGGGCGCAATACGAGACGATCCAGCCCTGGCTGCAGACGGAATCAGCGCCGCCCGAGCGCGAGCGGCATCAGGATCCGGCCGATCGCGCCCGCTTGGACGGCCTTTGGGAGTGCGTCCTGTGCGCCTGCTGCTCGACCAGCTGCCCGTCCTACTGGTGGAACAGCGACCGGTTCCTCGGGCCGGCCGTGCTCTTGCAGGCCTATCGCTGGCTTGCGGACTCGCGCGACGAGCACGCCGGCGAGCGGCTCGACGCGCTCGAGGATCCGTTTCGCCTCTACCGTTGCCACACCATCATGAATTGCGCCAACACCTGCCCCAAGGGGCTGAACCCAGCCCAGGCGATTGCCGGGATTAAGAAACTAATGGTTGAACGTAAGGTCTAATCATTCAATCAGAATAGATCTTGCACAGGCTGTGGAAAACCGGTAACTCTTAGTTGGTGAACATAAGCCGGAAACGGCACCGCTCTTAGAGCATCACTCGCTGGGGAGGCTTCGGCCTCCTTTTTCTTTTTCGCCTCGAGGTTGATGCGGGCGCGGCGCGTGGCGCGCGTCAGCGGTTCCAGGCGGCGCCCGCGTTAACCATTCATTAAGCCCGATCGGCGACCCTCCGGAGACCAGCCACTCGGAGGGTCGTGATGGCCGAGACGACCGAAGCCAACCCCTACCAAGCTCTGCCGGCGCTCAGCGATGCGGATGACGACCGCTGGTCGATGCCCCAGACGGCGATGTTCGTGACCGTTGCGAGCGCTGGCCTGTGGGCCCTGATCCTGTTCGGAGTGCGCCGGCTGATCGGCTAGCTGGTCGGTAGGGGCGTGGCGGCGAGCCGACCCGAAACCGGGCGCCGGGGCCGCGCCGCATGAGCGGCAGCGGGCGCCAGGCGGCGCGCCCGGTCGAACGGGCTAACCGCGCGCCCGGTCCTCGGCCCGGCGCAGACGGCGCGCCAGGAGCTTGCAGAGCTCCATCAGCATGTCGGGGTAGTCCCGGCTCAGGTCGTGGAACACGATCCGGTGCAGGCGCAGCAGAGTGCAGTCCGCGGCGGCGACCACCTTCGGTGAGCGCACATGCTCGTCGGCCAGGACCAGCTCACCGAAATGGGCCGGGGCGACCAGATGCTCGGCGTGGCCATCGGGCGCCAGCAGATCGACCTCGCCCGTCTCGAGCAAGCAGAAATGATCCCAGCCGGCATCCGCCGCCAGGATGGTCTCGCCGGCGATGTAGTGGCGGCGTTCGAGCACCCGGCTGACCGCCAGGAGGGTGTCCAGGGGCAGGTGGCGGAACGGCGGCACCCGCTTCAGCAATAGGATCCGTTCCATATCGAGCTCCATCGGGGTGACGTCCGGATCGGGCGGCCAGCGCGCCCTGTGCCGCGGTGGCCGGGCGCTCGTGCGCGCCGCCCGGTGCCGCGCCGAGCGCGTCGACGGTGCAGGCGGCCCCGGCCCGGATCCAGCGGTCGTCGGCGCCGCCGGCCGCGGTCAGGATCGCGGCCAGCTCGGTGGGGCTGCCGGCGGGCGCCAGCGCGACCGAATCGTCGACCGCGTATCTGGCCTCCAGCAGCGGTACAATCGGCTGGACCAGCCGCCGCCGCGGCAGGGTCAGCAGGGCCTCGAGCGCATTCGCCCGGGTTCTCTGGTCGGGAGCGGCGAGCGAGTGGCGCAGATGGGCGACCGAGCGATCCTCGCCGAGCGCCGCCAGAACGTTCAGAACCAGGCTCACGATCCGCTGATTGTGGTCCTCGATCGCGACCTCGAGGGCTTGCCACGGCGCCCGCTCGGGGCCGCGGGGCAGCTGGCGGAGCCAGCCGAGGTTGCGCGCGACGTCCCGGCACATCGGTTCGGGCAGGGCGCTCAGGATCGCGGTCGCCCGGCGCGAGCGGATCCGGCCGAGGGTCCGGACGGCGGCCTCGACCCGGTCCGGCTCGGCCGTCCTGAGCTCGGCGGCCGCCAGCTCGATCGCCGCGTCGCCGTGGCTCGCCAGGGCATCGGTCGCGCGCTCGCGCACCAGCCGGCTGCGGTCGCCGAGGGCGGCGGCGAGCGTCCCGAGGACCCCGGGCGAGTCCGCGAGGGCGCCGAGCAGGCCGACCGCCTCGGCGCGCAGCCGGGCATCGCCGTGCTGCGCCAAGCGGCGGCCGAGGGCGGCGGCCCCGGCGTGCTGCGGGGCAACGATCGCGCCCAGGACCGCGAGGCCTTCGCGCTGCTGCTCGGGCGGAGCGACCTCGATCAGCTCGATCAGGAGATCGGCCAGGTCGGACCGCCCGGCCCGCGCGCAGGCGTCGAGCAGGTCGGCGGCGACCTCGGGGTCGCGGCAGGAGTCCAAGAGCTCGGCCGACGGTCCGGACCGCCCCGCGGCCAGCGCCGCGACCGCGACGACGCTCCGATGCCGGGAGCCGGTCAGCCGCTCGGCCTGCCGCGGCGTGAGCGGGTCGCCGCCTGCGAGCTTGGCCTGGAGCGCGATCAGCTGGCTCGACGGGTCGTCGCTGGCGAGCAGCTCGTCGAGCAGCCGCCCCCGCCGCCCCGCGGGCGCGCGCACGAGCAGGCCCGCGATCGCCCGCCGGGTCGGCCGGTCGGCCGCCGGCGCGAGCCCGCGCAGCAGGTCCAGAAACGGCGCCGGATCGAGGCGCGCGGCGAGACTGAGAGCGATCGTTCGGGTTTCCGCATCCTCGCTCTGCAGCAGGGGGCCGATCTGGTCGGCCAACCCGGTCACTGGCAGCTCGATCCCGGGCGCGGCATCGGCGAAATCCTCGATGTCGGAGCGGAGATTGCGCACCATCGCCGGCAGGAACAGCACGCCGGCGCCGACGTTCAGGAGGACGAACACGAGCGCGAAGGTGATCGCGACGAAATTGATCTGCTCCGGTACCAGCTGCGCCTGGAGCGTGAGCAGCATGCCGCCGGCGAGCGCCAGCCCGGCGGGGTAGAAGATGCCGTCGGCAAGGGTCCGGATGCGGCCGTGGAAGCGGAGCGGCAGGGCCAGGTAGTTGGTGTTGTTGACCGGTTGGAAGATTGCGTTGGAGACCGCCTCGGCGTTGATGTGGGTGACGATCGCGGCCGGCAGCTTGGGGCCGACCGCGAGACCGATCAGGCAGGCCAGCGACGTCGCCGGAAAGATCAGGTTGCGCGCCACCGGTCCGGCGCGCTCCAGAAGCGGCCGGCTCACCAGGTAGAGCAGGGCGAACTCGAGGGCCTGGATGCCGGCGAAGATGATCGCCAGGAACCGGGTCAGCGCGATCTGGCTGGCAAAGTGCTGGGCGTAGACCGTGAGCACCAGATACTCGCAGAGACCGTAGAGGATGGTGAGCGTCGTGGCATTGAGCGCGACCAGCAGGATCAGGGGGTAGCGCACGATCAGTCGGGGCAGCAGACGGAGGTGCTCGCCCGGGCCCGGCTTGTCCGGCTCGCCGTGAGCGGCATCGTGCAGCTCACGCAGCCGCCGCCTGGCGAACCCGAACTGGGCGGCCGCGATCAGGCCGAGCACCGGCAGCGCCAGGAGCAGATCCTCGGCGGGCACGAACGGCGACAACGCGCTTGCGAAGACGCCGCCGGCGACCCCGCCGGTGGCCAGCGCCATGTAGATCAGCGGCGTGCCGCGCTTCAACTCGATGGTGTCGAGGAAGGCGGCGACCACGACCCAGAAGACGATATCGAGAACGATCTCGTAGATGTGGGCGCTGGCAAGCACGGCGTAGTAGGCCGCCGGCAGGTCGAACCCGATCGGGATGCGCAGGGCCGCGGCGCCGAGCAACGTGCCGAGGAATGCCGTCTGCCCGAGCGCGATCCGCGGCACCCGATCGATCACCCCGCTCGATGCCGCCGACAGCAGGATCGCAGCCGCGGCGAGCAGGACATAGAACAACGGTAGCTGGCCCGGGCCTTCCTTGGCGAGGAACAGAGCCACACCGACGGTGCTCGAGAATCACCTTGGCCGCCGCGAGCGTGATCGCCAGGGCCATGAAGTGCAGCAGGGCCGGCAGACGATGGCGGGGCAAGCCAAACCGCCGCGGCGGCGTCTCCCGCTGAAGCGTCGATGCAATCACGCGAGCTGCGCGCACCGCACGGCTAGTCCGCGGCCTCCGTCCGCAGGATCGGCTCGTCGACGAAGTCGCCGACGATGTCGAGCGCCCGGTAGCGGCGCTGCAACTCGGCCGGCAGGGTGTTGAAGTTGCCGATCAGCCCGCGGCAGTTCGGCGCCCCGCACAGGCACTGTAAGAGCTCGTAGCGATTGTTCATGTAGGTCGAGTAGTCGTAGGTCAGCTCGTCGTGCGCCGCGATGTCGCGGAGCGCCATGATGATCGTACCCTGGTCGTTGAGGCGTACGCCGGTGTTCGGATCGCAGGAGTGATTGGTGAAGTCGTCGAGGCTGCCGGTCGGCAACTTGTAGGCATCGAGTCCGACCTGGAGCGTGATGTCCAGGCTGTAGCCGCGCCGGCACAGTTCGCGATAGGTGAGCACATGGTCGTAGTAGTCGCCGTCGTGGTCGGTCATCACCACTGATCCCGCGGGCAACGGTTTGGCCGCGAAGATGCCCAGACCACGGCGTTCCGTCTGCCCTAGATAGATATAGAGACACTTGCTCAGCTTCCGGTACGCGTATTCGAAGTCGTTCATGGCGCTGCCTCCGTCCCTACCCCGGCTAGGCTGCCGTATGGTAGTGGATGCGCCTTTTTGTTGCAGTCCTCATCCGGACCTGCCGCCATCACGACGAGATCCACGATGACCATAATCGAATTTAATAGCTTATCAACAAGTTATTATAGTGAACTTTATTGGTATTTTTCTAAAAGTGTTCGCTGACAAGCGGATGATCGACTTGCTGGCGCGGCCGCGCTGCGCTTGCTAGGGCAGCTTTGCGGAACACGCTGATGCAGTAATTGGACGCCGGCAAATCGTCGTAGGGCTGGGTCAGCCGGTAGTCGCCGTACCAGTCGAGCGCCTCCAGGACGCCCGACAATCGGGCGGTCGCGATCAGGAACGGTGGTGTGGCGAAGGATTCGATGGTGCGGTGGCGGAGCACAGTTTCGACGCCATGGTCGTTGACGTGGATCACGATCTCGACATCGGCGGTCTGGGTGAGGGTGTGGGTCTTGACGTCGGTCGCCCAGTCGAGCTCGACCCGGCAGCCGGCACGTTCCGCCTCGTAGTGAAACGGACCGTAGCCGATGATGCCGGTGTCGCGCTGATGGCTCTGCCCGATGACGTACAGGCCATCGGCCGTGAGGTTGGCGGCGACCGCGCGAAAATGGTCGACGAAGTCCTCGATCGAGGACAGGCCGTCGATCGAATCGAACAGGCAGACCGCGAGATCGACCGGCTCGGCCAGCTCGAACGAGCGCATGTCGCCGACCCGCCAGTCGATCGTGATCGCTTCCCGGGTGGCTTCCTCGCGGGCGAAGCGGATCATCGCGTCGCACCAGTCGAGGCCGGTGACGGTCAGGCCGCGCCGGGCGAACGCCTTGGCGTGGTATCCGGGCCCGCAACCCAGGTCGAGGACACGCCGGAGCGTTCGGCCTTGGTACCCGCGAGCCAGCTCGACCAGGAAATCAACCTCGGGATCGACATCCCGCCGGAACACGATGTCGTAGTAGACGGCGTAGCGGTACAGGTCGTTGAGCTCGGCCATGGATCAGCGAGCTTGGTTTCTGGTTCTGACCCGCACCTTGGCGATCCTTGTCCGGCACGATCGGCCGTCGTCACCGGCGCTTCCTGCCTGGGATTTGCCCGCAGGCAGCGTTGGCACGATCGTGCGCCGATGTCAATCAAAGCGTTTATCAAAGGCGATCTGATTCGCCAAATTGATTAAAATTGCTGGTATCGCCCGCTCGCGCCCCGACGGGCGCTCGGTACCGAGGTCGCTGCTCGCAGGCCGGCTCAGGTCAGGGCGGCAGTGCGGCTCGACGCCTCGGCCGGGGCATCGTCATGCCAGTCGCTGAACTTGCGCTCGAAGTCGGGCGCGGGCATCGGCTTGCCGAAATAGTAGCCCTGCACCTCGTCGCAGCCCTCCCGCTTGAGGAAGGCCAGCTGCTCGACGGTCTCGACGCCTTCGGCGCAGGTCTGGATGCCCAGGCTGTGGCCGAGGCCGACCACGGCGCGCACGATCGCCTCGGCATCGGTCCGGGTCTCGAGCGCCGAGACGAACGAGCGGTCGATCTTGATCTTGTCGAACGGGAACTTCTGCAGGTAGCTCAAGCTCGAATAGCCGGTGCCGAAGTCGTCCATGGCGATCTGCACCCCCAGATCCTTGAGCTGGCGGAGCGTCGTCATCGCCGCCTCGGTGTTCTGGAGCAGCACGCCTTCGGTGACCTCGAGCTCGAGGCGCTCGGGCTCGAGGCCGGAATCCGTCAGGGCCCGCCGCACGGCGTCGATCAGGTTGGGTTGCTTGAACTGGACCGGGGAGATGTTGACCGACATCTGCAGCTCCGGCCACGAGATCGCCTGGACGCAGGCGCGGCGCAGGACCCACTCGCCGAGCGCCACGATCAGGCCGGTCTCCTCGGCCACGCCGATGAACTCACCGGGCGGCACGAGGCCGCGTTCCGGGTGGTGCCAGCGGACCAGGCCCTCGACCCCGGACAGGCGGTTGTGGCCGAGCTCGACCTTGGGCTGATAGTACAGCTCGAGCTCGTTGCGGGCGAGGGCGAGGCGCAGGTCCCGCTCGAGCGCCTTGCGCGCCTGCAGCCGCGCATCCATGCCGGCCTCGAAGAAGCGGAAGGTGTTGCGCCCCTCCTCCTTGGCCCGATAAAGGGCGATGTCGGCGTTCTGCAGCAAGCGCCCGGGGATCGAACCGTCCAGGGGGATCAGGGCGACGCCGACGCTGGCCGTGACCAGGACCTCGTGGCCGTCGAGGTCGAACGGTGCCGCGAGGGTCTCGATCACCCGGCGACAGAGCCTCTGGGCGCCATCGGGCTGCTCGATGCCGACCTGGACGATCGCGAACTCGTCGCCGCCGATGCGGGCGACCGTGTCGGTCTCCCGCACGCAGGCCTGCAGACGCTCCGAGCAGCCCTGGACCAGCAGGTCGCCGGCGGCATGACCAAGGGTATCGTTGACGTCCTTGAAGCGGTCGAGGTCGACGCACAGGACCGCGGCCACGTCGCCGCGCCGGCTGACGGTCGCCACCGCCTGCTCGAGCCGCTCGGCGAACAGCTCGCGGTTGGGCAGCGAGGTCAGCGGATCGTGCAGGGTCAGATATTGGGCGCGCCGCTCGGCCTCGATCTCGGCCGTGATGTCGGTCGCGGTGCCGCGATAGCCGAGGTAGTGGCCCTTGTCGTCGATGACCGGCTTGCCCGCGACCCGCAGGGTCCGGGTGCGGCCGCTGTCGTCCTCGCACAGGCACAAAAGATTGCGGAAGGGGCGCCGGTGCGCCAGGTCGTCCTGATGACGCTCCCAGCGCTCGACGCTCTCGGCGGAATGCAGAAGGTCGCCGAGCGGCTTGCCGAGCACCAGGTTGGGCGAGATGGCGGTCACCATCGCGAAGCGTTCCGAGAGATAGCCCAGCCGCAGATCGGCATCGGTCTCCCAGATCCAGTCCGAGCTGGCGTCGGCGACGTCGCGAAACCGGGCCTCGCTCGCCTGGATGGTCTCGGCGGCCTGGCGCGCGTGGCGCAGCACGATGAAGGTGAAGATCGAGATCACCGCGATCGCGAGCGCGAGCGACGGCATGACCGAGCTCAGGAACTCCCAGCCGGGCTTGAACGGCTCCCAGGTCAGGCCGCCCAGGCGGGTGCCGTCGATCGCGATCAGCGGGAACAGCGCCGCCGATGCGCCGGTGCCCGCCGGCACCAAGCGAAGCCCGGTCAACGGCAAGGGCTCGGCGACGGTGGCGAGGAACGCCTGGTCGAGCTTCTTGCCGAGGACCAGGACCACCCGCGGCCCCATGGGCAGGGTGACGTCGGCACCTTTCTCGGGGGTCACGGCGCTGACCCCGACCATCACGATCTCATCGCCCATGGCGAGCAAGCCCGTGGCGGGCTGCGGCTCATCGAGCGGCGCCTGGCGGGCCTGCTCGATCAGACGATCGAGCCCATGGGAGAGCAGCGCCTGCACGGTGGCGCCGGTCGGCTCACCGTCGAGCTGGCCATAGACCGTATGGTCGGCCCGATCGACCGCGAAACTCAATTCGAACTTGAATTGCTGGTAAATGTAAGAGCCGATGTTGGTGTCCGCCCACTCGGGGTCGAATGTGAGATCCAGATTTCGGACCGCGTCGGTCCACCAGCTGTAGTCTTTGGCCTGGACGCCGACCGCTTCGGTCTGGCGCTGGATCGCGTCGCGCACGCCTTCGACCGATTGCCTGAGCGCGATCCGGTCCTGGTTCTCGGCACTGAACCAGATGAAGCCGACCACCACCGACATCGCGACTGCGACCAGGGCCGCGATCGGGACGATGACCTGCCGGATGAGCTTGCCGCTCTTTTCATCCATCGCCCGCACACCTTTACTAGGCTGAAGGTGCGGTTGCACGTTCGCGCCGCACCCCGGGCTGTTCTGCCACCGCAGAGTAAAGATTACCTTAGGGAACCCGAACGATTCCGACGCTTCGACGACAATGGGTTACGGATGCTTGATCTGTTCTTTGGTTGAGCGGCGCGGGCCGGACCATCCAGGATGGTTGCACGCCCGCTGACTTGGCGCCTGGGGGCAAAGCCGGCATCCGAGCGCGCGCCACCGGCCCCGCCTGCCCGCCGTCGCGCGGCCTGGCTCCGCCGACCCGGCGGGCGGGCGACGGATCGGGCCGGTCAGCCGGCGCCATCGCTCTGCCCGAAGGCGAACGGCGTCGGGTCGGCGAAGCGCCGCAGCACGTTGCCGGTCAGCCGGGCGATGTTGTTGTCGAAGCGGTTCCAGGACAGGCTGCCGGCGTAGGCGATCGAGCCGGTCGAGAACACGGCGCCCCCGGCCGGGGTCTCGAAGAACACGAGGTCGGCGTGGATCGCCGGATTCTGGACCGCGTCGGTCGCGCCATGCGGGATCCGCACCTCCTCGGCGACCAGCTCGTAGGTGTTGGAATGGTTCTCCGAGCGGGCGACCACCAGGGCGTGCGGCGGCGTGCCCAGCGCCGGGTCGGCGCAGTCGATCTCGAGCCCGGCCGCGCCCCCCTGGAGGACGCCGAAGTCGCCGAGCAGCTCGTCCTCGACGCCTTCGAACATGAAGGCGACCCGCGGATCGTGGCTCGCGGGCGTGCGCCGGTAGTAGGAGCATGCGTCGAAGCCCTGGCTGATGAAGCCGACGCCCGCCAGCTGCTGCGGCGCCCGACCCTGACGGCGCCAGAGGCCGCCGTACTCGCCGGTGAAGCTGTGGTAGTACTCGCCCGGCAGGGCGTCCCAGGCGCGCACGCCGCCCTCGGCCCGGCGCACCTCGAGCACCCCGCGCCGGGTCGGGTGATGCGCGATCCGCCAGTAGAAGCCGTTGCCGCCCATGTACATCAGCCGGCCGCCCGCGCGCAGATAAGCGTCGAGCGCATCCAGCATGGCGGCGGAATCGTACTCGGGATGACTGCCGGTGAGCACCACCGCGTAGGGCCGCAGCAGATCGAGGCCCTCGTCATGCAGGTCCTCCTCGGTGATCACGTCGTAGCCGACCCCCTGGTGCTCCAGCCAGTCGATGATGAACAGATCGAGGTTGAAGTTCCAATGCCGTCCGGTCGGCTTGATGTTGGTCGCCGGCCTGAGGCGCGAGGAGTAGCAGACGCCGCTGCCGTCCGAATGGCGGTCGTAGGTCGAGAGGCCGACCTCCGGATAGTCCAGCAGCAGGCCGTCGACCGCATCCATGATGGTCAGCCGGCCGTGGTAGAGCTCGGTCGCGAGCGAGGCGAAGCGGCCGCGGTTATTGATGTAGGCGAGATAGGTCGCGGTCGACGCCAGGAACGCGATCTTGGGGCGACTTCGGTCCTGGCTCGGGGCGCGCGGCGGCCGGGCGAAGAACGGGACGTAGAACTCGGCCTCGTTGGCCGAGAGCCTGAGCGCGTAGACGCCGGAGCGCAGATCCTGCGGCAGCTCGAGCTCGAAGTCGGGCTGCCAGCTGGCATCCACGAGGTCGTCGTCGTGAAAGTGGATCGCACCGTATTGCTCGGGCGCCCGGGTCCAGTCCATGACCGCGCCGGTCCAGTTGTGCCCGGTCATGGCGCGCGCCGGCAGGTTGACCGCGCTGCCGTGCAGCCGGTTCGGGGACGCGTCGACCAGGATCTCGGTCGGGATCCGGTCCGAAAAATCCCAGCGCGCGACCAGGGCGCGCTCGAGCCCCGCGGGTAGCGCGCCATCGCCCGCGAGGGCCGCGATCTCGGCCGGCTCGAGCGCCCGGTTGGCGAGCCGCGGCCGGTCGAGCTTGCCGTTGTAGTGGCCGCCTGCCACCAGCCGGCCGTAAGCGGTCGGCGCCGCGGCCTCGCCCGCGTGCCAGGCCGCGAACAGAAAGGGGCCCGCCCCGGCCTCGGGCCGGACGGCGGTGGTCGCCTCGGCGCGCTGCCCCGCCAGGTCGTGAAAGGTCCGATCGCCGACCGGCGCCTGCCAGACGACGAGGCGGCCGCTGGCGCCATCGAAGCTGCCGGCGACCAGATACCAGCGGCGCCCGAGCAGCGGCGTCGCGGTGGTCACGCGCGCGACCTCCCGGCCGTCGCCGAGCCTGAGCTCGAGCGCGCCCTGCTCGTCGAGGCCGAGCCCGAAGCCCCGACGGGTGCTCTCCGACCAGCTGCCGAGCAGGGCCTGACGGCGCCCTCCGGGCGTGGTCGGCCAGACGTAGGCCTGGAGCGTGAAGCTCCTGAGCCCGGCGATCAGCGGGTGGGCGTCGACCACGCCGAACGAGCCGATCGGGACCTCCTGCCGGCGCCCGGGATAGCTGCGGTTGGCCGGATGCTCGACCCGCTCGGTCCGGAACGGGGTCGCGAGCGGTCCCGCCTGCGGGTTGATCAGGCGGACCAGCTCGGCGTCGTAGCGGGGCGCCCCGATGCAGCTGACCATGACCCGCAGGCGCTCGCCGGGCGCGATGCTGATCGGATCGCAGTAGCCAAGAAGCGCGGTCATGGTCGGCGGTTCCTCCAGCCGGGCGTGGCGCGGCGGCGCACCGCGGTCGCCGGTTCAGTCGATCGGCAGCTCCCGACCGGTGAGCGCCTGCCAGCGCAGCCTGAAGACGTGCCACTCGGCCGCCTCGGGACTGGTGAACACGCTGTTGGTCAGCTGCGGCGGGCCCTTGGCGCCGGGTTGCATGAGCGCAAGCGTCCAGCGCTCGCCGCCCGCGCTCATGACCAGAAGGTGGAACGGCTCGGCGCCTGGCCGCCGCATCAGATTGAGCAGCGCCTGCAGGTCCGGACTGTGCTCGCCGTAGGGCCTGGCCTTGAACTCCTGGGCCAGGTCGAGCCGGCTCGGGTCGATGTCGTACATGGCCCCCGACGTGCCGCTTGTTCGCTCGTTGGTCCACCGACGCGGGGCGGACGTGGCCACCCTCCGGCAGGCTAACCGGTCCGGCGGCGTCTGAAAAGCCGTGCCGGTGGATTTCTGTTCGGATCCGAGCCGGCGCCCTGTGACCGGCGGCGAGACCCGGGAGCCGGCCGTCCTCGTCCGCACCCGGCGCGCGCCCGGGCGGTCGATCGAGCTGGCTCGATCGAGGGGTGCCCGCGCGCCGCCCGGCAAGGGCGCGGGGTGTCGCCGGCAGGGAGCGATCGCCCGGCGGCGACGGCCTCGAGACCCGGCTCAGGAGCGCGCGCTGAGGTCGGCGGCGCCCGCCGGCGCCGCCGAGGCCGGCCGGCGGCGCGCTTCCCGCGGCCGGCTGGGCCGGCGCCGGGCGCCGCCGGTCATGCGGCGACGACGCTGCGTTGACCGGGCTTGGGCGCCCCCGGCGGGGTCGAGGCCTGGTCGCGCTTGCGGTTGCGCACGCTCAGCTCGCCGGCGATCTCGCCGCCCCGGTCGAGCTCGAGCTCGCCATAGCTGATCTTGCCGATCACCCGGCCACCCTTGTGCACCACCAGCCGGTTGCGCACCGACAGGTCGCCCTCGTAGACGCCGCTGATCTCGGCGTCCTCGACCTCGCAGCTGCCGATGAAATGGCCGGACGGCTTGATCTCGAGCGCGCGGGTGGCATTCATCGTGACCTCGACCTGGCCCTCGACGACCAGGCGCTCGCAGGCCGTGATCTCGCCCTTGAGCTGGATGCCGGCGCCGACGATCAGCCGCTTACCGGTCTCACCGTCGTCGGACAGGAAGCGGTTCTGCGGCGCCGGATGGTCGACCGGGTCGAGCACGGCCCCGGCCATCGGCGCCGCCGCCGGCAGCGGCGGCCGGGTCGCGGACAGGCGGTCGGCGGACGGGGCCGCCGGCTGATCGGCACGCGGGGTCTGCTTGAAAAGCATGGTCCGACACTCTCGCTGGAATTGGCCCTTGGCCCGCGCGCACCGCGGGCGTCGACCTACATTCGGACGCGAGTGTTAAGAGATGGTTAACCGTCGGCGC
Source organism: uncultured Alphaproteobacteria bacterium (assembly GCA_963730195.1). Lineage (GTDB taxonomy): Bacteria > Pseudomonadota > Alphaproteobacteria > Geminicoccales > Geminicoccaceae > DATAOG01. The sequence continues at coordinate 37,550 of CAVSRN010000030.1, forward strand.
CGCCGTGACCGGCGTCGAGCTAACCCTTGACCGCGCCGATCGAGAGGCCCTGGACGACGAACTTCTGCAAAAGGAACACCAGCAGCACCGACGGCAGCAGGGCGAGCAGGCAGATCGCCATCATCAGGTTGAAGAACACGTGGACGTCGCCGACCAGGCTCGCGATCACCACCGGCAAGGTCATGTGCTCGGTCTTGGAGTTGAGGATCAGCGGGATCAGGAGCTCGTGCCAGGAGATGATGAACATGATCACGCCACAGGCGGCGAGCCCGGGGGTCGAGAGCGGCAAGGTGATCCGCAGGAAGGCGGTGAAGCGCGAGCAGCCGTCGATCCGCGCCGCATCCTCGAGCTCGGCCGGAATGCTGTCGAAATACGGCGCCAGGATCAGGATCGCGTAGGGCAGAAGGAACCCGGTCAGGGCGACGATCACCCCGGTCAGCGAGTTCAAGAGGCCGACCGAGCGCATCATGACGTAGAGCGGGATCATGAGCACGATGATCGGCACGAAGCGCGCGACCAGGTTCACCTGCATGAACCAGACCGTCCAGCGAAACCGCAGCCGCGCGACCGTGTAGGCCGAGAGCGAGCCGAAGGCGAGCGTCAGGCAGGTGACGCTCAGCGCCACGATCGTGCTGTTGGCGAAGGCGCGGTAGAACTGCTTGATGTTGTCCGGCAGATAGGTGACCTGCTCGAAGATCGCGCCCTTCTGGGCGCCGCCCGAGAGGATCACGCGGAAGTTGTCGAGGGTGTACTCGGGCGGGAACACCGCGCGGGTGTCGGCCTGCAGGGTCTTCTCGGACTGCACGGCGCCGATCACGACCGCGAACAGCGGCAGCAGCAAGACCGCGATCACCACCAGGTTGGCGAGGTGCAGGAGGACGCGGCCCATGGGCGATGGCTTGAACATGGCGCGTCCCCCTAGGCCGTGGCCCGGCGGTAGATGAAGCCGACGTAGACGATCGCGAGCCCGCTCACGATCATCGCCAGGACATAGGCCGAGGCGGCGCCGGCGCCGATGTTGAACGGCGGCGCGAAGGCGACCTTGTAGCTGTACCAGGCGGCGACCCAGGTGGCATCGCCCGGCCCGCCCTGGGTGATCGCCAGGATCTCCTCGAACACCGCGAAGGCGAACGAGGTCCGCAGCACCAGGATGATCACGATGACCGGGCGCAACAGCGGCAAGGTGATGTGCCAGAAGCGCCGCCAGGCGGTGGCACCGTCGACCGCGGCCGCCTCGTACAGATCCTTGCCGATCCCCTGCAGGGCGGCGTGCACCAGGAGGATCGCGAACGGCAGCGTCCGCCAGACGTAGGCCATCGCGACCGCATAGAGCGCGGTATGGGGATTGCCCGCCCAGTTGACCGGCTCCGTGGTCAGGCCGAGGCTGAACAGGATGCGGTTCAGAAACCCGAATTCGAAGCTGTACATGAACGACCAGATCAGGCCGTTGGCGATCGGCGGGATGGCGTAGGGCAAAAGGATCAGGAGCCGCGTCACCCGCGAGGTCCAGACGCCCTGCTGGTTGATCAGGAGCGCGATCGCGACCGCGAGCACGATCTCGGCGGTGACCGTGACCAGGGTGAAGACCAGGGTGTTCTCGAGCGCGAGCCGGAACAACGGGTCGCTGAACACGCGGGCGTAGTTCTCCAGCCCGTAGAACGGGAACACGCCCTTGCGCATCTGGCCGATGCCGACCCGGTGCAGCGACAGATAGCCGGCGTAGTAGATCGGGTAGGCGAGCACCAGGAACATGATCAGGAGCGAGGGCGCGTTCATCGCCAGCGCCAGCCGGCCCGGCGCCAGCTCGCGCCCGACCCTCGGGCGCGGACCCGGCGCGTGGCGGCGAGATCCGCCACCTCGCTCACCACCCGCCCCGGATCACACCCGCAGCCGGCCGCGGCCGGCGGCCGGCCCGATCATCGGCGCCCGCCTCACTGCGCCTGCTTGGCCCGGTCGATGCCCGTGATCAGGTTGTCGCAGGCCTGATCGGCGGTGATCTGCCCGGTCAGGCACTTTTGGACCTCGATGTTGAGCTGATCGGTCCAGGGGAAGTGCCAGGGCTGATAGACCGACGACACCGGCACGCCGATGTAGGACGCCTTGCCCCACATCTCGAGCAGCTGCTTGGGATCGCCCCAGGGCTTCCAGCCCTCGAGCACGGCGTCGCTCTCCATCACCGACTGGTAGCCGCTGCCCAGCATGGCATCGCGCGCCAGGCCCTTGGCCTGGGTGTACTCGCCGTCCTTGGTCTTGCCGCCGAGATACTGGAGCAGCTTCCAGGCCCACTCCTTGTCCCGATTGGCGGTGCACAGGAAATAGACGTGGGTGACCCCGATCGTGCGGCCGTCGCCCGGGAAGCCGTGCGCCTTGACCTTGCCGGCGATCGGCGACTGGGCGGGATCGTTGACGATGTTGAGGCCGTAGTGGTGGTTGGGCCCGCGGTACAGGTTCTTGCCGGCGCTGAACGCCTTGGCCGAGCTCGTGAACTGCACCTTGAGCGATTCCGGGTCGGCGATGTCGAGGCCCTGCTCGAAGGTGTTGGCCCACCATTTGAGGGTCTCGCGCGCGATCGAGCCGTCGCCGAGCTGGTGCTTGCCGTCCTTGTCGAAGAAGGTGCCGCCCTGGTTCCAGGTCAGGCTGTACCAGGTGCCCGGCAGCTGCTCGAGGCCGACGCCCGCGACCCACAGGATCGGGTATTCGGCGATGCCGTCCTGCTTGGCCTTGACGCACTGCTCGATCAGCTCGTCGTAGGTGGCGAACGGCTGCGCGATCCCGGCCTTCTCCAACAGGTCCTGATAGTAGTTCCAGATCCAGATCGCCGAGAAGTACGGCAGGCCCATGGTCTGGCCCTGGTACTGCGCCACCTGCCTGGTGAACGGCGTGAAGTCGGCGACGTAGTCCTCGATCCCCGGCAAATCGTCGAGCGGCTCGACCAGGCCCTGATCGATGAAGTTGGGGAACGAGAACGGTGAGGACTGGGAGACGTCGATGGTCTCGCCGCCGGCGAACATGGTGACCAGCTTGGTCGGATGGTCGTTGAACGAGGAGATCGTGCTATCGACCTTGACCCCCCAGTCCTTCTCGAACTGCTCGGAGATGCGGCTGTAGATGTCGCCATAAGTCCAGACCACGAAATTCAAGAGGTCGACCTCGCTGTCCGGTCGGACCGCCCAGGGTCCCTCGGCGGCTCGCGCCAGGTCCGGCAGCCCGAGCCCGGCAAGGGCCGCGCTGCCGGCGGCGGACTGGAGAAAACGGCGGCGGCTGAGCGCCCATCTGCGCTCGAAATCGCTGTTCATGATGTCGACCTTCCCTGTTTTTCGTTGCCATCGCGGCCCGTGGTCCGGCCGGCATCCGTGCCAGCCGCGGGCCAAACCCGCGCCCGCCCGGCCTCGGGCCAGGGCCCGCTCCCCGATGCCCGATCGGCGCCGCCGCCAGCTGGCGCCGGCACCTCCGACCCGGCCCGCCCATCATATGAGCCCGCCCCGCCCTGTCCAGCGCACCGGCACGACGCGGCGTCGGCGTCGTCGGGGCAGCGGGTCGAAGACCGGCGCCTGCGCTCTGTCGCGGCGAGGTTGCGCCGCGGGCGCGGGCGCGCACCCCTTGGCACGCCATCCCGCGCCCGGCGACGCCCGGCGGGCGACGACGATCCGCCGCCGATGGAGCGGCCGCAGCCGCGGCCGGCTACTGGTTCAGAAGCTCCTGGATCTTCGGATCGTTGAAGTTGTCGGCGGTGACGACCTGGGCCGGGATCTCCACGACCTTGGGCTCGACCTTCTCGCCCTTGAGCACCTTGTCCATCGCATAGACGCCGCGGTAGCCCATCTGGAACGGGTCCTGGACGATCAGGGCGTCGATGAAGCCGTCCTTGAACAGCTGCAGCTCCTCGGGCGAGGTGTCGAACGACACGATGTGCACCTTGCCCTTCAGGCCCTTCTGCTTGACCAGCTGGCCCGAGCCGGTGCCGCCGCCGTCGCAGGCGCCGAAGAAGCCGGCCAGGTCCGGATTTCGCGGTGTAGAAGTCGGTCGCGACGTTCAGCGACTTGGCCGGGTCGCAGCCCGAGTACTGCACCGGCAACACCTTGACGTCGGGATAGGCCTTCATCCCCGCGAGAAAGCCGTCTTCGCGCTCGCGGCCGGTCTGGGAGCCGGCGGTGATGCCGATGTCGCCGACCTTGCCCTTGCCGTCGATCAGCTTCGCCAGGGTCTCGGCGGCGAGCTTGGCCGCGCCGATGTTGTCGGTGGCGATGTAGGCGTAGGGCGCGTCGGATTCGACGCCCGAATCGAGGGTGATCACCGGCACCCCGCGTTTGATCGCCTGCTCGACCGCCGGCGCCAGAGCCTTCGCGTCGGTCGCGGCGATCAGGATGCCGTCGACCTTGCGCACGACCATGTCGTTGACCAGGTTGACCTGGCCCGCGATGTCGGTCTGCTCCTGGACGCCGACGTACAGGACGTCATAGCCGAGCTCCTGACCGGCTTTCTCGGCACCGCGCTTGACCGCGAGCCAGAAGGTCGAGTTGGTGGCCTTGGGAATCCAGGCCAAGGTCTTGTTCTGGGCGGTCGCCGCCGGTGCCGCCAAGGCCATGGCCCCGGCGACCATCGCGATCGCCAACCCAACCCCTCGCAGGCTCTTCATCTTGACGGTCCTCCACTGGATGACGGGTCCGGTCTCGAGCCCGAGCCGGATCCTGGTTCATGATTCGTCGATCCGCCGCCGGTCACTCGCCCCGTCGTCGTCGCCGCCAGCGGTCCAGATAGACGGCGGCGATCAGGATGGCACCGATCGCGACCTGTTGCCAGAACGCGTAGACCCCGAGCACGTTCAGGCCGTTGCGCAGGGTGGCGATGATCAGGGCGCCCACCAGGGAGGCGAACAGATTGCCCTCGCCGCCGAACAGGCTGGTGCCGCCGATGACGACCGCGGCGATCGAATTCGAGCTCGTAGCCGACGCCGCCGGCCGGCTGGCCGCTGCCGATCCGCGACGCTTCGGTCAGGCCGGCGACCGCCGCCGTCAGGCCGCTCACCGTGTAGATCAGCACCAGGTAGCGCGGGACGTTGACGCCCGAGAACAGCGTCGCCTGGAGGTTGCTGCCGATCGAGTAGGTGTAGCGACCGAGGCGGGTCCGGCTGAGGATCAGATAGCCGAGCGCGTACAGCCCGAGGGTGGTCAACGTCGGCACCGGGATGATGCCGGCGACGCGGCCCTGGCCCAGCACCTCGAAGCCGGGCGCGAGGTTGAACAGGGGGATGCCGCCGCTGATGATCAGCGCCGCGCCGCGGGCGATCCCCATCATCCCGAGGGTCGCGATGAACGGCGGGATCCCGAGCATGCCGACCGCGACGCCGTTGGCGGCGCCGAAGGTGGCGCCGCACAGCAGGCCCCCGGCGAGGCCGGCGGTCAGACCGAACCCGCGGTCCATCAAGAGCGTCGCGACCACGCTCGATGCGGCCAGCACCGCGCCGACCGAGAGGTCGATGCCGGCGGACAGGATCACGAACGTCTGACCGACCGCGAGCAGCGCGATCACCGCCGCCTGGACCGTGATCTCGAGCAGGTTGTCGAGGGTGAAGAAATACGGCGAGAGGCGCGACAGGACCAGCCACATCGCGAGCAGGATCCCGGCCATGAAGACCGCCGGGTTGTCGAGGATCGTCTCGAGCAGCCCGCCCCAGCGACGCCTTTCCGAGGCGGCCGGGCCGGCCGTCACCTCGGACGTCGCGTCGGGCTCGGCCACGCTCTCTCCCTCACGCCTGCGGACGGGCGGCGGCGGGCGCCGGCGGGACGCAGCGGCGCCGGGCCGCCGACCGCGAGCTGCATCACCCGCTCCTCGGTCGCCTCGGCCCGGGCGAGCTCGCCCATGATCCGGCCCTGGCGCATCACCAGGATGCGATCGCTCATGCGCAGCACTTCCGGCAGGTCCGACGAAATCAAAAGGATGGCGCCGCCCCGCTCGCGGGTGAACGCGACCATCAGCCGATGGACCTCCTCCTTGGCGCCGACGTCGATGCCCTGGGTCGGCTCGTCGAGGATCAGAATCCGGGACTGCGCCATCAGCCACTTGGCCAGCACCACCTTCTGCTGGTTGCCGCCGCTCAGATAGCGCACCTTGCGATCGAGAGACGGCGGCTGGACGTTGAGCTCGCGCACGAAACGGCGGCCGGTCGCCCGCTCCCGGGCGACGCTGAAGAACAGGCCGCCGAGCACGTCGAACTGGCGGAGCGACGGCAGGGTCGCGTTCGGCAGGACCGACATCGTCATCAGCAGGCCGCTGTGGAGGCGGTCCTCGGTGACGAACCCGATCCCGAGGCCGACCGCATCCGCGGGCGACCGGATCTGCACCGGTTGCCCGTGCACGGAGATCTGTCCGGAATCGAGGCGATCGGCGCCGAAGATCGCGCGGGCGAGCTCGGTCCTCCCGGAGCCGACCAGGCCGGCCAGCGAGAGGATCTCGCCCTGGTGAAGGCAGAGCTCGATGTCGCGCAGAACGCCGGCCCGGTTGAGGCCCTGCACCCGCAGGACCTCCGGGCCGGGGACCGACGCCTCGTGCAGAGCGGTCAGCACGAGGTCGCGCCCGACCATCATGCTGACCAGCTGGGGCATGCCGACATCGGCGACCGCCGCGGTCGCGACCTTCCGACCGTCACGGAGCACGGTCACCCGATCGCCGATCTGGGCGACCTCCTCGAGCCGATGCGAGATATAGATGATCGCCCGGCCTTCGGCCTTGAGGGCGCCGATGATGTCGAACAGTCGGCGGGTCTCGCGATCGGTCAGGGCCGAGGTCGGCTCGTCCATGATGACGATCCTGGCATCGAGGCTCAGCGCCTTGGCGATCTCGACCAGCTGCCGCTGGGCGACGCTCAGCTTCTTGATCGGGGTCCGCGGATCGATCGCGAGGCCGATGCGCGCGAGCGCGGCCCGGCTCATCGCGTGCATCCTGCGCTCGTCGATGGTGCCCCAGACGGTGAGCGGCTCCCGGCCGAGGTAGAGGTTCTCGGCCAGGGTCAGGTGGGGCGCCTGGCTGAACGTCTGGTAGATGATGCTGATGCCGAGCGTCTGGGCGTGGCGCGGGCCGCGCAGCTCGACCTCCCGGCCGTCGACGAAGATCTGGCCCTCGTCGCGGGGATAGACGCCGCTCAGGATCTTCATCAGGGTCGATTTGCCGGCGCCGTTCTCGCCGAGCAGCACGTGCACCTCGCCGGGCCGCACCTCGAGGTCGATCCGATCGAGCGCGTGGACCCCGGGAAAGCGCTTCGAGATGCCGCGCACCGCGAGCACGAACGGCGCGCGGTCGGTGGCGGCGGGCGGGACGTCGGTCAACGGGATGCCACCTCAGCCGGACCCGCTGCCTGCCCGAGCCCGGCCCACCGCCCAAAGGCGCGCAGCTCGCGGCGCGACGCGGACGCTCGTTGTCGCCTCACGGATTGCTATCGCCAGACCGGCGCTCCCCAGGATTGGGTTCTTTATGTGAAGGGCGACCATCACTGTCAATGACCGCCGCCGACGCTCAAAGCGCCGCCTTGGCGAGCAGCATGTGGCAGCCCTTGACCCCGTCGACCGTCTGCGTGACGCGCAGGTCGCCCGCCAGCGAGCACAGCATGTAGGCCTGGCTGCGGCTCAAGGAGCTGCGCCGGCAGACGTGGTCGATCATCTCCCGGACCGCCTGCCTGGCGGCGTCGTCGAGGTCCTCGTCGAGGCCGATGCTGATCAGATGGCTGGCGCTCTCGGCGAACGGCTGGCGGTAGTCGAGGTCATGCCGGACGGTCAGCCGGAAGCGGCCGGTGAGCGCCGTCTCGAGCGCGCTGATGCAGACCTCGCCGTCGCCCTGCACGCCGTGGCCGTCGCCGGCCATGAACAAGGCGCCCTCGGCGAACACGGGCAGATAGAGCGTGGTCCCGGGCTTCAGCTCCTTGTTGTCGATGTTGCCGCCGAAGGCGCGCGGCGGCGGCGACGGGCAGCGGCCCCAGTGCGGGGGCGGCGCGACCGCGATGATGCCGAAGAACGGATCGAGCGGGATCGCCTTGCCCCAGGGCAGCACGGCCAGGCCGCGCTCCCGGTCGATGTCCGGATGCATGACCTCGTAGCCGTCGAAGTCCTCGGGCAGCGTGCCCAGCAGCGGCAGGATGCAGGTGTACCCCCAGTCGCAGGGAAAGCTGTGCTCGAGGATGTCGATCTGGAGCACGTCGCCCGGCGCCGCGCCGCGGACGTGCACCGGGCCGGTCACGAAGTGCGGTCCCGGTCCCGCCGGCACCTCCTCGATGGCCCGCAGGTGCAGCGGCGCCACCCGCGCCGGATCGGGATGGAGCTGCGCCCGGTAGCCGGCCATCCAGGAGGTGAGCGTGACCGTGTCGCCCGAGTCGACCTCGAGGATTGGCGGCAAGGTGGCGTCGAAATAGCCCCAGACCATGTTCTCGGGGGTGGCCGGGATCTCGTGGTGACGGCTCATGGCGCAAAGCTCCCTCGGCGTTGACCTCGCCAGCCCTGGCGCGGCAGTTGCTCGTCAAAGCCGCCGGTCTCCGATAGGATGCGCGGCGGGGCGGAGGACCCGCGATGGACCGGGCAGAGCGACGGCGACAGGAGCGGCTCGCACGCAAAGGCGCGAAGCCCGCGGCCGCGCCCGAGGCCCCGTCGCGGCGACGCTTGCAACCGATCCCGCCCGCCGAGGCGCTCCGCCTCGCCCAGGCGTATCAGCGGAGCGGCCGCTTCGCCGAGGCCTTCGCGCTCTACCGGCGCGTCCTCTCGACCCATCCCGACCACGCCGAAAGCCTGGCGCAGGGGGGCGTGGCCGCGTTCCGGCTCGGCCGCAACGAGGATGCGATCCGGATGCTGCGGCGCGCGGTCGCGACCCGGCACGACCTCGCCGATGCCCACAACAACCTGGCCGTGGTGCTCCAGGCGAACGGCCACCTCGATGAGGCGCTGCGCGCCTGTCAGCACGCGGTCCGGTTCGCCCCGGGCTCGATCGAGGCGCAGGTCAACCTCGGCAACGTGCTCATGGCCCGAGGTGACTTCGACGATGCGGTCGCGGCCTACGAGCGGGCGACCACGCTCCAGCCCACCCACGCCACGGCGCACTACCGACTGGGGCTGGCCCTTCAGGCGCAGGATCGCCTCGATGCGGCGGCGGCCAGCCTGGAGCGGGCGATCCGCCTTCAGCCACGCCACGCCGAGGCGCAGTACAGCTTCGGCATGGTCCTGCACGGCCTGCGGCGGCTCGACGACGCGCTCGCCGCCTACGACCGGGCGATCGCCCTCGAGCCCGGCCTGCTCGAGGGCCTGTTCGAGGTCGGCAAGCCGCGCCACATCCACGCCCTGTTCGAGCGCGGCGATCACGCCCGGGCGATCGACGCCATCGATCGCTTTCTGCTCCAGCGGCCGGGGCACAGCTGCGCGCTCGCGCTCAAGGCCGTGGCGCTGGACGAGGTCGGCGAGCGCGCGCAGGCGCGGCGCCTGGTCGACTTCGACCGGCTGGTCCGGCCGCAGCGCCTGACGCCGCCCGGGGACGCCGGCAGCCTGGCCGAGCTCAATGCTGCGCTCGCCGACTGGATCCGCCGGCACCCGACGCTGCACGAGGCGCCGGCCGCATTCTCGGTCCACCGCGGCCTCAGCACGGGTGAGCTGCTGGCGGAGCCGAAGGGCCCGATCCGGGCGTTCGAGCAGATGATCCGGGCCGCGATCGAGAGCTATCGGCAGCGCCTGCCGGCCGACGCCCGGCACCCCTTCGTGGCCAACATGCCGCGCCGCTGGCACCTCACCATGTGGGCGATCATCATCGAGGCCGAGGGCTTCCAGGTCCCGCACATCCACCCGTCCGGCTGGCTGAGCGGGGTCTACTACGTGGCATTGCCGCCGGTGGTCCGGGCGCCCGAGGGCAACCGCGCCGGCTGGATCGAGTTCGGCGAGCCCTACCGGGACATCGCCCACAGCGTGCAGCCCGAGCTCAAGGCCTACCAGCCGGACGAAGGGCTGCTCCTGATGTTCCCGTCCTACTTCTACCATCGCACGCTGCCGTTCAGGTCCGACCAGCAGCGCATCAGCATCTCGTTCGACGTCGTGCCGTCACGGTGAGCCGCGGCCTCAGCTCTTGTCGAGGCGGTTGAACAGAAGCCAGAAGAAGCCGCCCATCACCGGCAGGGTGACCGCCAAGAGGATCGTCGCGAGCGAGAAGATGATCGGCACCTGGGACTGGTGCGAGGCAGTCATGGTCCAGTTGTAGATCGGCATGGTCGTCTCCGAGCCGCGCAGGAAGACCGAGCGCAGCAGCTCGTTGAACGACAACAGGAAGCCGAAGATGCCGGCGCCGATCACGCCCGGGCGCAGGATCGGGAACTCGATGTCCCAGAACCGCTGCCACTTGGAGGCGCCGAGGTCCTCGGCCGCCTCGAGCAGACGGTGGTCGAAGCGGGTCGCGATCACCAGCACCAGCAGCAGCGCGAACGGCAGCGCCCAGACCAGGTGGGCGATGAACAGCGCGCGCCGCGCCGCGCTGCCGAAGGTCACCCTGCAGCCCGCGCGCGTCGGCACCGTCACCAGCTCCTGTGACGCTGTGGCATGACACCCTTTCCGGGGAAAAACGGCCGCGGCGATTGACAGCTCATACAGCCTTGCCGAGGATCGCGCAAAACCCGGCGACGATCATGCACAAAAAATGGGATGGACCGTCCGATGCGCCTCGCTTGTGACACCGGTGGCACCTTCACGGACCTGGTCGTCGAGACCGGGGGCGAGCTGCGCATGTACAAGGCCTCGACCGTGCCGCAGAACCCGGCCGAGGGGGTGCTCAACGCGCTGGCGCTCGCCGCCGCGGACCTCGGCCTGCCGCGCGCCGAGTTCCTGCGCCGCGCCTCGACCTTCATCCACGGCACGACGCGCGCGATCAACGCGATCCTGACCGGCGCCACGGCGCGCACCGCCTTCCTGACCACGGCCGGGCACCCGGACATCCTGGTGATCCGCGAAGGCGGCCGGATCGAGCCTTTCAACTTCACCGTGCCCTATCCCGAGCCCTATGTGCCGCGCGCGCTGACCTTCGAGATCCCCGAGCGCATCGGCGCCGGCGGCGAGGTGATCGAGCCGCTCGACGAGGCCGCCGCGCGCCAGGTGATCGCGACGCTCAAGGACCGGCAGATCGAGGCGGTCGGCGTCTGCCTCCTGTGGTCGATCGCCAATCCGGCCCATGAGCGCCGGGTCGGCGAGCTGCTGGCCGAGCTGCTGCCGGGGGTCCCGTTCACCCTGTCGCACCAGCTCAACCCGACGCTACGCGAGTATCGCCGCGCCTCGTCGACCTGCATCGACGCCTCGCTCAAGCCCCTGATGCACGACTATCTGCACGGGCTCGGCGGGCGCCTGCGCGAGGCGGGCTTCGCCGGCCGGGTGCTGATGGTGACCTCGCAGGGCGGGATCATGGACGCCGACGACGTCGCCGAGGCGCCGATCCACGCGATCGGCTCGGGGCCCGCGATGGCGCCGGTCGCCGGCCGCCACTACGCGCTCCGCGACGCCGGCAGCGACACCGCGGTGATCGCCGACACCGGCGGCACCAGCTACGATGTCAGCCTGGTCCGCCAGGGGCGCATCCCCTGGACCCGCGAGACCTGGCTCGGCCAGCGCTTTCGCGGCCACATGACGGGCTTCCCCTCGGTCGACGTCAAGAGCATCGGCGCGGGCGGCGGCTCGATCGCCTGGGTCGACGCCGGCGGCCTGCTCCACGTCGGGCCGCAGAGCGCCGGCTCGATGCCGGGGCCGGCCTGCTACGGCACCGGCGGCAGCCGGCCGACGGTCACCGACTGCGCGCTGCTGCTGGGCTACATCGACCCGGCGTTCTTCCTCGGCGGCGCCATGCGCCTCGACGTCGGGGCGGCGCGGACGGCCCTCCAGAGCGAGGTCGCGGACCCACTCGGGCTCGGCCTCGAGGCGGCGGCGGCGGCGGTGCTGGCGCTCGCCACCGAGAAGATGGTCGGGGCGATCGAGGAGATCACCATCAACCAGGGGATCGACCCGCAGAGCGCGGTCCTGATCGGCGGCGGCGGGGCCGCCGGCCTCAATGCGGTCGCGGTCGCCCGCCGGCTCGGCTGCGCCCAGGTCGTGATCCCCGAGGTCGGCGCGGCGCTCTCCGCCGCCGGCGCGCTGATGTCCGAGCTCAGCGCCGACTATGCGACCATGAGCTTCACCACCAGCGAGCGGTTCGCGACCGAGACCGTCAACCAGGTCCTGGCGAAGCTGGGGGCGAAGTGCCAGGCCTTCATCGAGGGGCCGGGCGCCGGCTCGCTCGAGCAGACCATCGAATACGCGGTCGAGGCGCGCTACCCGCACCAGATCTGGGAGATCGAGGTGCCGCTCCGGGTGGCCGGGTTCCGCGGGCCGGAGGACGTCGAAGGCCTGGTCGCCGACTTCCACGCCGCCCACCACGAGCTGTTCGAGATCAGCGATCCGGGCTCCGGGATCGAGCTCGTGACCTGGCGGGCGCGGGTCGGCTGCCGGTTGCGCCACGGCGACGGCGACCGGCTGGTCGCCGGGGCGCCCGGGGTCGATCTCGACGAGCGCCGCGAGGTCTATTTCACCGACCATGGCTGGGTCAGCGCCGCGGTGCGCCGCTTCGAGGCGGTCGGCGATGCCAGCCCCCTGGTCGGTCCGGCGATCGTCGAATCCTCCTTCACCACCGTGGTCGTCGATCCCGGCGCGCGCGCTCGCCGGACGGCGTCCGGCAGCCTCGTGATCACGGCGTGAGCGGCGCAGCCGGCATGGCGGCGGCCGCGGGTGAGCGCGCCGGCCACGACGGGGTGCGGATGGCGATCCTCGCCTCGCGCCTCGACACGATCGCGCGCAAGATGGCCAACACCCTGTTCCGGACCGCACGCTCGGGCGTGCTCAACTCCGGCCACGACTTCTCCTGCGTGCTCCTGACCGCCGATTGCCGCCTGCTGACCGCCGCCGAGAGCCTGCCGATCCATGTCATGATCGGCCCCGATCTGATGTGCCGGGCGGTGCGGCACCATCACCCCGAGCTGAAGCGCGGCGACGCCTTCCTGCACAACTCGCCCTACCACGGCAACTCGCATCCGGCCGATCAGTGCGTGATCCTGCCGGTGATCGACGATCACGGCCGCCATCGCTTCTGGGTCCTGTGCAAGGCGCATCAGGCGGACTGCGGCAATTCCGAGCCGACCACCTACATGGGCCACGCCCGGGACGTCTATCAGGAGGGGGCGCTGATCTTCCCGGGCGTGCAGCGTGCAGCGAGACTATGCGACGTCGGCGACATCATCCGCATGTGCATGGATGCGGATCCGGGTGCCCGAGCAGTGGTGGGGCGACTATCTGGCGGCGCTGGGCGCGGCCGGATCGGCGAGCGCGAGCTGCTCGGTGCTCGGCCGCGAGGTCGGCTGGGACGCGCTCGCGGTATGCCGAGGACTGGTTCGACTATTCCGAGGAGCGCATGGTCCAGGCGCTCGCGCCGGCTGCCGAGCGGCCGGGTGACGGCCGGCCGGCCCACGACCCGTTCCCGGGCGTGCCGGACGGGATCCCGACCAAGGTCACGGTCACGGTCGACGCCGAGGCGGCCCGGGTGACGGTCGATCTGCGCGCCAACCCCGACTGCCAGCCCTGCGGCCTCAACCTCACCGAGGCCTGCGCCAAGACCGCGGCGATGGTCGGCATCTACAACGGCATCATCGACCACCACGTGCCGCCGAACGCCGGCAGCTTTCGCCGGGTCGAGATCCTGCTCCGGGAAAACTGCTGCTGCGGCATCCCGCGCCACCCCTACAGCTGCTCGGTCGCGACCACCAACCTCGCCGACCGGGTCTCGAACCCGGTCCAGCGGGCGCTCGCCGAGCTCGCCGACGGCTTCGGCATGGCCGAGACCGGCCCGATCATCCCGGCCGGCATGGGGGTGATCTCGGGCCGCGATCCGCGCCACGATGACGCGGCCTTCGTCAACCAGATCTTCCTCGCCTGCACCGGCGGCGCCGGCACCCCGGTCTCCGACGGCTTCCTCTCGATCATCCACGTCGGCAACGCCGGCATGTGCCATCACGACAGCATCGAGGTCGACGAGCTGCACCACCCGCTGTTCGTCAGCCACCGCACACTGGTGCCGGATACCGAGGGCGCCGGCCGCTTCCGCGGTGCGCCGTCGGGCTATACCGAGTTCGGCCCAACCGCCGGCTGCACCATGCAGGTGCTCTACACCTCGGACGGCACCGTCAACCCGGCCAAAGGCGCCCGCGGCGGCCTGCCGGGCGCCCGCGCCCGGGCGCTGAGACGCGAGCGCGACGGCGAGCTGACCGAGCTGCCCAACTGCTACGGAGCGACCCTTCAGCCGGGCGAGCGGATCGCGTCCTACTCCGCCGGCGGCGGCGGCTACGGCTCGCCGCTCGAGCGCGACCCGGAGCGGGTCAAGCACGATCTCGACGAGGGCTGGATCACGCGCGCCCGGGCCGAGGCGGTCTATGGCCTGATGCTCGACGCCACCGGCGCGATCGACCGGCCGGCGACCACCGCCCGACGCGCCGCGCTCGCCGAGCGGGCGGACGGGCCCGGCGAGCCTGGCGAGCCTGGCGACTGACAGATTGCGACGCGGTTCGGCGGTTGGGAGGCTTCATGCGGTACATGTTGGCGATCGATGTCGGCGGCACCTTCACGGACTTCGTCGCCTACGATCAGACGGCGCGCTCGATCGAGGTCTGGAAGGAGCCTTCGGTGCCGAGCGATCCGGTGGCGGGCATCCTGCGCGGTCTCGAGCGCTTCGCGCACCCGGGCGAGATCGCCAACATCCGGATCGGCACCACGGTCGCGACCAATGCGCTGCTCGAGCACAAGGGCGCCGTCGTCGCCTATGTCGCGACCAAGGGCTTTCGCGACGTGCCGTTCATCCAGCGAGGCAACCGCAAGTCCCACTACGACATGAGCTGGGTCAAGCCGAAGCCGCTGGTCAAGCGCCGCCATTGCTTCGAGGTGAGCGAGCGGATCGACGCCTACGGCCGGGTGCTGACGCCGCTCGACGAGGCCTCGGTGCGCGCGGTCGCCGGCGCGATCGCCGCGCTGCCGGAGATCGAGGCGGTCGCGGTCTGTCTCTTGTTCTCCTACCTCAACCCGGACCACGAGCGGCGGGTCAAGGAGATCCTGAGCGCGGCGCTGCCGGACAAGGTGCTCTCGATCTCCTACGAGGTGCTGCCGAAGTGGAAGGAGTACGAGCGCAGCTCGACCGCGATCGCGGACGCCTACCTCAAGCCGGTGGTGGGCCGCCAGCTGATGGCGATGCGCGCCCGCCTGGACGCCGCCGGCATCACGGCCCCCGCGGTGATCATCAAGTCGAACGGCGGTGAGATGACCCTCGAGGCGGCCGCCGGCTCGCCGGTCAACATGGTGCTCTCGGGCCCCACGGGCGGCGTGATCGCGAGCCGCCGGATCGCGAACGAGCTCGGCATCGACCATCTGGTCACGATCGACATGGGCGGCACCTCGACCGACGTTTCGACCGTGATCGGCGGCAAGGAGAGCTTCACGACCGCGTTCGAGATCGAGTGGGGGGTGCCGATCCAGATCCCGATGATCGACATCCGCACGATCGGCGCCGGCGGCGGCTCGATCGCCTGGGTCGACAAGGGCGGCATGCTCCAGGTCGGGCCGCAGAGCGCCGGCGCCCAGCCCGGCCCCGCCTGCTACGGCCGCGGCGGCACCGAGGCGACCGTGACCGACGCCAACCTCGTGCTCGGCCGGATCAACCCGGACAACTTTCTGGGCGGCCGCATGCGCCTCGACGTCGAGGCGGCGCGGCGCGCGGTCGGGCGGCTCGCGGACCAGCTCGGCCAAGGGGTCGAGGACGTCAGCGCTCGCGATCGCCCGGATCGTCGACCACAACATGATCGGCGCGCTCCATTCGGTGCTGATCGAGCGCGGGCTCGATCCCCGCGACTTCACCCTTTGCGCCTTCGGCGGGGCGACGCCCCTGCACGCGAGCTCGCTGATGCGCGAGATGGGCATCCCGCGCGCGATCGTGCCGATCCATCCGGCCCAGTTCTCGGCCTATGGCTTCATCCTGACCGACGCCCGGGTCGACCGCCAGCGGACCACCCAGCTGACCAGCAAGCGGTTCGAGGTCGAGGTCGCCAACCGGATCCTGGACGAGCTGGTCGCCGAGAGCGTCCTGGAGCTCGAAGGCCAGGGCTACCGGGACGACATCGAGATCCAGCGCGGCCTCGAGATGCGCTATCTCGGCCAGAACTACGAGCTCGAGCTGCCGGTCCCCTTCGCGCGCTTCGACGAGGCGACCACCGAGGCCCTCTGGCAGCGCTTCCACGAGGCCCACGAGGCCCGCTTCGGCTTTGCGATCCCGGGCGAGATCATCGAGATCGTGACCTACACCGTGACCGCGATCGCGCCCACCCCCAAGCCCGAGCCGGTGCTGATCGGCACCGCGAGCGGCCCGCCGGTGGCCCAAGGCGCGCCGCCCGGTGCGGTTCGTCGACGGGGTCCACGAGGTGCCGGTGTTCGAGCGCAGCACGCTCTGCTCCGGCCAGACCATCCAGGGCCCGGCGCTGATCGAGGAGGACGCCTCGGTGACCGTGGTCGAGGCCGGCCACCGCCTGCGCCCCCACCCGGCCGGCCACCTGCTGATCGACGTGGCGGACGCCTGAGGCCGGCGGGACAGTGCCTTCGCAGCCGCGGTGCCCCGAAATCCGCGACGCCGGTCGCACGCATCAAGCGCGGGATCGGCCGCCATCAATCGGTCTGGAGAGATCAACCAGGAGCTGCGTTTTCGCGCGCGACCAGGAGGGCACACAAGCGTGCCGGGGCGGGCGGGCGGCGCGCGCTGATGGAAACGGCTGGCGTCGGAAATCGCGTTGTGATCAGATCGGTCCGGTTTCGATGAAGCGATTGCAGCGATGCAGGACCCCGCCCCGAGCCAGCAACGCGCCGACGTACGCGGCCACGGCAACATCACGGTTCAGATCGTCGGCGACGACAACCAGGTCACGATCGCCGGCGCGGCCGCGCTGCGGCTCACGATGTTCCCGCGCCGGCGCAAGGAAGGCGGCGACATCGGCCTGCTCAGCGCCTACACCCAGTCGATCGCCCGGGTCGGGCGCGACCAGGAGATGGCCGGGCTGCGGGCCTGGCTCGCGAGCGGGCGCGACATCGCGATCCAGGTGCGGACCGGCAAGGCCGGCACGGGCAAGACCCGGCTCGCGTTCGACCTCTGCGACGAGCTCCTGAACGAGAAAAAATGGCAGGCGGGCTTCGTCAACGGCGACCAGCTCGCGAACCTGACCGAGGACGCCGGCGCCCGCTGGGGCTGGGACCAGCCGACGCTCGCGGTCGTCGACTACGCCGCCGAGCGCGCTGAAGTGCTGCATCGCTGGTTCGGCCAGCTCGAGGGCTTTGCGCCTGCGGATGCGCCGCCGCTTCGCATCCTGCTGCTCGAGCGCCAGGCCGACCCTGGAGAGCGGCTGGCTGCAGACGGCGCTCGGGATCGGCGGCGGCGCGGCGCGCGCGATCCGCGCGATGCTCGACCCCGAGACGCCGCTCGAGCTTTCCGGCCTCATGGACGTCGGCCATCGACGCGCCGTGCTGGATGCCATGTTCGCGAAGCTCCGGAGCCCGATCCGCACGCCGGCCGCGGGCGCCGATCCCGACTTCGACCGGCGCCTGGACCTGATCAGCTGGGGCGGCGAGCCGCTGTTCCTGATGATGGCGGCCCTGCTGGCGGCGGAGGCCTCGCTGCCGCAGGTGCTGGCGCTGCCGCGCACGACGATCGCGCACGAGGTAGCCGCGCGCGAGATCGATCGGCTGCACCGGCTCGCCAGGGAGCGCGGGCTCGATCCCGCCCTGCTCGTGCACATGGCGGCTTACGTGACCCTTTGCCAGGGTCTGCCTCGAGATCTGCTGCTCGAGGCGATCGAGACCGAGGCGGCGCGGTCGAAGCGTGGTCTGCCCGCCGGCGCCGCGCCGGTCGCCGATGCCCTGGCTGATGCCTTGCCGGGTACCGCCGCCGCGCCCGAGCCGATCCGCCCCGATGCGCTCGGCGAAGCCCTCGCCTTGCAGGCGTTTGGAAGCCCGCAGAGCGATGGCGCCAACGTTGTCGTCCGCGCCTATGGCCAGGCAGGCCCTGCCGTGGCCGCGTTCGTCATCCGGACCGCGCAGGATTTTGCTGCCGCCGGCTACGAGCAGCCGCTCGCCTGGCTCGATGCGCTGGGAAGCTCGGTCGACGTCGACCAGCTGATGATGATCGCCGACCAGCTGCCGCTGGCCGCGCTGGTCGCAGTCCTCGCTCGCATGGCGCGAGCATTCGGTCAGGATTCTTGACACGATCGCCGATGTGCTCGCGCGAGCAGATCGAGGCAAGGACGTACGCGAGCGCATCCCGAGCCTGGCGGTCGCGTACAACAACCTCGCCAAGCGGCTTGAGCGAGGTCGGCCAGCGCGAGGCGGCGCTGCGCGCCGGCGCAGGAGGCGGTCGGATCTGTACCGCGAGCTGGCGGCCAAGGCGCCCGATGCCTATCGGCCCGCATCTCGCCATGGCCCTCAACAACCTGGCCACAAGCTTGAGCGAGGTCGGCCAGCGCGAGGCGGCGCTCGCGCCGGCGCAGGAGGCGGCGCGATCTCTACCGCGAGCTGGCGGCCAAGGCGCCCGATGCCTATCGGCCCGCTCTCGCTGCTGCCCTCAACAACCTGGCCAATCGCTTGAGCGAGGTCGGCCAGCGCGAGGCGGCGCTCGCGCCGGCGCAGGAGGCGGCGGATCTCTACCGCGAGCTGGCGGCCAAGGCGCCCGATGCCTATCGGCCCGATCTCGCCATGGCCCTCAACAACCTGGCCACAAGCTTGAGCGAGGTCGGCCAGCGCGAGGCGGCGCTCGCGCCGGCGCAGGAGGCGGTCGCGATCTCTGCCGCGAGCTGGCGGCCAAGGCGCCCGATGCCTATCGGCCCGATCTGGCTATGGCCCTCAACAACCTGGCCATTCGCTTGAGCGAGGTCGGCCAGCGCGAGGCGGCGCTCGCGCCGGCGCAGGAGGCGGCGGATCTCTACCGCGAGCTGGCGGCCAAGGCGCCCGATGCCTATCGGCCCGATCTGGCTGATGGCCCTCAACAACCTGGCCATTCGCTTGAGCGAGGTCGGCCAGCGCGAGGCGGCGCTCGCGCCGGCGCAGGAGGCGGCGGATCTCTACCGCGAGCTGGCGGCCAAGGCGCCCGATGCCTATCGGCCCGCTCTGGCCGGATCGCTGGCCACTCTGGCCAACTGCTTCGAAGAGAATGGCCAGATCGAAGAGGCCTTCGAGCGAAATCGCGAAGCGATCGAGAACTACGCGCCGTTCTTTCTGGCTCAGCCGAGAGCATTCGTGCACTGGATGGTGCCGATGTGCCAGCTGTACATTGGGCGCTGCGAGAAGCTCGGGCGCGAGCCGGACATGGAGCTGCTCGGGCCGATCGTCGAGGTGCTGCAGCGGCTGCAGGAAGGGTCGGGGGACAACGAGGAAGGAGGCCGGTGATGATGGGCGTCGGAGAACTGGCGACGGCGGCGGTGGCGCTCGCGGCGCCCTACGTGGCCAAGGGGGCGGAGGAGCTGGCCAAGAAGGTCGGCGGCGAGGTCGGCGGGCGGGTCGTGAAGCTCTGGGATGCGCTCCGGGGCAAGCTCGCCGGCAGGGAGGCGCTGGCGGACGTCGAGGCGAAGCCGGACGACCCGCGGCGCTGGGCGGCGCTCGAGCTCCAGCTCGAGAAGGCGCTGGAGGCCGATCCGGACTTTCGCGAGACGGTCGCGGGGCTGATCGAGGCGATCCCCGAGGAGCAGCGCGCGGCGGTCACGCAGATCGCGAACGTCACCGGCAATAAGAACGTTACCCCGCAGATCGTGGGGTCAGGCAACAAGCTCAACATCGGCCCGCGGTAGCGGCGCGGGGCGGGGTCAGGCGGGCGGGGGATCAGGCGGGCGGGTCGCGCTGCGACCGGCCGTAGTCGCGCAGCGCGGCGGCGGGGGTGACGTAGCCCTCGCGCAGGTCCTCCTCGATCAGCGGCCGGGTCGCGCTCGTGCGGGTCGCCGTAGCCGCCGCCGCCGGGGGTCCAGAGGCGGATCCGGTCGCCGGGCTGGAACTGGACGTTGGCGTATTTGCTCGAGCTGACCTTGCCGTAGAGCTCGCGCACGGTCAGCCACTGGTCGCTGCCGGCCTTTTGGATCTGGGTGCCGCCGTTGCCGCCCTCCTTACCGCCGAACAGCGCGAACGGGTGGACCTCGTGGCGGTCGCTGCACTGGCTGCCGGTGATCGGCACGCTCGTGAGCTTGAGCGTCCGGGTGTAGCCGAGGCCGCCCCGCCACTGGCCGGCGCCGCCGGAATCCGGGATCATCGCGCAGTCCTCGACCAGCAGCGGGAAAACGGGTCTCGAAGACCTCGGTCGGGTTGAAGCGGCAGTTGCCGTTGATCGCGATCACGCAGTCGTTGCCGTCGTGCCCGTACCGGCCGCCCCAGCCGCCCGACATGATGTCGTAGCAGGCGAAGTACTCGTCGTAGTCGGGATGGTTGCCGCCGAACACGAAGTTGGTGCCGGTGCAGCTCTCGGACGCCATCGCCCGCTCCGGCGCGCATTGGCTCATGGCGCCGATCGTGATGTTGGCAAGCCGCGGGTGGGTTTCCGTATTGCCGGCGACCAGCGGCCCCGGATAGTCGACGTTGACCACCCGCCCGGGCGGCGCCACCACCCGGATCGGCCGGAAGCAGCCCGAGTTCTTCGGGATGCTCGGGTCGGTGACGTGCAGGAGGCCGTTGTAGACGGCGCCGGTCGCGACCCCGAGCGTGGCGTTGATCGGCCCCCTCGCCTGCGGCGAGCTCCGCGAATAGTCGGCGACCACCTCGTCGCCCTGGACGTACATGTCGATCGCGACCGTATAGGGCTTGCGCTCGATGCCGTCGTTCTCGATCACGTCGGCAAAGCCGTACTTGCCATCCGGGAAGGCGCCGAGCTCGGCCCGCATCCGCCGCTCGGCATAGTCCATCAGGTCCTCGCAGGTGCGGGTGAAGACCTCGCTGCCGTATTTGGTGATGATCTCGCCGATCCGGGTCACGCCGAGGTCGACCGCGCCGATCATCGCCCTCAGATCGCCGTAGTTCTGGCGCGGCGTGCGGCAGTTGGCGAGCAGCAGCTTCCAGACCTCCTCGACGTCTTGTCCGGCTTTCTTGATTTTGACCGGCGGCACCCTGAGCCCTTCGTGAAAAATCTCGGTCGCCTCGCCGCAGAAGGCGCCCGGCACCATGCCGCCGATCTCGGCGATATGGCCGATGCAGACCGCGAACCCCTTGAGCTCGCCGTCCACGAACACCGGCTTGAAGAAGGTGTGCTCCGGGCAGTGCAGCCCGCCCCGGTAGGGGTCGTTGTGCAGGATGATGTCGCCCTCCGCCAAGGTCTCGAAGGGGATCTCCTGGGCGCAGGTCTTGATCAGGAGCGGCATGCCGCCGATCATGGTCGGGCAGAACTCGGCGCAGGCGATCATGTCGCCCTTGGTGTCGGCGAGCGCGCAGGTGAAGTCGAGGCCCTCGTTGAAGATCGTCGAATAGGACGTCTTCATGAGCAGGATGCCCATCTCCCGGCAGATCGAGACCATGGTCGAATCGAGGATCTTCATCAGCACCAGATCGGGCGGGGCGGTGCGCGGCGGCAGCTGCTTGTGGGCGGTCTCGACCGGCAGCTTCGGCTGCACGATCGGCAACTGGAAGTAGCCCTCCTCGCTGTCCCGGAGCCCTGCCCACTCGACGCACCAGGGCGAGCAGTAGATGCAGGCCTTGCCGTGGCGCTCGCCGGCGATCCCCTCGCCATAGACCAGGAACCCGCAGTTCGCGCACTTCACATAACGCTCGATGTAATAGCCGTTGGCCGAGAAGCGCATCGGTTCCCCCAAAGCTCAGCACCACCGTCAGGCGCCGGCGACGCCCGCCCGCCCGCCTGCCCGTCCGGAGGTCATGGGAGAGACGAGCGCGCCCGCTGTCAAGCCCGCCCGCCAAGGATTGGCGGAGCCCGGGCCCCATCTCCGGTCGGGTCGCCGTAGCGCTTGCCAAGGCCAGGCGCTTCTTCTATGTAGCGGCCTTCGGAGAGGGTCGCCCGTACGGGCGGGCCGCGCGGGCGTAGCTCAGGGGTAGAGCACAACCTTGCCAAGGTTGGGGTCGAGGGTTCGAATCCCTTCGCCCGCTCCAGTTTTTTTCCCACTCACGCGAGCGCTGCTTCCAGCTCGGCGACCTCGGGCTTGCGGCGGCCGTAGCCGGTTTCTTTCACGAGGTCGCTCGCCGCGGCGAGATCCTTGCGAGCCTTTTCCCGATCGCGCTCCGCGAGCGCGAGCCGGGCGTATTCGAGATGGGCATCGCACTGGAAGAGCCGCATCTCGCCGCGCCTCGCGATCCGCATCGCCTCGTCCAGATCGCGCCGCGCCGCCAGAGAATCGCCGGTCTCCCGGAACAACGCCGCGCGCGCCAGCAGACCGCGAGGAAGGTAATCCGATCGTGCCCGCCTGGCGCAGGCCGTCGACCGCCTGGTCGAGCTGCGCCCTGGCCTCGCCAGGCTCGCCCAGCGCCAGCGCCGCCCGGCCGAGGGAGAGGTGATCCAGGGCGATGTCGAGCAGGCCGAGTAGTTGCTGAGCAAGCCATTCGAGCGTACTGCTGCGCCCGCTCGCGCACCTCGGCGGCGCGGCCCTGGGCGAGCAGCAGATCGCAATAGCGATAGCCCCGGAGCGAATAGAGCCGCGGGTATTGGGGCTGCCATTCCGCCTGGAGCGCCTCGGCCTCCTCGAACAGCGCCTGCGCGCGCGCCGCCTCGCCCGCCTGGTGCAGGGCATCGGCCAAGGTGGTGCGACTGCCCATGCGCTGGAAGGCGTCCCCGCTCCGGTCGGCATAGTCGACGCTCGCCTCGCCCATCGCCACCGCCTCGGCGACATCGCCGAGCGTCAGATGCAGCTCGGAGAGATTGCTGGCGCCGATCGCGGCGTTCTTCCAATCTTGCCTCGCGAAATCATCGCTCCAACCCCGCCCGCATCGGCGCCACCGCCTCCCGCAGCCGCCCGAGCGCGCGGAGATCGAAGGCGGCTTCGTTCAGGATGAAGACCTGATCGGCCTCGGTCAGCTCGCGACCGGCCTATCCCAGGGCGGATCGAACAGGCCTGCAAGCGCCGCCAGATCCGCCCCGAACGCTCCGAGCTTATAGGTACTGTAGAATTCGTCGCCGTGCGCGATCCGCGCCCAATAGACCTCGTCCAGCGCCTCCTGATGCCGCCCGGCCTGGCAGCCGTGATGCATCGCCTGGAACAGCGGCGCCATCTCGGCGTAGCGTGTCGGGCAGCTCCTTGGCGCTCGTCTTCAGATGCTCGTACAGCCGCCCGTGCCCCGCCCGCCACGCCTCCGGTTTTTCCGTCCTCAGCCGCTCCCCGAAATGCTCCCGCACCAACGGATGCGCGTCGATCTCATCGGGCGCGTGGTGGCTTTCAGGCGCGACCAGACCGAGGTCCCGCAACTGGTCGAGCAGACGAAGCCAGTCCGCGTCCGACAGCTGCGTCAGATGCTCGGTCAATCCGGGGATCGGCGGCGGAGCCTTGAGGGCGTTGATGCAGTCACCGGTCGCGGGGCGGTCGAACAGTCCCAGCAGACGGAGCAGCTCCATGGCGGGGCCTTCGCCAAAGCGACGGGCGAAGGCCTCCATCACCCGGCGGGGATGGCGGCCCTGATCGATGGGAATGTCGAGATCCGGGATCTCACTGGCGTGGCGGATGTGATGGCCCGGAATGCCACGCAGGTAGCTCGCGAGCAGGTTGATCGCGAGCGCGTGGTTGCCGAAGTCGCGCGTCGCCTGTTCCAGCTCGGCATCGGTACCGCGCACGCCCAGAATCTTGAGCAAGGCGCGGCCCGCCTCGGCCGAGATCTGCTCCAGGTTCTGCGCCAGCGTCGTCTCGGGAAAGTCGGCCAGCTCCTTGACCGACTCGCGCGTGGTGATGACGCAAAGCCCGGCGTTGTCGCGCGCCAGCTCCTCGACGAGCCGCTGCACGCTCGGGTCCTTGATGCCCTGGTAGGGGTCCTGGAGCGGTTCCAGCCCATCGAGGATCAAGAGCGCCTTGTCCCGGCGCACCAGATCGGCCAGCCGCTCGCCCTTGGCCCAGGCCGACCCGGCCGTCGGGTCTTCGTCGCCGAAGAACGTCAGCGCGTCGGCGATGAACTGATCGGCCGAGGTCACGCGCTCGTTGGTGCCCTGGCTGTAGAACGACCAGGCGAAGACCCGCCTGGCGCCGCGATAGTTGTCCGCGCTCAGGTACTCGCACCACTTGTTGACCAGCGTCGATTTGCCGACCCCGCCCCAGGCGACCAGCGAGATCACATTGATCTTGCCTTGCTCCCACGTGTCGCTGAGCAGGTTGAGCTCGTCATCGCGGCCGACCAGCTCGTAGCCGCTGGTCGGCAGGCGAGTGATGTCGACCGCCACGGGCTCGGGCCAAGCCGTATGCTTGGGTGTCAGGGCTTTGGGATCGCGGGTTTCGAGGTACTTGCAGATCTCCTCGTTGACCTCGGCGAAGACCGCATCCTGTTGCCATTGTTCCAACGCCGAAATCGCGACGCCATCTCTCGGGAACATCTGGAGCGCCGCCAGCCAGGGAACCCGCTTCCAGTTGCAGGGCCGGATCAGGATCGGTGCCAGCATCATGCCGTCGCGCCGGCGGCGCTCCAGGAGCGGAGGCACCTCCTTGCGCGTGCAGAATTCGGACGTAAGAAAATTGGCCGAGATCAGCAGGATCGCGATCGCGCAACCGTCCAGTCGTTGAACGATCTCCTCGAACCAGGCGCTACCGAGACCGATATCGCGATCGTGCCACTGTCTCAGCAGGCTGAGCGGCTCCAGCATTTTGACATGCGGCAGGAAACCGTCCTTCAGCGCTTCGTCGCGGTGGCTGTAGCTGACGAAGACCTCGGGCAGCTCGGCTGGAACGGCGCTGGCAACCATGGCTCAAATCCGGCGCGGGGCGATCTGAAGTTGATCGGTGGGGCCAGGAAGCCATATCGGCGCGGGTGCGGCAAGGGGTGGGAGAAGCGGTCAGGTCGAGTGGAAGTCGGGCATCGCGTGCGCCGGCGGCGATCAGAGGTCTTTGCACAGGCGGAGCGCGTCGTAGATGGCGGCGTGGATGTTGCGGCTCGCGACCGCGTCGCCGATCCGGAACAGTTGGAAGCGGCCCTCGGGGTTGGTGCGGATCGTCTGCGGGCGGCCGGCGATCAGGGCCTGGTAGTCGACCTCGCCGCGGTTCGCGGAGCGCTCCTTGAGGGCGAAGTAGAGATCGTCCAATGGCAGGGTGCCGTGCTCGACCACGACCTGGTCGACCAGGCGGCGCTCGGTCTGCTCGGAGTAGTCGCTGCCGAGGATGGCGGCCAGGCGGTTGCCCTCGCGGCGAACCTCGAGCAGGCGGGTGTTGATCGTGATCCGGACGCCACGCTCGTTGAAGCAGCGGGCGTAGGCGACGTGGTTGAGGCCGCCGATCTCCGCGGCGAAGAAGCGCTCGGGCGTGACGATCTCGAGCTTCGCCCCCGCCTCGGCCAGCATCTCCGACGCCTGCAGGCCTGGATGGGCGCCGTTGTCGTCGAACAAGAGGACCTCGGCCCCGGGCTTGGCATCACCGGCAAGAATGTCCCAGCTCGAGACCACCAGATCTTCGCCACGGTCGAGAAAGCCGGTGTTGGGGAGGCCGCCGGTCGCAATGATGACGACGTCCGGGTCTTCGGCCAGCACGTCCCCGGCCTCGGCGAGATGGTTGAAGCGGATGTCGACGCCATGCTTGTGGCATTGGGCGATCCGCCAGTCGGCGATCCCGATCAGCTCGGCGCGCCGGCGCGCCCGGGCCGCGAGCCGGATCTGGCCGCCCGGCTGATCGGCGGCCTCGAACAGCACGACCTGATGGCCGCGGGCGGCCGCGACCCGGGCCGCCTCGAGGCCGGCCGGCCCGGCGCCCACGACGACGACCTTCTTGTACGGGCCGTCGGCGCTGGCGACCGAGTGGGGGATGGTGGCTTCGCGGCCGGTCGCGGGGTTGTGGATGCAAAGCGCTTCGTGGCCCTCGTAGATCCGGTCCAGGCAATAGGTGGCGCCGACGCAGGGGCGGATGTCCTGCTCGTGGCCGGCCGCGACCTTGCGCGCGATGTGCGGATCGGCGAGATGGGCGCGGGTCATGCCGACCATGTCGAGTTTTCCGGTCGCGATCGCGTGGCGGGCGGTCGCGACGTCGTTGATCCGGGCGGCGTGGAAGACCGGGAATTGGGTGGCGCTCCGGACCTCGCCCGCGAAGTCGAGATGGGGGGCGGCGGGGGTGCCCTGGATCGGGATCACCTTGGAGAGCGCGGCGTCGGTCTCGATATGGCCGCGGATGACGTTCAGAAAATCGACCTGGCCGCCCGCGACCAGGCGCTGGGCGATCTCGATCCCTTCGGCGCGCGAGAGGCCCCGCTCCCAGTCCTCGTCCGCGACCATGCGGATGCCGACGATCAAGTCGGGGCCGACCGCGGCCCGGATCGCGTCCAGGACCTCGAAGGTGAAGCGCAGGCGGTTGTCCAGGCTGCCGCCGTAGTGCATCGGTCCGGCGGTTGGTCGCGGGCGACCAGAAGCCGTCGAGCAGATGGCCGTAGGCCTCGATCTCGATGCCATCGAGGCCGGCCGCCTGCATGCGCAGGGCGGCGGCGGCGTAGGCCTTGGTGATCCGCGCGAGGTCCCAGTCCTCGGCTTCCTTGGGGAACGAGCGGTGCGCGGGCTCGCGGACCGGCGAGGGCGCCAGCACCGGCAGCCAGTCGGCCTTGTTCCAGTTGGTCCGCCGGCCGAGGTGGGTGATCTGGATCATCACCGCGGCGCCGTGCTCGTGGCAGTCGTCGGCAAGGCGCCTGAGCCAGGGGACGATCTCGTCCTTATACGCGTGCAGATTGCCGAACGCGGCCGGCAAATCCTCGGCGACGATCGCCGAGCCCGCGGTCATGGTGAGCGCGATCCCGCCCTTCGCCTTCTCGACGTGGTAGAGCCGGTAGCGGTCCTTGGGCAGGCCGTCCTCGGAATAGGCGGGCTCGTGCGCGGTGCTCATGATCCGGTTCTTCAGCACCAGATGCTTCAGCCGGAACGGCTGGAGGAGGGGATCCCGCGTCGAGCTGCTCCATGCCTGTCCCCTTTGGCCTCAGAGCCGCATCGCGAGCTCGCGGCCCTCGTAGATCGCCATCACCGCAAGCCGTGGTGCCACGCAGTCGCCGATCGCGTGAAGCTCGAGGCCGCGGTCCGCGAGGCCCTCCTGGAGCCAGGTCTGCGACTGGTTGACGGTCGCGAGCACCAACGCATCGGCCTCGACCCGCCGGGTGGTGCCGTCCTGCAGGTCGAGGACGTCGGCGCCGTCGCCGTGCCAGGCGGTGAGCGCGGCATCGTGCAGGGTGACCACGCCCAGCTCCTTGAGCTTCTTGCGCAGCGGCCAGTCGGTCGCGGTCCGGATCAGCTCGAAGGCGACCATCGGGAAGCGGGTCACGATGGTCACCTCGTGGCCCTGCTCGGCGAGCTGCCAGGCGGTGCCGGCACCATGCCAGTGGCCGAGGTCGTCGAGCAGGATCACCCGCGGGCCCGGCCGCGCGAGGCGGCCCATCACGTCCTCGACCGGCCAGACGTTGGCGGCCTCGACGCCGGGCAGCCGTTCGAGCTGCGGTAGGGCCCGCTGGAAGCCGTTTCCCGCGGGCAGCGAGCCGGTCGCCAGGACGATCGCCTCGGCGCCATAGCCGGGAACGTCGTCGGGCTCGACCAGCGTGTTGAGCCGCACCTCGACCTCGAGCCTCGCGAGCTCGTTCTCGTACCATTGGATGAGATCGAGGATCTGGGCGCGGCGCGGCTGCAGGCCGGCGAGGCGGAAGCGGCCGCCGAGCACGGGTGCCGCCTCGGCGAGGGTGACGCGGTGGCCGCGCTCGGCCGCGACCCGGGCGCTCTCCAGGCCGGCCGGGCCGCCACCGACGACGAGGACGCGCCGCGGGTTCCACGCTCGGCGCGCAGCGTCGCCCCAAGAAAACTCGCGGCCGGCCGAGGGGTTGACCAGGCAGGAGATCCAGTAGTCGCGCGCGCGGCGGCCCCAGCACATCTGGTTGCAGGACAGGCAGGGCCGGATCTGCCCGGCGCGGCCGGTCGCGCGCCTTGTTGCCGAGCTCGGGGTCGGCGATCTGGCCGCGCACGATGCTGACGAGATCGGCCTCGCCCGAGGCGATCACGGCCTCGGCGTTCTCGGCGGTGCGCACGTGGCTCTCGCACTGCACCCGGGCGTGGCGGACCACCTGCTTCAGCGCCGCCGCATAGGGCGCGCCGAGCTTGTCCTCGTAGAGCACGGTCGGCATCAGCGGGTAGAAGTCGAAGTAGCTGCCGGTGCCGCAGGTGAGGTAGTCGATCAGGCCGCGCTGATCGTGCCAGGCGGCGATCTCCTGCATGGCCTCGATCGAGAGCGAGACCTCGACCGCGGGGTGCAGGCTGACCGCGAGGCCGACGATGAAGTCGTCGCCAGCGCGCCTGCGGATGCCCTCGATGATCTCCGCGGAGAAGCGCATCCGGTTCTCGAACGAGCCGCCCCAGCGGTCGTCCCGCCGGTTCGACCAGGGGGTCCAGAACTGGTCGATCAGGGCGTGGTAGGCGGCGAACAGCTCGACCCCGTCGAAGCCCGATTCCCGGGCGCGCCCGGCGGCCTGCACAAAGCCTTCGATGACCGCTTCGATCTCGGCCTCGCTCATTGCGTGGCTGCCGTCGGAATCGTGGAACGAGGGCAGGCCCGAGGGCGACCAGTTGGGGCGGAAGGAGTTGTCGGCATCGCCGTGCTGGCCGACGTGGTAGAGCTGGTGGATCATGACCGCGCCCTCGGCCTGGCAGGCCGCGGTGATCCGCCGGAAGCCCGGGATCACGGCATCGTCGGCGGGGCGGAAGTTGCCGCGCGTCAGGACCGCGGTCGGGTGCACCGGCATCGGCTCGACCACGATCATGGCGGCCCCGCCGCGCGCCCTCGCGAGGTAATAGCCGAGGTGGCGCTCGCCCGGCAGGCCGCCCGCCGCCATGTTCGCGGTATGGGCGCCGAACACGAGCCGGTTCTTGAGCGTCCGCTGGCCGAGTGCTGAGCGGCGCGAACAGGTGGGGGAAGGCCTCGGCCATGGGTGGTCCCGCGGGGCTCCAGGGGCGCAGCGACACCGCTCCGCCCCCGCAGGCGAGCATTCGTGACCTGCCCGCGGCGGTCAAGAGCGTTGCCGGGGCGGAGCCGCGGTTGCGCGCCGCGGCCCGCGGCCTATCTTGCCGGGGGTCAGCTGTCTTTAGGCTTCCACCATGTCTGTATCCCAGGCCGCGAGCCGCCGGCTGGCGCCGCTCGATGCGGCCGAGCGACGGCGGCACAAGTTGCGCAACCTCTTGCAGTCGGCCCTGCTGCTCGGCGGCATGGTCGGCCTGC
This sequence comes from uncultured Alphaproteobacteria bacterium, assembly GCA_963730195.1. Lineage (GTDB taxonomy): Bacteria > Pseudomonadota > Alphaproteobacteria > Geminicoccales > Geminicoccaceae > DATAOG01. Next base: position 66,981 of record CAVSRN010000030.1, read on the forward strand.
TGACGGTCTGCGGCTGGCTGCTGTTCGGCCTGGGCGGCGTCGTCGGCATGGGCCTCGGCGCCGCCCTCGCGCTGGTGTTCGGCCCCCGAGTCTCGCCCCGGATGGTGCTCCGGCTGTATGCGGCGCGCGAGCTCGCTCCCGACCAGCTCCCGGCGGTGTTCGCCGTGCTGGCGCGGTTGACCGAGCGCGCCGGGCTCGAGCGGAGGCCACACCTCTATTACATCCGGACCACGATGCTCAACGCGTTCACGGTCGGCGATCGTCACGACGCCGCGATCGCGCTGACCGACGGCCTGCTGCGCCGCCTCGACCTGCGCGAGCTGGCCGGCGTCCTGGCGCACGAGATCAGCCACATCCGCAACCGTGACCTCTGGCTGATGAGCCTCGCCGACCTCGCCGGCCGGCTGACCCAGGTCATGACCCTGCTCGGCCTCGGCCTGCTGGTCGTCGGCCTGCCGCTCTGGTTGGGCGGTGGGGCGCAGCCGCCCGGGCTGCTGATCCTCCTGCTGCTGTTGGCGCCGCAGCTGACCGTGCTGCTGCAGCTGGCGCTGTCGCGGGCGCGCGAGCTCGATGCCGACCTGGACGCCGCCGGGCTGACCGGCGATCCGGCCGGGCTGATCTCGGCGCTCGCCAAGCTGGAGCGTTACCAGCACGGGCTCTGGGAGCAGATCCTGATGCCGGGCTACCGGCTGCCGGAGCCGTCGCTGCTGCGCAGCCACCCGCCGACCGGGGAGCGGATCGCCCGCCTCAAGGCGCTCTTCGGGCGCGGGACCGAGCTCGCGCCGGCCTTCGCCAGCGCTGGGCCGATCGAGCTCGCGGGGCAGGCGATCGCGCGCCGGCCGCGCGGCCGGCTGCTCGGCTACTGGCATTGAGGCACCGCCGCGCCGCGGTCACGCGGCTCGATCGAAAGGCGGGCCCCTTCGCGGAAAGCCATGTACCCTAAGTCGCGTCCGTGATAACCCCGAATTGCGGGGCGGACGATCACAGTTCCGGTCGCACAGGGCTCCGTCGATAGTGCCGACCTCGGGCAGACGATACGGAGGCGGCGTCATGGATGCCCCCAGCGCGGAGGAGGGATGGGTTGATCCGACGTGGACCCGGCTCGAGGGTCAGATCGAGTCGTACCAGCGCCGGGCAGCTGAGGCGCAGCGCGCCTACCGGCGCCTCAAGGTGGTCGAGGTCGTGCTCGCCGCGCTGATCCCGTTCCTGGCCGGCTTTCAGGATAATCTCGCGGCGGTGCTGCCGGTCGGCGCTGCATTGGCTGCCGGCGGTCCTGATCGCGCTCCTGGGCGTCGCGATCGTGGTCCTCGAGGGCCTGCAGCATCTCAACCAGTACCATCAGCTGGCGCTGAGCTATCGCGCGATCTGCACGGCCCTGGAGCGCGAAAAGTTCCTGTTCCTGGCCGACGCCGGCCCGTACGGCGCCATCGAGGACAAGCGCGCCCATCTCGCCGAGCGGGTCGAGGAGCTGATCTCGAACCCGCACGCCGGATCGGCTTCGACCCGCTCCCGAAGCTCGGAGACGCGGCCTTCGTACTGAGCCTCCGGGCCCGTCTCGGATCCGGTCCGGCTCAGATCCGGTTGAGCGGGATCTTGATGTAGGAGATGCCGTTGTCCTCGGGCGGCGGCAGCTCGCCTGCGCGCATGTTGACCTGGATCGAGGGGATCAGGAGCTTCGGCACCTTGAGCGTCTGGTCGCGCTCGGTGCGGGTCTTGACGAACTCGGCCTCGGCGGTGCCGTCGTGGACGTGGATGTTCCTGGCGCGCTGCTCGGCGACCGTGGTTTCCCAGGCGACCTCTCGCCCGCCCGGCCCGTAGTCGTGGCAGACGAACAGGCGCGTCGTGGGCGGGAGTGCCAGAATCATCTCGATCGAGCGGTAGAGCGTGGCGGCGTCGCCGCCCGGAAAGTCGGCGCGCGCGGTGCCGCCGTCGGGCATGAACAGGGTGTCGCCGACGAACGCCGCATCGCCGATCACATAGGTCACGCAGGCGGGCGTGTGTCCCGGGGTATAGAGGACCTGGCCATCGAGCGCCCCGATGCTGAAATGCTCGCCGTCCTTGAACAGATGGTCGAATTGGGCGCCGTCGGTGTTGAATGTCTTCTCGAGGTTGAACAGGTCCTTGAACTGCTTCTGGACGTCGCTGATGTGCTCGCCGATGCCGATCCGGCCGCCCAGCTGCTGCTTCAGATAGGGCGCCGCCGACAGGTGGTCGGCGTGGGCGTGGGTCTCGAGGATCCAGTCGATCACGAGGTCCTGCGCGCGCACGAAGGCGACCACCCGGTCGGCGAAAGCGGTCCTGGTGCGGCCGGCCGCCTCATCGAAATCGAGCGCGGCATCGATGATCGCCGCGTGCCTGCCCTCGGCCTCGCGCACCACGTGGCAGGCCGTGCTGGAGTCCTGATGGAAGAAAGACGTGACCTCTGGCTTCATGCTCGGTCTCCATCCGCGCGGGTCGGTTTCATGCGGGCGGCCTTGACAACATATTCAATAGTTCTTAATTAGCGAGGTTGGATATAGAAGTAAGCCCCATGGGAGGTGGCCATGCCCGCGCTCCGCGATCTCGATCCGGCGACCCTCAAGGACTGGCTCGATCATGACCGGGCGATCCTAGTCGATGTCCGCGAGGCCGACGAGTACGCTCGTGAGCATGTGCCGGGCGCGCGCCTGCAACCCCTCTCGCGGCTGGCCGCCAACGGCGTCGCCGGTGCTCCCGATAAGATCATGGTGCTGATGTGCAACAGCGGCAACCGCTCGCGCGAGGCGGCCGGCATGCTGCTGCCGGAGCATCCGGAGCTCGCCCATCTCGCGGGCGGCATCCAGGCCTGGAAGCGGGCGGGCCTGCCGGTCGTGAGCGACCACAGGGCGCCGTTGCCGATCATGCGCCAGGTCCAGATCGCCGCCGGCTCCCTGGTCCTGCTCGGCCTGCTGCTGGCGCTCCTGCTGTCGCCCTGGTTCGCGCTCCTCAGCGCCTTCGTCGGCGCCGGCCTGGTCACGGCCGGCCTGACCGGCTTCTGCGGCATGGCGCAGCTGCTCCAGCGCCTGCCCTACAACCGCCGGGCCACGACCCAAGTGAGCCCCGGCACGACGTAAGCGCCATCGGCGGGGCGGGCGCCGCCCGCCTGCGTCACCACCCTTTCGCGCCCAGCGCTTTCGTGCCACTGTTCGAAGCAATCGGCGATCGAACAAGGGCCGGGCATTGACCACCAAGGAATTGCTCCGCGACAAGCTGGCGCCCGCCGTCGGCCGGGTGGTCCTGAAGTACGCCTTCGGCGTCGACGTCGCCGCGATCGGCGGCCCGGTCCTCGACTGGCTGAGCCGCCAAGTTCAAGAAGCGCGCGGACGCCAAGGCCGCCGAGCGCTTTGCCAAGGCCATCGCCGAGCGCGTGGTCGATGGGCTGGTGCCGGTGTTCGAGCAGGATCACAGCCCCGACCTCAACCCCGAGGCGGTCGCGCTGGCGCTGGGCGACACGCTGGACCAGCATTTCGACGGCAGGTTCCTGGTCGCGCACGACCTCGACCCGGAGCGCCTGATCGACGCCACCTTCAAGCTGCGGCCGGTCGCCGCGCTGAAGCGCAAGCGCTACGCGACCAGCGACATCGGACTGTACGAGCGCGCCCTGCCCGAGCTGATCGAGGCGTTGGTGCCAGAGGCGAAGCAGTTCGGCGACTTCGAGATCGCCAACGCCGCCGAGGTCCTGAAGCGCCTGCGCAGGCTCGCCGAACTGGGGGACGTGACCTACGCCGAGGCGCGGGGCGCGCACGCGGGCGTCCGGGAGGTCCTGGCCTGGCTCGACCGGCTGACCCACGCCCCCGACGCGGAGGCGCGCGCCTTCGAGATCGACTACGTCCAGCACGTCGAGAACCATCTCGACGACGTGCAGCTGGTCGGGATCACGGCCGATCCGGCGGCACGACGCCAACGCCTGTCGAAGGCTTACATCCCACTGTCTCTCTCCGGTGAGACGAGGACCCAAGGCCTGGGCGGGCCGGTCTATTTCGAGAACGCTCCTGGATGCCCTGACGCCGGCCCGCAACCGGCTGCTCGTGATCGGCGCCGCGGGCAGCGGCAAGACGACCCTGCTGCGTTGGGCCGCGATCCGCGCGGCGTCCATGGTGTCGAAGCTGCATGCGCGCGGCGCCGAGGATCTGATTTCAGGCCTGCCGCGCTTCGGCGAGCCCGTCGGAAGATCGCTCACATCGACGCTTTCGAGGAAGATGATGCGCAGCGGATCGAGAACGCCTGGTGGCTGCGCGTCCCGTTCCTGATCCCCTTGCGCCTGGGCACCGCCGGCAGGCTGCCCGACCTCGACGAGCTATCCGAGAGCTCGCGACCAACTTCCCGATGCCGCCGCCGCAGCGCTGGGTCGACACGATCCTGCAGGCCGGCCGCGGCCTGCTGCTGATCGACGGCATCGACGAGATCCCGCGGGCGGACCGGCCGGACATCCAGAAGGCGCTCGAAGGGCTGAGCGCGCTGCCCGTCGGCAACTACGTCGTCTTCACCACCCGGCCCGATGTGGTCGGCGAGGACTGGTTCGCCGGTCAGGACCTGCTGCGCGCCGAGGTCAGCCCCCTGTCGGCGCCCGATCGCGACCAGCTGATCGACCACTGGCACGCGGCGGCGCGCCGAGCAGCTCACGCTGCTCAAGCGACCGGACGACGCCACGGAACTCGGCCCGATCCTGCGCGAGAAGCTCCGGCGGCTGCCGGAGATCGCGCAGCTCGCGACCAACCCGCTGCTCTGCGCCTCGATCTGCGCGCTGCACTACAGCGAGCACGGCTATCTGCCCAAGGGCCAGGCGGACCTCTGCGAGAAGCTCTGCGAGATGCTGCTCGAGCGCCGCGACCGCGACCGCAAGGTGCCCTCGGCCGCGGATCGCGAGGGCTATCGGGCGCCTCGAACTATGCCCAGAAGCAGGTGATCGTGCAGACCATCGCCCAGGACATGATCCGCGCCGGCGAGGCGAGCATCGAGGCCGAGCGCGTCGACCAGCTGATCGACGGCAAGCGCACGGGCCTCGGCATTCCCCAGGATCTCGCCACGCCAGTGATCCGCACGACGCTCGCCGAGCGCAGCGGTCTGCTGCGCGAGGCCTACGGCGGCGCGCTCGACTTCATGCACAACACGCTGCGCGACTATCTCGCCGGCATCGCCTTCGCCCAGGAGGGCCAGATCGGCGAGCTGGCGCGACAACGTCCAGGACCAGAGCTGGCGCAAGCCGATCGTGTTCGCCGCCGCCGCCGGCAAGGGCCAGTTCGCACAGAAGCTGGTCGCCAAGCTGCTCGGGAACTACGCCAAGGAGCTCGACGCGACCTTCCGAACGGCGCGCTCAGCAAGACCACGCGCATGCGCTTGCTGGTTGCGTGCCCTCTGCGAGCCGGTCGTCACCGATCTCGGCGACTTCCGCTCGGCACTCCAGCGACATCCGACGCGCGATCGTGCCGCCGCAGACCGTCGAGGAAGCCGAGGCTCTGGCGAGCCTCGGGGACGAGATCGTCGCCGCTGCTCGCGTACCACGGCGAGCGGGCCGACGATCGCGCGGGCCTGCGTCCGGGCGCTCTGGATGATCGGCTCCGAGGCCGCCCGCGAGGTGCTTCGAGCCTACCGCGACGATCGTCGCCAGGAGGTCGCCGAGGAGCTGGCGTTCGCCTTCAACCCGCTCGAGCTGCCATTCTGGCAGGCGAAGGTGACGAAGCAAGCCCGAGCGGTCGGCCCAAATGATCGGCGCGTTGCCGGACGCAGTTGCCCGTCAGGTCACCGACGACCTGGCTGTCCCGATCTGCGCGGCTGCTCGATCGGACGCTGCGCGAGCTGTACCTCGATGGCATCGCCGCCGCCGACCTGACGCCGCTCGCCGGCCTCACCGGCCTGCAAACGCTGTCCCTCGACAACACGGCGGTCGCCGACCTGACGCCGCTCGCCGGCCTGAGCGGCCTGCAAACGCTGTTCCTCGACAACACGGCGGTCGCCGACCTGACGCCGCTCGCCGGCCTCACCGCCTGCAATACCTGTCCCTCGACAACACGGCGGTCGCCGACCTGACGCCGCTCGCCGGCCTCAGCAGCCTGCAAGTGCTGTACCTCGACAACACGGCGGTCGCCGACCTGACGCCGCTGAAGCACATCGAGGGCCTGAGGATCTGCGAGCCCGTAGATCTGGCGCACTCCTGAACCCATCGCGGGCGTTTGAGCGCGCCGCTGCTCGCGCGCGTCAGTCGACCTCGTGCACCTTGGTGCGGCCGAGGCGGCGGGTGGCCGCGGCCTTGGCCTCGCGCTCGGCGTCCTCGCGGGTCGCGCCCTCGGCGCGGGCGATGCGCGCGCCGGGGCTGACGTTGTCGATCTCGCAGACGTACTGGTCGCCGAGCTTGTAGGAGACGATCCCGACCGGCCAGCCGGCCAGTTTCTCCTCGCGGCGCTGGTAGTCCTCGGTGCGCATCTTTCTCCTCCGGCTCGCGCCGTCCTAAGTCCGGAAAAAATCAGGCGCCGCGTTCGACCGGGACGGCGACCAGGTTGCCCCACTCGGTCCAGGAGCCGTCGTAGTTCTTCACGTCGTGGTAGCCGAGCAGGTATTTGAGGACGAACCAGGAATGGCTCGAGCGCTCGCCGATCCGGCAATAGGCGATCACCGGCTTGTCGCCGGTCACGCCCTTGCCGCCGTAGAGCGCCTTGAGCTCGTCGTAGGGCTTGAAGGTGCCGTCCTCCTTGCACGCCTGGCCCCAGGGGATGTTGGCAGCGCTCGGGATGTGGCCGCCGCGCTGGCAGGTCTCGGGCAGGCCCGGAGGGGCCAGGATCTTGCCGGTGAACTCGTCCGGGCTGCGGACGTCGACGAACGCCTTGGCCCGGCTCTTGGACGCCTCCATGGCCTCGGGCAGGAAGGCGCGCAAGCTGAGGTCGGGGCCGGAGGCGTGGTAGCTCGCGGGCGCGCTCCGGGGCGCGTCGGTCGTGAGCTCGCGGCCCTCCTCGAGCCACTTCTTGCGGCCGCCGTTCATCAGCCGGACGTCCTTGTGGCCGTACAGCTTCATCTGCCAGAGCGCCCAGGCGGCGAACCAGTTGTTGTTGTCGCCGTAGAGGATGACCGTGGTGTCGTTGCCGATCCCGGACGCCGCCATCAGCTTCTCGAACGCGTCCTTGGGGATGATGTCGCGACGCACGGTGTCGCACAGCTGGGTGGTCCAGTTCCAGCCGACCGCGCCCGGCACGTGGCCCTGCTCGTAGGCGGCGGTGTCGACGTCGACCTCGGCGATCCTGACCTTCGGATCGCTCCGATGGGCGGCCACCCAGGCCGTGTCGACGAGCATCTCGGGATGGGCGTAGCCAGCCATGCGTTGTCTCCCCCTTGCAGCCGGTTCGGGCTTGCCGACGTCGGGCATGAACCGGGGTGGTTCTAGCCGCGCCGCTCAGAAACGTCCAGCGCGCGACCGGCGGCTCGGCGGGGCCAGGGTGACCGCCAGGACCTCATGATCGGAGAGCGCGCTGCCGGCGTCATCGACGGCCGGGATGGTCCGGGCATCCGCAACCTCGAGGCCGCGCGTGAGGAACCAGTCGATCTTGCCGAGCGGCGGCGCGGGGGTGCCGTCGGGCCGGGTGCGCTGGGTCGGGACGCCCTGCGCGTTGCAGCTGCGCCAGTCGTAGCCCGCGGCGGCGGCGACCTCGAACAGGGGCTCGAAGGGCACCGGATCGAGCAGGCGCGCCGCGGGCAGGACCGGTTTGGCTCCGCTACCGCGCGCCCAGCCGCGGGCGAGCGTCGAGGTGTTGAGATCGCCGCCGATCACGACCGGTTGATCGCCGCCGTAGCGATCGAGCGCGCCCAGCAGCCGCCGGAGCTGGGCGCTTCGGTCCTCGGGATCGCTGTGGCTCTCGAAATGGACGGCGGCGAGCGTCACCGGCCGACCGTCGACCTGGAGCGTCGCGACCATCGCCATCCGGCCGCCGACCCGGCGCTCGCCGTTGGCGCCGTCGAACCAGTTGCCGTCACGCTCCAGCCGGACCAGCGCCGGCCGCTCTAGAGGGTGCGGCGAAAGGATCGCGGCGCCGTGCAGCCCGGCGTCGTTGGCCTGGCCGGCGTGCCAGCGCTGCTCGAAGGCATCGCCGAGGCCAAGCTCGAGAAACTCGACGCCGAAGGCGTAGCCCATGCCGAGGCGGTCCGCGAGCTCGCGCGCGGTGTGCGCCTGGCCGGAGCGGGCCATGCCGAGATCGAGCTCGCAGAGCAGGATGGCGGCGGCATCGAGGCCGCCGAGCAGCTGCGCGGCCGGGCCCGGGAACTTGCCGCGCTCGGCGTTCCAGAACAGGATCCGGGCCGGGCCTTCGAGGGCCGCGCGCGCCGCGGGCGGGGCTCCGAGCTCGATCTCATGCAGGCCCGGATAGCCGGCGAACTGGCGCGCGTGCTCCGCCCGGGTCGGCGGCCGTTCGGCGATCCGGGCCCGCGCCGCGGGGTCGAGCCGGGCGATCCCGGTGGTCGTGCGGGTGACGATCAGCGGCTCTGCCACAGCTGCTCCAGGGCAAGGGGTGAATCGGTCGTGATCTGATCGACGCCGGCCGCGATCAGCCGGGCGAGCGTCGCCGCCGCGCCGTCGTCCTCGGGCTCGAGCCGCCAGGCATCGACCTCGGCGCCGGCCGTCCTGGCCATGGCGATCAGGTCGACGCCGGCCGCGAGGCCGCGCAGCACGAGTGGGATGTGCAGATAGAAGATGGTGGCGCCCTCTGCCTGCGCCAGCATGCCGGCGCCGAGCGCCCGGAACTCGGCCGCCGAAGCGGGTGGCGCCGCCTCGTGGAGCGCCAGCGGATCGAAGCCCAGGCGCAGGCCGGGCACCGCCTGCCCCAGCCGCCGCACGGCACCCCATTCGGTGCCGCCCAGGATCAGATGGCGTGCGACCGGTGCGACCAGCTGGGCGAAGCGCAAAGTCAGCGGCTGGTCGATCAGGTCCAGCGGCTGCTTCAGGTCGAGCTGGAGCCGCCCCGGCCAGTCGGCCGGCGCCTCGGCGAGCGCGGCCATGGCCTGATCCAGAAAGAGCGGCGGCGTGGCGAGCGGCCGGCCGTCGTTGGCGCATTGCCGGAGGCCCTCGACCGCGGCCCGATCCTGGTCGTGGACCGGGCCGCGGCCGGTGGTTTCACAGGCCAGCTCGGGGTCGTGCAGGCAAACGAAATGGCGATCGCGGGTGGCGACGATGTCGATCTCGAGGCTGGCGCCCTGCGCGATCCCCTGCCGGAGATTGTGCCGGTCATGCGCCGGATCGGTGGCAGCGCGGCGCAGCTGGTGCCATTTCAGCCAGATTCGGCGCCCGCCCTGGCCGAGACGGATGCCGATGGTCATGCGGGCTCGGCGAGGTGCGCGCCCTCGATCAGCCGCTCGCTCGCCTGATCGAACAGCATGGCGCTCGCGCCCTCGAAGGCAAGCCCCGCCTTGTCGCCGATGCGGTGGCGGACCTTGGAGCCCGCCTCGAGCACGCGCAAGGGGCCGAACTCGCTCTCGACCAGATAGAGGGTCTCGCGGCCCATCGGCTCGACCTCGGTGATCCGCGCCGGCCGGCCGCTCGCCGCTAGGCGCAGCGCCTCCGGCCGCAGGCCGAGCACGACCGGACCTTCGACTTGGCCGGCGCAGGCGAGCTCGGCGCCGTTGATCGTGAGCCGGCCGGCGGCGGCGATGCCCGGCACGAGGTTGATCGGCGGCGAGCCGATGAAGCCCGCGACGAACAGGCTTTTCGGGCGCAGGTAGAGGTCGTCCGGGGTGCCGACCTGCTCGATCCGGCCCTGGCGCATGCAGATGATCCGGTCCGCCATGGTGGTCGCCTCGAGCTGGTCGTGGGTGACCAGGATCGAGGTCACGCCAAGCTGGCGCTGCAGGGTCTTGATCTCGCTGCGCATGGTCAGCCGGAGGGTCGCGTCGAGGTTGGAAAGCGGCTCGTCGAGCAGCAGCAGTTGCGGCTGCTTGACCAGGGCGCGGGCGAGCGCCACCCGCTGCTGCTGGCCCCCCGACAGCTCCGTCGGCATGCGCTCGAGCAGCTCCTCGACCTGGACCAGGCGTGCCGTTGCGCGCGCCTTCTGCTCGGCCTCGACCGGGGCCATGCGCTTGAACCTGAGCGGGAACATGATGTTCCGCAGCGCCGTCATGTTCGGATAGAGGGCGTAGGACTGGAAGACAATGCCGACGTTGCGGTCGCGGGCCTCGACCTCGTTGACCACCGCACCGCCGAAGCGGATCTCGCCGGCGCTCGGCGCGTAGATGCCGGCGAGCATGAACAGCGTGGTCGACTTGCCGCAGCCCGAGGGACCGAGCAGCGACACGAACTCGCCCTCCTCGACCGTGAGCGACATGTCGTCGACCGCGACCACGTCGCCCCAGCGCTTGGTCACCCGGTCGAACTCGATCCGCGCCATCGCGCCGCTATCCCTTGATCCCGCCCACGGCCATCTGGGTCAGATAGCGTTGCGTGAAGCTGTAGAGCAAAAGGCTCGGGACGATGTAGAAGACGCCGACCGCCGACACGATGCCGTAATCGACGCCCATCACGTCCTCGGAGACGAAGAACAGATAGAGGCTCATCACCCAGTTCGACTTGGCGACCAGGAGGGTGCGGACGAACACGTACTCCTCCCAGCCGCGCAGGAAGGCGAAGATGCCGATCGCCAGCATGCCGAAGCGGACCTGCGGCAGGAGTACGTGGACGAAGGCCTGGCGACGCGAGGCGCCGTCGGTCATGGCGCTCATCTCGATGTCCCAGGGCACGGCGTCGAAGAAGCCCTTCATGATGAAGATCGCGAACGGCACCTCGATCGTGCAGATCACCAGCATCACCCCGGTGATCGTGTCCAGGAGCCCGATCCAGTACATCAAAAGGAAAATCGGGATCACCAGCGTCATCGCCGGAAAGGCGTGCAGCACGAGCACGCCCTTGAGCACCCGATCACGGCCGGCGAAGGCGAAGCGCGACAGATAGTAGCCGGCAAGGGTCCCGACCGTGACCACGATCGCGGTCTCGCCGAGGGCGAGCAGGAGCGAGTTGCGGAACGCCACCCAGACCGAGGGGAACTGGGCGCCGCCGATCGCGGCGGGGCCATAGTTGATGCCGGCGGAGAAATCCGGGTTCCACAAAAAGCGCCAGTTGGCGAGGTGCAGGTAGGGACCGGTGAGGATGCCCAAAAGCGCCAGCGTGCCGAGCCCGAGCAGCCCCTGCGCGAGGCGCAGATGGCGTCCGCTCTCGATGTTCAGGCCGAGGATCCACCAGGCGAACAGCGCCGGCACGACGATCGCCATGGTCCGCCACAGGACGTAGGTGCTGGTCCCGCCGCGCGCCGAGAAGGCGACCGTGAACAGCCAGAAATAGGGGATGATGATCGGCAGCGAGGCGAGGATCAGGAAGCGTAGAGCAGCGTGGTGGTCCAGCGCCGCCGCACCTTGGCCCGCTCGACCACAGAGTGCCAGTGGGCGGCGTCCTCGGCGACGGCGGCGACCGTCGCGCTCATTGGACCTCGATCCGGGGCTTCTGCAGCAGGGAGCGCATGTCAAGGGAGCGCCACATGAGGAGCGCCGCGGCGATGCCGATCACCACGAGCCCGAGCGCCAGCGCCGCGCCATAGGCGTACTGGCCGTTGCCGAACGCCCGCTTGTAGACGTAGAGGGCGTAGACCGTGGTGTCGTAGAATGGGCCGCCGTTGGTGATCAGCCAGATGTACTCGAAGCTCACCAGCAGCGAGAGCGCCTGGTAGATGGTGACGAACGACAAGGGCCAGCGGATCGCCGGCAGGGTGATGTGGCGGACGATCGCGAGGCCGCCGGCGCCGTCCACCCGGGCGGCGAAGAACAGGTGCTCGGGGATCGAGCGGATCGCCGAGGTGAAGATGATCATGCCGAGCGACGCGCCGATGAAGCCGTTGGCGACGATGATCAGCGCCCAGGGCGCGTCGTTCAGGACGTCGACCGGCGGCAGACCGGCGAGCCGCAGGAACTGGTTGAGCAGGCCGTAGTCGGTCGGCGAGATCACCCAGGTCCAGAGCAGGGCGTAGACGACCGAGGGGCTCATCCGCGGCAACAGCCAGATCGCCCGGAAGAAGGCGCCCGAGCGCGCCGGGATGGCGGTGGTGACCAGCGCCAGCACGAGCCCGAAGGTCACGTTGAAGATCGCGAGCGTGCCGAGGATGTAGACCAGGGTGACGGTCAGGACCGAGGCCATCCGGGTGTCGCTGCCGAGCATGCGCTCGAAGTTGGCGGTGGTGAACGTCGTCACCCGCAGATTGCGCCCCATGTCGGTGAAGGCGATCACGACGTCGATGATCACCGGCGCGATGAAGAACGCCACCAGGAGGACGCCGGCCGGTCCCAGAAAGATCAGCATGTTGAGGCGCTGGCGGCGCAGCGCCGCGGTATGGGGGCTGGAGGCCATCGGCGACCGTCTCGCCGGTACGGGGCGGGAGCCTCGGCCCCCGCCCCGGGGCGCGACTACTGCGAGACGCTGTCGACGACCTCGACCGCGTCGCCGAGCTGCGAGGTCATCTCGTCCTCGAGGAACGCGACCGCGTCCTCGGGCGTCAGCCGGCCGGTCTCGACCCCCTGGAGGCCCTTGTAGAGGATGCCGTTGTAGGTGCCGAAGTCCGGGTGGTTCGGCATGAAGGTCGTGTATTTGAGCAGCGGGCTCGCGGCGTGCAGCGGCCAGGCCTCCTCGTAGGCCGGCATGCTCTGCTCGCCGTTCAGGACGCCGAGGTGGTAGGTCGTGACCGCGTGCTGGATGTTGTAGTAGGGCAGGGTCGCGATCGCGATGATCTGGGCGGCGAGGTCGGCGTGCGCCGACTTGGGATTGACGACGTAAACGATCGGGTGCGAGAGGTTCGCGGGCTTGCCGCCCTTCTCGCCCGCCGGCGCGTTGATCCAGCCGATCTTGTGGAAGAAGGCGGCCTGCTCGGTCGGCCAAGTGGCGTCGTGGGAATCGCCCAGCATCCACGCCATGTCCCAGATGCCATGATGGAACGCAAAGGCCTTCTCCTGCTTGAAGGCGTTCTCGATGTCGGTCCAGGACATCGCGGTGTTGTTCTCGGGGGTGGCACCGTTGCGGGCCATCCAGTTGAACCACTCGAACGCCTTTTGCATCTCGGCGCGCGGCAGCAGCAGCTTGCCGGTCTTCTCGTCCATGAACTTCACGCCGAAGGCGGCAAACGTCATGATGTAGTCGGGGCCGGTGTTCGGCCGGTGCAGCAGGCCCATCTGGGCGGCGCCCTTGTCGACCACCTCCTTCGCGAGCTGGCCGAAGTCGGCCATGGTCATCTCGCCCGCGTCGACCTTCTCGCGGGATCGAGTCGATGAACGCCTCGTCCTTGCCGATCTTCCGCAGCATGTCCTTGTTGTAGAAGTACATGCGGATCTCGGTGTCCTGCGGGATGGCGTAGCGCTCGCCGTTGTACTTGGTCGAGTCCCAGAGCACCGGGATGACGTCCTTGAAGGCCCAGTCATTGGCGGCGATGAACTTCTCCATGTTCATCGCGTAGCCGTCCTTGGCGAACTCGCCGACCCATTCGTGGGCGGCGACGTAGAGGTCCGGGCACTGGTCGACCGCGCAGGCCTGGAGGAGCTGCAACGCGTCGTCGTCGTAGCCGGTCGCGTTGCCCTCGTGGACATTGAGCTTGACGCTGGTGTCGGAGCCCGAGGCGGCGAGGACGGCGTTCAGCTGCTTGGTGGCTGCAACGATGTTGCCGGTCCGCAGCGGACCCGAGCGGTCGGCGCGCGACCAGAGCGTCAGCGTCACCTCCCCGGCGGCGGCGCGGCGGCGGCGCCAGGCCGGCAAGGATGGCGAGGGTCAACACCACGACAGCGAGCTTCAGGCCGTTCATCAGATCTCTCCCTGGTTGCATCGACGCTCCGCACCGCCTTGCACGGTGCCGGATGCGGGGGCCCGGTTGGTGGCTCCGGCGCCGACGTCGTAGTCTCCCTGAGCGCCATGACAGCCGCGTGAGCGGACGCCCAAGCGGCGCCCGGACCCGGGCGGGTCATGACCCTCAAGCAGCTTAGATCAAACGCCGCCGCGTCCGGAAGCTGTATTTCACCGAGGGCCGCGGCCGGTGGCGCCGGCAGGGCGGCGAGCGTCGCCAACGAGCCCATGGTGCCGAGGATGCGGCGGCGGTCGGGCATCGGTTCGGCAATTCGAGAAACGCACAACGGTATTTACATCTTATAACATTCAACTAAAGAGCGTGCTGCAGGTCCTAGTGAGATTGGAAAGCCCATGGCACGCATGATCCTGGTTGGCCTCGGCGCCCTCGCGTGGGTGCTGGGCGCCGGGCCCGGGCAGGCGATCGAGCTGCTCCAGGATGGCGGTCTCTCCATCGAGGCCGATCTCGAGGTCGGCGCCGTTTACCTTTACACCGACAACACCAACTTCGGTTCCGGCCGGGTCGATCTGAAGAGCGGCGACAACACCGGTGACGCGCAATGGGGCGAGGGCTATCTCAAGCCGTCGCTCGATCTCACTTACGCGACCGAGGCCGCCGGCACGCTCTATGGCGGCGCGTCCGCGGTCGGCGCGCTCACGGTCGGCGACGGCGATGCCGGCGGCTTCACCGACGGCGGCGACAAGCAGCTCGACGTCGAGGGCCTGTACGCCGGCTGGCGCTCGGCCAGCCTGTTCGCGGATTCGCTGGGCGAGGACGCGCTCGACCTGTCGCTCGGCCGCCAGGACTTCCACGTCGGCGACGGCTTTTTGATCTGGGACGGCAATTTCGACACCGCGGGCGATGGCGCCTACTGGCTGGCGCCGCGCAGCGCCTTCAAGATGACCGGCCTGGTCCAGCTGACGACCGAGCCGCTCAGCGGCCAGCTGTTCTATCTCGAGGCCGACGGCGACCAGGGCGATACCCAGGCGGTCGGGGTCAACCTCGATTATCAGCCGGGCTTCGGCACGATCGGCGCCACCTATCTCCAGATCCTCGACGCCAACGCCAGCTTCGAGGCGGACACCCCGCGCGAGGGCATGCAGGTCGCCGCACTCAGGCTCAACGAGGCGCACTTGCCGGATTTCGAGGACGCCAACCTCTACGCCGAATATGTCCAGGAGTTCGGCAACGGCGACCACGTCGACTTCAATGCCTATGCCTTTTACGTCGAGCCCGCCTACACCTTCTCCTGGCTGCCCTGGACCCCGACCATCGCCTACCGGTTCGCCTATTTCTCCGGCGATTCCAACCCCGGCGACGACCGGCGCAAGGACTTCGATCCCTTGTTCTATGAGGGCGACCGCAGCTGGGGCACCTGGACCCAGGGCGAGATCGTCGGCAACTACCTGCTGTTCAACAGCAACCAGGTCAACCACATGGTGCAGCTGTCCGCCTACCCGATCGAGGAGGTCGGGATCGGCGTGATCTACTTCCACTTCGACCTGGCGGAGAAAAACTACTACGGCACGCCGGTCGACAAGCGCGACTTCGCCGACGAGGTCGACGTCTACGCCGACTGGGCAATCACCGACAACATCTCGGTCGGGGCGGTCTACGGCGTCGCGTTCCCGGGTGATGCCGCCAAGGAGGCGTTCGGCGCCAACGACCCCTTCCACCTGTTCGAGGCCTACATGACCCTGAGCTTCTGATCCGCCTGCGGCGTTTCGCGCTTTGACCCGGGGTCCGGCCCGGGCGTAGGCGCATGCCCGGGGTGCAGGCGATGGAACAGGCGCGGCCAGAGGGCCGATGGGTGGCGAGAGCGCCGGTCGGGCGCGTCGCCGGCGCTGCGATCCTGGCCCTGGGCGCGGTCCTGTTCTGGCTGTCTGCCAGCCATCCGACGTCGATGCCGGTCTTCGCGCCCTGGGATTTCTCGGCGCCCGAATATCTCGCGACCGCGCTCACGCTGCTCTGGTTCGTTCGCGGTCTGGCGCTGGCACCACCCGCCGAGCGGCCGCCGGTCTGGCGGCGCGTCGCCTTCGGGCTCGGCGTGGCCGCGATCTACGCGGTCCTGCAGACCCGCTTCGACTACGCGGCGCAGCACATGTTCTTCCTGAACCGCATCCAGCACGTCGTGATGCACCACCTGGGCCCGTTCCTGATCGCGCTCGGTTGCGCCGGGCCGACGCTCAGGCGCGGCCTGCCGACGCGGGGCGCAGAAGGTGGTCGCGAGCCGCGCCGTCGCCGTCACGCTCGACATCCTGCAGCAGCCGTTGCTGGCGGCCCTGCTGTTCGTCGGGCTGTTCTACTTCTGGCTGATTCCGGGGGTCCATTTCCGGGCGATGCTCGACGCCCGGCTCTACGCCCTGATGAACTGGAGCATGGTTCTGGATGGCATCCTGTTCTGGTCGCTGGTGCTCGACCCGCGGCCCAAGCCGCCGGCGCGCGTGTCCTTCGGCGGCCGCGCGGCGCTGGCGCTCGGCGTCATGTTCCCGCAGATCGCGCTCGGCGCGCTGATCGCGTTTGCCCCGCGCGACCTCTACCCCTACTACGATCTGTGCGGCCGGCTGTTGCCCGCGATCAGCGCCCTCAACGACCAGCACATCGGCGGCATCGTGATCTGGATTCCGCCCGCGATGATGAGCGTGATCGCGCTGTTGCTGGTGCTGAACGCGCTCCGGCTGCAAGAGGAAGCGACGAGGAATCCGGACGATGACGATTCTGGCATGGCGCGGCTCGCAAGCCGCTGGACTGGTCTCTAGGCGGCCCGGCACCGGGCTCTTGTTCCTTGGCGCTCTGATCGGCGCGCTCGCGGCCGGTCCGGCGCCCGAGGCCGCGGAGCCGGGGCTGACCGTGAGCGACGCCTGGCTGCGCCTGGTGCTGCCGTCGCGGCCGGCGGCGGGCTATTTCACGCTCTCGAACGAGACCGACCGGCCGCTCGCTCTGGTCGGCGCCGAATCGCCCGCCTGCGGCAGCCTGATGCTGCATCGGAGCGTGCAGGAGAACGGCCAGGAGCGGATGGAGATGGTGATGAAGGTCGCGATCCCGGCGCATGCCGGCGTCAGCTTCGCGCCCGGCGGCTACCATCTCATGTGCATGATGCCCGCGAAGGAGATGACGCCCGGCGGCTCGGTCCCGGTCACGCTCCGCTTCGAGGATGGCGGCAGCGTCACGGCGACCTTCGAGGTGCGCGGCGCCGCCGGCAAGTGACGCTCACAGCCAGCGCCGCAGGCGGTCGAGCA
Organism: uncultured Alphaproteobacteria bacterium; assembly: GCA_963730195.1. Taxonomy (GTDB): domain Bacteria; phylum Pseudomonadota; class Alphaproteobacteria; order Geminicoccales; family Geminicoccaceae; genus DATAOG01. The sequence continues at coordinate 84,076 of CAVSRN010000030.1, forward strand.
GCCCGGGCGGATGGGCTTCCTCGACCAGTCGCTTGAGATCGGCGACCGTGCCCGCCAGGTCGGGCTGCGCGGACCCGAGCGAGGAGGCCAGCAGGCGGGCCGCGCCCGACGCATCGAAGATGTAGATCGCCGAGCTGTGGGTGACCTCGTAGGGGTGATCCGCGCTCGCCGGCGTCACCGAATAGGCGATCCGGTAGCGCCGCGCCAGGGCTGCGAGCTGGTCCGGCGTGCCGCGCAGGCCCTCGATCTGCGGCGCGAAGGTCTTGACGTAGGCGGCGAGCACGGACGCGCTGTCGCGATCCGGGTCGACGGTCACGAACAGGACCCGGACCTGCTGGGCCAGCGGCCCGAGCTGATTCAGGATCTCGGCGAGGTTGGCCAGCGTGGTCGGGCAGATGTCCGGGCAGAAGGTATAGCCGAAGTAGAGCATCACGACCTGCCCGCGGTAGTCGGCGGCGGTCACCTGCCGGCCGTCGGCGGCCCGGGTCATGGTCAGCGCGAGCGGCGGCGAGCTGCCCGACACGTCGAGCGCATGCCACCTGTCGCTGCCGCCGCAGCCCGCGAGCAGGACCAGGGGGATTGCCGCAGCGATCCGGCCCGCCACGTGGCGCCGTGTCATCGGCGGCCCGAGCGCCGCCGCCTCAAAGGTTCGCGAGCGCGTGATGCACCTCGGCATAGTGAAGCAGGACGGTCAGGGCCACGACCGTCATGAAGACCAGGGCGACGACGCTCGCCAGCGTGATCGCGAGCAGCCGGTTCCTTTCCGGTGATATCGTCCGGGCTCGCACCGCCGGCCGCGCCGGCCGCGTCTCGGCAGGCACCGAACCTTGCGTCTCGTCGCGCGCTGCAGCCGTGGCCCTCGCCTCCCGCCGCCCGTGGCCCGACAGCCAAGCCAGTTGGCGGCCTGATACCAACAACAGCTAGGCGCACGGGCCGGTGCGGCAAGCGGGCAGGCGGAAGCTGTCTGCGGCGGATGAACGCAACCGCCGCGGCTAGCGCTCGATCGCGCCGCCGGCCTGCGACCAGGCAGTGAAGCCGCCGATCAGGCTGGTCACGTTCTCGAGGCCCATGTCCTTGAGGGTCTTGGCAGCCAGCGCCGAGCGCCCGCCCGAGGCGCAGTACAGGATCAGGCGTTTGCCCGAGGCGAGCTCCGGCTTGTGGTAGGGCGCCGACGGGTCGGCGTAGAACTCGAGCAGGCCGCGGTTGGCATGGACCGCGCCCGGGATCTGGCCGTTCTTGGCGAGCTCGCTGGCATCGCGGACATCGACGAACTGGACGTCGTCGCGGCCGACCAGCGCTTTCGCCTCCTCGACCGAGAGCGTCTCGACCGCGGCATTCGCCTCCGCGACCAATTCGGCGGCCTTCTTCACCATCGGCTTGCTCCCACCTCCGGATTCGGCTCGGGCCCGCTTCGACGCCGTGCCCATCGCGGCGCCGTCGAACGCCGGCAGCGAGCTTGGCCTTGGCTTGCTCGACCGGTTCGCCAGGGCCGGTGGCCCACTCTGGACCCGGGGTTGCCAAGAGGACATACTTGGTCGATGTCCTCGGCGTTCGCCCCGCCCGCCCGCAACCGCGAGCTTAGCCCGGAACGCGGTCCGGCTCCAAGCGGCGCGTGCGCGCGGCGCGGGACTTCTTGCCACGACGGGCCTTGCTTTTATGGTCAAACTTGCCGACATATCGAGGCGGCGTGGCCATTCACGGAGCTGATCGACAGGGATCATGAGCGTAGCGACTCGAACCGCGACCATCGCCCTCCTCCTCCTCAGTGCCCTAGCCACCGGGAGCCTGGCGGCCCAGGAGGCCGGGCGCAAGGCGCCGGTGCCGGAGTTCGTCGGCAGCCATCGTGACTGGAACGTGTACAAGTTCCAGGACAACGATCAGACGATCTGCTACATCGCCAGCGAGCCCAAGAAGCAGGAAGGCAACTACACCCGCCGCGGCAGCCCGGCGGTCCTGGTGACCCGGCGGCCGGGGCCGCACGTGGTCTACGAGGTCAGCGTCGACCCGGGCTACACCTATCTCGACGGCAGCAACGTCGAGATCGAGGTCGACAAGCGCAAGTTCATGATGTTCACGCGCGGCGAGCACGCCTGGACCCCCAAGGAGCAGGACGACAAGGATCTGATCGCCGCGATGAAGCGTGGCACCGACATGACCGTGCACGGCACGTCGTCGAAGAACACCTACTCGCTCGACAGCTACTCCCTGCTCGGCTTCACGGCGGCCTACGACGCCATGGCCGGGGCCTGCTCGTGAGGCCGACCCTCGCGATCGTGGCATGACCACGGTCGCCGCGCCGGTGCCGCCGCCAGCCGCGGCCGCGCCGCGCGCGCGCCTGATCGGCCGGTCCCGGGCCGAGCTCGCGGCGCTGCTCGGCGCGCTCGGCGAGCCCGAGCGGCAGGCCGGGCTGCGTGCCCGTCAGCTCTGGCACTGGCTGTATCATCGGGGTGCTCGCGACTTCGCGGCCATGACCACGCTGCCGGTCGGGCTCCGCGATCGGCTCGAGGAGGCCTGCAGCATCGCGCGGCCGGAGGTGGTGAGCGAGCAGGTCTCGAGCGACGGCACGCGCAAATGGCTGCTCCGCTTCGATGACCGGCAGACGGTCGAGAGCGTCTACATTCCCGAGCCCGAGCGCGGCGCGCTCTGCCTCTCGACCCAGGTCGGCTGCAGCCTGACCTGCAGCTTCTGCCATACCGGCACGATGGCGCTCGCGCGCAACCTTGGCGCCGCGGAGATCGTCGCCCAGATCCTGGTCGCCCGCGACGCGCTCGGCGAATGGCCGGCGCCCGAAGGCGGCCGCCGGCTCAGCCATCTCGTGGTCATGGGCATGGGCGAGCCTCTGCTCAACTACCGGGAGACGGCGGCCGCGCTCCGGATCGCGATGGACGCGGGCGGCCTCGGCTTCGCGCGGCGCAAGATCACGCTTTCGACCTCGGGCATCGTCCCCAGGATCGAGCCCTTGGGCCGCGAGCTCGGGGTCGGGCTCGCGATCTCGCTGCACGCGGTCCGGGACGAGGTCCGCGACCGGCTGGTGCCGATTAACCGAAAATGGAACATTGGCGCGCTATTGGAGGCCTGCCGGGCCTACGCCGCCGGCGCCGATCGACACCTGACCTTCGAGTACGTGATGCTGGATGGCGTCAACGACAGCGCCGCCGACGCCAGGGAGCTGGTCCGCCTGCTCCACGGTCTGCCGGCCAAGGTCAACCTGATCCCGTTCAATCCGTGGCCGGGCGCCCCCTATCGCTGCTCGCCGCCGGAGCGGATCCGGGCGTTCGCGGCGATCGTCGCCCGGGCGGGCTATCCGGCCCCGGTGCGGACGCCGCGCGGGCCGGACATCCTGGCCGCCTGCGGTCAGCTGAAGACGGCGAGCGAGCGGCGGCGCCGGGCGCCCGCCCGCGCGGCCTGAGCCCCGGGTGGCCCGAGCCATGAAGCGTTTCGCGGTCGGCCTGCTCGCGGTCATCGGGCTGCTGACCCTCCTGTTGGCGGCTGGCGGGATCGCGGCGGTCTGGCTGCTGCTGCCCGGCAAGCCCAGCCTGCCCGGGCAGATCGTGCTGACCCTGGATCTGCGCGACGGTCTCGACGAGGCGCCGGCCCAGGATCCGCTCGACCTGCTCGGCCTGGCGGCGACGCCGACCTTCACCGACGTGATCCTGGCGCTCGACCAGGCGGGCCGCGACCCGCGGGTCAAGGGGCTGGTCGCGCGGCTGAGCGGCGAAGGGCCGGGCTTTGCCCAGACGCAGGAATTGCGCGCGGCGCTCGCGCGCTTCCGCGCCCAGGGCAAGTTCGCCTACGCCTACGCCGACAGCTTCGGCGAGTTCGGCCCCGGCACCCGCGGCTACTATCTCGCCACCGCCTTCGAGCAGATCCATCTGCAGCCGATCGGCTCGCTCGGCCTGACCGGGCTCCTGATCGAGACGCCGCTGCTGCGCGGCCTGCTCGACAAGCTGGGCGTGCTGCCGAGCGGCGACAAGCGCGGCCCCTACAAGAGCGCGGCCGAGATGTTCACCGAGACCGAGCTGAGCCCGGCGAGCCGGGAGGCTCTGGAGGCGCTCGCCAATTCCCTCGACCAGCAGGTCAAGGACGGCATCGGCAGCGGCCGCTCCCTCGAGCCCGCGCGGGTGACGCGGCTGATCGACGACGGCCCGTACTACGCGACCGAGGCCGAGGCGGCCGGGCTGGTCGATCACCTCGGCTATTGGGACGACGTGGTCGCGCAGGCCGAGAGCCGGGCCGGCAGCGGCAGCGAGCTGGTCGCGCTCGCCGACTATGCCGGGGCGATGCCGCCGGCCGGCAGCGATGCGCCGGTGATCGCCCTGGTCCGCGGGATCGGCCAGATCCAGCGTGGCAAGAGCGACTATGGTCCGGCCAGCGGCTGGGCGATGGGTGCCGACACGGTCGCCGGCGCGCTCGCGGCCGCGATCGACGACCCGGCGGTCGAGGCGATCCTGTTCCGGATCGATTCCGGCGGCGGCTCGGCGGTCGCCTCGGACACCATCGGCCATCAGGTCCGACGCGCGGTCGAGCGCGGCAAGCCGGTGATCGTGTCGATGGGCGACGTCGCCGCCTCGGGCGGCTATTGGATCGCCATGGACGCCTCCAAGATCGTCGCCGAGGGCGGCACGCTCACCGGCTCGATCGGCGTGTTCGCCGGCAAGCCGGTGCTGCGCCAGCTCTGGCAGGGCATCGGCGTCAACTGGGGCCGGGTGCAGCGCGGCGCCAATGCCGACATGTGGAGCACCGACCTCGACTACGACGCCCGCGGCCGGGCGCGCCTGGAGGCGTTCCTCGACCAGGTCTACGGCGCTTTCGTCGCCGGCGTCGCGCGCGGCCGGTCGCTGCCCGCGAGCGCGGTCCAGCAGGCCGCCCAGGGGCGCGTCTGGACCGGCGCCCAGGCCAAGGCGCTGGGCCTGGTCGACGAGCTCGGCGGCTTTGCCCGCGCCCTCGAGCTGGCCCGGGACGCAATCGGGGTCGCCGCCGACCGGCCGGTCGAGCTCAGGGTCTACCCGCGCCCGCGCTCGCCGTTCGAGGAGGTGCTGGACCTGGCGCGCGGCACCTCGATCGGCCTCGACGCCTTCGGCCCCTGGCTGCGCTGGCTCAGCCCCGGCGTCCTCGGCACGCCGCCGCTGGTGATCCGCTGAGCCGGCGGCCGCCGCGGTCGGCGGGCCCGCCCCGAGGGACCTGGGACCGCCCGTGGCTGGGCCGTTAGGGCAGGTTTGGAGATCGCCCGTTGTGCCGCTTTTACGCGTTGCGCGCGACCGCCCCGACCCGGGTCGAATGCTGCCTGGTCCAGGCGCCGAACTCGCTGCTCGCCCAGAGCCGGCAGGACATGCGCGGCTTCGAGAACGCCGACGGCTGGGGGATCGCGGCCCATGGCGGCGCCCCGCACGCCGGCGGCGCTCACGACAACGCCGCCCACAGCAGCGCCGCCCATAGCAGCACGGAGTGGGTGATCGAGCGGCGCCCGCATCCGGCGCACGACGACCACTGGTACCAGGCCGCGGCCGCCCGCACCCAGGCGACCACGGTGCTCGCCCACGTCCGTCACGCGACCGTCGGCACCGTGGCGCTCGAGAACACCCACCCCTTCGACCACGCCGGCTGGACCTTCGTGCACAACGGCACCGTGCCCTACTTCGCCGACATCCGGCCCAAGCTGCTGGCGGCGATGGCGCCTTCGCAGCGGGCCGCGATCCGGGGCGCCACCGACAGCGAGCATCTGTTTCACCTGGTCCTCTCGAGCCACGAGGAGGCCCCCGCGCGGCCGTTGCTCACGAGCCTGCAGCTGGCGCTCGAGCAGGTGATCGGCTGGTGCCGCGCGATCGGCCAGGAGCCGCATCTCGGCCTCAACGTCCTTTTGACCGACGGCGACCAGATGGTCGGCAGCCGCTGGCAGCGCACGCTGCACTACCTGGAGCGCGCCGGCCGCAGCCCCTGCCCGGTCTGTGGCCGACCCCACGCCGCCGCGGCCCGGGACGACTACCGGGCGCTGACCATCGCCTCGGAGCCGATCACCACCGAGCCCTGGCCCGAGGTCCCGGAACGCTCGGTGTTCGAGGTCACCCCCGAGACCCACCTCCACGCCCGGCCGCTCGCCGCCCTGATTTTGCCTCCACCCCGCCTCTGTCTGACGGCGGTCGCCGCCCGCTCGGCCGTGTTCCCAGGTCTTGACCAGCCCGAGGTTAGCCCGGCAGGATATTGACATCCGACCAGTCCCGGGCGAGCTCGCCCAAGTCGACCGGCGATGAACATCGCCCGCGGCAACTATCGGCGAAATGGCCATCTCCTGGATCGATTGCCGGGTCCGGAATCCGTGGCGTCGGAGCGCACGAATCTGGCGCCACTTTGACTGCCAGGCCGCGATTCCGGCCAAGTAGCGCTGACCCTGGAGGCGGATGGAGGAACGCCTGATGGCGCCTCAATCCGGGCCGCAATGCCAGGCTGCCGGCGGCACACAGGGTTGTCTGCCGAAAGTCTGACCGCCCGACGTCACCTTCGATTGCCCTCTCCCAGAACGTAGAATAACCTGAAAAAACCCTTCTGTCACAAGACATTATCCGGGCAGCCCAAGAGGTGTCAGGGGCGGCACAGATGGGCGCCATCTCAAGCCGCGGTCCGCACGCCTGAAGCGACAGGCTTGCAGCGCATCCTCTACCGTGGCTTGATGCGTCGGGCAGTACATCAACGCCAGACTGTGGAAATCACACCTCCTGATGACCCCCGAGCAGTTCATCGCCAAGTGGCAGGCTGCCGACCTCACGGAGCGGGCGGCGGCACAGTCGCACTTCAACGACCTGTGCGAGCTGCTCGACGAGCCGAAGCCGACCGACGCCGACCCAAGAACCCGGCGCCCCCGCTTGAGCGACGCAATTGCATCTCTCAACGAACGATCCCACGCGCGCCCACCGATACCGCTCCGACATAGCCATCGAACATCGCCTGGCCACTCGCGGGATCTACCGACATCACAAAGCGTCCGGGGGTCATGCCACGCGGCACAAAGCCGAAATCTACTCACTACAACGCCCCGGAATCTCTGTTGTGCGAAACTCGATCTATGGGCTATCGCATTACGGACCGCGATCATTTCCTGAAGCAGGACCCCCATTGTAGCTATAGTCGACGTGTAGGGTTCTCCTTGCTGGAAAAAAACTCCGGCACGCTGCATCACGTCGGTGGGGTTCCAATTGAGATAGCGTTGACGTCGCGCCAATACCGAGTATGCTTGGCTGATCGAGCTAGCCCGGCTCTGCTGAAGAGCTGGTGCATAACCACTGGCTGTCCTCGCGCCACACATGTAACGAAGGAAAGTGGTCTCGATAAAATCCTCCCAAGCGAGAAGTGTCTTCAGTAAGCAGAAAGCTGCTATGATTTCTCTATCTCTTACATGCAATGAGCGCTTACGGTCTCTCCATAAGAGCTGCGCTGCTCTCAGAAGTGCCGTCGCCCGTGCCACATCATGGTCAATTCCATCGAGCGAACGATTGACGCTGACGGGCGGCAAGGGCTTAGACCGTAGCGACCTCTCGAACGAATAGTCTGCCAAAAAGAAACTCGTGCCTATCTCGCCGTCTGCCAGGGTCTGCGGTGGCCCGCTGGCTCAGCTCAATGAACTCGGCATATTCTCGGGATGGCTGCGGTCTCGTCATTTGGTTGCTTACAACGTCGAGGTTGACCCGCAACGTCTTCTCCACTTCAATTTGCCGAAGTCTCACTTCGAATATCTTGAATTCGGTAGTCCGTACATCGCATCATAGACAACCAAAAAAAGTGTGAAAAACAGCGGGATCCGCCGAAACGGCGAATGTATGAGCTTGTCCGCATAAGCATTACCCATCACATCGATTATTGCATTAAATTCCCTTGTGACGCGGTCTTCCTGAGGGAACTCGTCATCGTAACGGGCATAGAACTGCCGCAGATCAGCTGTCTTTGTCTGTCTTATTCCATCAAGAATACAAACGATGAGTTCCGAAACTAGCTCAGCATCAGCCATACGCGCGATTTTTTTGGTTGTCAATATATTGCAGTTTATCCAGAATGGATAGTGATTGAACGCGAGTTCGTATACTGCTTGTTTGAAGGCTCCAAAGAATTCGGCGTTCATCAACTCTTGCGCCTTCAACGGTTCTGTATAGGTGTTCATCCTGGCAAAAATGCGAAGTACGTCAGCGTCGGAAATGTTCTCTAAGGAATATACTGGTAGTTTGTAGGCGAGAAGTGCTCGCTGGAACTCCTCCGGGAGTTCACTATAATTGGCGTTGGCAAACTCGGCGTTGTGCGCTTTCATAATATGAAAATCGCCTTGGACGAAACCAAGGATTGCGCGAAGTCGCTGTTGCCCATCTACCACTTCGCGGACCATCTTTCTTTTTACGGGGTCGAGCTTCAGTCGCAGAAATATGGGAGAGATCGGCATCTGCCGAATAATCGTGTCAATTAGAAACGATTTTGCCTTGGCGCTCCAAACGTCACGCCGCTGGAACTTGGGAGTGAGCTCGAGCTGCTTGGAAAACTCCCACTCCAGGAAGTCGCTGATCGGGTAGGGAGCGATTGGAAGCTGGTGCATGCTGGATCCAAGGGAACGCCGACCGAGGTGAACCTACTAGCAAAAGTTTCTACGGTGAGGCAAGCGAAAGGGCGACGGCCGGGCGGCTGAACGAGTTGCGGGAGGCCTGGCTGAACCCGCCGAATTCGGTGGTGCGGGTGCCGGAGGTCCTGGCGGGGTTTCCGGAGCGCATCCTGCCGCGCGATGACGAGTGCGCCAAGGAGCTCGAGAAGAGGACGCTGACCAAGCTCTACAATCAGCGGCCGGCCTGGCTCGACCATGTGCACGAGGAGCTGGATGCGGCGGTGGCGGCCGCCTATGGCTGGCCCGCCGAGCTGGCGGATGAGGAGATCCTGGCCCGGTTGTTCGAGCTCAATCAGGCCCGGGCGGGTCGGCCCAGGGCGGCGGCCTGATGGTGGGCTGTCGACGGCGACCCGGCGCGTTCGAACGGGCGAGCGGTGGGGCGCGGGGCGTTAACCAAATCTTAACGATGGCCCGTTAACGTTTTGTTCGGTGGGTCCATGGGACCGTGGGAATCCGTGCCCGGCCAAAGGCTGAGGCTGGGGGCGGCCGGCGCTGCGGGGGCGGACGCGAACAGGGCCGGGCGCGAGGCGAAGCGGGGGCGAGCGCCAAGAGGCCGAGCGCGAGGGGCTTGAGGTGGTGTCGGGGGCATCCCCGGGTCGGGGGTTCGATGCACCTGGCGCTCGTGCAAATCCCGGGTTGGCGGTGGGCCGGTGGTCAGAGTTTGTCAAGCAATCGCGCCCGCGGGTAGTGTCCTAATTTGGGGGATGGGCAGCGAGCCACGCCCTTGACGCCTGCGGCCGATCGCTCCTTGCCATCCCCTTAGGTCATCGCTTACCCCATAGAGCGGACGCACGGAGGACGGGCGCGATTTGTGACGGCAGAAGCCATATCCGAAGTCTTTAGCGAGCAGCCGGTATGGGAAGGCGTGGTTCACGTCTTCGATCTTGAAGGTCACCCGACCGCTACCCGCGCCTACGCCTGGTCCTCGCCGATTGAGGGTAGCACGAAGCGGCGGTTCTATGCTGTGCTGCATGTGCCCCCGATCAGCTCGGCGGCCAAGGCGGTGCGGGCGGCGATCGTGGCGGACTATCGGACAAAGGGACAGTCATGACCGAAAGCTTCAATAAGGAACGCTTCGATGCAGTAATGGCTCTATCTGATTATATGCAGAGGCGTGCAGAAGGTAGACGCCAGTTAGAGTGGAGAATATCATTTGCGCTCTGGGCCCTCTTGATCGCCGCCACGTACTACGCTCAAACTCGACCGCCAGAAGTCGTTCTGTTTAGCGCATTGTGTGCCGTCGTTGTTGGATATACATATTTCTGTTTGGAAGCGCGCATAAGAACAAGGATAGACGTAGAGAGGTCGTTCTGGTATGCAGATGCTGCTAAGGCTATGTTATGGACGTCACCAGAGCCCTTGCGTCCGGAACCAAGGTCGATTGACACGGTGTTGTTCCGAGAACGGATGCGTGACTTTAGCAAAGATGTCTGGTCAACTGGCGTCGAGATTAGGGACAACCATGTCGTTAGCCCACGGTTTTTTCCTACTACACGCTTGGATCTGGGTTTGTGCGGAGCGCCGGTTCAAATTAGGACACTACCCGCCCGCGAAAAAATGCCCATTGAGATCATTGGCGTTTTCTCGCGCGATCGCAGCCTTTCGGGCATTTTTTCACAGGCTCTCAGGCCTGGGCGAGGCCGAGTTCCTGGTCGTAGAGGCCGATCGTGCCGGCGGCGTCGGGGGCGCGGCCGAGGTCGCCTTCGAGGAGGCGGGCGTCGCGCGCCGACCAGCGGGCGAGGACGGGATCGCCGATGTCGACCGGCGCGGCGAAGAAGTTGTCGTCGGCGACGTTGGCGACGAAGTCGGGCCAGCCGGGCACGTCCAGGGTCACCTTGACGTAGGAGCCCTGGTACTCGATCGCGTGGACGGTGCCGGTGAGCGCGTTGATCTGGCCCGAGCGGCCGGGGCCCGGCAGGCGCTCGAGCTGGATCCGGTCGCGGCGGACGGCGCAGTGGACCGGCGTGCCGACCAGCTCGGCCGGGCTCTGGACCACCGGCAGCGCGAAGCGGTCGCCCGGGGCGCTGTGCAGGATCGCCTCGCCGTCGGCGACCGTCGTGACCTTGCCGGCGAGCACGTTCTGGCCGCCCATGAAGCGGGCGACGTAGGCGGTCTGCGGCTCGCTGTAGATCTGTTGGGCCGAGCCCGCCTGCTCGATCCGGCCCTGGTCCATGACCACCACCAGATCGGCCAGCGCGATCGCCTCGAGCTGGGTGTGGGTGACGTGGATGAAGGTGATGCCGAGCTCGCGCTGCAGGCGCTTGAGCTCGCCGCGCATCTGCAGGCGCAGGTACTCGTCGAGGGCCGAGAGCGGCTCGTCGAGCAGCAGCACGCGCGGGTTGGTGATCAGGGCGCGGGCGAGCGCCACCCGCTGCTGCTGGCCGCCCGAGAGCTGGGCCGGCATGCGGTCGGCGAACGCCTCGAGGTGGACCCGCGCCAGCATCGCGTGGGCCTGCTCGCGGCGCGCCGCCCGGCCGACCCCGCGCATCCGCAGGTTGAAGGCGACGTTGTCGAGCACGCTCATGTGCGGGAACAGCGCGTAGCTCTGGAACATCATGGCGGTGCCGCGCTGGACCGGGGCCTGGCCGGTCACCTCGTCGCCGCCGATCCGGACCCGGCCGGCGTCCGGCTGCTCGTGGCCCGCGATCATGCGCAGGATCGTGGTCTTGCCGCAGCCCGAGGGGCCGAGCAGGCAGCAGTAGCAGCCATGCGGGATCGCGAGCTCGATGGCGCGGACCGCGACCGTCGGCCCGAACCGTTTGGTCACCCCCTCGAGCTCGATGTCGCCGGACCTGGCCATGGTCAGGCGCCGCGCTCGGGCGTGCGGACCAGCCTGCGGGTGCGCCGCCTTTGGATCAGCGCGATCGAGCCGAGGGCGAGCGCGATCACCAGGAACGAGACCGCGGTGGTCACGGTGCCGATCGCGTAGAGGGCGGGCGAGGTGACGTTGGTGGTCATGTTCCAGATCTCGAGCGGCAGGGTGTTGCTGGGCCCGACCGCGATCGAGGTGCGCGGGAACTCGTCGTAGGACAGCGTGAAGCCGAACAGGGCGACCGCGATCATGCCCGGGAGCAGGATCGGCAGCACGATCGTCCACAGGATCGCCCATCGGCTGGCGCCGAGGTCGCGCGCGGCCTCCTCGTAGGCCCGGTTGAAGCGGCTGAACACCGCGAACATGATCAGCAGGCCGAACGGCAGGGTCCAGGTCAGATGGGCGCCGAGCGCCGAGGTGTACCAGCTGGTCCTGATGCCGAGGAACTGGAACATCAGGCCGATCCCGAGGCTGACCAGCAGGCCCGGCATGATCAGGCTGGCGATCGCCAGGTAGAAGAGGACGCCGGCGCCGAGGAAGCGGCGGCGGAAGGCGAGCCCGGCCATCACCGAGATCACCACGGTCAGGACCAGGACGATCAGTGCCAGCGCGATCGAGCGGGCGAAGGAGCCGGCGATGTCGCCGGTCCGCTGCTGCTGGAAGAGCGCGTCGAACCAGTTCAGCGAGACGCCGTTCAGGGGGAAGGTCAGGCCGCCGCTCGGGCCCTGGAACGACAGGATGTAGATCGCCGACATCGGGCCGTAGAGGAACAGGACGAACAGCGTGAAGAAGGCCGCCAGCGCGTAGAAGGTCCAGGGCCGCCGGCCGGGTCGCGCTGCCATGGCGGCCCTCAGCCCGCGAGCTCGCGGCGGACGTCGACGAGCCTGAGGATCGCCGCGACCATCAGCGAGACGATCACGATCAGGACCACAGCGCTCGCCGCCGCCGGCGGGTATTGGAGCATCGCGATCTCGTTCGAGAGCGCGAACACGACGTTGCCGCTCTGGCCGCCGCTCATGATCTTGACCACGAAGAAATCGCCCATCACCAGCGCGATCACGAAGATCGAGCCGAGCGCGATCCCGGTCTTGGACAGCGGGATCACGATCGTGGTCAGGATCCGCAGGCCGCTCGCCCCGCCGTCGCGCGCGGCCTCGACGAGCGCCGGATCGATCCTGGCCATGGCGTTGAAGATCGGCACGATCATGAACAGGGTGAACAGGTGGACGTAGGCCGTGACCACCGCGAAGTCCGAGAACAAGAGGAATGCCAGCGGCTGGTCGACGATGCCGAGCGCGATCAGGCTCTGGTTGAAGATGCCGTTCAGGCCGAGGAACGGGATCCAGGAGATCATGCGGATGATGTTGGAGGTCCAAAACGGCACCGTGCACACCAGGAACAGCGCGATCTGCCAGAGCAGGCTCTTGACGTGGAAGACCAGGAAATAGGCGACCGTGAAGCCGATCACGAGCGTGATCGCCCAGACGATCAGGGCGTATTTCAAGGTGCTGAGGTAGAGGTCGTAGCTGAGCCTCGAGCTGAACAGCTCGACGTAGTTCTGCAGCGTGAAGGTCGGGATCAGGCCGACGATGTCGAAGTCGAAGAAGCTGACCACGACCACGATCGCCAGCGGCACGCCCAGGAACAGCAACAGGACCAGGGTCAGGGGCAGGACCTGGAGGTAGGGGATCAGGCGCTCGGGGATCGGCATCGGGTCCAGGCCGCGAGGGGGGACGAAGCCGGGCGGGGCCGCCGCCCGGCGCTCGACCTCGAGGATCAGGCGGCGATGAACTCGTTCCAGCGCTGGATCATGTAGCGGTTCTCGTCCATCAGCGTGTTCCAGCAGGCGACGTTGCCCATGCGCTCCCAGAACGAGCCGCCGTCGCGCACCCGGCCGGGCTGCTCCATGACGTTGCCGTAGGGGTCCTTGATCACCTCCTTGGCCGGCTTGCCCTCGTACCAGTAGTCCCATTCGTTCTGGGTCATGAACGGCTTGGCGGTCTCGGGCACCGAGGTGTAGTAGCCCTGCTTGGCGATGAAGCCGCCCTGCCAGCCGGACTGGTACCAGTTGAGGTACTCGTAGGCGGCATCCAGCTTGAGGCCCTTGAGGTGCGCCATCGGCGCGATGCAGCTGCCCCAGGCGCGGTAGCCTTCCTTGAGCGGCGCGTAGTAGCAGGCGATCCCGCGCGAGCGCACCGCGGTCACCGCCGGCGACCACATCGACTGCAGGACCACCTCGCCCGAGGCCATCAGGTTGACCGACTCGTCGAAGGTGCTCCAGAAGGCGCGGAACTGGCCGGCCTTCTTGGCATCGATCAGGATGCCGATGGTCTTGTCGATCTCGTCCTTGGTCATGTTGCCCTTGTCGCCGTACTTGAGGTCGCCGCGGGCCTCGATCGCCATGGCGGCGTCCATGATGCCGATCTGCGGCACGTCGACCAGGGCGGTGCGGCCCTTGAACTCGGGATTGAGCAGCTCCTTCCAGCTCTTGAGGTCGCGGCCCACGAGGTCGGGCCGAAGACCGAGCGTATCGGCGTTGTAGACGGTCGGGATCGCGGTCGCGTAGCCGGTCGGCCCCTTGGCGAACTTGGTGTCGCCGGGCTGCTCGACGTATTGGACCTCGTAGGGGTTGATGCCCTGGCGCGAGACCTCGCGACCGTCCGGATACTGGCCCTTGGTGAAGAGCGGCACGACCTTGTCCCACCACTTGTACTTCTTGAGGTCGACCGGCTGGATGATGGCGCGCGGCACGGTGTACATCAGGAAGAAGAACTCGGTGTCGGCGATGTCGAGCGATTCCGGCTGGCTCACCAGCCGGTTCAAAAGCGCGGCGTGGTCCGCGGTCTGCATCTCGATCTTGAAGCCCAGGTCCTCGGTCGCCTTGCGGGCGATGTCGATGATCGCCGAGTACGAGCCGCCGACCTGGAGCAGGGTCACGTCCTTGATGTTCTGCGCCCAGATCGTCGGGAAGCCGGTGATCGCGCCCGAGCCCGCGGCGAGGCCGGCGCCCGCGGCGGCGCCCTTGAGGACCGAGCGACGGCTCCAGCCGCCGGCACCGTCGGCAGGCAGGGCAGCCGTGGATTCGACCGTGGTTCGCTTGTCGGACATCAGAGCCTCCTTGCATCCCTGGGTCAGGCTCGCCCCGTGATCGGCTTGCCTTTTGCGCGGCCGGCGCCAACGCCGCCGCGATCGCCTTGCAATCTTGCCGCTCAACCGCCGTGATCGCAAGCGGCCCCATCGGGCCCGCCCACAAATCGTCGGCACCGGGCTCGACCGCTCGCCTCAGCCACCTTCGGCGAGCACCGGGCCGGGCGCATCGCGCGCGGCGATCGGCGCGCTCTGGATCTCGCGCAAAAGCTTGGTGCGGATCGCGCGCGCGAAGTCGTCGAAATCCTTGGCGACCATCAGGAACGCGCCCGGCCCGCCGATCACGTGGCCGGCATAGTACGGTCGGACCGCGGGGATCTCGTTGACGATCGCCAGGCCGTTGATCGTGATCCGGGCGGCCACGGCGGCGTCGCGCACCGGGCCGGGATCGGCGCCCGAGTTGCTCGGGCCGTCGCCCGAGACGTCGATCACCTGGCGGCCGCCGGTGAAGCGGTTCTGCTCCAGGAGCCGGATCGCGAAGGCGAGCGCGTTGGCGATCCCGGTCTCGGCCTGGAAGCGGCGGCCCATGGTCTCGATCCGGCGGGCGAAAGCCTCGGCCGAGGGCGCATCGTCGATCAGGGTCCAGTCGACCGCCACGACCTGCTGAAACCGGCCGGACCATTGCATCAGGGCGACCGCGATGCCATGCCGCCCGGGCGCCTGCAGGGCCGCCTGCACCTCGGGATCGCGAAACGCCTGAGCGAGCCCCCGGGTCTGCAGCTCGAACTCGGGCGGATCGATGCTGGCCGAGACATCGACCGCCAGCACCAGCTCGAGATCGACCGCGGTCGGGGGCTCGGCCGCGACCGCCCGGCCGGCTGCGAGCAGCGCCGCGAGGAGGCCGAGGACGAAGGTTCTGCCGGACGGGCGGGCGCTCACGCCGGCGCGGGCTCGGTTTGCTGTCTTGCCATCCCTGGAACCTCGGCTACCATTCCGGGCCTGGTCCGACGCCCGGACAGGACACGACCAACGTCGAGACCAGAACACCGCGCGGAGGGGCGAGATGGCAAAGGAAATTTTTTGTGCCTACGGCGTCGACGTCGATGCGGTCGCCGGCTGGCTCGGCAGCTACGGCGGCGAGGATTCCCCTTGTGACATCTCGCGCGGCATGTTCGCGGGCGAGGTCGGCTCGCCGCGCCTGCTCCGTCTGTTCGAGCGCTTCGGGATCGAGACCACCTGGTTCATCCCCGGCCACTCGATCGAGACCTTCCCCGAGCAGATGCAGGCGGTCGCGGATGCCGGCCACGAGATCGCGATGCACGGCTACAGCCACGAGAACCCGATCGCGATGACCCCCGAGCAGGAGGAAGCGATCTTCGACAAGAGCATCGAGTGCATCAAGAAGCTCTGCGGCCGGCCGCCCCGCGGCTACGTCGCCCCCTGGTGGGAGCTCGGCCCCAAGACCAACGAATTGCTGCTGGCCCGCGGCATCAAGTACGACCACTCGCTGATGAACAACGACTTCCATCCCTTCTACACCCGGGTCGGCGACAGCTGGACCAAGATCGACTATTCCAAGCATCCCAGCCACTGGATGAAGCCCTTGGTCCGCGGCCGCGAGACCGACCTCGTCAACATCCCGGCGGCCTGGACCCTCGACGACCTGCCGCCGATGATGTTCATCAAGGCGGCGCCCAACAGCTACGGCTTCACCAACCCGCGCGACGTCGAGGATTTTTGGAAGGAGCAGTTCGACTGGGTGTATCGCGAGTATGACTATGCGGTGTTCACGATGACGATCCACCCGGACGTCTCGGGTAAGCCGCACGTGCTGATGATGCACGAGCGTCTGTTCGCGCACATCATCAGGCACCCGGGCGTCAAGTTCACGACCTTCGAGACGATCGCCGACGACTTCGTCAGGCGCTACCCGCGCGACAGGCCCGAGAGGCCGCAGCCGTAGAGGCGACCTCGATGTGCAGCCTGTGCGGCGTGCTCGGGGCGGAGGCGCACTGGACCGACGCCGGTGCGTTCCAGGGCCGCTCGGCTCAGCCGACCCGCCGCCAGGAGCGCCTGGCGCGGATCGCGCTCGTGAACCGCATCCTCCGGCACTACCGCCTCAAGCTCGGCGACTTCCAGGGCCAGAGCTACGTCCTGCGCGCGGCGACCGGGCGCCAGGCGCTGGTCCCGGATCTCGTCGGCATCTGGGCAGCGGCGGAAAAGCTCGCCGGGCGCGCCTGCGATCCGCTCGATGTGGACCTGATCACAGCCCTCGAGCGCGGCTGAGCCCGCGGCGGCTGGCCGGCGCCGGTCGGCCCTGCTACGGTCGGCAGGGGCAGTTCGGCCGGGGGAAATCCTTGGACATCGCGGCTTGGCTACGGCAGCTGGAGCTGGAACGCTACGCGCAGGCGTTCCTCGACAACGACATTGCGGTCGCCGTCCTGCCGGAGCTGACCGATCAGGATCTGAAGGAGCTCGGCGTCTCGCTCGGCCACCGTCGGCTGCTGCTCAAGGCGATCAAGGAGATCCAGGGCGGCCCGGCCGGGCTCCCGTCACCCGAATGCCCCGCCAACCTGCATCCGCGCCGCCCGAGCCGGCGCCCCGACCCGAGGCCGAGCGCCGGCAGCTGACCGTGATGTTCGTCGATCTGGTCGGCTCGACCGCGTTGTCGGAGGGGCTCGATCCGGAGGACATGCGCGCGGTGATCCGGGCGTACCAGGACAGCTGTGCCGGGCTGATCGTGCGTTTCGAGGGTCACGTCGCCAAGTTCATGGGCGACGGCGTGCTCGCCTATTTCGGCTGGCCGCAGGCGCACGAGGACGACGCCGAGCGGGCGGTGCGCGCCGGGCGGGCGCTGACCGAGGCGACCGCACGGCTGACCGCGGCCGCGGGCGCGGCTTTGTCGGCGCGGGTCGGGATCGCGACCGGCCTGGTGGTGGTCGGCGATCTGATCGGCGAGGGCGAGGCGCAGGAACGCGCGGTGGTCGGCGAGACCCCGAACCTGGCGGCCCGGCTGCAGGCGCTGGCCGAGCCCGGGCAGCGTCGTGATCAGCCGAGGCGACCCGGCGCCTGGTCGGCCGTCTGTTCGAGCTGACCGATCTCGGCCCGACCCGCCTCAAGGGCTTTGCCGAGCCGCTCGCGGCGTTCCGGGTCGAAGGCGAGGGCCGCGCCGATGGCCGCTTCGAGGCGCTGCACGGCGCAGCGCCTGACGCCGCTGATCGGGCGCGAGCACGAGCTCGCGATGCTGCTGGAGCGGTGGCGCCGGGCCAAGGACGGCGACGGCCAGGTGGTCCTGATCGCGGGCGATGCCGGGATCGGCAAGTCGCGCCTGCTGCGCGGCGCTGCGCGAGGAGTTGGCCGGCGAGCCGCACGTGGCCCTCCGGCACTTCTGCTCGCCCTACCACACCAACAGCGCGCTCCATCCGGTGATCACGCAGCTGGAGCGGGCGGCGGGCTTTGCCGGCGACGATGGGGCCGGGGACAAGCTCGCCAAGCTGGAGGCGCTGCTCGCTCGGGGCACCGGACAGCTGGACGAGGTCGTGCCGCTGATCGGGGCGCTGCTGAGCGTCCCGAGCGATGGCCGCTATCCCGCCTCGAACCTCAGCCCGCAGCGGCAGAGGCAGCGCACCCTCGAGGTCCTGGTCGAGCAGCTGGCCGGCCTCGCCCGCGAGCGGCCGGTGCTCGAGCTGTACGAGGACGTGCACTGGGTCGACCCCTCGACGCTCGAGCTGCTCGACCTCCTGGTCGAGCGGGTGCGCGCGCTGCCCGTGCTCGTGGTGCTCACCTACCGGCCCGACTTCAGCCCACCCTGGACCGGGCAAAGCCATGTCACGGCGCTGACCCTGAACCGCCTCGGCCGGCGCCAGGGTGCCGCCCTGGTCGAACGGATCACCGGCGGCAAAGCCCTGCCGGACGAAATTCTGGACCAGATCCTGGCCAAGACCGACGGCGTGCCGCTGTTCGTCGAGGAGCTGACCAAGACGGTGCTCGAGTCGGGCTTGCTAACCGACGCCGGGGACCGTTACGAGCTCGCCGGCCCGCTGCCGCCTTTGGCGATTCCGGCGACCCTGCACAACTCGCTGATGGCGCGGCTCGACCGCCTGGCCCTGGTCAAGCAAGTGGCCCAGACCGCCGCGGTGATCGGCCGCGAGTTTTCCCACGCCCTGCTCGCCGCGGTCTCGCCGCTGTCCGAACCCGACCTCGATACCGCCCTCGACCAGCTGGTCGCGTCCGAGCTGATCTTCCGCCGCGGCACGGCGCCCGCGGCGACCTACTCCTTCAAGCACGCCCTGGTCCAGGACGCGGCCTACCAGAGCTTGCTCAAATCCAGATGCCGGCAGCTGCACGCGCAGATCGCCCAGCGGCTCGAAGAGCGCTTTCCCGAAACCGCGGAAGTCGAACCCGAGCTGCTGGCGCACCACTATGCTGGCGCGGGCCTCGCGAGCCAGTCGATCGCGTACTGGCGAAGAGCAGGAGCCCGCGCGATCGAGCGCTCCGCGAATGCGGAAGCGAGCGTGCATCTGACACGGGGCCTTGAGCTTCTCGACGCGGTGCCGGAGCCCCGTGAGCGGGCGCAGCTGGAGCTGGAGCTGCTGATTCCGCTTGGCCAGGCGCTGTCGGTCACCTGGGGCCGCGGATCGCCGGAGGCCGAGCGCGCCTATGCACGCGCCTGGACGCTGTGTCAGGAGGTTGGCGACGCCCGGCAGGTGTTGTCGATCTTCCTCGGGCTTTGGGGCCGGGAGTTCGTGCGCGCGCAGTTTGGCGCAGCCGAGGAGTTGGCGAGGCAGTGGCCGGCAATCGCCGAGCGGGTCGGTGATCCCGACGCACTCACCGCCATCACAGGTTACGTGATGGGAGGCACTGCGTATTTTCGGGGAGAAATGCTCGTCGCGCTTGCGCATTTCGAGCAGGTCTTCGCGCGCTACGATCCGTCGCAACACGGCTCGCTCGCGGGCCGCTATGGACTCCATCAAGATCCCGCTCTGCCCTGTCATTGCTGGGCGGCCGAAATCTCCTGGTTTCTGGGCCATGGCAATCAGGCGCTGGCGCGCAGCGCCGCAGCGCTCGCTCTTGCTCGGCAACTGAAGCACCCTCCCAGTCTGGCGGGTGGCCTCGCTTGGACTGCCCTCTTCCATTTGACTCGCCGCGATGTCCCGCGGGCCCGGGAGCACGCCGAAGCGACGATCTCGCTGGCGACCGAGCTGGGATCTCCATTTCGGCTGGCGGAGGGGAAAATCGTCCGCGGCTGGGCGATGAGCGCGGACGGCGAGCTATCCGCAGGCCTGGCGGAGCTGCGCGAGGGAATCGACGCCTGGCGCGCTACCGGTGCGGAGCTGGCGATGACATGGTGGTTGGCGTTCCTGGCCGAGGCGTACGAGCGAGCGAGGCAGCCGCAGCCGGGTCTCGACGCGGTGGCCGAGGCGCTCGCGATGGCAAGCACCACGGGCGAGCGCCTGTTCGAGCCGGAACTCCACCGCCTCCGGGGCGGATTGCTGATGCTGCAAGGCAAGGGCGCAGCCGAGGACGAGGCCGAAGCATGCTTCCGCTGCGCTCTCGAGGTCGCTCGGCGACAACAGGCGAGGCTGTTCGAGCTGCGCGCCGCCCTCAGCCTCGCTCGGCTCTGGCAAAAGCGGGGTCGGGGCGCTGAAGCTCACGAGCTCCTGACGCCGGTGTATGACTGGTTCACCGAGGGCTTCGAGACCGCCGATCTGAAGGACGCGAAGGCGCTGCTCGACGAGCTGAGGTGACGGGGCGGAGACATGGCCGAGTACGAGAAATGGCTGAGTGCGAGAAATGGCTGAGTACGAGAAACTGATCCCGGTCAACCTGATCACGGGCTTTCTCGGCTCGGGCAAGACGACGCTGCTCAACCGGCTGCTGAAGTCACAGAAGCTCGCCAACACCGCGGTGCTGGTCAACGAGTTCGGCGCGGTCGGGCTCGATCATCTGCTGCTCGAGGCGGTCGACGGCGAGACCGTCCTTCTCCAGAGCGGCTGCGTCTGCTGCACGATCCGGGGCGAGCTGGCCGAGGCGATCCGGGGCCTCCTCAGCAAGCGCGAGCGGGGCCTCGTGCCGCGGTTCACGCGGCTCGCGATCGAGACCACCGGCCTTGCCGACCCGGCGCCGATCGTCTCGACGCTGATCGCCGAGCCGGTGCTGCGCCATCATGTCCGGCTCGGCAGCATCATCACCACGGTCGATGCCGTGAACGGCTTTCGCCACCTCGAGGACAACCCGGAAGCGGTCAAGCAGGTCGCGGTCGCCGACCGGCTCGTGGTCACCAAGACCGATCTGGCGGACCTCGAGATGGTCAGGACGCTTGCGACGGCGCTTCGCAGGCTCAACCCGACGGCGCCGGTGCTGGACGCGGTCGCGGGACCGTGGGCACCCGACGCACTGATGGCGCATGACGTCTACGATCCGGCGCATCGGCGCGCGGAAGTGGCGCATTGGCTGCGCGAAGATGCAGCGCATCCGGCGCATCACGGTCACGATCCGAACCGGCACGGCGCCGACATCCGGGCCTTCTGCATGACCTTCGAGGAGCCGCTCGACTGGACCGCGTTCGGCCTCTGGCTGACCATGCTGCTCCACGCCCACGGCCAGAAGGTGTTGCGGGTCAAGGGCATCCTGAACGTCGTTGACCTGCCGACGCCGGTCGTGCTCCATGGCGTCCAGCACGTCGTCCACCCGCCGGCCCATCTCGATCGCTGGCCGGACGACGACCGTCGCTCGCGGATCGTGTTCATCGTGCGCGGCCTCGAGCCCGCCCTGATCGAGCGCTCGCTCGCCGCCTTTCACCGGCAGGCGGGCGCGCAAGCCGACGCTGCCTGAGCCCGAGGCGAGGAGAGACCATGGCGGAACCGATCGACCGGGTCGCCCGGCTGTTGCTGGAGGCGCGACGCACAGGCGGGCCGCTGGTGGTGGCGGCGCCCGAGGCGGCGCTGGCCGAGGTCGCGGACGCTTATGCGGTGCAGGAGCGCGTCGTCCGGGAGCTCGGACCGGTCGGCGCCTGGAAGGTGGGCGCGGCCTCGCCGACCGCCGAGCCGGTGCGGGCGCCGATCCTGGCCGCGACCATCCACGCGAGCCCCCTCACTTTGCCGGCGGCGAGCTTCCACGTGATCGGCATCGAGGCCGAGATCGCCTATCGCCTGGGCGCCGATCTGCCGGCGCGCGAGCGCCCGTACACGGGCACGGAGGTCGGGGCGGCGATCGAGGCGATGCTGCCGGCGATCGAGCTGGTCGACACCCGCCTTGCCGATCACGCGGCGGCGCCGCCGCTCTGGAAGCTCGCCGACAATCAGATCAACTGGGGCCTGGTGACCGGCGCGCTCGAGAGCGACTGGCGCCGCTTCGATCCTCTGACCCAGCCGGTGCGGCTCGAGGTCGACGGCGCCGTGGTCGCCGAGGGCCGTGGCGGCAATACCGCGGGCGATCCGTTCCGGCTGCTGGTCTGGCTCGCCAACCGCTGCGGGGCGCACTGTGGCGGGCTGCGCCGGGGTCAGATCGTGACCACGGGCTCGCTCACCGGGCTGCGCTTCGTCGCCCCCGGCGCCCGGGTCCGGGCGGTGCTCGAAGGCCTGGGCGAGGTGGCGGTGACCTTTGCGCCCTGACCCGGGCCGCGGATCCCGGCCAGACCTTTACCCCGTGGGGAGACTTGCCATGTCGCCGATGACCCTCGCCGCCTTCCGGGATTCGCTGCGCGCGGGCGCGCCGCCCGCCGGGCTGGGCCGCGCGCTCCAGGCGCTCTGGCAGGAGGCGCACGGCGACTGGCCGGCCGCCCATCGCCTGGCCCAGGCGGAGGACGATGCCGCCGGCGCCTGGGTGCACGCCTATCTGCACCGGGTCGAGGGCGACCTCGCCAACGCCGGCTATTGGTACCGGCGCGCCGGCCGGCCGGTGTGCGCCCTGCCGCTGGCGGACGAATGGGCGGCGATCGCCGCCGCGCTGCTGGCGGGCTCGGATTAACCGTGAGGCCGCAGGATCTTTACGGATTTCTTACCCTGATACCGTCGCCGGGGGCTGCTTTCTAACCCGAATCTGAGCGAATGTGGCCTTGGCCAGGTCCGCCGCCGAGCGGACCGCCCGGCCGTCGGGTGGTGAGGATGCCATGTCGCTCAGTCATGCAAGCCTGCGCTCGCTGATCGCCCAGCTCGAGCGCGAGCACGGTCCGGAGCAGGGCGTCTGGTCGGCCGAGCGGTTCGTGTTCCGGGTCTGGTTCGACGACGGCGCCGAATACCAGCTGCGCTGGCCGCGCGGCGTCCGCAACCCGGCCTGGGAGGTCGTCCGCGAGCATTGATCCCGGGCGCGCGTCGTCCGCGCGCCGTTCACGGCAGCCAGTCGCCCTCGATCTGCTCGATGGCATAGGGGCAGGCCGTGGGCAGGGCGTCGGCGGCGGCCGGCTCGCCGTGGTCGCGCAGCGACGCGTCGGCGTCGTGGCGGGCACGGGCGTAGAGCTCGGCCAGCTCACCCTCCAGCTCGCGACGCAGCGATGGCGTCAGATCGCCCTGAAGCTCGCTCCGCTGGGTGCGAATCGTCGCTCGCCACCCGAGACGCGGCTCCGTGGCAGGCGAATGCTGCAGCTTGAGCAGATGCTCCATGATCCGTCGGGCGTGGCTGCGCACCGAGCGCTTGAGTGATCCCCCCAAGTCCTCGACCTCCTCGATCAGGTTGGCGAGATCCAGCTCGGTGAAGCGCTGGTCGCGCAGCAGCGCCGCCTGGACCTGGGCCCAGAGGTAGGGGTCCTCCTCGTAGAGCGTCCGCGCGGTCTTGATCTGCGTCGCCATGCCGAACTCACCCAGCCGAGGTCGTCCGCCGAAGATAGCACGAAAGCGCCTTGGCGCCGCCGATCATCACAGCGCCCGGGCGCGCTCGCGCAGGAGGTTCTTCTGGACCTTGCCGGTCGAGGTCTTGGGCAGCTCGGCGAAGATCACGGTCCGCGGGCATTTGAAGTGGGCGAGCACCGAGCGGCAGTGATCGATCAGCTGCTGCTCGGAGGCCGCCATGCCGGCCTTGAGGGTCACGAAGGCGCAAGGGCTCTCGCCCCATCGGTCGTCCGGGCGGGCGACGACCGCGGCCTCGAGGACCGCGGGATGGCGATAGAGGGCGCCTTCGATCTCGATCGAGGAGATGTTCTCGCCGCCGGAGATGATGATGTCCTTCGAGCGGTCCTTGATCTCGATGTAGCCGTCGGCGTGCATGACGCCGAGATCGCCGGTGTGGAACCAGCCGCCCCGGAACGCGTCTTCGGTCGCCTGCGGGTTCTTGAGGTAGCCCTTCATGACGTCGTGGCCGCGCATCATGATCTCGCCGATCGTCTGGCCGTCGCGCGCGACCGGTTGCATCGTCTGCGGGTCCATGACCTCGAGGCCTTCGAGCACCGGATAGCGCACGCCCTGGCGGGCCTGCAGCCGCGCCTGCTCCGGTGCCGGCAGCGCATCCCAGGCGCCCTGCCAGGCGCAGACGGTCGCGGGGCCGTAGACCTCGGTCAGGCCATAGGCGTGGGTGACCTTGATGTTGAGCGCCGCCATCGCCTGCAGCACCGCCGCCGGCGGCGCCGAGGCCGCGGTCATCATGTTGACCCGGTGCTCGAAGGCGCGCCGCTGCTCGGGGGCCGCGTTGATGATCATGCCCATGACCACGGGCGCGCCGCACAGATGGGTCACCCGATGCTCGGCGATCGCGGCGTAGATCGCCGCCAACTCGACCCGGCGCAGGCACACCTGGGTCCCGCCCTGCAAGGCGACCGCCCAGGGGAAGCACCAGCCGTCGCAATGGAACATCGGCAGGGTCCAGAGGTAGACCGGGCTCAGGCCCATCTCCCAGGCCAGGATGTCGCCGATCGCGTTCAGATAGGCGCCGCGATGGTGGGTCACGACGCCTTTGGGCCGGCCGGTCGTGCCCGAGGTGTAGCCGAGCGCGATCGCCTGCCATTCGTCGGCCGGATAGAGCGGCGCGAAATCGGGATCGCCCTCGCTAAGCAGCTCCTCGTAGGTGAGCTCGCCCGTGCGCTCGCCGGCGACCTCGAACTCGGTCCTCGAGCACGTCCACGACCAAAGGCCGCCGCTCGGCGAGCGCCAGCGCCGCCTTGATCACGCCCGCGTATTCGGGGTCGGTCAGCAGGACCTTGGCCTCGCCGTGGTCGAGGATGTAGGCGATCGTCTCGGCCTCGAGGCGGACGTTGAGGGCGTTGATCACCGCCCCTGCCATCGGGATGCCGTAATGCGCATCCAGCATGGCGGGCACGTTCGGCAGCATCACGGCGACCGTGTCCCCGGGCTCGACGCCGCGCCCGGCGAGCGCCGAGGCGAGCCGGCGGCAGCGCCGGCGCAGCTCGGCATAGTCGGCCCGCCAACGCCCGTGGATGACCGCGGTCCGGCCCGGGTAGACGTCGGCCGCCCGTTCCAGAAAGCTGATCGGGGTCAGCGGCGCGTAGTTGGCCGGGTTCTTGTCGAGGTCCCGCTGGTAGGGGCTGGTCTGGGGGTGCCCGGCGAACCGCACGTCCTGCCTCCGATCCAAGTCGTCTCGCTGCTGCTGCGCGCAAGCTGCCCAAGTCTAGCACCGCGCCGCGCCACTGCCAGCCCCGCCGGCACACTGGCCTTTTTTCCCTTCCGGAGCATCAATCCCATCGCGCGGGCCGCACGGAACCGGTCGGCCAGCGGCCGGGTAGCGACCCGATCCGCCAAGATGCGTCAAAGACCAGGCCCGCAGCCGACGCCGGCGTTACTCATCCTATGAAATACTGGCGGTCACTCGCCGCCGTAGACAAGGCCAGAAGTCGCCGCTATCAAAGACGAGACGGCAACGGTCGGCGGGCCCCGCAATTGCAATGGCATTGCGCCTGGCGCCAAAATGTGCGGTCGAGCGCACACTTTCGGAGCTAGATGTATTGAGCACGCGCCGCAGCTCCAAAGATGACATGAATCTGGAGACCGGTTGATGCCACCTTGAGATCGATTGAGTCGGCCCGAAACCGCAGAAATCCGCCAATTTCTCCGGCCTGGCCGGCAGCCCGCGCCGGCGGCCCGAACCCGGCCCGGTCGAAATCCTCAGTCCGGTCAGAGAGTTAACAAATGCGCCAGATTCGACGCATCGGTGTGCTATCGCAGTCGCATCAACCTGGTCAGGTCTCGAAAAGTCCAGCCCGCGTTTTTTGCGTGACTCCGTGTTCCCGTTACGCGGTAATCGCGTATTGTGTCCCCATAATCTCCCGGGTGGGCTGAAAAGGTTCCTGACACCTTTTCTCCACCTGACACCTTTTCTCCACGCTCCGCTTTGCCTCGATCGCGCGGTTATGCAGCGCCCAGAGCATCGTCTCGGGCACGGTGGCGAGGACGGGGGTGACACCGTCCGTCCGCGCCACGGAGGACGAGCCCGGCGTCACCGGCGCCCACGGTAGCCGTAGTAGCCCCCGCCCCCAAGAAGCAGGAGAACGACAACGACAATCAGGATAGTGGTCATGACTTGCTCCGAATGCAGATCGGGAGGTTTCCCTGCCAGCTAGCTACGCGCTGGACCGAGTAGGGCACCAGCCTCGGAATCTACCTAGTCCGCTTTCCGCCAGTTGATCGTGCCTTCGCACGTGGTGTAAGTGGCGTTGATTGCCGCGGTGTCCGGCTGGGCCGGATTGGTCGGGCATCCGGGGAGAGAAAAGGTGTCAGGGAGAGAAAAGGTGTCAGGAACCTGTTCAGGCAAGCGCCGATATGCTATGGTCCCGCCCATGGGCAGGCCGTTGCGGGTCGATGTTGGGGGTTACGTCTATCACGGAGAAAAGGTGTCAGGAACCTTTTCAGGCAAGCGCCGATATGCTATGGGAGAAAAGGTGTCAGTATGGGAGAAAAGGTGTCAGGAACCTTTTCAGGCAAGCGCCGATATGCTATGGTCCCGCCCATGGGCAGGCCGTTGCGCACGGAGAAAAGGTGTCAGGAACCTTTTCAGGCAAGCGCCGATATGCTATGGTCCCGCCCATGGGCAGGCCGTTGCGGGTCGATGTTGGGGGTTACGTCTATCACGCGCTCAACCGGGCGAGCGCGCGCGACCCTGTTCGAGGGCCGCGACGACTACCAAGGGTTCGAGCAGGTCCTGCACGAGGCGCAGGCGCGCACCGGCATGCGAATCCTCGCGTATTGCCTGATGCCCAACCACTGGCACCTGGTGCTATGGCCGGCGGTGGACGGCAGCCTCAGCCGCTTCATGACCTGGCTCACCCTGACCCACACCCAACGCTGGCACGCCAGCCGCGGCAGCGCCGGCGCCGGCCACCTCTACCAGGGCCGCTACAAGTCGTTCCTGGTGCAGGCCGACGAGCACCTCTTGACCGTGTGCCGCTACGTCGAGCGCAATCCGCGGCGCGCGGGCCTCGTCCGCCGCGCCGAGGCGTGGCGCTGGGGCAGCCTCTGGCGACGCGAGCGCGGACGCGGGCTGGAGCTGCTCTCGGACTGGCCGATCGCGCGCCCCGACGACTGGCGCCAGTTCGTCAATCGCGCCGAGACCGCGGCGGACCTCGAGAGGCTGCGCGCGTCGAGCCAGCGCGGGCGACCCTTCGGCGCCCTCCCCTGGCTCGACGACACCGTGCGCCGGTTCGCTCTCGGCTCCACCCTGCGTCCCCGCGGCCGCCCGAAGCAAGCAATTGGTTCCTGACACCTTTTCTCCCGATCCTGACACCTTTTCTCCCGATCTGCCCGCCCGGCTTCGCGGCGGTGCTGCCCCCCGTGCAGACGGACGTGGAGGGTCTGCAGATCGCCGACACGTGCTTTTACTATCCCGAGGACCGTGGCATCGCGGAGAGCGTGCGCCTGGGCCGCCACATGGCCGATGCGATCTAGCCCATGGCGTGGCTGGGGAAGAGGTCGCGCTTCGTCCGCTTCATCGTCACAGGCGGCATCGCCGCCGCGGTCAACATCGGTACGCGCTGGCTCTGCAGCACCGTCATGCGCTATGAGATTGCGGTCACGGTGGCGTACCTTGTCGCGATGACGCTTGCCTTCATTCTCGCGCGCCTGTTAGTCTTCGATGCATCGCAAGGACGCCTGTTCGTCCAATACGTCAAATTCGCCACGGTCAATGCGGTTGCCTTCCCCCAGGTGTGGCTGGTGAGCGTCGGCTTGACCCGCTATGTGTTCCCGACCATCGGTTTCACCTGGAATGCCGACACGGTTGCTCACCTCCTCGGCGTAATCAGCCCTGTCTTCACGAGCTACCTCGGCCACAAGTACTACTCGTTTCGCGGTAACCCTACGTGCCAGATCCGCACTCGCGTGCGGCTTCCCCGCCTAATCGTCGATCGGAGACGCGCTCGATGATCCGCCGCCCGCTCCCCGGCCGCTCGTACCTTTACGCCCTTATGTTAGCCGCGCTCTCGATTGCCTTTGTCGTTCCCGCGAACAAGCTTTCCCACGGCGGTTGGGCTCAATATGATTTCGTTCACTCGCATCTGCCGGTCCTTCTGTACTTTCGCAACTCGCCACTCAAGACTGACTATCCAAACCTGGTCGCCATGATACCAGGCTGGCATTGGTCTTTCGCGGTGCTTTTGCGCTTGCTTTTCATCAACATCAGTCCGACTAACTACATGCCGTTCGTGGTCTTGCATATGGCGCTATTTGCCTTATTTTTCGCCCTGCTCTTGTCGCATGCGAAACAATCGGCCTATCCGACCGCTCCGCTATTCATACTGTTGTCGTCCAGTTATGTTATTCTTCCTCTGATATGGCCCACTACCGACGCCTTCGCCGTCCTTGCATTCGCTGCTGCTGTGATGTCAATTCTACGATTTCCCGACTTAACCCTTATCAATTCCACATGGTTTTCGCTACTATTACTTATCAATACGCTGTTTCGCACCAATCTGGTATGTCTCGTGGGCGTGCCATATTTGCTAGTGCTATTTGAGTGGATCATAATCGTTAGCGATTGCCGGCTGCATCGACTGCGCATTATGGATTTGTACAACATCGTAAAGAAACATTGGCACCTCGTTATGTTTCCGTCATTGGTGGGCCTAGTCATGCTGTTCGCGTTAGCCTATTCTTGGGGCTCTTTGGTGCCCCCAGGATTTGAAACACTCGTTGGACATAATGTGATTAGTGTTTATCAATTTATACATATCGTAGCGCTCATGTCTCTGGTGTGCGCGCCGTTTTTCATTTTTGTCTCGTTGCGAGAACTTAATCGGAACTTGGTTAGAGCGCTGTGTTGGATGGCATTGTGCCTAATGGCATCAGGTATAATGGTCTATTTCACTGATATTTCATTCGACAGGACCGAAGGACGCTGGGGATCGGTTATATGGACGATCCCTTCCGCATTCGGGCTAGTGGGCCAGGTCGGTATAGTGATATGTTGCGCTGTTGGCCTATTTCTCTTCCTTAGGATTGTTATGGACACCCTGAGACGCAAAGGAACGCCGGTATACGGCCTTGCGTTGGTCGTCTTCACGGTCAGCCTTCTGCCGCAGGCGATCGCATATCAACGGTACGTCGAGCCGTATGTGATGTTTCTCTGTGCGTCACACTTCTTTGCAGCATACGAAATCAAAGGATCTTGGCTTATATGTGTCACGGCATTTTACGTGATTTTCCTGACAGTCTCAGTACTAAAAGTGTTTGCGTGAGAGCCACGGCAAAACTGGCGGATTTGGGAGAAAAGGTGTCAGGAACCTTTCCCAATGGCGGAGAAAAGGTGTCAGCGAACAATGCTAAACCACAAAAGCGGTGCCCCGACACGACAAAAGCCTGCGCCCGGATGCAGCGTCTGGCACCGGTGCCCTTGCCAACGCACGGCGGGCGTGCCCCGACACGACAAAAGCCTGCGCCCGGATGCAGCGTCGCACCGGTGCTCTTGCCAACGCGCGGCGGGCGTCGCACATCGATCGGGATCAATCGGAGGGTTGGCAAGTGAAGGTCGATGCGGACGGTATCTGGGCGCCGCGGATGCTCGCGGTGCTGCAAATCGTGGCGGCCCTGCTGTTCATCGAGCATGGCACCCAGAAGCTGTTCGGCTTCCCGATGCCGATCGGGGGCGAGGGCCCGCCGCTGGTCTCGCTGCTCGGCCTCTCGGCCGTGATCGAGCTGTTCGGTGGCCTCTCGATCCTGGTCGGCCTGTTCACCCGGCCGGTCGCGTTCGTGCTCGCCGGGGAGATGGCGGTCGCCTATTTCATCGGCCATGCGCCCAAGAGCTTCTTCCCCGCGATCAACGGCGGCGATGCCGCGATCCTGTTCTGTTTTCTGTATTTGTATCTATGCGTGGCCGGGGCCGGGGCGTGGAGCGTCGATGCCCTGCGGGCCGAGGCTCGCCCCGGCTGACCGTCCCCGGTCCGGGCGGGGCTCGCGCCGCGCCGGAAGGAGCTGCATCCGATGCGCGTCCTGATCTGCGGCGGTGGCGTGATCGGCGCCTCGATCGCCTATTTTTTGAGTTTGCGGCCGGTCGAGGTGGTGGTCATCGAGCGGACCGGGGTCGCCTGCGCCGCCTCCGGCAGGTCGGGCGGCTTTCTGGCGCTCGACTGGTGCGACGGCTCGGCGCTGGCGGCGCTGGCGCGACGGAGCTTCGAGCTGCATGCCGAGCTCGCCGCGGGGTCGGGCCGTCCGTGGGGCTATCGCCGGCTCGAGACCCTGAGCATCGCGCTCGGCGCCCGGCGCCGGGGGGGCGCTCCGGCACCTTCCGGTCTGCCGGACTGGGTCGCGCGCGAGGCGCGGCTCCTGCACCGGCTCGGCACCACGGCGACCACGGCTCAGGTCGACCCGGCCGAATTCACGCGCGGCCTGCTGGCCGCGGCGATCGACCGCGGCGCCAGGCTCCGGATCGGGAGCGTGAGCGGCCTCGTGCGCACTTCCGGCGAGCGCCGCGTCACCGGCGTCCTGGTCGACGGCGAGGCGGTTTCGGGCGATGCGGTGGTCGTGGCCATGGGCCCGTGGTCGGTGCTGGCGGCGCGCTGGCTGCCGCTGCCGGCGATCTACGGGCTGAAGGGTCACAGCCTGGTGTTCCGGAGCCGCCAGCCGATCTCGCCGCACGCCCTGTTCGTCGAGTACGAGGCCGAGGACGGCAGCGCCCACGCGCCCGAGGTCTTTCCGCGCCCGGATGGCACGACCTACGTCTGCGGCCTCTCGAGCACGGCACCCCTGCCGGTCGATCCGGCCGCGGTCGAGCCCGATCCCGGCGCGCTGGCGCAGCTGCGGGCGATGACCGGCCGGTTCGCCCCGGCGCTCGGCGAGGCCGAGATCCTGGCGGCGCAGGCGTGCTACCGGCCGGTGACCGTGGACGGGCTGCCCCTGATCGGGCCGGTGCCCGGGGTCGAGGCCGCCTATGTCGCGACCGGCCACGGCGTCTGGGGGATGCTGAACGCGCCCGCGACCGGGGAGGCCGTGGCCGAGCTGATCCTCGACGGGGCGGCGCGGACCGTCGATCTCGCCGCCTTCGATCCGGCGCGGCTGCCGCCGCTGCCGCCTGACGCGGTTCGGGGCTGAGGGTGGCGTCGAAGCGGGGCGCGGGCCGGGCGGGGGTGCCCGTCGCGGGCTTGCGGCTGCTCGCGCTCGGCCTGCTCCTGACGTTGCTGCTCGGGCTCGACGGGCGGGCGGCGGCGGGCGCTCTGGCGACCGCGAGCGCGCTCTACGAGCAGGGCGAGATGCTTGCGGCGGCCCGTCTGGCGCGCTCGGTCGGGAGCGCGGAGGGTCTGACGCTCGCGGCCCGGGCGACCCTGGTCGAGGCCCTCTACCTCGCGGCCGAGGCGGACCAGTCGGCGTTGCTGGAGCACGCCGCCGGCGATGCGCGCCAGGCGCTGGCGCTCGATCCCGGCTACGAGGCCGCCTACCTGCAGCTCGCGCTCGCGCTCGGCCAGATGGCCGAGCGGGCGGGACCGATCACCGCGCATCTCGAGGGCTACGCCCAGGAGGGCCACGCGCTGCTCGAGCGGGCGCGGGCGCTGGCGCCGGACGATCCCTGGCCGGACGGCCTGCTCGGCATCTGGCATCTGCAGCTGGTCCGCTACGGCTCGGCGGTGCTCGCGGCCGAGCTCTACGGCGCCAGCGAGGCGGCCGGCCTCAGGCTCTGCCGCCGGGCCGCCGAGCGGGCGCCGGCGGCGATCGCGCTCCGCTATGGCTGCGCCGTCTCGATGCTCGAGCTGGATCCCGGTCGCCTCGGCCGCGAGGCGCTGCGGACGCTGGTCGCCCTGATCCAGCTGCCGCCGGCGGACGCGGCGGAGCGGCTGGTTCAGCAGGCGGCCAGGCGCCAGATCGCGGCGTTCAGGCAGCGCGCGGCCCGGTGACGCGATCGAGGTGGCGGAGGATGGCCTCGTCTCTTGCCGGGCCGACCGCAGCATGACTCTCGACCCACCGCAGCGAGAAGCCTCGCTGCCGTTGTCGGCCGGGGGCCGGACCGCCTATAGTCGCCGGCAGGAAGCGGAGCGAAGCGGGGCAGACCATGGCCGGCAGCTATCAGGCGACCTACGCGCGCGCGAAAAGCGATCCCGAGGGCTTCTGGGCCGAGGCCGCCGAGGCGCTCGACTGGCAGCGGCGCTGGGACCGGGTGCTCGACGATCGGCGGCCGCCGTTCTATCGCTGGTTCGCGGGCGGCCAGCTCAACACCTGCCATAACGCGGTCGACCGGCACGTCGACGCCGGCCGCGGCGAGCAGCTCGCGATCATCCACGACAGCCCGCTCACGGGCACCGTCCGGACGCTCACCTTCAAGGAGCTGCAGGACCGGGTCGCGCGCTTCGCCGGCGCCTTGCGCGCCCAGGGCGTGGGCTACGGCGATCGCGTGATCATCTATCTGCCGATGGTGCCCGAGGCCTTGATCGCGATGCTGGGGTGCGCCCGGATCGGGGCCGTGCATTCGGTCGTGTTCGGCGGCTTCGCGGCGCATGAGCTGGCCGCCCGGATCGACGACGCCAGGCCCAGGCTGGTGGTCTCGGCGAGCTGCGGCATCGAGGCCGGCCGGGTCATTCCCTACAAGCCGCTGCTCGATGGCGCGATCGCAGCCGCCGCCCACAAGCCGGAGCGCTGCATCATCTTTGCCCGGCCCGAAGCCCGGGCGGAGCTGGTCCCGGGCCGCGATCTCGACTGGGACGAGTGCCTGGACCGCGCCCGGCCGGAGGGCTGCGTGGCGGTGGCCGCGACCGATCCGCTCTACATCCTCTACACCTCGGGCACCACCGGCCAGCCCAAGGGCATCGTGCGCGACCATGGCGGCCATGCGGTCGCCCTGCACTGGAGCATGAAGCACGTCTACGACGTCGATCCGGGCGAGGTCTACTGGGCGGCCTCGGACGTCGGCTGGGTGGTCGGCCACAGCTACATCTGCTACGGGCCGCTGCTGCACGGCAACACCACGGTGGTCTACGAGGGCAAGCCCGTGGGCACGCCGGATCCGGGCGCCTTCTGGCGGGTCATTTCGCAACATGGCGTCGCCGCCCTGTTCACGGCACCGACCGCCTTCCGCGCGATCAAGAAGGAGGACCCGAACGGCGCGCATATCGGCAAGTACGACCTCTCCAGGTTCCGCACCCTGTTCCTGGCTGGCGAGCGCTGCGATCCGGACACGCTGCACTGGGCCGAGCAGAAGCTCGAGCGGCCGGTGATCGACCACTGGTGGCAGACCGAGACCGGCTGGGCGATCGCCGCCAACTGCTGGGGCATCGAGCGCCTGCCGGTCAAGGCGGGCTCGCCGACCAAGGCGGTGCCGGGCTACGACGTGCGCGTCCTGGACGAGGCCGGGCGCGAGCAGAAACCCGGCGAAATCGGCAGCATCGCGGTCAAGCTGCCGCTGCCGCCGGGCACCCTGCCGACGCTCTGGCAGGCCGATCAGCGCTACGTCGACGCCTATCTGACGCGCTATCCGGGCTATTATCTGACCGGCGATGCCGGCTACCGGGACGAGGACGACTATCTGTTCGTCATGAGCCGGATCGACGACGTCATCAACGTCGCCGGCCACCGGCTCTCGACCGGCGCCATGGAGGAGATTTTGGCCTCTCATCCGGACGTCGCCGAATGCGCCGTGTTCGGGGTCGCCGACGAGCTCAAGGGCGAGCTGCCGCTCGGCCTCGTGGTGCTCAAGGCGGGCGCCGGGCGCGCCGAGGCGGAGATCCAAAAGGAGCTGATCCAGCGGGTGCGCGAGGAGATCGGCCCGGTCGCGGCGTTCAAGCTGGTCGCGGTGGTCCAGCGCCTGCCCAAGACCCGCTCGGGCAAGATCCTGCGCGGCACCATGAAGAGCATCGCCGACGGCAGGCCGCACAAGGTGCCGGCGACGATCGACGACCCGGCGATCCTGGACGAGGTCGAGGCGACCCTCCAGCGCCTGGGCTATGCGGGAGCCTCCTAGCCGGGGCCGGACTTGGCGGCTTTCGATTTCGGTAGCCTTCGGGCTTGGGCTGCAGCGGTCGGTCAATCTTTCGTTAACGGGTCGTCGCTAGCGTCCCGTACTCGATGGTCCATGCCATCGCGGGACTCCGTCCCCGGCGATCAGAGCTCTGGATCGGATTCCCACGGTCCCATGGACCGCCCGAAGCAAGGGTTGACGCGCCACGGTTAGCATTCGGTTAACGATCAAGGTTGGCTCGGTCCGCGGTCGTCCGCCTCGACCTGACCGGCGTCAGCTCGAGACCAGGGGGCCGGGCTTGGCATCGGAGCGACTTGTTCATGCCTAAGGCGGACGTCTCAACCAGGCCCGGGCAGGACGATCAGGCTCGGAGCCGTCGAGCCCGGGCAAGCCTGGTCGACGTCGACCGGCTCGAGGCGCTGCTGATCGAGGCGGCGCGCGCGCGGCGCTCGCTCACCTACGCCGAGGTGCTGGCGGAGTTCGGCATCCGGATCACGCCGCGCCGGGTCTATGGCCTCTGCCGCGATCTGGGCACCGTCTGCGAGCGCAACCGGGCGCGCGGCGAGCCCGAGCTCGCGGTCCTGGTGGTGCGCAAGTCCGACCGCCTGCCGGGCGACGGCTTCTTTCACAGCGCCTGGCTGGACGGCAGCTACGACGGGCCCGCGACCGGCCCCAGGGCGCGCGCCTACATCGACGCCCTGAGCGCGGCGGTGTTCGGGTTCTGGGCCGAGCCCGCTTCCGGAGCGGCGTCGAGCGGGCCACGATCGCGGGTCTGAACCCACGCATCTCTGGACGGCGCTCGGCCTGGCCGGCGCCGAGGTCGAGCTCCGCTTCCACGAGCCGGTGCCGGCCACCGCCTTCACCTCGCGCAAGACGCTCGCCGACCACGCCGAGCGCCAGGTCGTCGAACGGCCTGGCCGCGCTCCGCCGAGCCGCCTGAGCTTCCCCCGATGCCTCCCAGCCGGCCGGTCGTCGACCCTGGCCACGCCGTCCGGGCTATGCCAGTCTGGCCTCCCTGAGGTCGGGGAGAGCTGGTCATGGACTTTGCCTATGCGCCGAAGGTCGAGGCGCTGAGCGGTGAGCTGCGGGCCTTCATGGACCAGCGGGTGGTGCCCGAGATCGGTGCCTGGCAGCGCGAGGTCGAGGCGGGCGTCTGGCCGCCCTCGATGATCGAGCCCTTGAAGGCCGAGGCCCGCGAGCAGGGCCTCTGGAACCTGTTCCTGCCGGGACTGCGCGACGACGAGCCGGGCACGCGGCTTACCAATCTCGAGTACGCGCCGCTCGCCGAGATCATGGGCCGGGTGGTCTGGGCGTCGGAAATCTTCAACTGCTCCGCGCCCGATACCGGCAACATGGAGCTGTTGCACCTGTTCGCGACGCCCGCGCAACGCGAGCAATGGCTCCTGCCGCTCCTGAATGGCAAGATCCGGTCCTGCTTCGCGATGACCGAGCCCGACGTCGCGAGCTCGGATGCGACCAACATCCGGACCTCGATCCGGCGCGCGGGCGATCACTATGTGATCGACGGCCGCAAGTGGTTCATCACCGGCGCCGCCGACCCGCGCTGTCGGATCTGCATCGTCATGGGCGTGACCGATCCGGGCGCCGAGCCGCACGCGCGGCACTCGATGGTCCTGGTGCCGATGGCCACGCCCGGCGTCGAGGTCGTGCGCAACTTGCCGATCATGCACCACACGGCGCCCGAGGGGCATTGCGAGCTGCGTTTTTCCGGAGTCAAGGTGCCGGTCGAGAACCTCCTGGGCGAGGAGGGCCGCGGCTTCGCGCTCGCCCAGGCGCGCCTCGGGCCCGGCCGGATCCACCACTGCATGCGCTCGATCGGCCAGTGCGAGCTGGCGCTCGAGCTGATGTGCGCCCGCGCCCGCGAGCGCGAGGCGTTCGGCAGGAAGCTCTCCGAGCACGGCACGGTCGCGGAGTGGATCGCGCTCGCGCGCCAGGAGATCGACCAGGCGCGCCTTCTGGTCCTGCGCGCCGCCTGGCGGATCGACCGCGAGGGCAACCGAAGCGCCCGCAACGACGTCGCGATGATCAAGGTCGTGGTGCCGCGCCTGCAGACGACCGTGCTTGCGCGCGCGATGCAGGTCTATGGCGCCATGGGGCTGACCCCCGACACGCCGCTCGCTTTGCTCTGGACCTGGGGCCGCGCGCTCCAGTTCGTCGACGGCCCGGACGAGGTCCATCTGCGCACGATCGCGCGCCACGAGATGCGCCGCCAGGAGGCCCATCACGCGCGCGCCGCGGACTATCTGACGCCGCCCGAGGTCCTGCGGCGGCCCTGACCATGGCCTGGCCGGACGATCCGCCGCCATCGATCCGCCACGAGGTGCATTTCGAGGGCCGGCGGGTGCGCTGCTTCGCCGACCGGCCGCCGCACCTGCCGGCGATCTTCGAGGCAGCACTCGAGCGCAACCCCGAGGGCGAGGCGCTGGTCGCGGGCGATCTGCGGCTCTCCTACCGGGAGCTCGGGGGGCTGGTCCTGCGCACCGCGGCCGGTTTTTCCGCGCTCGGCGTCGGCGCCGGTGACCGGGTCGCCATCCTGCTCGGCAACCGGCCGGAGTTCCTCACGACCCTGCTCGCGGCGCAACGGCTCGGTGCGATCGCCGTGCCGCTCAGCATCCGCGAGCAGGCGCCGGGCCTGCGCTCCATGCTGGCGCAGAGCGGCGCCAGGGTCCTGGTCCACGAGGCCGCGCTCGCGGACCGCCTGCCCGCGGCCGCCGAGCTGCCTCAGCTGACGCACCGGCTCTCGGTGGCCGGCGCGTGCGAAGGCTCACTGCCGCTCGAACAGCTGATCGATGGCAGTGGCCGGGCGCCGCCCCGGCACGAGCCGAACGAGGAAGATACCGCGGTCATCCTCTACACCTCGGGCACGACCGGCCGGCCCAAGGGGGCGATGCTGAGCCATCTGAACATCGTCCACTCGGTCCTGCATTATGCGTTGGCCATGGACCTCGAGGCGCACGAGCGCTCGCTGCTGGCGGTGCCGGCGAGCCATGTGACCGGCCTGGTCGCGGTCCTGCTCACGATGGTCCAGACGGCCGGCTGCAGCGTCCTGTTGCCGGTCTTCAAGGCCGGGGCGTTCCTCGAGCTCGCGGCGCGCGAGCGGATCACGCACGCGGTCCTGGTGCCGGCGATGTACAATCTCTGCCTGCTCGAGCCGGAGTTTTCCGGGTTCGACCTCGGCGCCTGGCGGATCGGCGGCTATGGCGGCGCGCCGATGCCGGAAGCCTCGATCGCGCGGCTGGCCGAGATCCTGCCCGGGCTCCAGCTGATGAACCTCTACGGTGCGACCGAGACCACCTCGCCCGCGACCATCATGCCGGCGCGGCACACCGCCGGCCGTACGGACTCGGTCGGCCTCGCGGTGCCCTGCGGCGAGCTCAGGATCGTGGACCCGGACGGCCAGGAGGTTGCGGCCGGCGTCCCGGGCGAGGTCCGGATCGGCGGGCCGATGGTGGTGCCCGGCTACTGGCGCGAGCCCGAGCTCACGGCGGCCGGCTTCACAGGCGGCTTCTGGCGCTCGGGCGACATCGGCGCGCTCGACGCGGGCGGCTATCTGCGGGTCTTCGATCGCCTCAAGGACATGATCAACCGCGCCGGCTACAAGGTCTACAGCGCCGAGGTCGAGAACCGGCTCTGCCGAGCATCCGGGCGTGCTCGAGGCGGCGGTCGTGGCGCGCCCCGATCCGGTGCTCGGCGAGAAGGTCCAGGCGTTCGTCAGGGTCGGTGACGATCGGCCCGGCGAAGCGGAGCTGCGGGCGTTCTGCGCCGAGGCGCTGGCCGACTACAAGGTCCCGGACGTGATCACGTGGTGCGCCGGGCCCCTGCCGCGCAACGCCAACGGCAAGCTGATCAAGGGCGCGCTGCGCGAGCGCGCCGCCAGGGCGGCCGGCTGATGCCGGCGGCGGTGATCACCGGGGCCGCGGGCGACCTCGGCAAGGCGCTGTCGGCGGCCTTCCTCGCCGACGGTTGTTCGGTGTTCGGCGCCGACATCGTCCCGATCGAAGGGCGTCCCGGCCTGACCCCGGTCCGGCTCGACGTCACCGACCGGGCGGCGGTGTTCGCGCTCGCCGAGCGCGCCGCGGCCGAGGCCGGTCCCTTGCAGCTCTGGATCAACGGCGCCGGCATCGTGCGCGTGGTCAAGGTCGCCGACGCGACCGCCGAGGCGTGGGAAAAAATCATTGCGGTCAACCTGACCGGCACCTTCCACGGCTGCGCCGCCGCGCTCCAGGTCATGCGCCGCCAGGGCGGCGGGCGGATCGTCAATCTCGGCTCGCTGTCCGGCCAGGTCGGCGGCACCGGCATCCACCCGGCCTATGGCGCCTCCAAGGCCGGCGTGCACGCGCTGACCCGGACCTATGCGCTCGAGGGCGCACGGCACGGCGTGCTGTGCAACGCGGTCGCGCCCTCGGTGCTCGAGGGCTCGATGGGGCGGGAGTTCTCGGAGCGCCAGCGGGCGCAGCTCGCGGCCGCCAACCCGCTCCGCCGGCTCGGCCGGATCGACGAGGTGGTGGCCGCGATCCGCTATCTCGCGAGCGACGCCGCGAGCTACACCAACGGCGTCGTCCTGGCGGTCAACGGCGGCTCGTACCTGGCCTAGACCGCGGGCGGGTCGCCGGCCAGCCGCTCACTTGTGGCCATGGCCGTTGCCGCCGCCGCCATGGCCGTTGCCACCGCCGCCATGGCCGTTGCCACCGCCGCCATGGCCATTGCCGCCGCCGTTTCCTCGACCGCCGCCGCCGTTTCCTCGACCGCCACCACCGTTTCCTCGGCCGCCACCGCCGTGCCCCCTGCCGCCGCCATTGCCGTCGCCGCCGACGCTCGCGCCGTGGTTGCCGACCGTGTCGCCGACACTCCCACCGATGCCGCCGACGCTCGCAGACCGCCGACGCTCGCACCGACGCTGCCGACCGTGCCGCCGACACTCCCGGCGCCGGTCGCGCCGGCGCCCGCAGGGTTGTCGCCAGCCGGGCCGGCACCGCTGCGATCGGCACCGTCCGAGCCGGTTTCGCTGGCAGGGTCCGACCCGGCGCCGGGATGGCTGAGGCCAATGCCAGGGTCGCGGCCGCCGTCGTTGGCGGCGACCAGCGCCGACCGGCTGCCCGAGGCGAACAGGTCTTTCAAGCCGGACCAGAAGGACGCGAGGAAGCCCGGGTCGGGCGCTTCGGCGAGGCGCACATCGCAACCCGGGGGCAGGACGCCGTGCCCGACCGCCGCCGCGCCGCAGGCGTCGATGGCGCGGGCGGCCGCCGGCGGAAGTCGCGCGGCCGGCTTCAGGGCCGGCAGGGGCGGCGCCGCTCCGGCCTCGGAGGCCGCCGCTTCGACCGGCTGGGCGGGCGGTGCCGTGATCGCGGGCTCGGCCGCCGCCATCACCGTGATCCCGGCGGGCGGCTTCAGGACCGGCAGCGGCGGCGCCGCCGTCATCGAGCTCGGTGCCGCTGGCGCCGCCGGCGCGGGTCGGGCGTCCGACGTCGCCGGCCGACCCGCGTCGGCCGCCGCCTCGCTGACATCCGCCGGGGAGGGCGCAGGCGACAGCGCGGGGCGCTGGTCCGCCCGCGGGCTGCTGAGCGGCCCGCTCACCGCTCCGCGCAGCGCTTCGCGCGTGGCCCTGGCGTGGCGCCCGGTCTGGTCGTCGAGCGTCCGTGCCGGCTCCGGCTGCCCGACCGTCGCGGCCGTCAGCTTGACCGGGGTCGCGGCCGCGCTCACCAGCGGCGGCCGAGCCAGCTTCGCATCGAGCCCGAGCTGGCCGTAGGCGGCCCAGACCACCGCCCCGAGCGCGGCGTAGGCGGCACAGGTCAGAGCAGCGGCCAAGGTCGGTCGTGGATGGACGGGCGGCAAGCGCCGCCCCCGGGCCGCCTGACGAGCGATCTGCCGGGCAACTCCGACCGCCTGGCTGTCACGCGACCAGGACAGGTCGCGCCAGCCCGTTGCGGAATTGAGCATCCTCCCGCTCCCCTGCGCTCTCGACATCGGCCGGTTTGTTATGGTTGCTTGGAGATCGATATCTCGCCGGTCGGGGGCGGATCAAGCTCTGGCGGGGGATAAACGCGAAGTTCATTGGCCGGACCAACGCGTTAGTGGAAACCCATCGGATCGACCGCTATCTGCGTTGCAGCTTCGCGGTCTGTGGCCGCAACCGGGTACCGTCACGATGAGCGATTTGTTCGACCTCTCCGGCCGCGTCGCGCTGGTCACCGGCGCGTCCCAAGGTCTCGGCCGGCGGTTTGCCGAGGTGCTGGCCGCGCATGGTGCGGCGGTCGGCCTCGCCGCGCGTCAGATCGACAAGCTCGAGGACCTTCGGACCGAACTCCACGAGGCCGGCCACCATGCCGCGAGCGTGATGCTGGACGTGACCGATCAGGGCGCGATCGAGACCGCGATCGACACCGTCGAGGCGGCGCTCGGGCCGATCGACATCCTGGTCAACAACGCCGGCGTCGCGGTCGCCAAGGGGGTGCTCGAGCAGACCGAGGCCGACTGGGACCGGGTGCTCGATGTCAATCTCAAGGGCGCGTTCTTCACCGCCCAGAGCGTCGCCAGGCGCATGGCCCCGCGCGGTGGCGGCACGATCGTCAACATCGCCTCATTGATCGCCTTCAAGGTGGTGGGCCATCTGGTCGCCTACGCGGCCTCGAAGAGCGGCCTCGCCCAGGTCACCAAGGCGATGGCGCTCGAGCTCGCGCGCCACGGCATCCGGGTCAACGCGCTCGCGCCGGGCTACATCGAGACCGAGATCAACCGCGACTTCCTGGCGTCGGAGGCGGGCGAACGCCTGCGCAAGCAGATCCCGCAGCGCCGCTTCGGCCGGCCCGAGGACCTCGACGGCGCCCTGCTCCTGCTCGCCTCCGACGCATCCCGCTACATGACCGGCAGCATCATCGTGATCGACGGCGGCCTGCTGCTGGCGTGACGGCGCCCGCGGCGCGGCGCGGGCGGCTCATCGGCGATGTCGGCGCCGATGCCCTCGATCCGTTCCATGGCCTCGCGCTCGCGCTCCTCGTCCGCGGCCATGGCCTGGTAGCCCGCCTCGAGATCGTCCCGGACGACATGGGGCCGCCCCCGACGACCCGATGGAGGCTCGCGTAGACCTCCTCGTCGCCGGTGATGGCAAGCCTTCTCCGCACGTCATGATCCGCCTGCGTGTTCGGCGTGGTTGGCCGGTGAC
Source organism: uncultured Alphaproteobacteria bacterium (assembly GCA_963730195.1). Lineage (GTDB taxonomy): Bacteria > Pseudomonadota > Alphaproteobacteria > Geminicoccales > Geminicoccaceae > DATAOG01. Next base: position 125,098 of record CAVSRN010000030.1, read on the forward strand.
GGCAGTGCTAGGGTCGTTGCCATGCAACCGCACCCATGGCTGAAGCCGTTCGGGCGCCGGGTCGGGACGACCGTGGCCTGCGGGATCTGGGTCGCGTTCGAGGCCTACTACGAGCCGGGCGGGATCTGGTTCTGGCTGGCGCTCGGCGCGACCCTGTACGCGCTCTGGGATTTCTTCTTCTCCGGTAACTATCGCAATACGGCCGATTGACGCCGGGGGCCCGGCGCGAGCGCGTTCAGTGACCAGGCGCCGCCCGATCGGGCGCCAGCGCGTGGGGATCGCTGAAGCGACCGGTCGGGCCGTAGGCTCCGATCATGCTCTGATGGGTGACCAGCCTGGTGCCGTTCCAATAGTGGAGGAGCACGGCGGGCGGCTCGCAGATCCAGGGGCCGCGCTCGTCGCGCAGGACCAGCTCGACCTGGTGCGCGATGCCGGGCGCAATCTGGGCAAGGGTGCCGGCGAAACGCTGCTGAACCGGGCGGTGCACGTGGCCACAGAGCACGCGCTCGACCTGCGCGTGGCGGACGATCACCGCCGCCAGCTCATGGCGGTCGCGCAGCATCGACCCGTCCATGTGGCCAATCCCGGTCCGGAACGGCGGGTGGTGCAGGGCGACCACGGTCGGCTTCTTCGGCCGCTCCTTAAGACGCGCATCCAGCCAGGCGAGCTGGTGCTCGCCAAGGCTGCCGGACGGCCTGCCTTCGACCGAGCTGTCGAGCGCGATGATCCGGATCGGGAAGTCGTCGACCGTGTAGCAGAGGCGCCCATGTCCAGGCAGGCAGCCGAGGTGTCCGAAGGCGCGGCGCATCTCCTCGCGCGGGTCATGGTTGCCGGGGAGCGGATAATAGGGCGCCTCGAGCCCGTCCAGCATCGCCACCAGCGCGGCAAACACCGCCTCGTCGCCGTCGCTGGTCAGATCGCCGGTGATCAGCACCAGATCGGGCGCCGGGTCGAGCGCATTCAGATGCGCGATGCCGCGCTCGAGGCAGCCGGCCACGTCGACCTTGCCGAAGGCAAGCATGCCTTTGGGGAGGAAGTGAAGATCCGACATCTGGGCGATCAGCATGGCGCTCCTCCCGCGGGCACCTGCGTGTGCTCGTTGCTGAAGCGCCCGACCGGAAAATCGCCGATGAAGTCGAGGTGGCTGACCAGGCCGCGGCCATCCCGCCATTCGTGCAGCAGCACCGCCGGCGGCTCCCGCACCCAGCGCGACGGCGCGCCCGCGAGCGTCAGCCGGACGGCGTGCGCGACCCCTGGCCCGATCTGGCCGAGGGTGCCGGCAAAGCGGCAGTGCACCGAGCGGTGGACATGGCCGCAGAGGACGCGGGCGACCTGCGGGTGGCGGCCGATCACCTCGGCCAGCGCATCGCCGTCCGCGAGCATCATGGCGTCCATGTGATCGATGCCGGTCGCGAACGGCGGGTGGTGCAGGGCGACCAGCGTCGGGCGCTCCGGGGCGCCGGCGAGCTGCTCGTCCAGCCAGGCGAGCTGGTCCGGGCCGAGCCGGCCGCCGGGCGCGCCCGGGATCAGGCTGTCGAGCCCGATCAGGCGCAGCGGCCCGAGGTCGACCGCGAAGCGCAGCGGCCCTTCGGCCGGGAACCCCGGCGCGAAGGCTTTGCGCATCAGCTCGCGATCGTCGTGATTGCCGGGAACCGCCAGGACCGGCGCCCGCAGCCGGCCGAGCAGCGCCATCAGCTCGGCCCAGACCGGTGCGTCGCCATCGTTGGTCAGATCGCCGGTGATCAGCACCGCATCCGCCGCCGGCTCGAGCGCGTTCAGGTGCTCGAGGGCCTGCTCGAGGCAGCCGGCGGTGTCGACCCGGCCGAAGGCGAGCGTGCCCTTGGGCAGGAAATGCAGATCCGAGATCTGGGCAATCAGCATTCGTCACCCTTCCACGGCCCCGAGCGCCCGGCCCTGGGCCTCTGGCCTCGAATTGCTGACATAGCGGCAGGGCGGCGGGCGGGCAACCGCGGCCGGCACTCCTGGGAGACGGCGATGGTCGCCGCGCACCGTGACGGCTTTGGCGCTTGGCCTGTCGCCGGCGCTGCGCCTGATCGGCAGCAATTGGAAGGCCGGGCCCCGGCGCCGTTCCGCGCCGCCCCGGGCGCGAGGCTCGACAAGCGGCGCGCGTTCACCTAAGCCGAGCCGCGTCTGAAGTCGTGGGCCGACTCGCGGTCCGCCGCTACCCAGGGTTAGGCGAAACCCGGAACCAGGCAGCGTGAAGGCTCTATCGAAGCTCGGCATGTCCGAGCCCGCACTCGTGCTGGTCCTCGGCGGCGCGCTGCTGGGTCTCGTGGTCTGGCTCGGCTGGCGCAAGCCGACGCTGGCACTGCTGATCGCGCTCGCGGCGCTGGCGCTCCGGCCGCAGCTGCTCTGGGGCGGGCCGGCGCTCGACTCCGCCTGGGGCCTGAGCCAGAGCCTGATCGTGTTCGGCCTGGTGCTCAACGCGCTCCGCTATGGCGTGCGCCCGAGCATCAACTGGCCGATCCTGGCGCTGGTCCTGGTGTTCGGTCTCAATCTGGCGTTGGGGCGGCTGCACCCGAAGCTGACGCTTTTCTTCATGCTCGCGAGCCTGGCGGTCCTGGCGCTGCCGTTCGCCTTCACCCAGGTGGTGCTGGCGCCCGGCTCGCGCCGCGCCTATGCCGCCGTGATCATGCTGACGCCGTTGCTGAGCCTGGTGTTGGCCCTACTGCTGGACGTCGCCGGCATCCGGCCCCTGTCACTACCGGACTGGGTCGAGGCCAACCGGTTCGAGGGTGCGGCCGGCAACGCCGCGGTGTTCGCGACCCTCGGCTTCTCGGGCCTGGTGGTCGCCCTGCACGAATCGACCCGGCCCGGCCGCTGGTACGCCGGGCCGCTGGTCGCCCTCAACTTCGCCCTGGTGGCGGTCAGCCTGACCCGCATGGCGGTGTTCGCGAGCCTGGTGTTCGCGCTCGCCTACGCCCTGCTGTCGCCGGACCTGCGCACCCAATGGGCCAGCCATCGCACGAGGTCGCTCCTGATCCTGGCGGTCGCGGCCGGCGCCCTGATCCTGTGCTGGCCGAGCCTCGAAGCGCGCATGTTCACGAGCGAGACCAGCACCGTCGCGATGTCCGAGCGCGACGAGCTCTGGCCGTTCTACTATCGCGAGTTCACGCTCAGCCCGATCGTCGGGCGCGGCATCGGCGCCGGCTTCGTCGCGGCCCACGACTGGCTTCCAGGCCTGACGGCGCCGCATAACGAGTATCTGCATTTCCTGGTGATCGGCGGCGTCGTCGGCTTCGTCCTGATCGTCGGCGGCATCGGTCTGTGGTACCGTCACCTGTTGCAGATCGCTTCATCCAACGACCGGCCGTGCCTTCTGGCCCTGATCCCGGCGGTGGCGATCTACATCTTCACCGACAACCTTTCCTTCTACACG
>CAVSRN010000031.1:0-109378 GCA_963730195.1 uncultured Alphaproteobacteria bacterium
CTAGCGATAGCGGCCGTGGCGCTGCAGGACCTCGATCTTGTAGCCGTCCGGGTCCTGGACGAAGAAGAAGCGCGCCATCAGCGCGCCGTCGCGGTGGAACTCCTTGATGTCGGCAGGATTGAGGCCCTGCTCCTGGAGCCGCCGGTGCAGGGCGTCGAGGTCGGCGACCGCGAACGCCACATGGCCGTAGCCGTCGCCCGGCTGGTAGGGCTCCTTGCGGCCCTTGTTGACCGTCAGCTCGATCTCGAAGTCGGCCTCGGGATTCTTGAGATAGACCAGGGTGAAGCCGTCGAAGTCGAACCGGTCCGCGACCTGCAGCCCGAACGCCTGGCGGTAGAAGTCGACCGAGCGCCGTTCCTCGAGCACCCGGACCATCATGTGAATGGCTTTGGCCATGCCTTCGCCTCCCCAGACTTTCGGCCGCTGCGGCCGCGCTGGTGCGATCGGCCGCCCTTGACGAGACCCGGCCGCCCTTCCGAACCTGCCAGCGGTGGGCGGCACCTTCGCATTGCTCCAATCCCAGATTAGCGGCAGAGACCGCCCCGGTCCAGCCCAAGCAGCCGGACCCAAGCAGCCGGACCAGCGGTGACCGGACCGCGACCCGAACATGACGCTCGGCTGGTTGGACGGGTGCCAACCAGCCGAGCCCCTCGCTTGCAGGTGGTGCGACGGCGGCTCGCGCCGCCCGCCGCTCAGGCGTCGGCGTTACCCCCGACGACCACCCTTGCCACTCTGCCCGTGATCATTGTTGCCGCCGCGACCGTGATCGTTGTTGCCGCCGCGACCGTGATCACTCTTGCCGCCACGGCCGTGATCACTCTTGCCGCCACGGCCGTGATCACTCTTGCCGCCGCGACCGTGATCACTCTTGCCGCCACGGCCGTGATCGCCCCTGCCGCCGCGGTCGTGGTCGCCCTGGCCGCGGTCGTGACCCCTGCCGAAGCCGCCGCGGTCGTGATCGCCCTGGCCGCGGTCGTGGCCCTTGCCGAAGCCGCCGCGGTCGTGATCGCCCTGGCCGCGGTCGTGGCCCTTGCCGAAGCCACCGCGATCGTGGCCGCGGCCGCCGTCGCGGCCCTGGCCGCGGTCGTGGCCCTTGCCGAAGCCGCCGCGATCGTCGCCGCGGCCGCCGTCGCGGCCCTGATGGTCACGGCCCCAGCCGCGGTCGTGGTCGCCCTGGCCATGCCGGCCGCCATGGCCGTGGCCGCCGCCGCCGTCACCGACCGAGCCGCCATCACCGACCGAGCCGCCATCACCGACCGAGCCGCCATCACCGACCGAGCCGCCATTACCGACCGAGCCGCCATTACCGGGATCGCTCGGGCCGAAGCCGGCGCCGGGCCCGCTGACCGGAGTGGTGTGGCTCGTGCGCGGCTCGCGCAGCCGATCCTGGCTCTGCGAGCCACCATCCCGGGAATTCGGATCGAAGTTACAGGTCACGCCGGCGGGGGCGGCGCCCCCGTTGACGCAGATCGTCGGCTGGGCATGAGCACTGCTCCCAGCCGCCAGCACAAACAAGGCTGTCATCGCAGCCGAACGCATCCACAACATTATTCTACCCTCCTTGCAAGCCCTAGCTGAGCATTGCCAGGATGATAGCTCGAACATGCCGAAAATGCCAGATAAATCCAAATCAAATTGCCGAATTTTTTCATTGGTTATTAAGGTTAATTAATTGACTAAGAAAATTAATCATGCGGCGACCGAACGATTATTGGTGACTATTGGCCATCCATTTGCTTGGAGACAGAATTCCAGACGATCGACCAGGCCGACGCGGCGCATCGCGGACGCGCGGTGGCGCGCGACCGGTGCGGTCGGGCCGGCGGAAGCGCCGCCGGCCGGCGGCTGGTGAAGGCTAAGCTGGCGTCAGGACCGGAACGGCCGGGCGAGGCGGGCGTCGGCACCGAGCGCCTGCTCGATCCGCAGCGCCTCGTTCCACTTGGCCATGCGCTCGGAGCGGGCGAACGAGCCGACCTTGAGCTGGTCTGCGGCCCAGCCGACCGCGAGGTGGACGATGGTCACATCCTCGGTCTCGCCCGAGCGCGCCGAGACGATCGTCCGCCAGCCGGCGGTGCCTGCCGCCTCGAACGCCGCCCGGGTCTCAGTCAGCGTGCCGCGCTGGTTCGGCTTGACCAAGAGCGTGTTGCCGGCGCCGCGGGCGGCAGCCAGGCGGACCCGCGCCGCCTCGGTCACCGTCAGATCGTCCGCGACCACCTGCACCCGATCGCCGACCGCGGCCGTGAAGGCCGCGAAGCCGTCGAGATCGTCCTCGGCGAGCGGGTCCTCGATCGAGACGATCGGATAGCGCTCCAGCCAGCCCATGAGCAGCAGGCTCATGCCCTCGGAATCCAGCTCGCGGCCCTCGAGGCCGAGCCGGTAGAGCCCGCCCCGGCCGAATTCCGAGGCCGCGACGTCGAGCGCGATCGCGACCTGCTCGCCGGGGCTGAAGCCCGCCCCCTCGATCGCCCGGACCAGCATCTCGAGCGCCGCCTCGTTGGTCTCGAAATCCGGCCACCAGCCGCCCTCGTCGGCGACCCCTTTGAGCTTGCCCGCCGCGGCCATCAGCCGCCCGGCCGCGCGATAGACCTCGGCCGTCCAGTCGAGCGCCTCGGCGAAGCTCGCCGCCCCCGGACAGACCACCATGAAGTCCTGCACATCGACCCGCCGCCCGGCATGCGCCCCACCCCCAAAAATCTGAATCTCCGGCACCGGCAACGCAGGGCGTTGACCCTCAGCAAGAAGATGGCGCCAAAGCGGCACGCCCGCGGCCGCTGCCGCCGCATGGGCCACCGCCATCGAGACCGCGATGGTCGCGTTGGCGCCGAGCCTGGCCTTGTTGGGCGTGCCGTCGAGTGCGATCAGCCTGTGCATCGACCTCAGGTCTGAATATTCGCATCCAACCCATTGATCGCAGGCGCGATCTCGTCGTTGACCGCAGCCACCGCCTGGCGCACGTCATAGCCGCCGAAGCGCGCGCCGCCGTCGCGCTTGTCGAGCGCCTCGCCGGAGCCGGTCGAGGCGCCGGCGGGCGCGATCGCCCGCCCCACCGCACCGCCGCCGAGAGAGACCTCGGCCTCGACCGTCGGCCGGCCGCGCGAATCCCAGACCCGCCGGCCCTCCACCTTCGCGATCGCCGTCCCGCTCACCCGCCCAGCTCCTCGGCCCAGGTCGCGCGCACGTCGTCCAGTCGGTCGACCGGCGTCGCCAGGAGCGCCCGCGCCACCCTGCGCACTTTATTCTTATCCGCCTCCTCGGTCAGATACTCGACCGGCGACTTGCCGTCGACCCGCCCCAGGAACAGCCCCGGCAGCAGCCGCGCGGTGCGCGCCTCCACCTCGGCCGCCGGCTCCCACGCCACGCCGGCCAGGTAGCTCGTCGCCAGAACATCGAAACAGCGGAGAAAATCGCGCCGCGCCCGCGGCGTCCACAGGCACTTCAGCAGCAGATGGTTGAGGCAGAAGGCGAGATCGAACGCCGGATCGCCGAACCAGGCGCACTCGGCATCCAGGAACACCGGCCCCGCCGGCCCGACCAGAATGTTCTTCGGACTGACATCGCCATGCACCAGGCAACGCCGGGTCCCGGCCGTGGTCTCGACCAGCGCCTGCAGCGCCGCCGCCCGATCGGGATGTCTGCCCGCCGTTGCCACCAGATAAGGCTCGAGCCGGATGTCATAAAAGATCCGATCGGTCGCGAAGGCGGCGGCGACCTCCGGATCGTCGGCGGTCGCGGCATGAATGCGCACGAGCCGCTCCCCGACCGCCCGCGCCACCTCGACCTCCGCCCGGCCCTCCCGCAGCTCCGCCTTCCAAAGCCGATGCCGCGCCGGATCGAGATAGGCCATGACCAGCACGCCGGCCTCGGATCCTGGCCCAGGAGCTCCGGCACCGCCTCCGGCACGACCGCCGCCGCCCGCCGCATCCAGGCGGCCTCATAGGCGTTGCGCTCGACCGGCGCGAACCAGTCCTGCTGCACCCGCAGCTTGGCCAACGCCCGCTTGACGCACACCGGCCCGCGCGCCAGCTCGACCCGCCAGATGTCCGAACTCACCCCCCGGTCAGCCGCTCGAAACGCAGCCCCTCCCCCGGCCGCGCCAGCCCCAACCGCACCAGCGCCGCTCGCGCTTCGGTCTCGGCGTCCACCTGAACCGTCTCCCTACATCGGGACCGCCATCATGGCCGTATCTGGGGACGGGATCGAGAGGCCTTGAGAGTGATGGCGGCTTTTGTGTTACGTAGGCAGAACTGCCAACCATGCGCAGGCCTTATTTCCGACCGACGGTTTCCGACCTGCCTTGTTGAATGCTCGCAAGCCTTTCCTGAAGTATTTCCTTAACGTTGAAGTAATTGAAAAGAGAGAGGAATTTTTTTTATTTTGGAATATGGCTACGAGCATTTTCTGACGATCCTAACTGCCGTCCATCCTAATTCTGCCGCATGATCCAGATATTAGTCCTGTACGGATCTCTCAGCTCTCCGAAATTCTCCGAATAGAATTGTATGCTGATCTTCTGCCAGGCTGCACTGTATGAGGGAAATCAAAAATCTCAATTAGCAAAGAAGGATCCACAGTTAATAACTGTCATCTGGAAATAGCGAGAGATTTGGAGCTGGAGGCAACGATAGCATTGGTTTCTTGGCATGACCAGCCGAAAAGGCGTCAAAATCGGCTATCAAACTAGCGCATTGGCGGGGCGTAGTTTGCATACAGATACGTCAGGCGTATAGCTAAATATCTCAGAGCCACTTTACGCTCACGATGTCTAAACAAATAATTGACCAGATGTAGTCCACGCAGAACTCACAACGGCGCTTGTAAGCGCGATTTTTAGCAGATCGCTCAGCCACCCCATCGCCAGCCCCCCGGCCAGTTACGCAGCTTACTGTAGCCGCCATCCGGAGCGCTTGGAAGTGGTCACAGCCCTGGGAGCTGCAGCGGCTTTGTGCTAAGGGGAAAAGATCGGGGGAGAAACGGGGTCAGGGGGGAGAAACGGGGTCAGGAATTCCTTTTTTTGCCGATGTCCGCGCCCGCTCGGCAGCCGGCGGGCGTCAGCATGGCGGACACGGGGCCGCTCCGCAACGCCTCTTCCGTCAGTCGGCCGGCTCCCGCGCCGGCGCCAGCGAGCAAGGGTCGACCCCGGCGAGATGCGCATAGAGCGCCAGCGCCCGATTGACGTAGGAGTCGTCGTGACCGAGCGCGAGCGCGCGCGCCTCGGCGGTCGCACCGCTCAGGCTGTAGTAGGTCCAGGCGTCGCCCTGTCAGGGAAAGGTGTCAGCGAGGAACCTTTTCGCCCGGGCGCCGACTTCGCCTCGATCTCGACCTCGACATCCGCCATCGGCTTCCCGTTCGCCACCGCCGTCGTCAGCATGGCCGGAACCGGCCAGCCGATCAACGCCCGGCAGGCGGCGCGCCGGACCGGCTCCCAGCTCGTCGGCCCTGGCCGCCCGTCGCCGGCGCTGTCGCCAGCGTGCAGGGGTCGACGCCTGCCAGATACGCGTACAGAGCCAGCGCCCGATTGGCGTACGAGGCGTCGTGACCGAGGGCGAGGAGGCTCACCCCGGCGGTCGCGCCGCTCAGGCTGTAGTAGGTCCAGGCACCCCCCTGGTCGCGCTCGACGACATAGAGCGCGCGCAGCTCGCCCGGCTCGAACAGCGGCAGCATGAGGAGCGTGATCGGGCTCACGTTCTCGGTCTCGAGCACCAGCCGGTCGGGTGCCACCGCGCGCAGCCGCATGCGGTAGACCGCGCCGCCGCCGGGACCGTTGTCATCCTGAAAGAAGTAGAGGTCCCTGCCCGCCACCATCTCCCCGGGCGCAAAATCCGGCCGGCGCTGGCTCTCCTCGGGCCCTGCCAACGCATAGGCGTCCGCGATCAGCTCGCGGCAGCGCCCGCGGGTGACCGACCAGTAGCGGATGCCGGTCCACGCCGAGATCGCACCGAGGCGCGCCAGCACGTCAGCGGCGCGGAGGCCGGACGGCAGGCGGCCGGCAAGCCCGACCAGCTGCTCGAAGCGCAGCCCGTCCCATCCGGTGCAGGCCGGCAGCTGCCATGCCGGCGGCAGCTCGCCCGCGTGCCACAGCCGCAGGTTGGGCAGGCCGCCCGGCGCCGGAAACGGCGGCTCGGGCGCCTCGCCGCCACAAGGCGGGTGCGGACCTTCGCTCGCATGCGCCACCGGCGCCGGGCCGAGGAACCCAAGCGACAGCGCCAGAGTGGCGATCGCGGGCAGAATCACCAAACACGTCCTCCCGGTTGTCCGCCGGCCTGAAGGCCGGGAGCTTTCGGTGCCCGCCCGGCTGCCGGCGGCGAGCGCAGCAACCGCTCCTCGCCCGCCACGAGGCGGTTTGGAGCGGCGGCCGCTTGTGCTAAGCAGGACCACGTCGGGGGACGTGGCGGAACCGGTAGACGCATCGGACTTAAAATCCGATGGCCCTCGGGCCGTGCGGGTTCAACTCCCGCCGTCCCTACCATGCATCACAGGGGCTATGGCACAGATGGCTGAGACCGCGGGCGAAATCCAGACCGTCGCCGAGGCCTATCTGACGCTGCTCAAGGCGCGCGGCGTCGACTGGCTGTTCGCCAACGCCGGCACCGACTTCGCGCCCGTGATCGAGGCGTTTTCCCGGGGGGCTACCGCCGGCCTCGCGATGCCCGAGCCGCTCGCCGCCCCCCACGAGACGGTCGCGGTCGGCATGGCGCATGGCTACTACCTCGCATCTGGCCGGCCGCAGGCGGTCATGGTCCACGTCAACGTCGGCATGGCGAATGCGCTGATGGGCCTGCTGAACGCCGCCCGCGAGGACGTGCCGATCCTGTTCACCTCCGGGCGCACGCCGATCACCGAGGCCGGCCGGCTCGGCTCGCGCGACCTGCCGATCCACTGGGGCCAGGAGATGCGCGACCAGGGCGCCATGCTGCGCGAGTACGTCAAGTGGGACTACGAGCTCCGCTTCGGCGACCAGATCGAGAAGATCGTCGACCGCGCGCTCGCGATCGCCATGACCCCGCCCCGCGGCCCCGTTTATCTGAGCTTGCCACGCGAGGCGCTGGCAGCACCCCTTGCCGACTTCACTTTCAGCGCGACCCCGCGCATTCGCTCAACGGCGACCCCCGCGCCCGCCCCCGAGGCGATCGGCGAGGCGGCGGCGATCCTCGCCCGCGCCGCGCGGCCGCTGATCATCTGCGGCCGCGGCGACGGCACCGAGCGCAGTTTTTCCGAACTTGCCGACTTTCGCCTCGCGCTTCGCGATCCCGGTCGTGGAGTTCTGGCCGTCGCGCCTGTCGCTCGCGACCGATCACCCGCTGCATGCGGGCTTCGACGTCGGCCCCTGGCTGCCCGAGGCGGATGCGGTCCTGGTGCTCGACGCCATGGTCCCCTGGCTGCCCCAGCGCCACCAGCTGGCGGACGGCTGCCCGGTGATCCAGGTCGGCCCCGACCCGCTGTTTTCCACTTTACCGATGCGGACCTTCCCGGCCACGGTCGCGATCGCCGCCGGCATCGGCGCGACCCTCGAGGCGCTCGGCGCCGCCCTCGAGGCGGCGGGCGGCATCGAGGGCGTCGAGCCCCGCCGCGCGCAGATCCTGGCTCGAAATCGCGAGCGCCGCGACGCCCAGGCCGCCCTCGCCGAGGCCGGCCAGAGCGAGCCCATGACCGCGGCCTGGATCAGCCGCTGCCTGGACCAGGCCAAGGGCGCCGATGCCATGGTCTTCAACGAGCTCGGCTGCGATCCCGCCCAGCTGACCTTCACGCGTCCCGGCTGCTACTTCAGCCATTCGCTCGCGGGCGGCCTCGGCTGGGGCCTGCCGGCCGCCCTCGGCGCCCAGCTCGCCTGCCCCGACCGCCTGGTGATCGCCGCGGTCGGCGATGGCTCCTACATGTTCGCGAACCCGGTCGCCTGCCACCAGCTGGCCGAGGCCCAGAGCCTGCCGGTCCTGACGCTGGTCTTCAACAACGGCGTCTGGAACGCGGTCCGCAAATCGACCGCCGCGGTCTACCCGGGCGGCCACGCCGTGCGCAGCAACCGCATGCCGCTCTCCTCCCTCGAACCCTCGCCCCGCTACGAGATGATCGTCGAGGCGAGCGGCGGCTACGGCGAACGGGTCGAGACCGCAGCCGCCCTGCCCGCCGCGCTCGAGCGCGCCCTCCACGTCATCCGCACCGAACGCCGCCAGGCGCTGCTCAACGTCATCTGCCAATAGCCGGCGAGGCGCCGGTCCCCGAACTTAACCAACGTTTGGTGCCGACGAGATCCTCGAGCTCTCGGAACGCGTCGACAGTGTCAGCAATCCTATTGCTGGCTTCCGGCGTCACTCTGTTCGGGATCATGGACGGGCTGGCGAAGCTGCTCGCCGGCGACTACTCCGTGATCCAGATCGTCTGGGCGAGATACGCGTTCGCGGTTCCGATCCTTCTCGCAGTCGCCCGGCCGGCGGCATGGCCGGGCCTGCTCATGTGCGAGCGCCCGTCGTTGCAGGTGGTCCGCGCGCTGCTGCCGGTCCTCGCGAACGTGACCGTGATCCTCGGGGTGAGCCTGATGCCGCTCGCGGACGCGACCGCGATCAGCTTCGCCTCGCCGCTGCTGGTGGTCGCCCTCTCGGTCCCGCTGCTGGGCGAGCGGGTCTCGGTCCACAGCTGGGCTGGCGTCGCCTGCGGATTTGCAGGCGTTCTGCTGATCGCCCGCCCCGGCGCCGGCGCGATCGCCTGGGCCGCCCTCTTCCCCCTGGCCACCGCGGCCATCTTCGCGCTCTACCAGATCCTGACGCGCCTGGTCAGCCGGGGCGACGACCCGGTCGTGACGCTCGCCTGGACGGTCGCGGTCGGGTTCGTCCTGATAACCCCGCTCCTGCCCTTCTCCTGGCACCGGGTGGCCGGGGCCGACTGGCCACTGCTGGTCCTCTCCGGCCTGCTCTTCGGCGGGGGCCAGTTCCTGCTGATCCGGGCCTTCGCCATGGCCCCCGCCGCGATCCTGGCGCCCTTCACCTACGCCCAGATCGTCGCGGCGGTCGGGTTCGGCGCCCTGGTGTTCGGCGACCTGCCCGACCTCTGGACCACGGCCGGCACGGCGCTGGTCATCCTGGCCGGCGTCTACGTTCTTCGCCGCCAGGCAGCATGAGGGCCGCAAAGGCCATCAGGCGTCAGACCGGCACCACGGGTTCACGCGCACCCGCGTCGGGATCCGCGGAACAGCCAGGCTTCAGATCCGGTCGGTCCACGCGGTGAACCCGAATGGCCTGGGCCGGCGAGCTCCGGCTCAGTCGTCGCCGAGGGCGGGCTCGAGCTCGTCGGCGGTCTGGAAGAAGCGGCGGCCGGAGGTCTTCTGGTTCTCGTAGATCGAGCCCTGAAGCCTGGCCGGCGGCAGCGGCAGGCGCACCGGCACCTTCTCGAGGCGCGGCTCGAGGGTGTCCTCGCCGCACAGGAGATGCTTGCGGAACTGGTCGAAGTCCGGGACGCCGAGGATCGGCCAGGCGTCGGCGGCGCGGTATTGGTGCAGCAGGAGGCGGCGCGGCCGGCCGGAGGTGTTGGTCGCCGAGCCGTGCACGGTGCGGGCGTGGTGGACGGTGATCGAGCCCGCGCGCCCGGTCAGCTTGACCGCGCCCGCGAGATCGAGCTCGCCGCGGGCCGGGTCGATCGCGCCGCAGAAGTAGCCCTCGTCGTCGTGGTGGTCGAAGATCGGCCCGAGGTGGCTCTTCGGGATCACCATCAGCGGGCCGTTGGCCTCGCCGACGTCGTCGAGCATGATCCCGACTGCCGCCAGATCGTCGTTGGTGTGCGGATAGAACGCCCAGTCCTGGTGCCACTCGACCGGCGCGCCGTAGCCCGCGGCCTTGAGGTTGAGCTTGCTGACGTCGAACCGGATCGAGGGCCCCCAGAGCCGCTTCAGCACCTCCAGGAGGTTCGGCTGCGCGACCATGCGGGCGTAGGCCTCGTGCCAGAGATGCGGGGTCTTGATCCGGCGCACCCGCGGCTCGCGCGCCGAGTGGCTGTCCTCGAGGTCGTAGATCTCGTCGTGGCTGGTGCGCGCGCGGGCGTCCTCGACGAACTGCTCGGTGACCCGGCGGAGCTCCTCGATCTCGGCCTGGCCGAGCACGTCCGGCACGACCAGATAGCCTTGCTCGCGATAGAAGGCGACATCCCGTTCGCTGATCATCTCGTGGTTTCCCGAAGGCTGCAAGGTGGGCGCCGGAGCGCAAGGGCGATGCTCGCGCAGCCCCATGAAAACGTCAACATCGGATTCCGAAAAACCTCGCTCACCGCTCGGTCGTGAGCTTCGCGGAGGCCCGCGGCCGGCCCGCGAGCACGCTCCGGCCGGCGAGCGTGATGCTGACCGGCGGGCCGGTCAGCGCGCCGCTCAGGCGATCGATCAGCAGCCGCGCGGCGCGCCGCCCGATGTCGGCGAAATCGCGGACGATGCCGACCACCTCGGGCAAGGCGGCGGCGAGCGGCTCGACCGCGTCGAGCGCCACGACCCTGACCTCGTCCGGCACAGCCCAGCCCCCGCCGGCGCACGATCTCGAACACGCCCGCGAGCAGCCGGTTGCCGTCGACCAGGATCGCGGTCGGCAGCGGCCCGCCGGCGAGCGCCTGCGCGATCGTCCCGGGGTCGCGGGCCGCCGGATCGATCTGGACCACGATCTGCGCGTCCGGCGGCAGCCCGGCGGCGGCAGCGGCGGCGCGAAACGCCTTGATGCGCTCGCGCACCGGGCGGATGCGCAGCGCCGGCTCGACCAGCGCGAGGCGCCGGTGGCCCTGGCGCAGCAGCGCCCGCACCGTGCGGCGGGTGGCGAGCGCGTGGTCGCTGAACACGCTGTCGACGGCGAACGGCAGGTCGCGGTCGAGCACGACCACCGGCAGGTCCAGGTTGCGCACGGTCGCCTGGATCGCCGGGTCGTCCTCGTCCGAGAGATAGAGGATGATGCCGTCGACCTGGCGGCTTTGGAGCAGCTGCAGCGCCCGCGCCTCGCGCGCCGGGTCGTAGTCGCTGTCGGTCAGCAGCATGGTAGTAGCCGGCCTCGGCGAGGGTCGCTTCGGCCGCTTTGGCGATCGCGGCGTTGGGGTAGTTGGTGAGGTCGGGGACCAGAAAGCCGATCGTCCGCGAGACGTTGGTGCGCATCGACTGGGCGGCGACGTTGGCGACGTAGCCCAGGAGCTGCATCGCCGCCTCGACCCGCGCGCGGGTCGCGGGCCTGACCAGTGCTGGCGCATTGGCGACCCGCGACACGGTCACCATCGACACGCCCGCCTCGCGGGCAACGTCCTTGATGGTCGGCCGGCGCGCCACGTCCTGCCCCCGCTTGGCCAGCGCCGCCCTGCCGCGCTCAGTCGGCGGCGCTCCGGCGGATGGTCGCGTCCGGACGCTTCAGGACCTCCGGCAGCAGCTTGGTGCCCAGACCCGGGCCGGCCATCGGGTAGACGTAGCCCTGCTCGATCCGCGGCAGCTCGGTCACCAGCTCCTGATACCAGCCGGTATAGAAGGCGCGCACGCTCTCCTGGATCAGGGCGTTGGTGGCATTCATCGAAAGATGCACCGAGGCCGTGTAGACCACCGGCCCGGTGCAGTCGTGGGGGGCGACCGGCAGATGACAGGTCTCGGCCATGGCGGCGATCTTGCGCGCCTCCGAGAGACCGCCGACCCAGCTCAGATCGAGCATCGCGATCCCGACCGCGTTGCGCTCGAACAGCTCGCGGAAGGCGCCTCGGGTCGCAAGCGTCTCGCTGGCGCAGATCGGCACATGGGTCGAGGCCGCGAGCTCGGCCAGATCATCCGCCGAGGTCATCTTGATCGGGTCCTCGAACCAGAATGGCTCGAGCTCCTCGAGCGCCCGAAAAATCCGCTTGGCGGCCGGCAGGTTCCAGAGCGTGTGCAGCTCGACCATGATGTCGATCCGATCGCCGACGGCTTTTCTGATTTTGCGGAACGGCTCGAGCGCCTGGTCGAGCTCCTTGGGGCTGATGTAGGTGCCGCCCGACGCCTCGGCGGCGAAGTCGAACGGCCAGATCTTCATACCGGTGATGCCCTGCTCGAGCAGGCTCAGGGCGAGCTCGTCCGCCCGGTTGAGAAAGGCGTCCAGGTCCTCGTACGGGCCCTCCGTCCGTGCGCTCGGCAACCCCCAGTTCTCGGTCAGCTGGCCGACGTTGCTGCGCACATAGCGATAGCCGGCGCAGGTGTTGTAGATCCGGATCTTGGGCCGCGAGAGGCCGCCCAGCAGCTGGTGGATCGGCTGGCCGGTCGCCTGCCCGAACAGGTCCCAAAGGGCGATGTCGATCGCCGACAGGCCGCGCATTTCGGCGCCGCTGCCCGAGAACCCGACGTAGGTGTCCTGGAGCGTGCGCGAGTGCCGGTCGATCGCGAGCGGGTCCTGGCCCAACAGCCGCGGGGCAGCGCTCTCGTGGATGTAGGCGGCCGTGGCGCTGGCGCCGAAGAACGCCTCGCCGAGCCCGATCAGCCCCTCGTCGGTGTGGACGTGCACCCAGACCAGGTTCGGAAACTCGCCGAGCTGGATGGTCTCGATCGCGGTGATTTTCATCGGACTTCGCCCTCGAAGCGTCGCGCCGCCCGCACCATAGCGGCGTCGGGGCGGCTTGGGCAGGCTTCTGAGCTCAGTCGAGCAGCGGCAGGCGGACCAGCGGTACGGCGAGCGTGAGGTCGGCCGGCCCCATGGCCTCGCGGGCCGCGATCAGGCGCCCCTGGCAGCCCAGGATCTCGTCCGCAAGCGCGATGATGCGGGCGTTCGGCCAGGCGTGCGGCGCCGTCCGGCGCATCAGCTCCGCCGCCTCCTGCTCGCGCCCGCCGGCCTTGACCACGAGGCCGATCAGCGCCGCCGCCATCGAGCGGCTGATGCCGGCGAAGCAGTGGACCAGCACCGGCCCGTCGGCGTGCGACCAGGCGCGCATGAACTCGACCACCTGGAGGACGTGCTCCGCCTCCGGCAGGACGTGGCCGTCGAGCGCCTCGCTGATGTCGTGGACCTCGATCCGCAGATGCCGCTCGATCAGGATGGTCTCGGGCGTCGGCGGCAGCTCGCCGGGGGCCACCAGCGATACCAGATGGCTCGGCGCCAGCGCCGCGACGTGGCCCGGCATCTCTTGCAGGTTGCAGACGTAGATCATCAGGGGCTCGGCGGCTGTAGGGTCGCGGACGGCAGCGATCGTCGCCCTCTACATGGCACTTCCGTGCCAACCTTGCCAGCCGGCTCGCCTGCCCCGCCGACCAGATCAGGGGATCAGCAGCTTGCCGAGCACGAGGACGGTCAGAGCGATATTCGCCCCAACCATCCATTTCAGGACCGCGAGCTCGGTCTCAACCTTGCCCATGCGGGCTCTGTCGAGCCGGATCAAGGCGATCCATCCGGCCTCGGTCGATCCAGCGTCCAGGCGCAGCGTCGATCTCAAGCTGACCGGCGACGGCGGTCGCTGCAGCGCGGGCCTTCTCTTCCTCGGCGCCCGCACTCCGCAGCGCATCATAAACTTCTGCAATCATGCGCGCCATGGAGGTGCTCGCCTGGCCCTTTCACCGTCTCAGCTTAAGAGTATAGGCGAATCCGCCGCCAGCACCATGCCGCCGTGCTCACCCCTCGAGGTCGCGGAACTGGCGCCGGAGCTTGAACTCGCTCGAGGTCACCCGGGCCTCGGCGGCGCGCAGCCGGCGCTCGAGCTCCTGGAACTTGCGGGTCAGGTCGTGCGCGGTGCGCCCGGGCTCGAGCCGGACCGAGCGCCAGAATGCCTCCTCCTCCGGGCTGTCGTACATGTCGGCCGGCCGGCGCGGCAGGGCAAACGCCGCGATCAGATAGGCGACCACGGTCGGGAAGGTGAAGAACACAGCACTCGCCACGGTCAGCGCGCGCACCAGGCACGGGTTCAGGCCGAAGTAGTCGGCGATCCCGGCGCAGACCCCGGCCAGCCACGCCCGCCGGCCGTCGCGGTACAGCCCCCGCGGGCTCGCCGGCCGTTGATTGCGCTCGGACCTGGTCATCGCTGCTTCTCCCCCGCGGGCGCCTCGGCATCGAGGATGCGCTCGATGTTGCCCATCCGCTCGTCCATCCGCTCGGCGATCCGCCAGAGCTCGGCGAACTGCTTCTCGTCCTCGGGCGTCAGCGTCTTGGCCATCCGCCAGCGGGTCGTGTAGTGGACGATGATCCAGATCGGCGCCACGACGGCGACGAACACGATCAGCGGCGCCTCGAGCATGGCCACCGCCGTCAGGCCCCCGGGCGCCGATCCGACGCCTTGCCGAGCCGCGCCTTCAGCGCCTCGAGCTCCTCGTCGACCGCGCCGTCCGCGACCAGCTCGTCGATCTCCTCGGCGACCGTCCGCGCGCGCCCGAGATCGAACGCCTCGACCTCGCCCTCGACCCGGTCGACCCGCCGCTCCATCTGCTCGAAGCGGACGAACGCGTCGTCGATCCGCTTGTCGTGCACCTGCCGGCGCACCTTGAGCCGCGAGGCCGCGGTCGTATGGCGCGCGACGATCACCTTCTGCTTGGCCTTGGCCTCGCCGAGCTTGGTCTCGAGCTTGGCGATGTCCTCCTCGTACCTGACCAGCGCCTCGTCGAGATGGACCAGCTCCTCGTCGAGCCCCTTCAGGTCGTCCGCGAGCTTGGTCTTCTCGATCAGCGCGGCGCGCGCCAGGTCCACGCGGTCCTTGGTCACCGCGAGCTCGGCCTTGCGCTGCCATTCGGCCTGCGCCTCGCCGAGGCGGCCCCGCCGGCGCTCGATGCTCTTGCGGTCGGCGATCATGCGCGCGGCGTTGCTGCGCACCTCGACCAGCGTGTCCTCCATCTCGTGGACCATCTGCCGGATCATCTTCTCGGGATCCTCGGCGCGATCCAGGACGGCGGTCAGATTGGCGTTGATGATGTCGCTCAGACGGGAGAAGATTCCCATGTCGTCCTCCTAGCTCGGTTGCGGCCGCGCTCAGCCGACGATCAGACCGATCACAAGGCCCGCAAGGAACATGAGCCAGTGATCGACGGTCCGGCTGCGCAGGTAGCTCAGCACCTGCTCGCCGATCCGCTCGAAGCCGGTGCGCTGATCCAGGCCGCCATAGCCGTGCATGCTCTCGTTCATCGATTCCTGTCCTGCTGACGTTGCCCGCCACCTCCTATGCAGGGTCCATGCCAGACACATTTTTGTGACCTAAGTATTTGATATTCATAGATATATGGGCGAAGTCAGGACGAGCTATGTGGTGTATTTCACCAAACATTGGCAATTTCTACCAAGACATGCCATATCTTGCCCATGGCCACCGACCCCGCCGAGCTGCCGCCGCTGATCGGCCAGGCGCCGCCGTTCCTCGATCTGATGGAGCAGGTCTCGCGGGTCGCCCCGCTCGACCGGCCGGTCCTGGTGATCGGCGAGCGCGGCACCGGCAAGGAGCTGATCGCCGCCCGCCTGCATTTCCTGTCGCCGCGCTGGGATCGGCCGCTGATCAAGCTGAACGCCGCCGCGATCCCGGAGACCCTGCTCGAGAGCGAGCTGTTCGGCCACGAGGCCGGCGCCTTCACGGGCGCGCTCCGGCGGCGCGCCGGCCGCTTCGAGCTGGCGCATGGCGGCAGCCTGTTCCTGGACGAGATCGCCAACACCAGCCTGGCGGTCCAGGAACGCCTGTTGCGCGTGGTCGAGTACGGCAGCTTCGATCGGGTCGGCGGCAGCGCTCCGGTCCAGGTCGACGTCCGGCTGATCGGCGCCACCAACGTCGACCTGCCGGCGGCCGCTGCGGCCGGCCGGTTCCGCCTCGACCTGCTCGACCGGCTCGCCTTCGACGTGCTGACCGTGCCGCCGCTGCGCGCGCGGCCGGGGGACATCCCGCTGCTCGCGGAGAGCTTCGGGCGCGCCATGGCGTTCGAGCTCGGCCGGGATCGATTCTCCGGCTTCACCCGGGGCGCCCTCGACGCGCTCGAGGATCACCCCTGGCCGGGCAATGTGCGCGAGCTCAAGAACGTGGTCGAACGGGCGGTCTACCGCGCGGCCTCGACCCGGCGCCCGATCGCCGAATTGCAATTCGACCCCTTCGCCTCGCCCTTCCGGCCCGCCGGCGCCCCCGGACCCGAGCCGCCGCCGGGCGCCCCGCCGGTCGACCGGCCGATCGACTTCCGGGCTGCGGTCGCGCGCTTCGAGCGCCAGCTGCTGACCGCCGCGCTGGCCGCCTGCCGTCACCATCAGCGGGCGACGGCGCGCCATCTCGGCCTGAGCTACGATCAGCTGCGCAACCAGTTGCGCAAGCATGGCCTGCTCGCCACCCGCCGCTGAGCGTCGCGCGGCGCGGAGTTGGGCCGCGGACGTACACCGGTCCATCCCTCACCACGAAGTTCCTTCCCTCTGCGGTCAGCTATCCTAATATGATGGATCAGCCGGCCGGCCCGGCGCCGCTCGCCGCCTGACGGCGGCGGCCGCGCCGTGGCGGTCCGCAGCGTTGGCGCACCCAGGAGTTGACGATCAGACCGCCATGACAGACCCCTACCGCCTCCTGAACGTGCCGCGGAGCGCCGACCAGGCGACGATCAAGCAGGCCTACCGCAAGCTCGCCAAGACCCTGCATCCGGACCGCAACCCGGGCAACGCGCCCGCGGAGCAGCGGTTCAAGGAGGTGAGCCAGGCCTACGATCTGCTCTCGGACCCGACCCGGCGGGCCCGCTTCGATCGCGGCGAGATCGACGCCGACGGCCGCGAGCGCCGCGACTTTGGCTTCGGGGGCGTCGGCGGCTCTGCGGGCTTCGGGGGCTTCGCCGGGGCGCGCGACGCCGCCGCCCGTGAGGCCGCAGCGCGCGGCGCCGAGAGCCTGTTCGAGAAGATGTTCGGTGCCGGCTTCGGCCGTGGTTTCGCCGGCGACCCCGCCGGCGCCGGCCGCTTCCGCACCACCCAGGCCGATGCGCGGGCGGGCGGCGGCGCGTTCGAGGAGCAGCTGCGCGGCCAGCCGCGCGGCGCCGGCGGCGCGGCGGGCCACAAGCTGCGCGGCGCCGATCGCCGTTATCGCCTCGGGCTCGACCTGCGCTGCGCCGCCCGCGGCGGCCGCCAGCGCCTCCAGCTCGACGATGGCCGCACGATCGAGGTCGACGTCCCGGCCGGCACCGAGAGCGGCAAGGTGCTTCGCCTCAAGGGCCAGGGCGAGGCCAGCCCGCTCGGCGGGTCGGCCGGCGACGCCCTGGTCCAGATCGAGGTCCGCCCCGATCCCGAGTTCCGGCGTCAGGGTCAGGACATCTATGTCGACGTCCCGATCGGCCTGTCGGAAGCCGTGCTCGGCGCCCGGATCACGGTGCCGACCCTCGATGGCCCGGTCCGGCTGACGGTGCCGCCGAGCGCGAGCGGCGGCCGCTCGCTCCGGCTCAAGGGCAAGGGCATCGCCCTGCCGGGCGCCGGCTACGGCGACCAGTATGTCCGCCTCCTGGTGATGCTGCCGGACGCGCCCGATGCCGAGCTCGAGGATTGGGCACGGCGGCACGCAGATGAGGCCCACCCGGGCGGCCGGAAGGGCTAGGCGTGCCCGATCGGACCGGCGCGCCCCCGGCGGCGGCGAAGCAGGCGGGCCGGGCGCTGCGCTATCTCGGCTGGACCGCCGGCCGGCTCTATTTCGCGGTCCAGGTCGTCTGGCAGGCGATCCTGCATCTGGTCGATGACGGCGGCATGACCTTCGCCGGCCACATCGCCTTCATGACCCTGTTCTCGCTGTTCCCCTTCCTGATCTTCCTGACCACGCTCGCCGGCGAGCTCGGCCAGTCGCTCGCCGCCCGCGAGTTCGTCCAGGTGACCCTCGAGGCCCTCCCGAGGGAGGTCAGCCAGGCGATCCGGCCGGCGGTCGAGCAGGTCATCTCGACCCGGAGCACCGGGCTGATGACGGTCAGCATCGTCGTCTCGCTGTGGGCGGTGTCGTCGGGCATCGAGGCGTTGCGCGAGGCGCTCAATCACGCCTACGGCATCGCCGAGACGCGCCCGATCTGGTTCTGCCGCCTGCAGAGCCTCCTGTTCACCGTCGTCTTCTCGGTCTGCATCATCGCGGTCATGATCATCGTGGTGATCTGGCCGATCGCGCTGTCGTACGTGGCGCCGCTGCTCAAGCTGCACTGGCACCCGACCCTGCTCTACGAGACCAGCCGCTACATTCTGGCGGTCCCTTTGATCTATCTGGTGGTCGCGGTCCTCTATCGCTGGCTGCCGAGCCGGCAATTGCCGCGCCGCGAGGTCCTGCCCGGCGCCGCGGTCACGGTGGTCCTCTGGCTGCTGCTCGCCAGCCTGTTCTCGCTCTACCTGCAGAACCTCGCCCGCTTCACCGTGACCTATGGCAGCCTGGGCGGGATCGTGGTGACCCTGGTGTTCTTCTACATGTCGGGCCTGATCTTCATCTTCGGCGCCGAGATCAACAGCGCGCGGCGGCGCAGCGAGGCCGCCCGGCTGCGCGAGGAGCATGCGCGCCGGCAGCAACCGGCATCTGGCTAATCGCCTCAACCGTCGCTAGGATGCCGGCCCCGAAAGCTTGCGTGTCTGTTGCGGAGTGCTCGCCGATGTCCGACCCCGCGCCGCTGATGGCGGGCAAGAAGGGCCTGATCATGGGCATCGCCAACGAGCGCTCGCTCGCCTTCGGGATCGCGCGCGCGCTCGCCAGCCAGGGCGCCGAGCTGGCCGTGACCTATCAGGGCGAGGTCATGGAGAAGCGCGTGCGGCCGCTCGCCCTGCAGCTCGGCGCGCCCCTGATTCGCTCGGCCGACGTCACCGACGGCGCCAGCCTCGATAGCCTGTTCGCAGCGATTGCCGAGCGTTGGCGCTCGCTCGACTTCGTGGTCCACGCGATCGCCTTCGCCGACAAGGACGAGCTCAAGGGCAAGTATCTCGACACCAGCGCTGCCAACTTCCAGCGCTGCCTGATGATCTCCTGCTACTCGTTCACCGACCTCTGCCGGCGCGCCGCCCCCCTGATGGCCGCGGGCGGCAGCCTCCTGACCCTGACCTACGCCGGCGCCGAGCGGGTGATGCCCCATTACAACGTCATGGGGGTCGCCAAGGCCGCGCTCGAGGCGAGCGTCCGCTATCTGGCGGTCGACCTCGGCGGCGCCGGCATCCGGGTGAACGCGATCTCGGCCGGCCCGGTCAAGACGCTGGCCGCCTCCGGGATCGGCGACTTCCGCTACATCCTCAAGTGGAACGAGTACAACTCGCCGCTCAAGCGCAACACCACGCTGGCCGACGTCGGCGGCGCCGCCCTCTATCTCCTGTCCGATCTCGGCAGCGGCACCACCGGCGAGGTCCTGCACGTCGACAGCGGCTACCACGTGGTCGGCATGAAGGCGGTCGACGCGCCCGACATCTCGGTCGTCTGACCCATGGCGGGGAGGAAGCGGCCGAAGCACTGATCGGGAGTCGGCCGCGCCGCCGGCAACGTCCTTCGGGTAAGCGGAGACCGCAGGAGATAGTAGCGGGTGGCGGTCGTGGCATGGCCGTCGACGTCGCGCGTGGCGGTGACCCTGCCGACCGCCTGGAGGCCTGGGAATCGGTGGCTTTCGGCCAGCCAGGCGACATCATGCACGACCTCGGCCCGGCGGGTCTCGATGCGGCCGTGATCGCCGTCGGTGGTCGCGACGACGTCGTCGGGGGTCGCCGCGGGATCGTCCAGCAGCAGGCGAACGTCGGCCAGCAGCGCCGGCTGGTTGGCCTTGAGCGCGAGGCAGTACTCCCCGCCGCGGTCGAGGATCGCCTGCGCCGTGGCCTTGTAGCCGTGCATGGCATCGGCGGTGACGATCCGGCCATCCAGCGTCAGCAGCGCGAGCAGCTCGGGCAGCGCCCGGGTCTCGTTGCTGGTGGCGTCGACCTTGCGCTGGCCGAGCACGAGGCGCTGCTCGACCGCCCAGGCGCTGATCAGATGGAGCGGTCGCTGGCCGCGCCGGCGGTCGAATGAGCGCCGCACGGTCTTGCCGTCGACCGCGATCACCTCCGCGCCCGAGCCCGGAGCGATGCGCGCGGCGAACGCCGCGACGAAGCGGGCGAACCCGGCCTCGAACGCGACGGGATCGAGCAGCCGGAACAGGCGCGAGAAGGTGTCGTGGCTCGGCACGCCGCCTGGCAGCGCGAGAAAGCGCCGTAGGAACGGCTCCTTGGCGCGGCCGAACAGCGCCATGTCGACGCAGCCCTCGGCGCCGCACAAGGTCGCCGCGAGCGCGATCAGCAGGATCTCCAGCAGCTCGTGGCGCTGGGCATTGCCCGTCCGCGGGTCCGCCAGATCCGCAAAACACGCCTGAAACCGCTCCATGCCGCCCGCCTCCGCAACCAGGACGGCAAGATCAGAAGCATCTTTCCACACTTGTGCAATTCCCCTGCCCCGGAGCCCAACTCCGCATTCTCACGCGATGCGGTTCAGCATGGCACGGATTCGTGCCGCCCGGCGCACACCGAGGAACCCGGCTCCTGCCTCCATCTCGGCTCCATCGGAGCGGCAGGGACGCCGCATTTCCATCCGGCTGAGTTCGGCCAATCTTGCCGTTTTCGGAGATAATTCAATCAGATGCGAGACGTTGAAATCGCAGTTTCTGAGCTTGATCTTAGGTTGACTGAAGATTGATGCCGCTGAATTCAACAGTGTTATTCGATCATTCAAAGTACATCAGGCGACGGATTCGTCCCACGGTAAGTACCCGATGCGCCACTTTTGCACCACCTGCGTCGCATTCCAAGACCAACGAGCGGACATCGGCGGATGGGTCCAGCCGGTGGGAACTCAAGCGCATCTCAATCTGGCGGGCAATTCACTCATCCTAAGGTTGACTTTGCGTCGGCAGCAATGACTTCGGGAGACTGCCTTGCACGGATTGGTGATTGGATCGTCGCGCGTTCGTTCGGCCAGAGACTTCGCAGCTACTCGCTGGCGCGCACCTTGACGTAGGAGCCGGGGGCGTCCTCGAGGGGCGAGAGCTGGCCGTCGCCCGGTTGGCGGGCGGGGACCTTTTTGCCGGCCTTGCGGGCGAGCCAGCGGCCCCAGTCGGGCCACCAGGAGCCTTCCTGGAATTTGGCGCCGGCCAGCCATTTTTGCGGGTCGGCCGGCAGGCGGGGGCTGCTCCAGTAGCCGTATTTGTGGGCGGCGGGCGGGTTGATGATGCCGGCGATGTGGCCGGAGGCGCCGAGGATGAAGCGCTTCGGGCCGGCGAACAGCTGGGTGCCCGGGTAGCAGGACGGCCAGGGCGCGATGTGGTCCTCCTTGGTCGCGACGATGTAGGCCGGCGTCCGGACCTTGCCGAGGTCGATCGGCACGCCCGCGAGCTCCAGCCCGTCCGGCTGCATGAGGCGGTTCTCCTGGTAGAATTTGCGCAGATAGGTGAGCAGCATCGCGGCCGGCAGGCGGGTCGCGTCGGCGTTCCAGTACAAGAGGTCGAACGGCGGCGGCTCGCGCCCGAGCAGATAGTTGTTGACCACGAACGACCAGATCAGGTCGTTCTCGCG
Source organism: uncultured Alphaproteobacteria bacterium (assembly GCA_963730195.1). Lineage (GTDB taxonomy): Bacteria > Pseudomonadota > Alphaproteobacteria > Geminicoccales > Geminicoccaceae > DATAOG01. Next base: position 21,414 of record CAVSRN010000031.1, read on the forward strand.
CATCAGGTTGAACATCCCGGCCATGTGGTGGCCCTCGAGATAGCCGGTCTCGCGGATGTGCTCCTCCATGTGCGCGATCTGGTCGTCGTCGACGAACACCCGGACCTCGCCGACCTCCTTGAAGTCGAACAGCGACGCGAGGAACGTCGCGGACTTGAGCCGGTCGTCGCCCTTGGCCGTGAGGTAAGCAAGGGTCGCCGCGGTCAGGATGCCGCCGATGCAGAACCCGAGAATGTTCGCCTCGCGCTCGCCGGTCGCCTGCTCGATCGCCTCGAGGGCGGCGAGCGGCCCCTCCAGCATGTAGTCGGCAAAATCCTTGGCGGCCAGCTCGCGATGCGGGTTGACCCAGGAGATCACGAACACGCTATGGCCCTGGTCGACCGCCCATTTGATCAGGCTGTTCCGGGGCTGCAGGTCGAGGATGTAAAACTTGTTGATCCAGGGCGGCACGATCAGCAACGGCCGCCGGTGACCTGCTCGGTGCTCGGCGCATATTGCAGCAGCTGGATCAGCTCGTTCTGGAAGATGACCTTGCCGGGCGAGGTCGCGACGTTGCGGCCGACCTCGAACGCCTGCTCGTCGGCCATGCTGATCTTCAGCCGCCCGCGGCCGCGCTCGAGGTCGTCGAGCAGGTGCTGGAGCCCGTCGAGCAGGTTCTGGCCGCCGGTCTCCTTGGCCTTGCGCAGGACCGCGGGGTTGGTCAGGACGAAGTTGGAAGGCGCCAGCGCGCTCACGAACTGGCGGGTGTAGAAGTCGACCTTCTGCTGGTCGCCCGGCTCCAGCCCGGGCACGTCCTTGACCAGGGCGCGCAGCCAGCGGGCGGTGAGCAGATAGGACTGCTTCAGGTAGTCGTAGACCAGCTCCTCGTTCCAGGCCTCGTCCTTGAAGCGGCGATCGCCGCGCTCGGGCGTGATCAGCGGCTCGGCCGGCTCGCCGCGCAGGCGCTGGAGCATGCTCTGCCAGAGCGCCAGCCCGTCCCGCCAGAGCTGCGCCTGGGCCTCGGCCAGGCGGCTCGGGTCGGCGAGCAGCTGGGTGCCGAGCGCCAGGAAGGCGCGCCCGACCGAGCTCGGATCGGTGATCGAGAAGCCGTCGCCCTCGGCCTCGGCCTGGCGCTGCCAGAAGGCCTGCACGAGGCGCTGGCTGCGTTCGGCGAGCGCCGCCAGCTGCTCGGCGGCGGCACCGGGATCGGGGGTCTGGGGATCGCTCATCGCCGGCTCCCGATGGCTATCGGCAAGCGACCGGGCCCGTGCCCGGCACAGCCCAGGATACAAGTTGCGGGCGCCGATGGCCAGGGGGACGCCCCGATCGCCGCGCCGGATGGCCCCGCCAGCGGTGGACCGTCGGGAGGGGCTCCGGGGCCGCGCTGCTTTCAGGCATCGAGCCTTTCTGATACGGTTTTGCGTCAGGGTTGAGGCTATGAGGCTCTGCGATGTCGGATGATGCGAGTGGCCCGGCGCTACCTGGTGAGGAATGCCGCGTGCCTCCACACGAGAGCTGGTCCGATCTGGAGAAATGGGTCTGGCAGGAGGTTGGCTCCGGTCGGCCCGCCAACATCAACAACAAGCTCGGCTGGTGCCCCCTACCTTACCAGGACGACGGTTGGGGCCCGAGCGCCAGGTTAGCTTCGAATTCCTGACAGCCATCCTGCTGCACGACCGCTGGCGCGGCGCTATTCCGCGCGCCGCAGTAAGGATCTTCGGCGCATTGTTCACCGAAACGATCGACCTCCGGTGGGCGGAATTGCCAATGGCGCTGTCGATTGATTTTCCATGACTATGGTGTCAAACCTTCGTCTTCCAGACGAAGCGCTTCAGCATGAAGGCAAAAGTGTTCATACTCCCCCTCCCGGATCATGGGCCCACGGCAGTGAGGTCCATGATCCGGGAGGGGGAGTATGGCCTACGACAAGGGCTGCCACACCGTTTTCTATCACCGCTATCACATCGTCTGGGCGACCAAGTACCGCTACCAGGTGCTGCGCGGCGAGCTGCGGGTGCGGGTGCGCGAGATCATCCGCCAGGTGTGCGCCGAGCTCGGCGTGACCATCGTCAAGGGCGTGCTCTCGACCGACCACGTCCACATGTTCGTCGCGGTGCCGCCGCAACTCGCGGTCAGCGAGCTGATGCGCCGGGTCAAGGGCCGCTCGTCGCGCAAGATCCAGCAGGAATTTCCCGCCATCCGCAAGCGCTACTGGGGCTGCCACTTCTGGGCGCGGGGCTATTTCTCGACCACCAGCGGCAACATCACCGACGACGTGATACTTCAATATCTGGACCAGCACATCCAACCTACCGGCGTCAGCCGGTAGTGATTTAGTGCTCAAGGTTCCTGGCGCCAGTTGTGTTGAGCGGCGTACGTGCCGGTCGAGATCTGTCGTTCAGAGGTTCGATGTTTCAGGACGAATTGTTCCTAGATTCTGCGAAGATCGCTGGCTCTTTGTTCCTGCGTGACGGTTCCAAATTCGCCGCGATCATTGCTCTCTGGGCAACCGTTGGCGGTCAGATCACTTTAACTCATTCAACAATTGACTCGATGCTTGATATGCAAGCAGTCCGAAATCGGTGAGACATTATTCATGGAAAACGGCCAGTTCAATGACGTAGCTCTATCCGAGAGTCAGATCGGCTCTCATATGTACGTGCGGAAGGCTGCGGTGGATGGACCATTCGACGCTGAGGACATCAATGTTTCTGGATCACTCGTGATGGCCGCCAGCGAATTAAAAACAGTCATGCTTGACAGAGCTATGGTTAGAGGTAATGCGGAATTTTCAAGCTCTACAGTATGTGGGAAGCTCGGACTAAGCACTGCACATATCCGAGGTTCTTTGCACATGGATGCGCTCTCTGGTTTTCCACGCGCTCCAGAATTTTCTGAAATCTGCTTTCGAGGTGCCAGAGTTGGTGGTCAAATTTGCCTCGATGGTGCTAGAGTAACTAAGAAACTGAATTTGCGTGGAGCTAGCATCGAACGTGATTTTTTTCTGCGTGACAGTGCAAAGGTTGTTGACGTGGACCTTGAAGGTGCGAGTATTGGCGAGGAGGCGGATTTCGAACGTGGAACAATAACCGGGGATCTGAGGATGCAATCGCGCGGGTAGGCGATCTCATTCTGCGCGAAGGAGTGTTTTCCAAGGAAGTTGATCTCCGATACGTGCGGATCGACGGCAACTTTGATGTCTCCGGTGCGAGGCTAGCGGGTCTCGATTTCACCGGGAGCCGGGTGGCGGGCGAATTTCGCTTGGCTTGGAAGGCTAGTCGGCCGAAATGAGGCGACGGGGCGAAGCTGAAATCTCTATCAGGCGAGCGCGCGCGTGGTGCAAAACGAGCCGGACGCGTGGCCTAAGAAGATCGAACTCCACGGCTTCACCTACAACAGTTTGGGTGGGCTTGGTTCGAGCGCTGGGATTCCGAGGCGCGGCTCCAGGTGGTTCGTGGAATGGCTTGCGAAGCACAAACCCTACACGCCGCAGCCATACCAGGACTGTGCCAAGGTGCTGCGCGAGATGGGCCATCCCGAGATGGCCAATGACGTGCTCTATGCCGGGCGCGAGCGGGAGCGGGAGCAGGCGCTGCTCAGCGGTCAGATTGGGAGAGCTACCGGCCTTACTGTGCTCAAGTGGACGATCGGGTACGGCTATGGGCATCGGTATTTTCGAAGCCTGTGGTGGGTGGCCGGCTTCGTCGTCTTCGGTACGCTGATGTTGTTGATTAGTACCCAGATCGACAAGGTCGGTGGCGACCTGCTCGCGGGCGCCTTCTATAGCTTCGACCTGCTGCTGCCGATCATCAAGCTGCACGAGCCGCACTACGAGATCGCGCTCGACGGCATGGCGAAGTACTACTTCGCGTTTCACAAGCTCGTGGGCTACGTTCTGGTGTCGTTCCTGATCGCCGGGCTCACGGGCCTGACCAAGTGATGCCCTCCGAGAAATCCGGGCCGGGGCGCGAGCGGTTGCTTTCGGCAGACGAGAGGCCGATCTTGCTGTGACGGTGGCAACGAAGAGGCCCGAGATGGCGCGGCAGAAAGTGATCGCGGCGAGCGAGCATACCTGCAACGTCCTCCTCCAGGCCGGAGCCGGAGGGGGGGTATACGGTGACCTGTCCGTCGCTGCCGGGGCTCGTGACCTATGGCGAGACCCTGGAGGAAGCCCGCGCCATGGCGGCCGAGGCGATCGGGGCCTATCTCGAGAGCCTGCAGATCGACGGTGAGCCGCTCCCCGAGAGCGACGTGGTCGAGCCCGGAGTCCATGTCGAGCCGGTGCGCGTCGGCAAAGAGCTCGAGGCTGGATGGATCGTCGGGCGTTAACCAAACCTTAACGATGGCTCGTCAAGGTTAATTTCGGAGGGTCCATGGGACCGTGGGAATCCGTGCCGGCCCAAAGTCGAAGGGCCGGCCCGGCGGGCAGGTGGGGAGGAAGCTGCAGATGAAGGGCCCCGGCGGTCTTGGCGGGCGAGGATCGCCGGGAGCGGGCATCTGATGCGCCCGGTGACGGCAAAGATCGGCGGGTCCGGGCGGCCGCCTCACTCGTCGAGCTGGACCCGGACGTCGTGGCCGTCGACCGCGTAGCGGAACTGCACGAGCATCTTGTTCTGGTCGAACCAGACCGACGCCTGCCAGTCGCCTGAGAAGTCGAAGCGCTCGGTTGGGATCTTTTGCTTGTCGATGGTCAGGGTCTCGTCGGCTCGAGCCACCTTGACGTTCATGAGCCTGAAGTCCTTGAGATCGAACAACAGGGGCTGGTCGATGATCGCGTAGTGCCAGACCGAGGCCGGGAAGGCCTTGGCCGGCAGCTCGACCGGCTGGTCGTTGAGGACGCCCTGGTAGTGCGTGGGCTGGCGCTCCAGCACGGCGTCGTAGATCTTGCCGTCGTCGTCGGTGCGGCCCTTGAGGGTCTGCAGGTCGCCGCTGCGCCAGGCCTCGTGCAGGTTCTGCTCGAAATTGAACAGCTTGATGCCGAGGATCGAGAGCGAGGCGCGGGTCTTGAGCGTCTCGACCGCGCCGTCCTCGTCGTATTCGACGGTGTAGTGGATCTGCCCGGCTTTCTTGTCGTCGATGTAGATCGAGCCGAAGTGGTTCTCGGCGCGGGCGGCCGCCTGGGCGCTCGAGGCGATCGCGAGCGCAGCGGCGAAGGTCAGCAGATAGAGCGGTCGCATCGTTGTTTTCCCTGGGTTTTGGCGGGCTCGACTCTGGTCAGACCCTTCCGGTCTTGGTGGTTCAGGCGGGAATCGGCTACCCGCGCCCCGCGGCTCGCCGTGACCCGGGTTGGTCCCGCCCCGGTCCACCAGGGCGCGCAGATGGGCGGCATCGAACGGCAGGGCGGTGCACCCTCGAGCGCCCGCCCGGCCGGCCGCCAGCGAGGCGCGGCCGGCGAGCTGGCTGAGCTCGCCGGTGATCTGGCCGGCGCCATGGGCGGTGATCGCCGCCTCGCGCTCGAGCCCGTCCCGGCGCACCACCTCGATCGTGCCCTCGAGCACCAGCCAGGCCGGTGCCGGGCGCTCGCCGACGTCGAAAACCACCTCGCCGGCGGCGAACCGGCGCGCTTGGCCGCTGGCAAAGCGCTTCGCCGTCTCGATCTGCGCCATGTCGAGCACCGGGAAGATCTGGCCACGACGGGTCTCGACCAGGCTCATTTGCGGGTCTCCTGCCGGCAGCGAGCCGCCACGGCCACGCTGGCGACGACGGCTGGGCCGAGCGCCGGGAGAACGTCCCGCGGCCCGGTCCCACGAACCCCGGCCGCGGCTCACCGTGCTCGACCGCCCGGGAGCTGCAGCCTGATCGAAGGTCTGCCCGGAAGCAAGCGCGCTCGCTAGGGCGACGGGGCGCTCGCTCGCCGCAGGGCGCCCGGTCGCGAACGGTCCGGACGGCCCCTCGGGCGGGCGGTGCCATCGCCGCCAGGCGCGGCGATCTCGCCGTGAGACGGCAAGCGCTCCCGGGCGGCGCGCGCCCACGCCGGATCGTGATGGCGTGCCGGAGGCTGGCTGTTCCCGCCGCCGTACATCGATCGGCCCACCCGCCGACGCAACGGCGGCGACGCGACGGCGGCACCTGGCCGATGCTCCTGGATCAGGCCCGGATGCGCCGACCTTCGGGCTGAGAACCGGCGCCGCCGGGCAGCCTTGGCGTCGCCCGGTCGCGCGTCAACCGTCGGCGTAGCGGAAATCCATGGTCCGGCAGTGGTAGTGCAGGCCGCCGTCCTGGACGATCAGGCAGCTCATCCAGGCGTCGCCGTCGTTGTGGTGCGAGTGGACCGCAGCCGGCGGCGTCACCATGACCGCATCCGGCTGCCAGTCGACCCGCTGGCCGTCGATCATCGAGTAGCAGCGCTCGCCCTCGAGGCAGAGCGTGATGGCGGCCGAGTTGTGGGTATGCGGGCGCTGGAAGTCGCCGGGCGGCAGCTGGTTGACCGCGAGCGTGAGCGTCGGCAGGACGTTGCGCTGATGCTCCTGGTCGATGCTCGAGAACACCAGCGCGAGGCCTGCGATCTTCTTGCCCTCGAGCTTCTTTGCGACCCGCGCGAGCTGATGGCGGATCTCGGCGGCCGGATAGTGCACGGGCCCGGTCACGGCATTCTCGGGCGCCGGCGGCTCGAGGCTCTCGAAGGCGAGCTCGGGCTCGTTGGTGATCACCCAGAGCACGCAGTCCTTGGCGCCCGCGACGTGGGTGATCTCGCCGCCGCCCGGCAGGCAGAGGACGTCGCCCGCGCCCCAGACGATGCGATCGGTGCCGCAGAGGGTATGCCCCTCGCCCCTGACCACGTAGTACAGCTCGCCGCTTGCCTTGAAGCGGGTGGTCAGACGCTCGCCGGCTCGGACCCGGGCGTAGCGGGTCAAGATCAGGGGCGTGGTCGCCGGAAATGGCGTCCCGAGCTCGGCGCTGAGATCGAGCGGGATCAGGCCGGTTGCGCTCCCCTCGTCGAAGGCCAGGTCGCGCTCGGCGATGAACTGACGGCAGGGCACCTGCGGATATTTGAGCGCGAAGGCGTTGCTGGAGTCGAAGTAGCGGGCTCGCCGGGTGTAAGGCGTGTCGACCACCGTGGCCGCAACCCCCGCCTCGGCGGCCGGGCCCGGGTCGCGGGCGGACGACCGGCTGGCCGGATCCGCAACTTGGGTGCGCAGCGCGGTCGCCATCTCGAAACCCTCCCTGGTGCAGCCGACACAACTGTCGCGGTCGAGCCGCCATCTGAGCCTCTGGCCGGCCGGTTGTCCAGCCTCGCAATGGCCACACCGACGGGAAACGCCGGATCTCGGGGCGAGCGGTCGGCTGGGGCGGCGCCGGCGGTGGCGACCTCGATGGCCGGATCAGGCGGCCGGCGTCGGCCGGTGCTCGGCCGCCAGTGCCGCCGACGACGGCAGCTGGTCGATGGCCACGATCGTGCCGGCCGGCGGGTGATCCGGATCGGCCACCAGCGAGGCGAGCGCGCCAGCGATCTCCTGGGGCCTGAGGGATCGATGCGCGCGCCGCTCCGCGAGCGCCGAGCCGGCATCGATGGCGATGTCGGCAAGCGCGTCGCAGCCGCCGAGGTCGAGCCCGAGCACCCGGATCTGGTAGTCGACCAGGCCGGTGGCGAAGCTCCGGGTGATCGCCGCGAGCGCCCCCTGGCTCGCCTCATAGGCCGCAACCGGCAAGGGCTCGCCCTCGCCCGGCACGCCGAGCACGGTCACCATGGTGCCCGGCCGCTCATCGCGCTGCATGAGCTTGGCGGCACTGAGCATCAGGAAGAACGGCGCGCGCTGGTTGATCGCGACGATATGGTCGAAATGCTCGGCGAGCGTCTCGGTACTGGCGCGCGCCGCGACCATCCCGGCGGCGAAGATCACGACATCGATCCGGCCGAAGACCTTGTCCGCTTCGGCGATCAGGCCGGCGCAGTCCTCGAGCTTGGCGAAGTCGGTCGGCACGAACGCGGCCGGGCAGCCGGCCGCGGAGATGATCGCGGCGACCGCTTGACCCCGCTCGGCATGGCGGCCGCCGATCAACAACCCCTCGGCGCCGTATCTGGCAAACAGGCGGGCGGTCGCCTCGCTCACGTCCTGACAGCTGCCGGCGATCAGGATCACCTTGCCGGCGAGGGCCGCGTCCTCGCCGATCGCGCGCATGTCCTGCATGATCAACTCACCCGATGCTGCCGGTGCCGGGCCCCGACCGGGGCCGCACCGCCGAACGCCACCGCCGCCATGATCGTCGTCTCCTACGCACCACCCAGACCCGCGCTCAGCGGGCCTGCAGGCGCCAGCGGTTGATCGCCCGGTCGAGGAACGCCTGATCGGGCTCGTTGCGCCACGATTTGGCGAACGACGGGTTGGAGCTCGACGGCCGGTGTTCGCGGTCGAGGTCGTCGAAGCGGATGTGCACCGGCACGGTCACGCCATCGCCGACCACCACCGCCTCCTGGGTATTGAGCGACGGCAGGCTGTCGACCAGCCAGCGGGCGTTCTCGGGCAAGGCGCGCGCGACGAACGCCTGATCGTGCTCGTTGGTCAGGCGCAGCGCGAACAACGTGTTGCATTGCGCCAGGCTGCCCATCGACAGCTCTGACGGTCGCTGGCTGACCAGGCAGAGCGTGACGCCGTATTTGCGGCCTTCCTTGGCGATCCGTGAGATCACCCGTTTGGTCGGCGCGAAGTTGACGGCATTGTCCTCGGGTACGTAACGGTGCGCTTCCTCGCATACCAGCAGCACCGGCGGGCCGGCGCCCCGGTCGCTCCAGACGGCGAGCTCGAACACCAGCCGGAACAGGACCGAGACGACCACGTCGACGATCTCCGAGGGCACGCCCGAGATGTCGATGATCGTGATCGGCTTGCCGGCGACCGGGATCCGCAGCAGCTGGGCCAGGATCTGGCGCATGTTGTCGCGCACCGCCAGGCTCGCGAACATGAAGGCGTAGCGCCGGTCGTTGCGCAGGCCCTCGATCCGGGCGATCAGGCTCAGATAGGGCGCCGAGCCGTCGGCCCGATTGAGCATGCCCATGCCCTCCTTGACCGTCGCGATCAGGTCGGACAGGCGATAGGGCGCCGGGGTGTCGACGGTGATGTGGTCGGCGCCGCCGGCATCGCCGACGAACGCCCGCTTGGCCCGCAGGATCGCGTCCTTCAGGAGCGCGGTCTGGGCGAAGCTGGTCTCGCTGCTGCCGCCGCCGATCAGGATGTGGGCGATCTCCTCGAAGCTCAGCAGCCAGTACGGCAGCTGCAGGTTGGAGGGATTGAGGAGCTCGGCGCGATCGGCGAAGGCGCTGGCATACTCGTTGTGCGGGTCGAGCAGGACGACGTGGCCGTTGGGCAGCTCGTCGAGAATCGAGCGCAGGATCACGGTCACGGCACAGGACTTGCCCGAGCCGGTGGTGCCGAGGACGGCGAAGTGCTTGCCGAGCAGGTTGTCGGTCAGGACGAACGCCGGCACCTTGCGATTGTGCCGCAGCCGGCCGATGCGGACGTTCGAGACCCGTGGTCGCGCGTAGACCGCGGCCAGGTCGCGCAGACTGACCGTGGTGACCGGCGCGTCCAGGGGCGGATAGCTCGAGACGCCGCGCTGGAAGCCGGCCCCCCGGCTGGCCGCGGTCGCGGTCGAGATCTCGCCCAGGACCTGGATCTCGAAGATCGTCCGCTCCGACGACTGGCCGCGACCGCCGTCCCGCTCCAGGGCGTTGACGATCCCGAACACCCGGGAATCGGGCCCGCGCATCGAGACCAGGGCGCCCATCCGGGCGGCGCGCCCGGCGGTGCCGTCGTCGTCGTCGAACAAGGCGCCCCAGACCACCGAGCCGCGGATCGAGACCACCCGGCCGATCGTGACCGCGATGTCGTCAAGGTCGTCGGCCGGCGCCTCGCCGCCATCCTCGAGCGGGCTCTGGGCGGCCGGCATGAGCGCCGCCTCGGCGACCCGATCCGGGTCGGGCGGCACCTGATCGTCCGCCCAGCGTCCCGCCGGCTCGTCCTTGGCCGCCTCGGCCTCGGCCGCCAGCTCGTCGATCAGGCTCTGGCCGCCCAGACCGCCACCGACGGTCCGCCAGCCACCGCTGGCCGCGGGCGCGTCGCTGGTCGGATGCGGATCATGCCCCGCCGGGGCGCCGCTGGCACCGGGCCGGCGCTCGTCCGCCGGGCCCGGTTGCGCGCGCCAGCCGGACTCTCCCGGACGCAGCCCGATCCCCGGGCGAGCTTCGGCGCCCGGCGCCGGCGGTCTCGGGGTCGATGCTGGCAGCGGCCGGCGATAGTCACGGGGCAGGTCGTCGTCGTCCGACTTGCGGCCAAACGACTGTCCTGGGGTGAGGTGGAATTGGCTGAAGCGCATGTGTGACCGTTGCTTCTGGATCGCCCGAAGCTAGCCAGTCGGGGTTTAGACCGGGTTAAGCCAGGCCCGACCGCGCCGCCGCCGGCCGCGGCGTCAGGTGGCCTCGGACCCTGGCCGGGCACCCCGGACCGGTGCTACAGGCAGCACTTCGGGCGGGCCGGCGCGGCCAGCCCGAGCGGCGGGAGCCACACCCATGACCGAGAACGTGGTGCTGACCGAGGTCGACGACCGGGGCGTGGCGAGCGTCGTCCTGAACCGCCCGGAGGTGCACAATGCCTACGACGCGGCGGTGATCGATCAGCTCGGCCGGGCGCTCGAAGCCCTCGGCCGCAATCCGCGGGTGCGGGCCGTGGTCCTGCGCGGCCGCGGCAAACACTTCCAGGCCGGCGCCGATCTGAACTGGCTGCGCGCGCTGGCCGCCGCCAGCCCCGCCGAGAACACCGACTTCTCCTGGCGCACGACCGAGGCCATGCGCCGGCTGAACGCCTTGCCGAAGCCGACCCTCGCCCTGGTCCAGGGCGCCTGCTACGGCGGCGGGGTCGGCCTGGTCGCGAGCTGCGACGTCGCGATCGCCTGCGAGTCCGCGTCCTTCGCCCTGACCGAGGTCCGCTGGGGCGTGGTCCCGGCACCGATCGTGCCGCAGCTGTGCGCGGCGATCGGCGTCCGCCAGGCGCGCCGCTACGGCGTCACCGGCGAGCGCTTCGATGCGCGGGAGGCCCTGCGCATCGGCCTGGTCCACGCGGTCTGCCCCGAGGGCGGCCTGGACGCCGCCGCGGCGCCGATCCTCGAGGCTCTGCTGCAAAGCGCCCCGGACGCGGTCGCCCTCTCCAAGCTCCTGTTCCTGGAGCAGGCGGGCCTCCTGCTCTCGGAGCAGCAGGTCCGGGCGCTGGCCGCTCAGGCGGCGGTCAAACGCACCTCCCCCGAGGCCGCCGAAGGCCTCGAGAGCTTTCGGGCCAAGCGCAAGCCGGCCTGGTATCCGGCGGGCTGAGGGATCGGTCAGGCTCGCAGCTCCCCGCCCCGCTCCGCCGCCACCAGACGCTCGACCACGTCCAGATAGGCGGTCATGTCGAACTTGCGCTCGAGCCCGCTCGCCATCATCGAGCGCACCTTGCCGAACACCGGCCGCTCGGGCCAGGGCCGATCGTGCAGGCCGAAGGCCCAGGCGACGTTGGCGTAGGAGCTGGGATCGCGGCCGTCCAGAAAGTACCGGTTGTTCAGGTCCAGCGCGGTCGCGTAGGCGGCCTCGGGCGCCCTCGACCATTCGAGGATCTTCTTCGCCCAATACATCCGCATGTGGTTGTGCATGTAGCCGGTGTGCAGCATCTCGCGCATGGCCGCGTTCCAATAACGATCATGGGTCCCGGCGCCCTCGAGCTGCGAACGATCGTAGCTGTGGTCGCGCCGGTCGCGGGCATGGTCCTCGAGGCTGCGGCGCGCCCAGGCCGGCAGGCCGTCGTAGCGATCGTACTGGTCGTTGAAGTGGACGAAATTGGCCGCGAGCTCGCGCCTGACGATCAACTCCTCGAGATAGGCCGCGCGGTCGTCCGGAGCGCCGGTCCCGGCGGCGCGCACCCGGAGCGCGATCTCGACCGGCGAGATCTGACCGAAGTGCAGATAGGGGCTGAGCAGCGAGCATTGCATCAGGGCGGGCTCGCTGCGGCCGCGGGCGTAGCCCTCGAGGCCATGCTCGAGGAAGCCCTGGAGACGCGCACGCGCGGCGCTCGTGCCACCCGTAAAGCGTTGCACCGGGGGAACCCGGTCGTCCAGGCCGAGCCGGTCGAGGATCGCCTCGAGGTTCGAGAGCTCGACCTCGGATCGCAGCCCGTATCCCCTTCGGTCGACGGGCAACGGGTCGAGCTCGGTCAGCCAGGCATCCCAGACCCGGCGGAGCTTCGGTCGCAGCGTGCGCGCCGCGTTCTCCTGCTTGTCCGACGCCACCTCGACCGGCACGACGACATCGCCTTCGACCTGCACGACCCGGCAGGGCGCCTCCCTGGCGACCGCCGCCCGCCACTGCTTCTGATGGCGGAGATAGCCGCGATCGCAGACCACGAGCGCCGCGGCGGCGGCCAGACCGAGCGCCACCTGGTCGGGCCGGCCGCGCCGGACGACCAGGCCGATGCCGCGCACGCCAAGGGCTCTTTCGACCTCCTGCAGGCCCTGGAGCATGAAGGCATAATGGCGTCGGTTGGCGTCGGGATAGGCGGCCATCAGGCCGAAGCCGACCACCACCGGCAGGCCCAGCCGGTTGGCCTCGCCGATCGCATGCTCGAGCGCCGGGTTGCCCGCCGCCCGCTGCGACTGCTGCATCCAATAGAGCACGTAGGCGCCGGCGACCGGGCCGCGATCGTTCAGCGGCCGGAGGCGCGGGTCGGCGGTCATGCCGCGGCCCTCGGGCGGATCAGGGTGACGAGTCCCATGGGAATGATGATGCCTGGCATCCGCCGTTGGATGGGATCCCTGTTCACCAAACTGGCGTCATTCTGCGGCTGTGGTCGGTTGACCTTCGGTAGGGTCGAGGCGTGAGATGCCGCAAGAGGTCCGTCACATCATGCCTCGGCGCACAAGCTGATCCGCGCGCTGCCCGACGGCGTCGCGCTGATCCCGGTCGCCGGCATCAGCAGCGATCACGTGCAGGAGATGCTGGCAGCGGTCGCGGCCTGCAGCCAAGCGTAGACCCCGGTCGCCCGGTCCGCCATCGCTCCGGGTGCCGGCGGTCCGATCGACGCGGCGCCCGCCGTGCACCAGCGACACCCGCCAGGCAGTGGCAAACCGGCCGGCGGTGTCCGGCTGAGCCCGTCTCATCGCCGCCCGCCGCGCGAACCGGCTTGCCGGGACGCCGGCCTGATCGGTAGAGTGGCCCTCAACCAGCAAAAAGGGGACCACAAATGGCCAGGACGGAGAGCGCACCGCAGATTTCCGACAGCTCGTCGGCAGAGATCGAAGCCCACAGACGCACGCCCTGTCGCGGCGCTCGCTGCTCCAGGCGGGCGCGGCCGCGGCGGCCACCGGGGCGCTCGGCTTTCCGTTCATCCGGAACGCCAGGGCCGCGACCCTCGAGCTGCGCTGGCTCGGCTGGGAGCACTACAACGTCAAGGAGCTGACCGCGGCCTTCGAGCAGGAGCACGGCGTCAAGGTCTCGGCCGGCTTCTTCGACGGCAACTCGGAGGCCTACAACAAGTTGCGCGCCGGCGGCACCCAGGACTTCGATCTGGTGATGGCCGACGGCTTCTGGCCCCGCCTCTACGCCAAGCAGGGCCTGACCCAGCCGGTCGACTACGACAAGCTCGCCAACATGGCGAACGTGTTCCCCGAATTCCGGCCGCCCAACTACATGCTGCTCCAGGCCGAGGACGGCTCGGCGATGATCGCGGCGCCGAACTGCTGGGGCGGCTACGGCTTCACGGTCAACACCGATGAGGTCGCCGCCGCCGACCAGGAGAGCGTCGGCCTGCTGTTCAACGAGAAATACGGCGGCCATCTCTCGACCAGCGCCCGCTTCGAGGAGAACATCGCGCTGGCCGGCATCCTCGCCGCCTTCGAGATGGGCACGACGGACGCCCCGCGCCCGGACGGCAAGTCGTTCAATCCCTACGTCCTGACCGACGACGAGCTCGAGCGCTGCAAGGAGCTGCTGATCACCCAGAAGGGCCTGCTGGTGACCCGCTGGAACGACGAGGACACGCTCGAGCGCCTCTTGCGCGCGGGCGTCGTCTGGGCCTCGCCGGAGTGGTCCGGGATCTACCGGCGGATCCGCTTCGACGAGCTCGACGGCAAGACCGACCTGCACATGCGCCACGTCCTCAAGCCGACCGAGGGCGGGCTCGGCTGGGTCGACACCTGGGCGATCACCGCGGGCGTCAAGGACAGCGAGAAGCTCGAGGTGGCGCAGCGCTGGATCGACTTCCGCCTCGCCAAGGACAGCATGAAGACGGTCGCCATGGAGATCGGCTGGGCGCCGACCGTGGACGTGCGCGACATGCTGCCCGATCGCTACGTCGAGACCCTGTTCCTGAACCAGACCAAGGCGATCGAGGGGCTCTACCAGTTCGACGCGCCGTCCTCGCCCGAGAAGTGGGAGCGGATCTGGTCCGAGGTCGAGGCCGCCTGACCATCGACAGTGACGGGCGGGCACCCCGGCGTGCCCGCCGCCACCGAGCGCCCCGCCCGTGAGCCCGGTCCTCGAGACCTACGCGATCGCCAAACGCTTCGGCCGGGTCGAGGCGGTCCGCGCGCTCGATCTCACGATCGCGCAGGCCGAGTTCTTCGCCCTGCTCGGGCCGTCGGGCTCGGGCAAGACCACGATGCTGCGGATCCTGGCCGGCCTCGAGGTCCCGGATGCCGGCCGGGTCCTGATCAACGGCCGCGAGGTCACCGGTCTGCCGCCCTATGCCCGCAACCTCGGCATGGTCTTTCAGGACTTCCTGCTGTTTCCCCACCGGACGGTCGCCGAGAACATCGTCTTCCCCCTGCGCATGCAGCGGCGCAGCCGGGCCGAGCAGACCGAGCAGCTCGCCTGGGTCCTGGATCTGGTCCGCCTGAAGGGCCTGGAGGAGCGCTTTCCGCATCAGCTCTCGGGCGGCCAGAAGCAGCGCGTGGCGCTCGCCCGCGGCCTGGTCGCGCGGCCGTCGCTCCTGCTGCTCGACGAGCCGCTCGCCAATCTCGATCGCGAGCTCCGGCGCGAGATGGAGGTCGAGGTCCGCCGCTATCAGCAGGATCTCGGCATCCCGTTCATCTACGTGACCCACAACCAGGAGGAGGCGCTGACACTGTCCGACCGGATCGCGGTGATGCATGAGGGCCGGATCGAGCAGGTCGGCCCCAAGCTCGAGATCTACCATCGGCCGGCGACCCGCTTCGTCGCCGCTTTCGTCGGCGCCCCCAACCACCTGCGCGCCCGCATCGTCGGGCAGGAGCACGAGCTCGCCCGGCTGCGTTGGGGCGGCCTCGACCTGATCGGTCGCCGGGTCAGCGGCGCCGGCGCCGGCGATCTGGTGGATCTGTTCCTGAAACCCGAGCGCATCCGGATCGTGGCCGCCGGCAGCGAGTTCGGCGCCGATCTTGCCAACCAGCTGCCGGGCACGCTGCGCGACGTGATCTTCAAGGGGCCCTATCTCGACTGCCTGGTCGAACTCGGCAGCGGCCAGGAGATCATCGTGAGCGCGCCGCCCGAGACCCCGGGCCTGACCCGCGGCGCCGCGGTCATGGTCGGCTGGCCCGCCGAGGCGACCGCGGTCTTTCCGGCCGAGGTCCCGTGAGCCGCTTCGATCCGCGCCTGCGCCTCCTGACGCTGGCCCTGCCGGGCGCCCTGTTCGTGCTCGTGTTTCTGGTCCTGCCGCTCGCCTCGATCGTGGTGTTCAGCTTCTGGCGCACCCAGAGCTACGTCATGATCGCCGAGTGGAACCTCGGCAACTACGAGACGATCTTCGGCGAGGCCACCTACCTCACCTTCCTGCTCCGCTCGGTGCTGATGGCGCTCGCGGTCTCGCTGATCTGCCTGATCTACGCCTGGCCCTGCGCCTATCTGATCGCCAAGCACGGCGGCCGCTACCGCCTGGTCCTGGTGCTGCTGACCGCCGCCCCGTTCCTGACCGGGATCGTGCTCCGGGTCACCGCGATGCAGCAGATCCTCGGGCCGATCGGCCTGCTCAACATGGCGCTCACGACCTTCGGCCTGAAGCCGATCCAGGCATTGATGTACACCAATGTCGCGAGCGCGATCGGCCTGATCTATCTTTGGATTCCGTTCATGCTGGTCGCGGTTTATCTGTCGCTGCTCAACTTCAACTTCGAGCTCCTGGAGGTCGCCAAGGTGTGCGGGGCCAAGCCCTGGCGGGCGTTCTGGGCGATCACCTGGCCGCTGAACTGGATGGGCACCGCGATCGGCATCGTGCTGGTGGTGGTGCCGACGCTCGCCGCGACCGTGACCCCGCGCTTCCTCGGCGGCCCGAACGGCGCCCTTTACGGCAACATCCTCGAGCATCAGTTCGACGCCACCGGCACCTGGGCGCTCGGCTCGGCTCTGGGCGTGGTGCTGTTCCTGGTCTCGCTGCTCGCGATCGCGCTGATCTGGAAGACCGTCAATCTGCGGCGCGCCGGCTTCACCGGCGGCTTGGTCGAGTGACATGACGGGGGTCGACTGACCATGGCGGCGGTCGCGCGCGGCGGCAGGGCGGTCATCGCCGGGCAGGCGCTGCTGCTCCTGATTCTCTATATTTTTCTTTATTTTCCAATCTGTTACATTGGCTACCTGTCGCTGATGGCGAACAGCGTCTGGCCCTTCCCGCCGGAGTGGACGGCGAAGTGGTACCAGCGCCTCCAGATCATGAGCGACTTCCACGAGGGTCTGCTCAACAGCTTCCTGATCGGGCTCGGCACCGGCGCGCTGTCGGCGCTGCTCGCGACCGCGGGCGCGATCGGCATTCTCCGCTACCGGGTGCGCCGCCGCGGCTGGCTGGTCGGCTGTTACGTCGCGCCCCTGTTCGTCGCCCAGGTGCTGATCGGCATCTCGACCTTGATGTTCAACCGCAACGTCCTGGGACTCCCGGGCAACATCCCCTCGGCGATCCTGGCCAACGCGACCTATGGCCTGGCCTTCGCCTTCCTGGTGATCCTGGCGCAGCTGGTCCGCTACGACTGGCGCCTGGACGAGGCGGCGATGGTGTTCGGCGCGCGGCCGACGCGCTGCTTCTTCGAGGTCACGCTGCCCAACATCTGGCCGTCGGTGCTCGGTGCCTTCCTGGTCAGCTTCATCCTCGGGTTCAACAACCTCGAGGTTTCCTTCTACAATCTGGGCGCGATCCCGACCCTGCCGACGGTCGCCTGGGGCACGCTCCGCCACGGCATCGAGCCCGAGCTCTACGCGCTCGCGACGCTGGTCAACCTCGCGGTCTTCGTGCTCCTGTTCATCCTCTACCTCCTGCTCCGCACCGGCCTGCTCCGCCTCGGCGTCCCGGAGGAGTAGGATCTACCAGCACACCGGCACCCCGTAGTCGCGGAACACCGGGTCGACGGTGACCACGGTGAAACCCTCGCCGATCGCCTGGGCGATGATCAGCCGATCCCAGGGATCGCGGTGCGGGCCGGGCAACTGGCCGGCAGCGATCGTGTGCTCGAAGGTCAAGGCCTGCCGCAATACACGGGCCTTACGCAAGGCCTGCGGCAAGATCTGCGTGAGCTTGCCGGGTAGCCGGCCCAACCGTTCCTTATTCGCGATCTCGTAGCCGCTGACCGCAGTCGCAAACACCGCGCTGCGTGGATCGGCGATCGCCGCGCGCGCTGCTTGCGACAGTTTCGGACTGTCGACGAGCCACCAGATCAGAGCGTGGGTATCGAGCAGCAGCCTCATTTCGACCGCGGCAAACTGATGCCGAACTCGTCGGTGTCGGCCCCTTCGGCGGCGCGCAGATCTTCCTCGTCCATCGGCTCGAGGAACAGATCGTCCGGGATCTGCCAATGCCTTAGGAGACCCGGCTGCCGCGGAGTCTGTTCCTCGAGCGGCATCAGCCGGGCGACCGGCCGTCCGGCCCGGCTCAGAATGATCTCCTCGCCGGCGGCCGCCCGATCCATCAAGGCGGAGAGCTTCGCCTTGGCTTCGGCGACGTTCACGGACTGGGTCATCAGCTCAGCCCTGGTCATTCAAATTGACCATACCCGGCCCCGGCGACCATCGTCAACCGCCTGAGGCCCGATCGTCGACGCGATGTGTTGTCGGGCCGGCGATGGGGCGCCATCAGCGGATGTGGCCGGGGAGAATCGAGCTAGACTACGCGGCGATCGGTCAGGACGCGGCCGCCGGGGAGCCGGGCCGCCGAGCAAGGGGGGACGACGATGAGCCGGGGTCTGGGTTCACTCGCGCTGGTGCTCGCGCTGGTGGCGCTGCCGGCGTGGCCGGGGCGGGCGGAGACGCTCTTGGAGCGCGGCAGCTACCTGATCAACAGCATCGTCGCCTGCGGCAACTGCCACACCCCGCAGGGCCCGGATGGTCCGCTGCCGGGCATGGAACTGGCCGGCGGCCTCCTGATCCAGGACGAGGCGTTCACCGTCCACACGCCCAACATCACGCCCGATAAGGAGACCGGGATCGGCAAGTGGACCGACGACCAGATCATGACCGCGATCCGCGAGGGCCGCCGGCCCGACGGCCGGATCATCGGCCCGCCGATGCCGATCGGCCTGTACCGGCAGATGTCGGATCGGGACGTGCGGGCGCTGGTCGCCTACCTCCGGCAGGTGAAGCCGGTGCACAACGAGGTGCCGCCATCGGAGTATCACATCCCGCTGCCCGAGAGCTACGGCCCGCCGGTCGGGTCGGTCCCGGAGGTGACGCGCGACGACCCGGTGACCTACGGCGCCTATCTCGCCGGCCCGCTCGGCCACTGCATCGAGTGCCACACGCTCCTGGTCGGCGGCCAGGCCGACCACAAGCGCCGGCTGGGTGCCGGCGGCAATGCGTTCTACGGCCCCTGGGGGACCTCGGTGTCGCGCAACATCACCCCCGACCCCGAGACCGGCATCGGCAACTGGACCGACGACCAGATCAAGCGCGCGATCACCCAGGGCATCGCCGCCGACGGCTCGGCGCTCCAACCGCCGATGGGCTTTCACTACTACGCCAACATCGCCGCGCCCGATCTCGCCGCCTTGATCGCCTATCTGCGCTCGCTGAAGCCGCTGAAAGCCGAGATCAGCGACTGAGCGAGTCCTTCCGGCGGATCGTGGACGGGGCCGCCGGGGGCGGGTAAGCTCGGCGGGTCGTAGCGCCGTTCGCAGGAGCGCGCCGAGCTTTGCCCGTGCAACGCAGACTTGCGGCCATCCTCGCCGCCGATGAGGCCTACGACCGTTATTTGCGCGGCCGCCAGCTCTTCTGGCAGACCTACGCAGACACCACCGAACAGTCGCGGATGCTGTTCGAGCAGGCCATCGCGCTCGATCCGTTTTCTCTGCCCATGCGTATCTCGCCTTCAGCCACTCGTGGAGTCCATCAATCGCTGGAGCGCAGATCCTGATGGATCGCTCCAGACCGCCGCCAAGTTGGTCGACCGGGCGCTGACCTGGACCCCACGGAGGCGGAGGCGCATTACGTCTCAGGGCATCATTCATCTCTGGCAGCAGAAGAATCGACCAGGCAATCGCCGACGCCGAGCGGGCAATCGCGCTCGATCCTAATTTCGCGCGAGGCTACGGCTCGCTTGGGGCCGCGCTGCACTATGCTGGACGATCGGAAGAGGCCTTGGAGCGATTTGAGACTATGACCCGGCTCGATCCGCACTGTCCGGGACCCTACCTGCACTTCTTGGCGCAGGCTCACTTCGCGCTCGGACATTTCGAGGAGGCCATCGCGGCGCTGAAGGCCCGGCTCGCCCGCCAACCCGATAGCGACGTCAGCCAGGTTCTGCTGGCCGCATGCTACGGCCATCTCGGTCGCGCCGAGGAGGCGCGGGCGGAGTGGCAGGAAGCGCTCCGGCTCAACCCCGACTACTCGATCGAGCACCGCCGCCAGATTTTGCCTTACAAGAACCCGGCGGACTTCGAGCGCGTGGTCGTGGGCCTGCGCAAAGCCGGGGTTCCGGTGTGATTGCACGCGTCCCGGAGGACCGGCCCCTGGGTTGAACTCGCGCGCGAAAGCCGGATAGAAAGGAGACTTGGTCCGCGAGACCCGGTCAGGAGCAACGTCGATGGCCCGCCTGCCAGCAATCACGCTCGCCGCCATGCTGCTTGGCAGCGGGTTCGGGCCGGCCGGGCTCGCCGCATCGCCGGCCGATCTCGAGACGATGCGCCGGATGGCGCTGCTGCTCGGGCGGTCGGTCGGCTGCGGCCTCGACACCCACCGGGCGACCGGCGCGATCGGCGCCTGGCTGGACCAGGCCTTCCCGCCCGGATCGGCCGACCATATGCGCTACCTGCAGGCGTTCAGCGCCGACGTCCGGCGCCACGCCCAACAGCAGCAGCAGGGCGACACCCCGGACAGCTGCGCCGACGTCGCCGAGGCCCTCAGTGCCGTGAACTGGTGATCGGAGCGGAGGCGCTGCGGCCATGGGCATCATGATCGACGGCACCTGGCAGGTCGACGAGCCGCCCGCCGCCGGCGCCGACGGCCGCTTCGTCCGCGCCACGACCAGCTTTCGCGACTGGGTGACCGCGGATGGCCGGCCCGGGCCGTCCGGTGAGGGCGGCTTCGAGGCCGAGGCCGGCCGCTACCACCTCTACGCCGCGATCAGCTGCCCCTGGGCGCATCGCACGCTGCTGATGAGGAAGCTCAAGGGCCTCGAACATACGATCGGGTTGTCCCTGGTCGCGCCGCGCCGGACCGATCAGGGCTGGGTCTTCGAGCCGGCCGGGAGCTTTGCCGACCGGCTGCTCGGCAGCCAGGCGCTGCACGAGATCTATCGCCTCGCCCGCGCCGACTACACCGGCCGGGTCACGGTGCCGGTGCTGTTCGATCGCGCGCGCCGGACCATCGTCAACAACGAGTCCGCCGAGATCATCCGGATGCTCAATGCCGCCTTCGGCGCTTTCGCGACCACAACGTCCGACGACACTTACCCGGAGGCGCTCCGGCCCGAGATCGACGCGCTCAACGAGCTGATCTACCGGACCGTCAACAACGGCGTCTATCGCGCGGGCTTCGCGCAGAGCCAGGCGGCCTATGAGGAGGCGTTCGACGAGCTGTTCGCGACCCTGGATCTGCTCGAGGAGCGCCTTTCGAGCCGCCGCTATCTTTTGGGCGACCGGCTGACCGAGGCCGATCTCCGCCTGTTCCCGAGCCTGATCCGCTTCGACGTCGCCTACCACGGCGCCTTCAAGTGCAACCTGAAGCGCCTGGTCGACTACCCGAATCTGTGGGGCTATGTCCGGGAACTCTACCAATCGCCGGGCGTCGCCGAGACGGTCGATCTCGAGATCTACAAGCGGGGCTACTATGCGCGGAGCGCGCTGCGCAACCCGCTCGGCATCGTGCCCAAGGGGCCGGCGATCGACCTCGCCGAGCCGCACGGTCGCGAGCGCTTGAGCCCGCACGCCGCCTGAGCGGCAACGAGGAGGCCTGGGGCATGGGCATGTTGGTCGAGGGCGTCTGGCGCGATCAGGACGTGCGCACCGAGGACGGTCGCTTCGTCCGGGTCGAGACCCAGTTCCGCAACTGGATCACCGAGGACGGCCGCCCCGGCCCGACCGGCGAGGGCGGCTTCAAGGCCGAGGCCGGGCGCTATCACCTCTACGTCTCGCTCGCCTGCCCCTGGGCGCACCGCACCCTGATCATGCGCAAGCTCAAGGGGCTCGAGACCGCGATCGGGGTCTCGGTCGTGCACTGGCACATGGCCGAGCAGGGTTGGGAGTTCAAGGAAGCCGCCGGCGCCACCGGCGACCGCCTGTACGGCCACGAGTATCTGTATCAGCTCTACGCGCAGGCCAAGCCCGGCTACACCGGCCGCGCCAGCGTGCCGGTGCTCTGGGACCGCGAGACCCGGACCATCGTCAGCAACGAGTTGGCCGAGATCATCCGAATGCTCAACGGCGCGTTCGACCGGGTCGGCGCGCGCGGGCCGGATTTCTATCCCGAGCCGCTCCGCGCCACGATCGACGCGGTCAACGCCCTGGTCTACGCGCACGTCAACAACGGCGTCTACAAGGCGGGGTTCGCGCGCCGGCAGGACGCCTACGAGGAGGCGGTGACCAGGCTGTTCCAGACCTTGGATGAGCTGGACGACCACCTCGCCGGCCGGCGCTATCTCGCCGGCGAGCGGATCACCGAGGCCGACATCCGTCTGTTCACCACGCTGGTCCGCTTCGATCCGGTCTACGTCGGCCACTTCAAGTGCAACCTGAAGCGCCTGGTCGACTATCGGAACCTATGGCCGTATGCGCGCGAACTGTACCAGCATCCGGGGATCGCCGACACGGTCGACTTCCACCACATCAAGCACCATTACTACGGCAGCCACGAGACCGTGAACCCGACCCGGATCGTGGCGCTCGGGCCGGTCATCGAGTGGCACGAGCCCCACGGTCGCGGCCGCGCCTCATCCGGTCGGTGAGATCACCCAGCCAGCGTCGCCTCAGGCGTGGCCGGCCTCGCTCGAGAGCAGGGTGAGGTCGATGCCGATCTTGGCGATCGCCCGCTGCCATTTGGTCTCGTTGTCGATGTCGAACACCAGGTCGAGATCGGCCGGCACCAGCAGCCAGCCATTGGCCTGGATCTCGGCGTCGAGCTGGCCGGCCGCCCAGCCGGCGTAGCCGAGCGCCAGCACCCGCCGCTGCGGCCCCTCGCCCCGGGCGATCGCCTTGAGGACGTCGATGGTCGCGGTCAGCGCGATGTCGTCCTCGATCACCAGGCTCGAAGTCCTGGAGGTAGTCGGTCGTGTGCAGCACGAAGCCCCGGCTGGATTCCACCGGGCCGCCGAAATGGATCGGCATGCTGCCGCCGCCCGCGGTCCGCTCGACCCCGATCTGCTCGAGCAGACTGTCGAAGGTCAGGCTGTCGATCAGCCGGTTGACGACCAGCCCCATCGCGCCATCGGCGGAATGGGCGCAGAGATAGACCACGCTCCGGGCGAAACGAGGGTCGGCCATCTGGGGCATCGCGACCAGCAGCTGCCCGGTGAGCGAACTCTCGCTGGCGATCGGACTCGAGCCTTGTGCCATGTCCAACACTTAGACCCGCAGCGGTCGGCCAGCAAGGGTAACGGCCTTCGGCCCCCGGCTGGAGGCGGCAAAAAATCTTGGCCGCGGCCGTTGCCTGCCGCCCGATGCCATGCCAGATTGCGCGCCGCGCGCCACCCAGATCGCGCGCCGCGCGCACCACGACCCTGGGCGTCGCGAACGCACCGAAGATGCGACCTTCCGAGGAGGCTCCGATGACGATTCAGGTAGGTGACAAGCTGCCGGCGGTGAACCTCAAGCGCCTGACCCCGGACGGCATCAAGGACGTCTCGGTCGCGGCCCTGACCGACGGCAAGAAGGTGGTCCTGTTCGCGGTCCCCGGCGCTTTCACGCCGACCTGCTCGGAACGGCATCTGCCGGGCTTCCTCGAGCAGGCGGGGGCGCTCAAGGCCAAAGGTGTCGACACGATCGCCTGCATCGCGGTCAACGACCCGTTCGTGATGAGCGCCTGGGAGAAATCCAGGGGCGTGGACGGCAAGATCGAGATGCTCTCGGACGGCAACGGCGAGTTCACGCGCGCGGTCGGGCTCGATTTCGACGGCAGTGGCTTCGGCCTCGGCCGGCGCTCGCGGCGCTACGCCATGGTGGTCCAGGACGGCACGGTCAAGACCCTCCTGGTCGAGGAGGTGCCGAGCCAGGCCGAGAAGAGCAGCGCCAGCGCGATCCTGGCCAGCCTGTAGGCGGCGGCGCGCGTTTCCGACCGCGACCCGCCGCGGCCATGGCCGCGGCGCCCCGGGGCTTCGCCGCCTAGAAGCCCTCGCCGATGGCCTTGACGACGCGTGCGCGGGACGCCGACACCTGCGCGCGCTCGGGCACCTCGCGGGCGACCAGCGCCCCGGCCCCGACCATGGCGTCGGCGCCGATGGCGAGGCCGTTCACGACCACCGCGCCCATGCCGATGAACGCCCCCGCGCCGATCACGGTCGAGCCGCCGATATTCGCCCCGGGGCAGACGGTGGCATAGTCGCCGACTACGGCGTGATGTCCGATCAGGCTGCCGCGGTTGAGGATGACGTGCTGGCCGAGGCGCGCGCCGGCGGCCACGACCACGCCCGCGCTGATGATCGAGCCCGGCCCGATGGCGCTGCGCGGTGACAGCTGCGCCGAGGCGTGGCGGATGGTCGCGAACTCGAAGCCCAGCGCCGCCACCTGCTCGATCCACGGCCGCCGGTCGCGGCTGCCGACCGCGCAGACCACCCGGTGGCTCCCGGCCAGGTCGGCGATCTCCCGGTCCCAGAGGATCGGCAGGCCCGCCATGGTTTGCCCGACCTTGGCCCGGTCGCGGCCTTCGACGTAGGCGACCACCTCGTAGCGACCGTCGCTCTCGGCCAGATCGGCCACCTCGGGCGCGAACCTGCCCGCGCCCAGGATGAGCAACCGGTCCTTGCCGGCACGTTCAGCGGTCATCGTCCGTGACCCTCGCGACCGCGGGCGAGCGGGCCCGCGGACGACCCACCGGCGGCCGGCTCAGGACCGGGTGGCATGGGCCTTGATCGCCTCGCGCGCGAGCTGGTCGGCGCGCTCGTTGTCAGGGTGGCCGGCGTGGCCCTTGACCCAGCGCCAGGCAACCTGGTGCGGCGCGAGCACCTGCTCCAAGCGCTGCCAGAGGTCCTGGTTCTTGACCGGCTTCTTGTCGGCCGTGCGCCAGCCGCGCGCCTTCCAGGCGGGCAGCCAGCTGGTGATGCCGTGGCGCAGATAGTTGCTGTCGGTGAACAGGTTCACGGTCATCGGCCGCTTCAGGGTCTCGAGCGCGCCGATCGCGGCCTCGAGCTCCATGCGGTTGTTGGTGGTCGCCGGCGCGAAGCCGGACAGCTCGCGGCACTGCCCGCGCCAGCGCAGCACCGCACCCCAGCCGCCCGGGCCGGGATTGCCCGAGCAGGCACCATCGGTGTGGATCTCGACCGGGTCGGCGCCGGCTTCGCTCAAGGACGGCAAGGCTAGTCCAGACCGTAGGCGCCGGGTCCCGACACGCCCCGGTGGAAGCGCAGCTTGTCGAGATACTCGAGCGGGTCCTTGGGCTTGACCAGGGCGCCCTCGACCTGGTTCTGCCAGTCGAACAGCCGGGTCAGGAGGAAGCGGAGCGCGGCGCCGCGCGCGAGCAGCGGCAGCGCCTCGAGCTCGGCGCCGGTGAACGGCCGCAGCGCGCGGTAGGCCGCCAGCATCTGCCGCGCCTTGGTGATGTTGAACGCGCCATCCGGCTCGAAGCACCAGGCGTTCAGGCAGATCGCGAGGTCATAGGCGGTGAGGTCGACGCAGGCGAAGTAGAAATCGATCATCCCGGACAGCTCCCGCCCCTGGAAGAACACGTTGTCCGGGAACAGGTCGGCGTGGATCACGCCTTTGGGCAGATGGCCGGGCCAATGGCGCTCGAGCTCGTCGAGCTCGCGCGCGACCTCGGCCTCGAGCCCGGGCTGGAGGCCGTCGGCGCCGGCGCGGCCAGCCTCGAACAGCGGCCGCCAGCTGGCCACCGAGAGCGCGTTCGGCCGGACCATCCGAAAATCCGCGCCCGCCAGGTGCAGCCGCGCCAAGGCGCTGCCAAGCGCGCTGCAGTGGGCGGCATCGACCCGGCGCGGCGAGACGCCGTCGAGAAAGCTGACCAACGCCGCCGGCCGGCCACATAATGCGCGCAGCGCCTGCCCGTCGCGGCCGTGGACCGGGGTCGGGCAGGGCACACCCTTGGCCGCGAGATGCTCCATCAGCGCCAGGAAGAACGGCAGGTCCTCGGGCGCGACCCGCTTCTCGTAGAGCGTCAGGATGTATTGGCCGCGCTCGGTGATCAGGCGATAGTTCGAGTTCTCGACGCCCTGGGCGATGCCCTCCAGGCCGACCAGCGGCGCCAGGTCGTAGGCGGCAAGGAACTGCGCCAGCGACCCCTCGTCGATCGCCGTGTAGACCGCCATCGGGTCAGTCCGCGCGGTCGACCCGCGCGCCGTTCGCCGACCGCAGGCGGCCCTCGAGCCTGACGGTCGCGGTCACGACACGTGCCGCATCGGGATCGGCGGGGCCTTGAACGAGACGTCCTCCTGGACGACCCGGACCTCCTGCAGGTCGATCATGAAGCGGGCGCGGCAGGCCTCGATCAGCTCGTCGACCAGCTCCTCCGGCGCCGACGCGCCGGCGCTGATCGCGACCGTGGTCACGCCCGCCAGCAGGGGCCAGTCCATGCTCGCAGCACTCTGCACCAGGGCTGCGGCCGGACAGCCGGCGGCCTTGGCGACCTCGACCAGGCGGACCGAGTTGGACGAGTTGGGCGCGCCGATGATCAGCGTCAGGTCCGCCTTCGGCGCGATCGCCTCGACCGCGCGCTGCCGGTTGGTCGTGGCGTAGCAGATGTCCTCGCGGCGCGGCCCGCAGATCGCCGGGAAGCGCCGCTTGAGGACCTCGAGGATGGTCCCGGTCTCGCGCAGCGACAGCGTGGTCTGGGTGGCGTAGGCGAGCTTGCCGGCGTCCGGCACGCTCAAGGTCTCGGCCTGGGCGACGGTCTCGACCAGGATCACGGCCCCCCTGGGCAGCTGACCCATGGTGCCGACCACCTCGGGATGGCCGCTGTGGCCGATCAGGAGCACCGTGCGGCCGCGCCGGTAATGCTGCTCGACGCCGCGATGGACCTTGCTGACCAGCGGGCAGGTGGCGTCGGCGTAGAGCAGCTTGCGGCGCCTGGCCTCGGCCGGGATCGCCTTGGGCACGCCATGGGCCGAGAACACGACGAGCGCGTCGTCCGGCGCCTCGTCGAGCTCCTCGATGAAGACCGCGCCCTTGGCGCGCAGGCCGTCGACCACATGGCGGTTGTGGACGATCTCGTGGCGCACGTAGACCGGCGGGCCGTTCTGCTCCAGCGCCTGCTCGACGATCTCGATCGCCCGCTCGACCCCGGCGCAGAACCCGCGCGGGCTGGCAAGGAGGATGGTCAGCTCGGATCGGCTCATCGGCGCGTGACCCGGCTCCGTCGGTGTTGGGTGATCGTCCGGACGGCGTCGGCGCAAGCGGCCGAGCCGGCAGGTTTGTAGCACGGCGGCCCCCGACCGACGAGGGTTTTTGCGCGCGCGGGCCGCGTTGCTGCCGGTCATATAGGCACGGGCCCAAGGGTCGCCAACCGCTTTCGGTCGGCGCCGCCTGCGGCTACGCTCCAGGGTCGCGAGCCGGTGGCAGGGAGCGTCATGACCGAGCGTTGGCAGCGGCTGGTCGAGGTCGCGAGCGCCTTCCACCGGCTCGGCTGGACCGCCTTCGGCGGCCCGGCGGCGCATTTCGTCTACTACCGCGACGCCTTCGTGCTGCGCCGGCGCTGGCTCGACGAGCGGGCCTACGCCGAGCTTCTGGCCCTGGTCCAGCTGCTGCCGGGTCCGGCCAGCAGCCAGCTCGCGGTCACGCTCGGCATCGGGCGCGCGGGGCTCGCGGGCGGCCTGGTCGCCTGGCTGGCCTTCACCCTGCCCTCGGCGCTGCTCATGCTGGGGTTCGCCCGGCTGGCGCTCGATCTCGGCGCGCCTCGACGGCCAGGGCTGGCTGCGCGGCCTCAAGGTCGCCGTGGTCGGCGTCGTGGCGCGGGCGGTCCTCAGCATGGCGCACCGGCTCTGCCCCGATTGGCCACGGCGCGCGATCGCCGGCCTCGGCGCGCTCGGCGCGCTCATGCTGGCGGGGCCGGCCGGCCAGCTGCTGGTGATCGGGCTTGGCGGCGCGATCGGCTTTCTGTTGGCTCCGCGACGCGGATCGAGACCGCGCCCGAGGTGCCGGCGTTCGGCCGGGTCGGCCGCGGTCGCGCGCTGCTCTGCCTGGGCCTGTTCGGGGGCCTGCTGCTCGGCCTGCCGCTGCTCCGTGCGGCCCTCCCGGCGGCAGGTGGTGATCGCCTGGATCGACAGCTTCTACCGCGCCGGCGCGCTCGTGTTCGGCGGCGGCCACGTGGTCCTGCCGCTGCTCCAGGCGGAGGTCGTGCAGCCCGGCTGGATCAGCCCCGGCCTGTTCCTCGCCGGCTACGGGGCCGCCCAGGCGGT
The DNA here is from genome assembly GCA_963730195.1 of uncultured Alphaproteobacteria bacterium. Classification (GTDB taxonomy): domain Bacteria; phylum Pseudomonadota; class Alphaproteobacteria; order Geminicoccales; family Geminicoccaceae; genus DATAOG01. Next base: position 49,349 of record CAVSRN010000031.1, read on the forward strand.
GCCCGGCCCGGTGTTCACCTTCGCCGCCTATCTGGGGGCGACGATGGCCGGACCGGTCGCGCCCGCGGTCGGTGCTGCGATCTGCCTGGTGGCGCTGTTCCTGCCGTCGATGCTGCTCTTGGTCGGCGTCCTCCCGTTCTGGGCCCGCGTGCGCGGCCTGCCGGGCATGGCGGGCGCGCTCGCCGGGGTCGGCGCCGCGGTGGTCGGGCTGCTGCTCGCCGCGCTGATCGATCCGATCTGGCCCAGCGCGATCGCGGGACCGGGCGACGTCCTGCTGGCGGCGCTGGCGTTCGCAGCTCTGAGCTGGGGTCGGCTGCCGCCCTGGGCGATCGTGCTCGGTTGCGCCGCGCTCGGCGCCCTCCTGACCCGGATCGCCGCCTGAGCGGCTGCTTGACCCGGGCGCGGTTCCGTGCTGAGCCAGGCGCACCGGTCAAGGGCGACCTCGGTGGTCGCCGCTCGGACCCGGGTGCGGGCGGCGGCCATCGGTCGACGCGGCGGAGGTGCGGCGGATGACCAACGTGGCCGTGGTCGGCGCTCAGTGGGGCGACGAGGGCAAGGGCAAGATCGTCGACTGGCTCTCGGAGCGGGCCGAGGTCGTGGTCCGCTTCCAGGGTGGCCACAACGCCGGCCATACTCTCGTGGTCAACGGCCGGACCTACAAGCTCAGCCTCCTGCCGTCCGGCGTCGTCCGCTCGGGAAAACTCTCGATCATCGGCAATGGCGTCGTGATCGACCCCTGGGCGCTGCTCGACGAGATCGAGGCGCTACGCGGCCAGGGCGTCGCGGTCGGCCCCGACAGCCTCCGGATCGCCGAGAACGCGCCTTTGATCCTGCCGCTGCACGGCGAGCTCGACCGCGCCCGCGAGCGCGCCCGCCAGGCCAGCACCAGCGGCACCGGCACGCTTGGCACCACCGGCCGCGGCATCGGCCCGGCCTACGAGGACAAGATCGCGCGCCGCGCGATCCGGGTCTGCGATCTGGCCGATCCCGACCTGCTCGCGCGCAAGCTCGACGACCTTTTGCTGCACCACAACGCGCTTCGCCTGGCGTTCGGCGAGCCGGCGATCGAGGCTGGCGAGCTGGTCGCGCCGCCTCAACGCGCTGGCCCCGCGCCTCCTGCCCTACGCCGAGCCGGTCTGGCTGCGGCTGGTCGAACTGCGCCGGCGCGGCGCCCGGATTCTGTTCGAGGGTGCTCAAGGGGCGATGCTCGATGTCGACCACGGCACCTACCCCTTCGTGACCTCGTCCAACACGCTGGCCGCGGCCGCAGCGCTTGGCGCCGGCACCGGCCCGGACGCGGTCGGCTTCGCGCTCGGCATCACCAAGGCCTACACCACCCGGGTCGGCGAGGGCCCGTTCCCGACCGAGCTCGGCGACGAGATCGGCCGCGGCCTCGGCGAGCGCGGCCGCGAGTTCGGCACGGTCACCGGCCGCCCCCGCCGCTGCGGCTGGTTCGACGCCGTGCTGGTCCGCCAGGCGGTCAAGATCGGCGGCATCCACGGCCTCGCGCTGACCAAGCTCGACGTCCTCGACGGCATGGACCGGCTCAAGATCTGCACCGCGTATCGGCATTTCGGCCAGACCCTGCACCACCTGCCGGCGGCGATGACCGCCCAGGCCGGGGTCGAGCCGCTCTACGAGGAGCTCGACGGCTGGCAGGACAGCACCCGCGGGGCCCGGAGCTTTGCCGACTTACCCGCCCAGGCGGTCAAATATGTCAAGAGATTAGAGGAGCTTGTTGAGGCGCCGGTTGCGATGCTCTCGACCAGCCCCGACCGCGACGACACGATCCTGCTGCGCGATCCCTTCGCCGACTGAGCCCGCACGATCGTGACCCCTACCCTGCACGGGCGGCAGCGAGCCGCCGGGCCGACGCCAGCGCCGGCGTCGGACGCCGACCGCCGGCTAGCCACGACCGGGCCACGGCGCACCGATGCACGTCCGCCATCCGATGTGGCTGGCCGGGGTGGCCCGGCCGGGGGCGGCCGCCTTCGCGCTGCTGTTCACGCTGGAATCGATCGCCCGGGCGACGCTCGCGACCGTCATCCCGCTGCAGGCCTACGCCACCCTCGAGAGCAGCCGGGCGGTCAGCCTCCTGTTCACCTGCGTCGGCGGCGCCGGCCTGACCGGCAGCCTGCTGGTCCCGCTCCTGATCCGCCGGGTGCCGCGCCGCTTCGTCTACACGCTGGGCACGCTCGGCCTGATCGCCGCGGCCGGGCTGTTCGCGCTCGACGGCCCGGCCGGGCTGCTCGCCGGGCTGATCGTCCGGGTGCTCGGCGTCGGCTGCCTCGGCATCGTCCTCAACCTCTACATCATGGACACCATCCCGCGCGGCGAGCTGGTGCGCTCGGAGCCCTTGCGCCTCGCCGTCTCGGGCGCCGCCTGGACGCTCTGCCCTTTGCTCGGCGTCCTTCTTTACGGCCGCTACGGGGCGATCGCCGCCGATGGCCTGAGCGCCGCCGCCGCGCTCGTCCTGCTCGCGACCTTCTGGGTGCTGCGCCTGTCCGACCACCCGGCGATCGTGCCCGGGCGACGGCCGCCGCCCAACCCGCTGCGCAACATCGGCCGCTTCCTCGCCCAGCCGCGGCTGCGCCTCGGCTGGCTGATCGCCTTCGGCCGCTCGAGCTGGTGGTCGCAGTTCTTCACCTTCGCGCCGCTCTACATGGTGATCGCGGGCCACAGCGAGCTCGCGAGCGCCGTCCTGATCTCGCTCGGCAACGCCACGCTGGTCCTGACGGTCCTGATCGGCCGTCTCGCCGAGCGGGTCGGGGTGCGGCGGGTGATCGTCGACGGCCTACCTGCTCTCGGGGATCACGATGCTGCTCGCCGCCCTGCTCGTGCCGACCGGCGCCTCGCTCCTGGTCGCGGGCCTCTTGCTGCTGGGATCGGTCTGGGCAAGCGCGCTCGATGCCGTTGGCAACATCCCGTTCCTGCGCGCCGCGCGGGCCCGCGAACGGCCCCAGATGACCGGCGTGTTCCGGACCTACATCGACCTCTCGGACCTGCTGCCGTCCGCGGTTTTCGCGCTCCTGCTGAGCTTCTTCGGCCTCGAGAGCGTGTTCGCGACCGCCGGTCTCTGGATGCTCGCGATCGGTCTCGTCGCCCGCCGCCTGCCGCGGGCGATGTAGCTCGCTCAGCCGGCCATCCGCTCGCCGGCGCGCAGGGCCACGGGCAGCGTGTTGGCCAGCGGGGCGAGCGGGCAGACCCAGCGATCCGAGTAGGCGCAGGAGGGGCCCGCGCCGAAGCTGACAGCGGCGGCCTCAGATGACCTCGGCCGCGAGGTTGTCGATCAGTCGGGTCTGCCCCAGCCAGGCGGCGGCGAGGACGATCAGCCGGCGGGCAGCCGGCGTCGGCTCGGCGAGCGTGGTCGCATCCCGCACGGCGACGTAGTCGACGCGAAAGCCTGCCGCCTCGAGCCGGCCGGTGGCGCGCGTCTCGATCGTGGAGAGCGGCCGCTCACCGGCGGCGACCGCGCTCGCCGCCGCCCGGAGGCTGCGCTGAAGCTCGGGGGCGATCGCCCGCTCGGCGGCCGAGAGATAGCGGTTGCGCGAGCTCATCGCCAGGCCGTCCGCCTCGCGCACGGTCGGCCCGGCCACAATCTCGATCGGAAAGGCGAGGTCCGCTGTCATCCGGCGGATGATCACCAGCTGCTGATAGTCCTTCTCGCCGAACACCGCGAGGTCGGGCTGGACCATGTTGAACAGCCGCGCTGACCACCGTGGTCACGCCGCCGAAATGCACCGGCCGGAAGTGGCCGCAAAGGATGGTCGAGAGCCCCGGCACCTCGACCCGGGTGGTCGCCGCCTGATCGCCCGGATACATGACCTCGAGCGCAGGCGCGAACAGCAGCTCGGTGCCCCTGCCCGCCAGGGCCGCGCAGTCCTCCTCGAAGGTCCGGGGATAGGTCCGAAAATCCTCCTGCGGGCCGAACTGCAACGGGTTGACGAAGATGCTGACGACCACCGCGCCGGCCCCGCGCTCGCGCGCGAGGTCGATCAGGCGAGATGCCCGGCGTGCAGGTTGCCGAGGGTCGGCACGAAGCCGATGCCAAGGCCGCGGCCCCGGAGCGCCGCCACCGCGGTGCGCAGCTCGGTCACCGTCGCGACGGTCTGCATGGGTCACCCGCCCGAACCGGTTCGATCGCCACTGGACATAGGCCCCGGCCTGCGCCGCGCAAGGCCGCGAGCGTTGCGCGTCCGGCTACTGCAGCCGGCGGCGGATGCTGTCGAGGTCCGGGAGGTGGGTGAGCGGGCCGACGGCGGCCAGGGTCGGGCCGCCCTCGGCGAGAAGACGCCGGCCGACGCGGCGGATCGCAGCCTGGTCGACCGCGTCGATCTTGGCGATGATCTCGTCCGGCGGGATGCGGCGGCCGAACACCAGGAGCTGGCGGGCGAGCTCCTCGCTCTGGGCAAAGCAGCTCTCGAGCGCCATCATCAGGCTCGCCTTGAGCTGGGCGCGCGCCCGCAGCAGCTCCTCCTCGCCTGGCTGGTCGATCAGCCCCAGGAACTCGTCCAAGACCACGGGCACGAGCTCGGCAACCTCCTTCTCGCCGGTGCCGGCGTAGATGCCGAACAGGCCGGTGTCGACGTAGCTCGAGGCGAACGAGAAGATCGAGTAGCACAAGCCCCGGTTCTCGCGGACTTCCTGGAACAGGCGCGAGGACATGCCGCCGCCGAGCATGGTCGACATCACCTGGAGCGCATAGAAGTCGTCGTCGAGATAGGAGATCGCCGGCAGGCCGAGCAGCAGATGGGCCTGCTCGAGATCGCGCGTCTCGCGCCGCTCGCCGCCCTGGTAGCGGGCGGGGCCGACCGGTGGCACGTCCGGCGTCGGCAGCTCCCGGAACAGCCGTGCGCCGAGCTCGACCAGATGCTCGTGCTCGACCTTGCCGGCGGCCGCGAGCACCATCCGCGCCGGGCCATAGTGCCCGGCCATGTAGTCGACCAGGGCCGTGCGCGGCAAGGCCGCGATCAGCTCGGCCGGGCCCAGGATCGAGCGGCCGATCGGCTGATCGGGAAAGGCGGTCTCCTGGAACAGGTCGAACACCAGGTCGTCGGGCGTGTCCTGGACCTGGCCGATCTCCTGCAGGACGACGCCGCGCTCGCGCGCCAGCTCGACCTCGTCGAAGGCCGAGTGCTGCAGGATGTCGGCCAAGAGGTCGACCGCGAGCGGCAGGTCGTCGGCCAGGACGCGCGCGTAGTAGGCGGTGTGCTCGCGCGAGGTGTAGGCGTTGAGCTGGCCGCCGACGTTCTCGATCGCCTCGGCGATCGCCCGCGCCGAGCGCCGCTCGGTGCCCTTGAACGCCATGTGCTCGAGCATGTGGGCGACGCCGTTGACCTCCTCGGCCTCGTAGCGGGCGCCGACGTCGACCCAGACCCCGACGCTCGCGGTCTGGACGTTGGCCATGGTCTCGCTCGCGACCCGAAGGCCGCTCTCGAGGGTGGTGATCCGGGTGGTCTCGGTCATGCGCTCTCCTGAGCCAGCTGCTCGATCTGGCGGCGCACCGCCGCGAGGTCGTTCGGCAGCCGCGTGCAACGTTCCGCGCGCCGGTCGAGGTCGGCGAGGCGCGCCGGCAGCGCGGGCGTGACGCCGGTGGCCGCGGCAACCGCGTCGGGGAATTTGGCCGGATGGGCGGTCGCAAGCGTGATCAGCGGAATGTTCGAACCCTGCCGGCAGCGGCGCCCGGCGGCAACGCCAACGGCGGTGTGCGGGTCGATCAGCGCGCCGGTGGTGCGCAGCACCTCCGCCATCGTTCGGGCGACCTCGGCTTCCTCGACGCGGGCGGCGTCGAACAGCTCGCGGGCGCGGCCGTGCGCGTCGGCGCTGACGCTGAGGCTCCGCTCCTCCCGGAAATCGGCCATGAGACCGGCGACGGCGGCGCCGTCGCGGGCGCAGAGGTCGAACAGCAGGCGCTCGAAGTTGCTCGCGACCTGGATGTCCATGCTCGGGCTGGTGGTCGGCACGACCGCGCCCGCGCGATAGTCGCCGGTCTCGAAGAAGCGCGCGAGGATGTCGTTCCGGTTGGTGGCGACGATCAGCTGGGCGACCGGCAGGCCCAGCCGGTGGGCGACGTAGCCGGCGTAGACGTCGCCGAAATTGCCGGTCGGGACCGCGAAGGCGACCCGCCGTCCGGGCGCGCCGAGCGCCAGCGCCGCGCTCACATAGTAGACCGCCTGGGCCATGATCCGGCCCCAGTTGATCGAGTTCACCGCCGCGAGGTTGAGCTTCGCGCGCAGCGCGGCATCGGCGAACAGCGCCTTCAGCAGGGCCTGGCAGTCGTCGAAGGTGCCCTCGATCGCGAGGTTGTGGACATTCGCCGCGGCCACGGTGGTCATCTGCCGGCGCTGGACCGCGGAGATCCGGTCGTGCGGATGGAGGATCACGATCCTGACCCGCTCCCGCCCGGCGAAGGCCTCGATCGCGGCCGCGCCGGTGTCGCCCGAGGTCGCGCCGACGATCGTGATCGGGCGCCGGCCGCGGGCGAGAAAAAACTCGAACAGCCGCCCGAGCAGCTGCATGGCGACGTCCTTGAAGGCGAGCGTCGGCCCATGGAACAGCTCGAGCAGCCAGTCGTTCGCCCCGAGCTGGCGAAGCGGCGCGATCGCGGCGTGATCGAAACCGGCGTAAGCCGCCTCGATCAGCTCGTGCAGCTCGGCCTCGCTGAGGTCACCGCCGACGAACGGCGCCAGCACCCGCGCCGCCACCTCCTGGTAGGACGCGCCCTGCAACGCCTCGAGCTCATCGCGCCCGAGCCGCGGCCAAGCCTCCGGCAGATACAGCCCGCCATCGGCCGCGAGACCGGCGAACAGCACCGCCTCGAAACCGCAAGGCTCCACCCCGCCGCGGGTGCTGACGTAGCGCAGGGTCATGCTCGCTTGGTCAAAGTTCGTGGCGCCCGTTCCGGTCGTGGCGCCACTGGGTAGAGCAACCGCCGCCAGCAGGCAAGCCGGACGGCAGTCAAAGTCGGCTCACCCGGCCCTCGACCGCGCGCTCGCCCTTGCCTCGACCGGCGGACCTGGCGCGCCAGGGGCAGGGAGCAGGGCGCCGACATAGGCGTAGAGCGCGAGCGCGCTCGGGTAGACCAGCAGGTTGTCGGTCAACCAGTAGACGGCCACCGCCGGGATCGTCGCGATCAGGAAGGCGCGATCGCTCGCGGCCACGGTTGTCAGCAGCCCTCGAAGCCAGAGCACGATGCCGGCGATACAGAGCACGAAACCGACGCCGCCACCGATGACCAGGAGATGCAGATATTCGTTGTGCGGCAGTTCGCCGTTGGCGACAAAGCCGGCACCGAGCCCGCGCCCGAACCAGGGGCTGCTCAGGAACTCTTCGAAATAGCTCTGCCACAGGACATCACGCCCCGACCAGCGGAAGCCGCCCCGGCGGACCATGCGATGCTCCAAGGTCGGGAAATACCAGAGCAGAACGCCGGCCAGGATGCCGCCGGCGATCACGACCAGGACCGGGTGCGCCCGGAGCCATTGCCGGAGCTCGGCCGACGCCAGCCCGTAGGCGGCCGCAAACAGGAGGCTGGCAAGGATCGCCATGCGCGTGCCGGAGAGGATCACCAGGGCCAGATTGAGCACCGCCAGACCGGCCGGCCAGGGGCGTCCCGGCCGCGTCGTCTCGTGCAGCGCGACGACGAAGGCGGCGAAGGCGAGCGCGGCGAAGATTGCCGCATCGCCGGCCGCGCCCTGCAGCCGAGAGGGATGCGGCCGAAGCAGGCCAGCCGCCTGCAGGACGCCCGCCGCCGCGAGGCTCAGCAGCGGCGCCAGCGCGATGACCAGGGCAAAGGCGCGGCGCGCGTCCGGCGCCATGACCACCTGGGTAAAGCTCCACGGCAATCCCACAATGAACAGGCTGACCAGCATGAGGCCGAGCGTCAGCCCGGGATGCGGATCACCGAACGCCAGGTTCAGCACCAGGACGAGGATCAGAGCGAGGATCGGCCAGTTGAGCGTCCGCCGGACCCCGTAGACCAGCCCGTTGGCGATCAGGGCGAGCCCGATCAGGGCATGCTGGAGCCCCCACTCGTAGTAGATGCCCCGCCAAGGAAGAAGGATCTGGGGCTGGATGGCCAGGGCCGCGAGCGCGATCAGCAACAGCAGCGTGGGCCAGCGACCAGGCAACCGCCAGGTTCCGTGCTCGCCTGGGCCTAACCCAGATACCGGCTCTGGAGGTGGTCGAGGAACGGCTGCGGCTCGAGCGGGCGGCCGCTCGCCCGGGTGAGCAGGGTCCGGGTGTCGAGCGACGAGCCCGGCTCGTGGACGTTGGCGCGCAGCCAGGCGAGCAGCGAGCGGAAGTCGCCCTGCGCGATCAGAGAGTCGAGCTCCGGCAAGGCGGCGCGCATTGCCTCCGACAGCTGAGCCGCCATCATCGCGCCCAGGGTGTAGCAGGGGAAATAGCCGATCGCGCCGCCTGGCCAGTGGATGTCCTGGAGGCAGCCTTCGCGGTCGGTGGGCGGGGTGATGCCGAGCAGGTCGCGCATGCCCTCGTTCCAGGCGCCGGGCAGGTCCGCGAGCGGCAGGTCGCCCGCCAGCAGCGCGGGCTCGAGCCGGTAGCGGAGGATGATGTGGAGCGGATAGGTGACCTCGTCGGCGTCGACCCGGATCAGGCTGCGCTCGACCCGGATCGCCCGGCGGTAGAGGTTGTCCGCGGCGAGCGCCGCGCCGTCGCCGCCGAAGGTCGCCGCCAGCAACGGCGCCAGAAAGCCCTGGAAGGCGCGCGAGCGGCAGACCTGCATCTCGATCAGCAGCGACTGGCTCTCGTGCACCGCGAGGCTGCGGGCCCGGCCGACCGGCTGGCCGCGCCAGGCCTTGGGCAGGCCGGCGTTGTAGAGCGCGTGGCCGGTCTCGTGCAGGACCGCCATCAGGCCCGAGGCGGCATCGCTCTCGTCGTAGCGGGCGGTCATGCGGACATCGTCCGGCACCCCGCCGCAGAACGGATGCGCGCTCTCGTCGAGCCGGCCGTGCTCGAAATCGAAGCCGAGTGCTTTCATCAGCCGCTCGCCCAGCGCTTTCTGGCGGGCGGCGGGAAACGGTCCGGCGAGCGGCAGCGGCGCGACCTGGCGGGCCAGCACCCGTTCGAGGAAGTCGGGCAGGAACGCCGCGAGCGGGGCGAACAGGCGATCGATCTCGGCCGAGCTCAGGCCCGGCTCGTAGCCCTCGAGCAAGGCATCGTAGGGGGCGAGGCCCAAAGCCTCCGCCTTGGCCGCGGCCGCCTCGCGGGTCAGCCGCAAGACCTCCTCGAGGGCCGGCCGCAGCAGGGAGAAGTCCGCCCTGGCGCGCGCTTCCCGCCAGATCATCTCGGCCTCGGTGCTGGCGCGGGCGAGCGCCGCGACCAGCTCCGGCGGCAGCGCCGTGGCCCGGAGGTAGCTCCGACGCATCTCGCGCAGGTTCGCCGCCTGCCAGGCGTCGAGAGCGTCCGCCTCCTGCTCCGCCCGGTCGAGCAGATCGCCGCTCTCGGCGCTGGTCAGGCGCTCATGCGCGAGCTGCTCGAGGGTCGCGATCTGGTCGGCGCGCACGCCATTGCCGCCCGCCGGCATCATCGTCTGCCGGTCCCAGTTCAGGATCGCGAGCGCGCCCCGAAGGTCGGCCAGCTGTTTGAAGCGGCCCTCAAGCGCGCGATAGGCGAGCATGGGCAGGGTTCTCCCGAATGCCGGGCGCATCGCCGCCCGAGCGCCAGAGCAGCAACGACAGCAGGCCGAAGGTGAGCAACGCCGAAGGCCTGATGCACAAGGCCCGCCCAGAGCGGCGCCTCGAGGACGACGACGAGGCCGCCGAGCGCGATCTGGATGACCATGAGGGCCAGCGCCAGACCGGCGAGCGGACGCAGTTGCGGTCGCGCCCGGAAGAGGAGCGCCAGGACGCCGACGCCGGTCGCGAGCGCCAGCAGCCGATGGACGAGGTTGAGGCGCACCAGGGGGTCGCCGAGATCCGGGATCAGGGCGCCATTGCACAGCGGCCAGGTCGAGCAGGCGAGCGAGGCGCCGCTCTTGGCCACCATCGCAGCACTCGCCATGGTGCCGAGCGCCAGCAGCCAGACCAGGCCGGCGAGCGGATCGAGGGCGGCTGCGGAAGCTCGCCCGACCGGGCGCGCGCGCTCGAAGATCAGCCAGAGCAGGCTGAACAGCAGGAGCGCGGTCGAAAGATGGACAGCGACCGTCCAGGGGCTGTTCTGATCGAGCACGGTGAGCCCGCCGAGCCCGGCCTGGACCAGCAGCAGCAGGATCAGCCCGACGCCATACGCCGGCAGACGCCGGTTGGCGTGCCGCGCGCGCCAGGCGAGCGCGCCGATCACGAGCACCAGCGGCCCCAGGATGACGCCGGCGATCAGCCGGTGGACCCATTCCGAGAGCACCTGGAAATAAGCGTAGCCGGCCTCGGGCGGAATCGTGCCCGGTAGCGGCAGCCAATGGCCATAACAGGTCGGCCAGTCGGGACAGGCGAGGCCCGAGCCGGTCGCGCGCACCCAGGCGCCGAGCACGATCAGGCCGAAGGTCAGCGCGATCGCCGTGCCGGCCGCCCAGCGCAGCCCCCTCATGGGCGTCCGCCGCGCTCGAAGCAGAAGGCGATGTAGACGGCGACCAGCGCGACCGCGAGGCCATACCAGGTGATCGCGTACTGCAGATGGTTGTTCGGCAGCAGGGTCCGGGTCTGACCGCCGATCGGCAGACCGCCGGGGTTGGGGGTCGCGTCGGCCTCGACCACGACCGGCAGGAGCTCGAGCCCGACCGCGCGGGCCAGCGCCGGCAGGTCGTACCAGTACCAGATCCGGTCCGCGGGCTGGTTGGCGGGCGTGAACCAGCCCGGCCGGTCGGCGCCGCGGTAGCGCGCGATGCCGGTGACCTCGACCGTACCCGCGACCTCGCCCTGGCGCCGGGTCTCGACCGCCGCCCGATCAGCCGGCACGAAGCCGCGATCGACCAGGATGGCGGCGCCATCAGGCCGAAGCAGAGGCGTCAGGATGTGTTGGCCGAACTGATCATCGAAGGTGTAGGCGCCGAACCGCTGCTCGAGGTCGTGGCGGAAGCTGCCGCGCACGCTGACCTTGCGGAAATCCCAGGCGCGCCAGTCCGCGGCCGTATCCGGCAGGGGCGCCGGGGGGGCCGCGAGCTGGGCCGTGCGCGCCGCGATCAGGCCTTCCTTCCAGTGCAGCCGCTGGACCTGCCAGCTGCCGAGCCCGAGCAGCAGCGCGAGCGCGCCCAGCGTCGCGAGGCTCGGCCAGAGGCGCGGCCGAAAATGCAGCGCCCCGGCGCTAGCCGGCATCGGGCGAGCGAACCATGTCAGAAGACGCACAAGACTACCAAACCAGGCGCCACGCTTGTCACTTCGTCGGACTTGAGCCTTTGGTCTCGAAGACCGCAGATGTAGAGCGCCGGTTCGCAACTTTGAAGGCTGGCCGATGGTCGCAGCCACGATGACGCCGCCCGGGCGCGGTCCTGGACGCCAGCGCGGGCCGGCGGCGCGCGCCGTCCCGGTCACCGGCGCGCGGCCAGCATGAGCGGCAGCAGCCTGCCACGCCGGCTCGCCCGCCAGGTGCGGATGGCAACCGTGCTCGGCCGGTTCGTCTCACGCCTCGCCTCCGAGCGCTATCTCGGGATCGCCCAGGACCAGGCCGAGCTCGCCCGTCAGCTGCGCGAGGCACTCGGCAACCTGCGCGGCCCGATCGTCAAGCTCGCCCAGCTGCTGGCGACGGTGCCGGGGGCGCTGCCGGCCGAATACGTGGCCGAGCTGATCGCACTCCAGTCCCAGGCGCCGCCGATGGGCCAGGCCTTCGTCAACCGCCGGATGCGGGCCGAGCTCGGCGATCGCTGGCAGGACCGGTTCCGGAGCTTCGAGCGCACCGCCGCCGCGGCCGCCTCGCTGGGGCAAGTCCATCGCGCCGTCGGGCGAGACGGCCGAGCGCTCGCCTGCAAGCTGCAATACCCCGACATGGAGAGCGCCGTCGAGGCGGATCTGGGCGGTCTCGACCTGATGCTGCGCATCCTGCAGCAGTATCAGCGCGCCCTGCTCATGGGCAACGTCCGGACCGAGATCGAGGCGCGGCTGCGCGAGGAGCTGGACTACATGCTCGAGGCGCGGCACATGGCGCTCTACCGCGAGATGCTGCAGGGCGAGGGCCGGATCCATGTCCCGGAGCCGGTGCAGGGGCTCAGCACGCGCCGCCTGCTGACCATGACCTGGCTCGAGGGCGAGCCGATTCTCGGCTGCCTCGGCTGGCCCGAGGTGCGACGCACCGAGCTCGCGATGACCATGTTCCGGGCCTGGTACGTCCCCTTCTTCGAATATGGCGTGCTCCACGGCGACCCGCATCTCGGCAACTACACGGTGCAGGCGGACGGCGCGCTCAATCTGCTGGACTTCGGCTGCCTGCGCGTCTTCCCACCCGCCCTGGTCCAGGGCGTGATCGATCTCTACCATGCCGTGCGGAGCGGCGACCGGGAGCTGGCGGCCAAGGCCTACCGCACCTGGCGCTTCGAGCAGCTGACGCCCGAGGTCATGGACGCGCTCAACGTCTGGGCCCGGTTCGTGTTCGAGCCGCTGCTCGAGGACAGGAGCCAGACGCTCGGCGCGCTGACCGGCGAGATCCACGGCCGCGCGACCGCCGAGCGGGTGATCGCCGAGCTGCATCAGGCGGGCGGGGTCGACGTGCCGCGCGAGTTCGTGATCATGGACCGCGCCGCGATCGGTCTGTCCGCAGTCTTTCTGCGCCTCCAGGCCAAGGTCAACTGGCACCGCCTGTTCGAGGAGCTGATCGCCGGCTTCGACCCCACCGCCCTCGAGCGCCGCCAGACCGAGGCCCTCACCCGCCACCAGATCCCGTTGCCGAGCTGAACCGCCTCAACCCAGGGCGGCGATCAGCTTCATCAGCGAATCGACGTGGCCGCGAACCACGCCCTCGCTCGCCGCCATGCGCCGGATGGTCGGCAGCGACCGGGACGCCGCTTCGGCGAGCGCCCGCTCATCCATGCCGAGCAAAGCCCGCGCCGCCCGGATCTGGCCGGCACGTCTAATCCCGGATTCCCCGGATGAGTCGAACGGGTGGTGACGCTTTCGCCCGATTTTGCTAATGATGTCATGAGGTTGAGACGATCGACGGGGCGTGATCGTGGGGTACGCGACGGGTGAAGCGAGAGAGCCGCCTCTGAGGCCCACCTTCGACCGCCGGATCAAGCTCGAATTCCATGGCGCCCGGCTTAGCTCCGACGGCGGCCTGCTCGCCTACCGTGAGCTCGACGATGCCCTCGGGCTCACCGATGTCGCGATCACCCAGCTCCTCGATGGCCGGCGCGGCAAGAACACGCGCCACCAGCTGGGTGGGCTGTTTCGGCAGTCGGTCTTCGGCCGCCTCGCTGGCTACGAAGACGTGAACGACGCCGAGCGGCTCGCCCGCGACCCCGCCATGCGGGCGATCGTCGGCCGTGAGGGTCTCGATCGTGTGGCCGCGTCGAGCAGCCAGATGGGGCGCTTCGAGACCGATTGGCTGGCGAGGGACGTCAACCTGGAAGCCCTCACGGATCTGTCGGGCACCTGGATCGACCGCGTCCACCAACGCAAGCTGCCCCGCACGGTCATCCTCGACATGGACAGCTCGGAGAGCCCGACCCACGGCGAGCAGGAAGGCGCGGTCTGGAACGGCCACTTCGGCTGCACCTGCTATCACCCGCTCTTTCTGTTCAACCACTTCGGCGACCTGGAGCGTAGCCTCCTGCGGCCCGGCAATGCCCACAGCGCCGAAGACTGGCGCCTGGTGCTGGAGCCGGTGATCGCCCGCTACCGCGCTCGGGGCACCGCCCTCTACTTCCGCGCCGATGCCGCCTTCGCCTCGACCGAGAACCGCACAAACGCTCCGACAACAGCGGCCGCCAGCCTCAGATCGCGGCTGTCGGTAGCCTCACCGGCCCGACCGGGCCCTCGCGGACCATCCGAAGGCTTGCCTTGTGCGGCAAACCGACGCATCATCGGCCTTGACGAGCCGGCAAATGGGGAATCCCGGCTCAGATCGCGGCTGCGGGCAGCCTCACGGGCCGGCCCGGGCCTCCAGAGGCTGTAGCGAGCGCGTAGTTTTGTCCGCAATAGGTAGCGCATGAGTTGACCGCTGTTGTGGGCCCTGTGGGGTTGTGGGCAACGCGCAGCGTTGTCCACCAAGTCCACAGGGCTGGCCGCGTCGCGGTGGTCACGCGGCCAGGTCCGCGGCGGCCGCAGGCGCGGCCGGTGGGAAGCTAGCCAGCCGCTGCGGCCCCTTGAAGATGGCGACGCGTGCCGTTTGGATATTCGTGGACGCGGACAGTCGCCCGCACCAGATGGGGGCGCAGCGGCGTCGGCGGGATCTGCAGGCTGCGGCCGTGCCAGCGCACGCAGTTGTCGTTGCCGACCCGGCGCTCCTCCTGAACGCAGAGGACGTCGCGCCAGAGCGCCTGGGGCACCTCGACGAAGACCGCGGCCGGCTCTTCGGCGGGCTCGGCGAAACGGCCGTTGTGCTCGGGCAAGTAGACCTCGTGGAGGAACCGGTTGGCGGCTTCCACGGTGGTGATCCCGGCCAGCGCCAGTTCCTTGGGCAGCCGATCTTGCAGGGTTCGGAAGGCGCGTTCGCACCGGCCTCGCGCTTCCGGCGAATACGCCGGGATGTGGCCGATGCCGAGTTGCTTGAGCGCCCGGCCGACCTGGGTCAGCTGGGTCTTGGAGACCTTGCCGCCGGCCTCAGGGGTGAAGAAGTAGTGGCTGCCGCGGTCGGTGTAGAGCTCCATGAACAGGCCGTGGCGCTCGATCACCTCGATCAGCCCACGGAAGCTGCTCATCGTGCCTTCTTCGGCGACGAGAAAGGCCGAGTAGAGCTCGCTGGTGGCGTCATCCATGGTGATGATCAGGTCGAGCGCCGGCTGGCCGGCGAGCCAGACGTGCTTCGAGCCATCCTGATGTAGCATCATGCCGCGCATCGGCCGGCGCGGCCGCTTGCGCCGATGGGCACCGCGCCTCGGCGCCGGCGCCACCGTCCCGGTCTTTTGCAGGTAGATCCGGGTCGTAGTGTAGCCGAGCTTGTAGTCGTGGCGCTTCGCCAGCTTCTCGTGGAAATGCTTGATCGTGAAGCCCTGATAGTTTTCCTGGTACAGTGCACGCATGCGCTCGAGCTCGTCCTCGGGCGCCCGTTTGGGCGACGGCTGGCCGACCCGGCGATCGACCAGGCCGTCGGCCCCGTCCTCCTCGTAGCGTTGCCGCCAGCGGCGCAAGGTCCGCTCGCTGACCCCGAGCGCCGAGGCCGCCTCGGCATGGCTCAAGCTCCCTTTCTGCCAACGTTCCAACAGCTCCTCAAAGCGCATGATCCCGATCCTCGTCAGCCTCTCCACCCGGCCTACCCCCGTTCCAAGTTCCTTGGAACGGTTCCAGAACCGGACAGATCACGCGCTACCTAAACCGGCCAACTCACGCGCTCTCTACACCCGGGCCTCCAGAGGCTTGCTTTATGCGGCAAACCGACGCATGATCACCGTTCAGCAGCCGGCAAACGGGGAATCCTCGTTCAGGACTTCCCAGAGCAGCTGTTCACGCCCCGCGCACTGCAGCTGCAATTTGCCAATAGGAATCGAGCAATGACTTCCAGTGGTCAGAAGACCAAATGTTACGCCGCTTTGCTGGTTGCCGCGGTCGTGGCGATCAGTTTCCCTACGGTTCGAGCTGCTTGTGGTCAGACACTCGGTGACGATCCCAAGCTGCATCCGCGGTATACGGCGCTCTATGATCAGCTGGTTGGCGATGGAATGGTGCCTGGCCAGGGCCCGGCGTATTATGCCGCGCTCATGGACCGAATTGAAGCTGCCCAGATGGCGGGCGACGATGATCTGGTCGCCAAGCTTACAGCATTTCGCCGAGATTGTGAGAGTTTACCGCATTGCGTCACACGCTCACTATACGTGCTCTTAGTTTGGGGAAACGGAGCAACTATACCTAAATCTAACGGCTCTAAAGTCGAGGCTGTTCATCCTGATTACTTGACATTGCGCAAATCGTATTCACGACGACTACGAAGGTGCAATGTTTCAGGGGTTCTGGGACTATTTTTTTGCGACGCGGGAGCAGAACGAGAAGAACCCCGCCGAGGCGTGGCCGGTGGCAAGTCTGCCCAATCCGTTTACGTTGGGTATCGCCCAGGTACGGGCTTATCTTGAACTGATTCCGCCGGACGCTCGGGTCATTATTGTGGGATACAGTCTCGGCGGGACGACAGCGCTTCACTTGGCTGATGCATTCCGTGATTCACACGCGATCGAGGCGCTTATTTTACTTGACTTTGTCGGCATGTATGGTTGGCGATGGAACACCGTCAAATCGTTCTGGGTTCCACCCAATGTCCATAACTTTTATAATCGGTGGCAAACTCGAGGATGTTTTCCGGGCGATTTTTCGGTTAGCGCGGAACTCGCAATCGAAAATCCCAAAGTGACAAAAGCGCGGCAGGAGGAGGCTATGCTGCCGCCCGACGTGGGAGGTGGCGAATGCACAGCAAGGAATGCATTCGGGAGTTACACGGGCGGTTCAACAAAAGCGCATAGTGCGGTGCTCGATTTCCCGATTCCGTTTCAGGAGATCATCATGAGCGTCGTTCGTGATGAGTTTTGAGTGAAGTTGCCGCCGCGGACTTCCCAGCGCCGATGCCTTCGGCGTGGTCAGGTGCGACGTGCCAGGCCAGGACGACCGGCTGGCGCGGGTCGATCTCCCGACCGCAGTCGTCACCGAGGTCGGGGACTTCATCGACAGCGCCACCCAGATGCAGATCGTCGACATGGACGCGATCGCGGTTAAAGCGGTCTAATATGACATCTCATGATCGCCGAGACGGCGGCCGAAGTGATCACGGAGGACAGAGTCTAGCCTGCTAATGAAGCCCGGCGATGCGGGGCAGCCAGAGCACGGTCTGCGGCAGGTAAGTGATCGCGAGCAACACCAGGATCTGGACCGCGTAGAACGGGAGTAGGGCGATCGAGAGGCGCGACATCGGCAGCCGCGCGATCGCGGCGATCACGAACAGGCTGGAACCGACCGGCGGCGTGTTGATCCCGATCAGGAGATTGACCACCACGATCAGCGCGAAGTGAATCGGATCGACGCCGAAGCTCGCGGCGACCGGCCCCAAAATCGGCACGAAGATCAGGATCGCCGGCACCGTGTCGAGAAAGCAGCCGACCACCAGCAGGAACAGGTTGATGATCGCGAGGAATACGTAGCGATCGGCGGACAGGCTCGCGAACAGCTTGGTGGTCAGGGTCGGAATGTCCTCGATGGCGAGGAACCAGGCAAAGATGCTCGAGGTGGCGACCAGCAGCATGACGATGCCGGTGGTCTGCGCGCTCTCGATCAGCACGGTATAGAGCTGGCGCGGGCCGATCGTGCGATAAAAACCCATGGTCAGGAGCAGCGAGTAGGCCACCAGCACGGCTGCCGACTCGGTCGCCGTGAACACGCCCCCCAAAATGCCGCCGACCACGATCACGGGCCCCACCATGACCGGCAGCGCGCGCAGCACGATGCCGCCGGTCTCCGACCAGGGCTCCCGCTCGAGCGCCACCAGCCCCTGTTGTTTCCGGCACATGACATAGGCCAGCACCATCAGGCTGAGCCCGATCAGCAGCCCCGGAACGACGCCGCCCAGGAACAGGGCGCCGACCGAGAGCTTGCTCGGGATCGCGTAGATCACCATGACCAGGCTCGGTGGGATGATCGGCCCCATGACCGCGGCGGAGATGGTGAGCGCTGCGGAGAATTCGGGCCGGTAGCCCTTCTCGCGCATCATCGGCAGCATGATCGAGCCGAGCGCTGCGGCATCGGCGGTGGCGGAGCCCGACACGCCGGCCATCAGCATGTTGGCGAGCACGTTGGCCTGGGCCAGGCCGCCGCGCACGCGCCCGACCAGCAGGTCGACGAACCGCACCAGATGCGTGATCACCTTGCCCTCGACCAGGATGTTGCCGGCCAGGATGAACAGCGCGAGCGCAAGCAGCGGGTACGAGTTCATGCCCGAGAACAGGCGCTGCGCCACGACATAGCCCGAGCCGAGACCGCTCAAGGCCAGCCCGGCGACCGCGACGATGCCCATGGCGAACGCGATCGGCACGCCGACCACCAGGGTCGCGACCAGCAGGACGACCAGCGCCAGGATGATCATGCGCCCTCGCGCCGGCGCGAGCCCGGCAGGAGGCGGGCACAGAGCTCGAGCAGGCGCAGGATCGATGCCACCGCCATCAGCGTCGCCGCGACCGGCGTGATCATGTACGGGACCGACATCGGCAGGCGCAGCGCAGTCGACGGTTGCGCGCCGGCCAGGAAGGCGAGTTGCACCCCGCCATAGACCAGCACCAGCAGAAAAATCACCACCAGCAACTGGCCGAAGATGCGCAGCAGCACCAGCAGCGGCCGGGTCGTATCGGGCGGAATCAGCTCGAACGCCATGTGGCCGTTGCTGCCGAGCACGCGATAGGCGCCGAGCAGCGAGATGTAGACCAGGAGGAAGCCGGCCAGCTCCTCCGGCCAGGGCAGGGCGGCGCGAAACCCGTAGCGCAGGACGACCTGCAGGAACAGGATGCCGGCGATGATCAGGATGCCGGCGGCGAGCGTGGCGTCGATCGCGCGGTTCAAGACGGCGGCCAGCCGCCGCAATGCGGTCAAGGGCACCTCCGCAGCGAAAAGGCGAGGCGGAGCGCCCGAGCAAATCGGGCGCTCCGATGGCATCGCGTGCGGCTACTTCGCGCCGGCCTGCTGGAGCATGTCCTGACGGATCTGCTCGACAGTCGCGAAGGCCTGCTCGACGAAGTCCTTGCCGAGCTCCTGCTCGAGATAGGCCCGGACCGGACCCACCGCCGCGTCACGGAAGGTGGCGCGCTCCGCCGGCGTCGGGAAGGTGACCTCCATGCCCTTGTCCTTGAGCTGGCCGATGGCGGACACCCGGGCCTGGTAGTTGCGCACGCCGTACTCGGTCGCCTGGGCCATCTTGGCGCCCTTCATCACCACGACCTTCAGCTCGTCGGGCAGGCTCTGGAAGAACGCTTCATTGATCACCATGGTGTTGAGGCCAAGCTGATGCTGGTCGACCGTGAGGTACTTCTGGACCTGGTAGAAGCTGTAGTCGAGGACGATGCCGGTGGGGTTCTCCTCGCCGTCCACGACCTTCTGCTGCATGGCGCCATACAGCTCCTCCCAGGGGATCGGCGTCGGCGAGGCGCCCATCGCCTTGACCATCTCGAGCGACATAGGGCTGGGCGGCACGCGGATGCGCAGCCCCGCCATGTCGTCGACCGACTTGATCGGCCTGACCGAGTTGGTGAAGTTGCGGAAGCCGTAGGACGCGGCGGAAAGCAGCCGCAGCCCGCTCTCCTTGGCCATGCCTTCGTTCATGCTGCGGAACAGGTCGGACTCGAGGAACATGCGTCCCTCTTCGTCGTCATTGAACAGGTAGGGCGTCGAGAGGATCAGCATCGGCTTGTAGAACGCGTCCATGCTGGTCTCGTCGCCCTGCGCGATCTGGATCACGCCGCCCTTGGCCTGCTCGAGCCCTTCCTTGAGGCCGCCGAGCTGGCTCGCGGGCGAGATCGTGACCGCGATCCGGCCGCCGCTGGCGCTCTCGACGAACGCCGCGAAGGTCTCCCAGCCCTGGTTGAGCGGGCTCTCCACCAACTCGACATGACTGGCCCGGATGTCGAACTCGGCCGCCCAAACGGGCGTCCCGACCGTGAGGACCAACGCAGCCGCCGTCAGAGCGACGCTGCGCGCGCCATTTTGCCATCTCATCTGTGCTTCTCCCTCGTTTCTCGTTTGCAGTTCTCAACAGCGTCGTCGTTACAGGACGCCGCCTTTGTCGTACATCGCCTTCGGCGGTCGGGACTACATCCGGATCGCGCGCAGGCTGTCCTCGACCACGGCCAGGGTCTCGTCGATCACCGCGTCGTCATGGGCCGCGGACAGGAACCACGCGCCACGCTCCAGCGCCCGGACGCCGCGCTCGACCATGGCGGTGGTGAAACGCACGTAGCGCGCCTTGTCCGTCTGGAAGGTGTCCCGATAGCTGGTCAGCGGCTCCGAGCTGCCGAACGCGACGTGAAAGATCCCGGGAAATCCCTGGATCCGGCCGATCACCTGGTGGTCGCGCATGAGCCGCGCGATCCCGTCCATCAGCCTCTGGCCGCGTTGCTCGATCAGCGCGTAGACCTCGCCCTTGGCGAGCTCGCGCAGCGTCGCGACGGTCGCCGCCATGTTGACCGGATGGGCGTTGTAGGTGCCGCCGTGCGCGACCTTGCCGGTGTGGAACAGATCGATGATGTCGGCGCGGCCGGCGACCGCCGCGACCGGGAAGCCGTTGGCGATCGCCTTGCCGAAGGTGGCGAGATCGGGCGTCACGCCGAATTTCGCCTGGGCGCCGCCGGGTGCGAGGCGAAAGCCGGTGATGACCTCGTCGAAGATCAGGATCGTGCCGGTCCGGTCGCACGCCGCGCGCACCGCCTCGAGATAGCCGGGCCGCGGCGCGATCGCGCTGGTGTTGCACATCGCGGGCTCCATGATCACGGCCGCGACGTCGCCGCGCTCGAGCCGTGCCACGAGGGATGCCGAATCGTTCCAGACCATGACCTCGGTGTGGGTGCCCGCCAGCTCGTCCTGGCCCGGGCTCCCCGCGACGCGAGCCGGACGATCCGCTGGTCCACATTGCTCCGCAGTGGGCGCAAAGCTCCAGAGGATGTTGTCGAGCCAGCCGTGATAGTGGCCCTCAAACTTGATCACCACGTTCCGGCCGGTTGCCGCTCGGGCGAGGCGCAGCGCCGCCTGCACGACCTCCGATCCGGTTGTGCCGAAGCGCACCCGTTCGGCGCAGGGAACGAGCTCACAGAAAAGGCGGGCCGCCTCGAACTCGATCTCGGTCTGGCCGGCGAACAGGATGCCGTTGCGAAGCTGACGCTCGACCGCGGCAATGACCGGGGCCGGGTCGTGGCCCAGAATCATCGGGCCCATGGCGAGGTAGTAGTCGATCAGGCGGTTGCCGTCGATGTCGACCAGATAGGGACCTTCGCCTCGGGCGAAGACCAGCGGAGTGGGCGAGACCCCTGCGCGGAAGTTGCTGTTGACCCCGCCTGCGAGATACCGCTCTGCCTCCGTCATCGCCTCGCGCGAACGCGAGAAGTCACCGACCGCCATACCAGATCCTCTCTACGCGCAGGGGCGAACACGATGCCCGACGATCGCAAGCACTTGCGATGCGGGTCAACTCATAGGCCACATCGTAGCACCTCTCGCCGGATGGGACACCGACGGCAGCAATGGGTTCACGAGCGGCCATCACCGTCGCTACTTCCGATCTCTGCTCTTCGATCCAGAAGCAGGTCGTGTCGCGAAGTTGGTGGAAATTGGGCGGCGTGGGCTCCGAGGTGGCATGGTGGTTGGATCAGGCGGCGAGGTCAAGGTCGGTGCGGGAGCGGTCCCACCACAACTTCGTCGGCGCCGTCCTCAGACCGCCGTCGGGCGTGCCGGCAGCGCTGGCGCCACCGTCCGCAGTCGATCGCCTCGAGCAACAGCGCCAGCTGGGCCGGTGTCAGGATCAGGGCACCGTCCACGACCTGCGGCCACACGAACCGACCCCGCTCCAGCCGCTTCGCGAATAGGCACAGCCCCGAGCCGGCCCAGTACAAGATCTTCAAATAATCGCCGCGCTGGCTCCGCAAGCAAAACAGATGGCCCGAGAATGGATCCAGTGCGAGCACCGATCCTGCGGCGCGTTGGCGCCAAGGCCGGGCATCGCCCAAAGGAGCCAACCCGCGCTTCATCATGACCTCGCTCGGCGCCGCCGAGGTCGATGCGCGCACCCCTTACGAGGACGTTTACTGCGCGCGCGCCGAGGTCGAGAACCGGATTACTGAAATCCCAACATGATATCTGACACTCAGGCGGCGTATTTGACGGGGTCGGGCCGGAAGTAGGCGCGGACCCGCGCCGGGGCACGCTGGATGGTGCGCAGGACCGCGCGGGTGGTCTCGACCAGCTCGCCTTTGGAGCCGGGCTGTGGCGCTTGGCGCAACGTCGGCTTCAGGTCGTTGTTCAGCTATCCGTCGGGGTTGTGCTCAGGCGCGGAGGCGGGGAGATCGACCAGCTCGATCTCGTGGCCGTGGCGCTCGACCCAGGCCTTGACCTTGTTGGCGTGGTGGACCTTCAGGTTGTCGACGACCAGGAACACCTTCTGCCCGGCGTCCTTGATCAGCCGCCTGAGGAAAGTGATGAAGCGGTCGGCATTGAGCGCGCCCTCGGACAACATGAAGCGCATCAGGCCGCGGTTGGAGACGGCTGAGATCAGGCTCTGGCTGATCCGTTTGGCGGTCCGGGCGACGACCGGGGTCTGGCCCTTCAGGGCCCAGCTGCGGCCGATCTGATCCTGGTTGGAGATCCCGGTCTGGTCGCCCCAGTAGATCACCGCCTGCTCGGCCTTGGCCTGGCGGGCGATCTTCGGGTAGTCGCGCTCCAGCCAGGCCGCGATCGCCGCTGGCGAGCGTTCCCTGGCACGGGCCAGCGGCTTCTGCGGTGTCATGCCCCAGCGCCGGAGGTACAACTGGACGGTCGACAGGCCGAGGCGCTTGCCGAAGCGGCGTTCGATCAGCTCGCGCACCGCCCGTGATGTCCAGAGCGCGAACGGCAGCTTCAGCTGATCGGGCGTCTTGTCGCCGATCCAGCGGCGGAGCTTTTGGACCTCTTCGGCGCTGAGCGCGCCCTTGCCCCGGCGCGGCGACACCCGGCGACCATCGAGCACGCCCGCCTCGCCCTCGGCGCGGTAGCGCTTGAGCCAAATGTTGACCGTCTGCCGCTGCACCCCGACCGCCCGCGCGGCCTCGGCCTGGCGCGCGCCGTGCTGCTCGACCAGCACGATCGCGCACCGCCTGAGCGCCTCCTGCGCCGCCCGCCCGATACTCCGAAAGTCCCCCGCCTCCATCTCGATGTCGTAGCACACCACGATATCTTTGTCAGGTATATTCTTGGGATATTAGTAGCATCGAGATGGCAAGATGATTGCGTCGCCCCATCGTCAAAGCCGATGACTGGCTTCTACGATTGCAATGCCGTAGATACGATCAAGATCAAAGGTTGAGAAATCACCGGTCGCCGCCGTCTTTTCTTAGAAATCTGTTGACGGTCTTGCGCCTCGAAGAACAACATGGGCGCCCAGGCGGCCCTGACCTTCTGCTCGACACTGCTTCTGCGCAACCGGCTGGAGGTGGTGCCACGCTCGATGCCGGTCATCCGATGGTGCCTCCTGACCGTCCCGCCCGGCGGTGCCAGCTTCACCTGACTGGCGCTGCCTGCGCGACCGCTCGTCGAGCCGCGCGGCCGGCACCGGGCGCGACTGTGGCCAAGCCGGCCAAGGGCGCCGGTGGTGCGCCGCAGAGGCTCCGCCGACCTTGCGTGCGGACGTCGAGGGCGAAATCGAGCTCAGCGGCGGGCCGGGCGCAAAGCTTTATGAAGAGTTGGTCGACGAGAATGCGGACCGCCAGCGAGCCGCGGTTGAAGGCCTGTCGGTCGCCGGCTCGCTGTCGATCGACCCCGAGGTCCAAACCGGGGTATCGGATGAGCTGGCCGCGCTCGTCCGACGCCGGGGTCAGGAAGCACTGGAGCGTCTGATTGGTTTCGTACTGTCCAACCTTGATCAAGCCGGCCGGGTCGCGACCGGGCCGGTCGAGCCGGTCGGCGGCGAGCCCGGGCGGGCGCCACCCCGCCCTGCGGCCGTCCGGCCGGCCTGAGGCGTCGCCGTGAGATCGGACCCCGCGATGGCGCTCGATCACCACCCCGCTCCCGAGGCTTACCCGACGCAGCCGTCGTACGATCCGCCTCGGGGCCGGATGGACGCCCAGGCGGTCGTCAAGGTCCTGCGCCGGCGCCGGGTCGTCATCCTGGTGACCATCCTGCTCCTCACCGGCCTGTCGGCCCTGCTTGCCTACGTCCCGACGCCTCAGTACACCGCGAGCGCGAGCCTGCTGCTCGGTGCGCGCGCCACCCGGGCGGGCAACACCGAGGCGGTGCGCGGCGCGCCACCCCAGGACCGGTCGACGATCGAGACCCAGATCAGGCTGCTCGAATCACGCTCGTTCATCCGCGACCTGGTCGAGCGGCTCGATCTGCTCGCCGACCCGGAGTTCAACCTCGCGCTGCGCGGCGATCGGGGCGTGGCGGGCTTGGTCCGCCGGCACCTGCCGAACGCGCTGGGCTGGCTGCCGAAGGCGCTGGGTTGGCTACCGAAGGCGTGGCTGGTCGAGGCCGGGATCGCGATGCCGTCGAGCGCGCCGGCGCCGGATGGCGCGGCGGTCCCGCCCGACGGCCGGCGCCTCGAGCTGGCGACCGATCGCTTTCTGGCCCGACTGGATGTCGTTCAGTTGGGTGAGGCCCATGTGCTCTCGGTCCAGTTCACCTCGCCGGATCCGGCCAAGGCCGCGCGCATCGCCAACGCGGTCGCCAACGGCTACATCGCGCAGGAATTGGCGACCAGGCAGGCGGACGTGGCTCGCAGCCGCAGCTGGCTGAGCCAGCGGCTCGAGCAGCTGCGGGTCGACGTCCTCCATGCCGAGGACGCGATCGCCACCTACCGGGCCAAGCATCAGCGGCTCGAGGATCAGGGCACGAGGCTGGGCGCGGTCCAGATGGGGGCGCTCAACACCGAGCTGATCGCGACCCAGGCCGAGCTCAAGGCCAAGCAGGCCAAACTCGATGTCCTGCGCAAGCTGCGTGCGGATGGCGCCGACTTCGAGACGATTCCCGAGATCGCGAGCTCACCGGTGATCGCCAACCTCCGCCAGCAACAAAGCGACCTGCGGCGCCAGGAGGCGCAGGCGGCCCAGGAATACGGCCCGCGTCACCCCAAGATCATTCAGCTCGAGGCCGAGCAGCAGGAGATCGTGCTCAAGATCCACAACGAGATCCAGAACATCCTCAGCGCCGATGAGCGCGAGGTCGCCATCGTCCAGAACCGCGAGCAGATGCTGCGTGACAGTCTCGAGCAGGCCCAGAGCGCGATGGCCGCGACCAGGCAGGCCGAGGTCGAGCTCGGCGAGCTGGAGCGCACGGCCGAGACCAGCCGCGCCCTCTACAAGACGTTTCTCGACCGCGACCAGAAGCTGACCGAGCAGCAGGACGCGCTCGAGCCGGGGATCCAGCTGATCTCGAGCGCGGCGCCGCCGACCACGCCGAGCTTTCCCCGCCCGCCGCTGATCGTCGGGGTCGGCTTCACGGGCTCCCTGATCGTCGCGACCCTGCTCGCCTTCGTGGTCGAGAGCCTGGAGAGCGGCCTGCGCAGCGGCCGCCAGATCGAGACGGCGCTCAAGGTGTCGAGCCTCGCGCTGGTGCCCCGGGTCACCCGGCTCAAGGGCAAGCTCAAGCTGCACCAGTATCTGATCGCCAAGCCGCGCTCGGACTATGCCGAAGCGGTCCGCGCGGTGCAGATCGCGCTCCAGTACAGCAACCCCGACCGCCCGCCCCAGATCGTGCTGGTCACCTCGTCGCTGCCCGGCGAGGGCAAGACCACGCTCGCGCTGAGCCTCGGCGCGTCGGCGGCGGCCGCCGGCCACAAGACGGTGGTGGTCGATCTCGACCTCAGGCATCCGAGCGTGCGCCGCGAGCTGAACCAGTCGGGGATGGCGCCCGGGCTGGTCGAGCTCATCAGCGGCGAGGCGACCCTCGAGCAGGTGACCCACATCGATCGCGCCCAGCCCAACCTGCACATCATCACCGTGCGCCGCAACCCGGCCAATCCGGTCGATCTGCTGGCGTCGCAGAAGATGGCGGCGCTGATGGCCCAGCTGCGCAACCGCTATCGCTACGTCATCCTCGACGCCCCGCCGATGCTCGGGATCTCCGACACCCGGATCGCGGTCCCTCTGGCCGACACCACCCTGTTCGTGGTGCGCTGGGGCAAGACCAAGGCCGAGGTCGCCCAGAACAGCATGGCCGCCCTCAACGAGTGCCGGGCGCCGGTCGCCGGCGCCGTCCTCACCCAGGTCAACCTGCGCCGGCACGCCAGGCGCGCCTATGGCGACGCGATGCAATACTACGGCAAATACAAGCAGTACTACATGAACTGAGCCACCGTCGCGCCCGTCGTCAGAGGTCATCCGGCGTGAGCGACAGGTAGCGGATCCGCCGCCGGTTCCAGGTGTAGGCGATGTGGATGCGGTGATCCTGGCCCTGGATCACCGCCGGGTAGGAGTACTCGCCCGGACCGTCCTCCAGGACGCGCGCGGGCCGCCACCGGCGGCCATCGTCCGAGAGCGCGAGGTTGAGCGGGGTGCGGGCGGCCCGGGCGTCGTTGTAGACCAGGAGCGCCCGCCCGTCCTGGAGGACCACCGCGTCGATGCCGCTGTCGGGATTGGGCAGCTCGGTTCGCCGGAGCCGGGTCCAGGTGCTGGCGCCGTCGATCGACCAGGCCTCGGCGATCACCCCGTGGCGGCTCCGGCAGAGCAGCTGCAGGCGGCCGTCCGGCCAGGCCAGGATAGAGGGCTGGATCGCGCCCAAGCGCCAGGGAGCCCGGATCGCTGGCAGCCGTTCCCAGGTCCGGCCGAGATCGAAAGTGCGCTCGAGGTGGCAGCGCCAGCCGCGATCCTCGGTGCTTGACGGGCAGAGCAGCGCCCCGCCCGCGAGCTCGACCGGCTTGTTCTTGATTGGCCCGAGGCTGCCCTCAGGCAGGCGCTCGGGCGGCGACCAGCTCCGGCCATGGTCGCTCGAGCGGGTCAGCATCCCCCACCAGGCGCGCGGGCTCGGGCCGACCTTGTAGAACAGCATGAGCACCCCCCCGGCCCGCGCCTGCCAGAGCACGGGGTTCCAGGCCGGCTGCCGCCGGCCCGCCCGGTCGGCCCCGATCGCCACGACGACCGGCTCCTGCCATCGGCCATCGACCTCGCGGGCGAGCCAGACCCCGACCTCGGGATGGCCCTCGTAGGGGCCGGCGAACCAGGCGGCGACCAGACCGGCCGGGGTCTCGGCAATGGTCGGGGCATGCGCCGAGACGAACGGCGCGCGCTCGAAGATGAAACAGGGCGTCATGCCGTCGGCGTCGTTCCAGTCGAGATCCAGCCTGCCGGCAGTCTAGCCCTGCCCCCCGGTCTTTCAATGTCGCCCGGGCTGCTTCATAGTCGGGCTTCGCGGGAACGGCTACGGACGGCAACGATGCAGGCGACCGTGCGCAAATTTCTGACCGTGGTCGAGACGACCCGGCGCGAGATGGGCAAGGATCTGGCGCTGCCGAGCCGGAAGGCGGCCGCGATCGCGGTGCTCGAGAACCCGTTCGCGGGGCGCGATGCGCAGGACCTGGAGCCGCTGATCGAGATCGGCGAGGAGTTGGGCAGCGTGCTCGGCGAGATGGCGGTCGCGGCGCTCGGCGTCGCGCCCGGAGCGATCGAGAGCTACGGCAAGGCCGCGATCGTCGGTGAGGCGGGCGAGCTCGAGCATGCGGCGGCGATCCTGCATCCGAGGCTCGGCAAGCCGCTGCGCGCCGCGGTCGAGAAGGGGGCGGCCCTGGTGCCGTCCTCGAAAAAGATGGGCGGCATCGGCACGCCGATCGACGTGCCGCTCGGGCACAAGGACGCGGCCTACGTGCGCAGCCACTTCGACGCCATGGAGGTGCGGGTGCCGGATGCGCCGCGCGCCGGCGAGATCGTGGTCGCGGTCGTGGTCACCGACGGCGGCCGGCCGCGGCCCCGGGTCGGCGGCCTCACGAACGACCAGATCGAGGGCAAGGACGGTCTGCGCTGAGCAGAGCAGGAAGGGGCCGCCAAGGGCCCTTGGGGGACGTCATGGCAAGACTGGCAGCGGATGGGTCGGTCAAGGGCAGGCTGGTCATCCGCAACATCGGGACCCTGCTGTCGGGGGCGCTCGAGCGGCCGCTGCTCGAGGCCGACACGATCGTCGCGGAGGCCGGCCGGATCATTGCGGTGGGCAAGGCCAAGGAGGTCGATGCCGGCGGGGCCGACGTCGTGGTCGACGCCAAAGGCACGACGGTCGCCCCCGGCCTGATCGACAGCCACGTCCATCCGGTGTTCGGCGACTGGACGCCGCGCCAGAGCCAACTGGGCTGGATCGACAGCTTCCTGCACGGCGGCGTCACTACGATGGTCTCGGCCGGTGAGGTCCATCTGCCGGGCCGGCCCCGCGACGTGGTCGGGGTCAAGGCGCTGGCGATCACCGCCCAGCGCGCGTTTTCGAACTTCCGCCCGGGCGGGGTCAAGCTGCACGCGGGCGCGCCGGTGCTCGAGCAGGGCATGGTCGAGAGCGATTTCGCGGAACTCGCCGAGGCCGGCGTCAAGCTGCTCGGCGAGGTCGGGCTCGGCGGCGTCAAGCAGGGCGAGGAAGCCAGGCGGATGGTCGCCTGGGCGCGCAAGTACGGCATCCAGAGCACGATCCACACCGGCGGTCCCTCGATCCCGGGCTCCGGCCTGATCGATGCCGACGTCGTGCTCGAGGCGGATGCGGATGTGATCGGGCACATCAACGGCGGCCACACCGCGCTGCCGCTGACCCAGATCCGCTGTTTGTGCGAGCAGTGCACGCGCGCGATCGAGATCGTGCACAACGGCAATGCGCTGGCCGCACTCTACGCCACGCGCACGGCGATCGAGCTGGGCCAGCCGGAGCGGATCATCCTCGGCACCGATTCGCCGGCCGGCTCCGGCGTCCAGCCGCTCGGCATCCTGCGCATGATCGCGCTGCTGAGCAGCCTCGGCGAGCTCCCGGCCGAGACCGTGTTCTGCTTCGCGACCGGCAACACCGCCCGCATGCGCGACCTCGACTGCGGCCTGATCGAGGCGGGCCGCGCGGCCGACTTCGTGATCATGGACCGCGCCCAGCACACCGCCGGCCAGACCCTGCTGGAGAGCGTCCGGATGGGCGATCTGCCCGGCATCAGCATGGTGATCATCGATGGCGTCGTGCGCGCCGGCCGCTCGCGCAACACCCCGCCCGCGACCACGCTCGCCGAGACCGTGCTGCCCTGACGCCGCCTTTCGGCTGACCCACCCGTGACGACCGGGGAACCATGACCACGCGGCCCAAGCATCTAGCGGCAGCGGCCGCCTCGGCGAGCGAACCGATCGGCGAACCGTCGCTGACGCTGGGGCGGCTCACCACCATCTGGCGGCGCGAAGGCCCCCGGGGGCTGTGGGTTCGTGCTCTGGCTCGAGCCGGCTACCGCCGCTGGGACCGCTACTGGCGTCCGTTGGATCAATCCGCGAGTTTCGGCGAGCCCGGCGTGCCGTGCGAGATCGCCGCCTTGGCGCCGGACGATGCCGCGGATTACCTGCGGCTACGCCCGGAGGCGGCCCTCGCCGAGTATCGACAGCGCCTGGGCATGGGCCAGGTCTGCTGGGCGGCGCGTCACGCCGGTCGGCTGGTTGCGGTGAAATGGGTCCGCCTCGATGCGATCGAGGTGCCCTACCTTCGACGGCCGTTGCCGTTCGCGCCCGGCGAGATCTACCTCCACGACATGTTCACCGCGTCGGACATGCGCGGCCATCATCTCCAAAGCGCGATCAGCGCCCATATCTTCGTCCACTGCCGCGCTCAGGGCTATCGACGCTCGATCGGCCTGGTATCGCCGGCGAACCGGGCGAGTATTGCCTCGCTGACGCGGACCGGGTACCGGCGCTCCGGATGGGTGAGCCTGTTCGAACTCGGACCGCTACGGTGGGAACGGCTTCACGGCCGGGATCAGTCTTGAGCGGGGCAGATCAATGGTCGGTCGACGGCGGGCGCACGGCACCGGCAGCTACGTTTGGCAGACGGGCAGCGCGCATGCGAATCAACGGCTGCCGACAGCGATGTCGAGCCAGCCGATCGCGGTCGTGCGGGCGCGGTCGCCCGGGCGCAGCAGCACCGTTGTGGTCGTGGATTCGACGATCGCAGGGCCGTCGACCGGCTGACCGGGGGCGAGCGTCTCGAAGTCGAAGACCGGGACCGGTTGCCAGTCCTCGAGGTAGATCCGGCGCTGCACTGAGGGCGCGGCTGGCGGGCGCGTCGGCAGGTCGGGCTCCCGGGGTGGTGAGGGCAGCTCGCCGGTCACGGCGACCCTGGCGTTGACCAGCACCGCTTCCTGGTCCCGGAGCGCGTAGGTGTAGAGCTGCTCGTGGCGGTGGTGGAAGGCGTCCGCGAGCCGTTGCAGCAGGTCCGGCGATTGCCAGTCGATGTCGTCGAGATCGACGCTCACCTCGAAGATCTGCTCGCCATAACGCATGTCGGCCGAGCGCTGGACCCGCACGCGACCCTCGAACGCCGCCTCGGCCAGGCGGGCCCGCCCCTCGGCCTCGAGCTCGGCGTAGAGCGCGCGGAGTGCTGTCGCGTCGAGCCGGCTGGCGTCGCCGACGTGGCTGCGCGCGATCTCGTAGCGTAGATCCGAGGTCAGCATGCCCCAGGCGGACAGTACCGCCGCCAGGCGCGGCACGATCACCCGCTCGAGGCCGAGCTGGCCGGCGAGGTCGCCGACGTGCAGACCGGCGGCACCGCCGAACGCCAGGATCGCAAAGCGCCGCGGATCGACCCCGCGCCGGACCGAGACCAGCCGGATGCCTTCCGCCATGCGGGTGTTGATGACCCGCTGGATGCCCTGCGCCGCGGCCATCCGCTCGATCCCGAGGGCCTGCGCCACCCGGTCGACCGCAGCCTCGGCGGCGGCAGCGTCGAGCCGGGCCCGGCCGCCCAGGAAGTTGTCGGGATCGAGCAGGCCGAGCACCAGATTGGCATCGGTGACGGTCGCCTGCACACCGCCCCGGCCGTAGCAGGCGGGTCCCGGCTCGGCGCCGGCGCTCTCGGGCCCGACGTGGAGCACGGAGCCGGCATCGACCCTGGCGATCGAGCCGCCGCCTGCGCCGATGCTGACGATGTCGAGCGCCTGGAGCGCCACCCGCTGGCCGGCGAGCCTCCGGTCGGAGGCGATCTGCGCGGCGCCCTCGACCACCAGCGAGACGTCCGTGCTGGTGCCGCCCATGTCGAACAGCAGGAGATTGCGCTCGGCCGTGAGGCGCGCTGCCTGGCGGGAGCCGGCGACCCCGCCAGCCGGGCCGGACAGCACCGCACCGGCGGCGAGGCGTACCGAATCGGCGATCGTCGCGACGCCGCCGTGGGACTGGATGATCAGGACGGAGCCGGCGAAGCCCGACTCCCGGAGCCGGCTCGCGAGCCGGGTCAGATAGCGCTCGAGCGCCGGGCCGACGTAGGCGTTGACGACCGTCGTGCAGACCCGCTCGTACTCCTTGATCTGCGGGAAGACCTCGGATGAAAGCGAGACATAGGCGCCCGGCATGGCGGCGCGCACCGCGTCCGCGGTCAGCTGCTCGTGCCTCGGATCGCGCTAGGCGTGGAAAAAGCATATTGCGACCGCCTGGACGTCCGCCTGCTCGAGCTGACCGATCGCAGCGGCGAGCGAGGTCTCGTCCAACGGGATCTCGACCCGGCCGTCGGCGCGAATGCGCTCGCGGACGCCGCGACGGAGCTCGCGCGGTACCAGCGGCTCGGGCGGCGGCTGGCGGAGGTCGTAGCGATCGTCCTTCAGGCCCTCGCGCATCTCGAGCACGTCGCGATGACCCTCGGTCGTGAGCAGGCCGACCCGCGCCCCTTTGCGCTCGAGCAGGGCGTTGGTCGCGACCGTGGTGCCGTGGACGATCCGCTCGGTCCGGCCGAGCAGGGCGGCGAGCTCGAGGCCGAGCGCCGCGGCCAGCCGCTCCAGCCCCGCCATCACGCCGATCGAGGGATCGGCGGGGGTCGAGGCCGCCTTGGCGATCGTGACGGCGCCGCTGTCATCGACCGCGACCAGATCGGTGAAGGTGCCGCCGACGTCGATGCCAATGCGAACCATCGCTCAGCGCCCGGCGCCGTCGGTGACGAAGCCGAGCCGGCGATCACGCGCCCGCTCTGCTTCGGAACGCAGGGCCGGATCGCCGAAGCCGCCGCCGCCGCCCGAGCGCACGTCGAGCACGTCGCCCGGGTGGATCACGATCCCCACCTCCTTGGTCTTGAGCGACCGGTCCGGACGGCCCGAGGACTTCAGGACGTAGCGATGCGGCTCGCCATCTTTGCCCCCGAGGATGCCGCAGGCGCCGTGGCGGACGCCGTCGCCCGCGGTGTTGGCGACCGCAGGTTCCGCGACCTCGACCACCAGCTCGAGCTCGGCCCCGGGCCCGCCCCGGTAGCGGCCGTCGCCGCCCGAATCCGGGCGGAACTCGTGGCGCCGGAAAAACAGCGGAAACCGGACCTCGGCGACCTCGAGGCTGCCGAACTTGATGCCGCCGGCCGCCTGCCACTCGCCGGCCGCCGGCCAGCCATCGCCGGCCGGCGACGCTCCGCCGCCCGGGCGCGCCTGGAACAGGTGCCAGATGAACGCCCGGTCGGTCCGCGGGTCGCGGCCCTGGAGCGCGATCCGGAAGCGGCGGCCCCAGCCGGCCATGGCGCGCTCGGGGCAGGCGGGCGCCAGCGCCTTGATGATCGCCTCGATGATCTCCTGGCCGCAGTGGTTGGTACACAGCGTGACCGGCGCGCCGGGCCTGGCCCAGACCACGGTGCCCTCCTTGGCGATCACGGACAGCGGCCGGAAGGCGCCGTCGTTCTTGGGCGTCTCCGGGTCGATCAGATAGGCGAGTGCCACCACGACGCCCGAGCGCATGTTCGGGTAGGAGGAATTGATGAAGCCCGTGACCTGCGGGTCGGACTCGCTGAGGTCGACCTCGAGGTCGCTGCCGCGTTTGGTGACCTTGGCCCGAATCGTGACGTCGATCGCCCCGTGGCCATCGTCGTCGAGGACCGCCTCGCCCCGATAGACGCCATCGGGCCAGCTCGGCGATCACCGCCCGCACCTGGCGCTCGGCGCCATCGAGCACCGCCTCGATCGCGGTCTCTGTAGTCGCCGGCCCGAACTCCGCGAGCAACTCCAGGAGCCGGCGCTCGCCGACCCGGGCGGAGCCGATCATCGCCGCGAGGTCGCCCCGGAACTCGCGCGGGTGGCGGACGTTGAGCGCGATCAGATCGAGCACGTCCGCGCGCAGCCGGCCCTCCTCGTAGAGCTGGAGCGGTGGGATCCGGATGCCCTCCTGCCAGATCTCGGTGGCACCCGGGTTGTAGGCGCCATGGGTGGCGCCGCCGATGTCGCTCTGGTGCGAGCGGTTGATCGACCAGAAGACCAGCCGCTCGCCGTCGAACACCGGCACGAAGGCGGTGAGGTCGGGCAGATGGTTGCCGCCGTGGTAGGGATCGTTGAGGAGGTAGACGTCGCCCGGCCGGATCCGGCCGCGGAAGGCATCGTGGACCGATCTCGCCGCCCAGGGCAGCGCACCGACGTGGATCGGCACGTGCTCGGCCTGGGCGATCAGCCGGCCCTCGGGGTCGCAGAGCGCGGTCGAGAAGTCGCGGCTCGAGTTGATGATCTGGGAGTAGGAGGTGCGCAGCATCGCCTCGCCCATCTCCTCGGCGATCGCGTGCAGGCGATGCTGGATCACCGAGACCGTGATCGGGTCGACGCGCTCGCTCGGGGTTTCGGGCACGACTTTCTGCCAGACTAAAAAGGGTTGCGGGGAGTCAGAGCCGACCGCCAGCCTATCGCCGGAGTGCCGACCATGACAATCGGCACGAAGGCTCTACCCTCAGAGCGTGATCCGATGTAGCCAGAGCGCATGGGCATGGCCAGCCTGACCGAGGTTCCGGCGTTCGCCGTCAAGCGGGTTCCCGAAGTGCACTTCGGGCCGGGCCGGGCGCGCGCGATCGCCGAGGACGCGGCGGTGCTCGGCCATCCGAGGAAGCCCGTCGTGGTGGTCGCCGACCGGGCCCTGGTCGAGCTCGGGGTCGTCGGCCGGCTGACCGCCGCGCTCGAGGCGGCGGGCGCCGAGGTCGCGCTGTTCGCCGACATCGCGGGCGAGCCCAAGCAGCAGCAGGTCGAGGCGGCGACCGATTTCGTCCGCTTCAGCGCCGCCGGCCTGGTCATCTGCCTCGGCGGCGGCTCGGCCATGGACATCGGCAAGGTGGCCGCGACCATCGCCTCGACCGGCGACGGCCCGGCCGACTTCGCGATGGACGGCAAGCCGCTGCCCAAGCGCTCGGTGCCCAAGATCTGCCTGCCGACCACCGCCGGCACCGGCTCGGAGTTCTCCTCGACCAACATCTTCACCAACCCCGCCGGCAAGAAGGTCTGGGTCTGGGGGCCCGAGACCAAGCCCGAGCGGGTGATCCTCGACCCCGAGCTGACGCTGTCCCTGCCGCCCGATCTGACGGCCTGGACCGGCCTCGATGCCTTCGTGCACGCGCTCGAGGCCAGCACCAACGTCCGCCAGCATCCCTGGAGCAACCTCTACGCCCACCGGGCGCTGGGCCTGATCGCGGGCGCGCTCGAGACCGCGGTCCGCGAGCCCGAGAACCTGACCGCGCGCGGCCACATGCTGCTGGGCTCGGCCCACGCCGGGATCGCGATCGACAACTGCAACGCGGCGCTCGCGCACAATATCTCGCATGCGCTGGCAGCGCTCGCGCCGGTGCACCACGGCCTCGCGACCGCGCTCGCCCTCGAGGTCGTGCTGCCCTGGCAGGTCGGCGACCGATCAGGGCGCCTTCGCAGCCGCCGCCGAAGCCTGCGGCCTCGCGCAAGATGCAGCGGCGCTGCCGGCCTGGTATTCCCAATTTCTCACCCGCTGTGGGGTCGAGCGCCGGTTGCCGGAGGCCTTTCGGGACGTGACGGTTTCGGCTCTGGCCGCGGAGATGCGAGCGCCCGAGACCCAGTACATGCGCCAGTCGAGCGTGCGCGCCGTGACCGACGCCGACATCGATCGCTTCGCCACGGCCATGCTGGCGCTGGCCTGAGGCCGCATGCGGATCACCGATCTCAAGACCTTCGTGGTCGGCAATCCGCCGCCCGGGTTCGGCGGCCGCTACTTCGTCTTTTTGAAGCTCGTGAGCGATGCCGGCATCGAGGGCGTCGGCGAGGTCTATGGCGTGCCCTTCGGGCCGCATACGGTCGCGCGCATGATCCAGGACGTGTTCGAGCGCTACGTCCTGAACGCCGACCCCTTCAAGATCGAGCGCCTCTGGCGGGTCGTCTATTCCGCGGGCTACAGCCAGCGCCCCGACCTGTCGCTGATGGGCATCCTGAGCGGGATCGAGATGGCCTGCTGGGACATCGTCGGCAAGGAACTGGGCAAACCGGTCTACGAGCTGCTTGGCGGTCGGGTGCACGAGCGGCTACGCTCCTACAGCTATCTGTACCCGGAGCCGGGCGATCAGACCTGCGTCTACCGCGATCCCGAGCTCGCCGCCCTGCGCGCCGCGGAGTACGTCGCCAAGGGCTTCACCGCGGTCAAGTTCGACCCGGTCGGGCCTTACACCGCGTTCGACCCGCGCCAGCTGTCGATGGAGGCGCTGGAGCATACCGAGCGCTTCGTGAAGACGCTCCGGGAGGCGGTCGGCGGCCGGTGCGACCTTTTGTTCGGGACCCACGGCCAGATGACCGCGGCCGGCGCGATCCGGCTCGCGCGCCGGCTCGAGCCCTACGACCCCTTGTGGTTCGAGGAGCCGACCCCGCCCGAGATGCCGGAGGAGATGGCCAAGGTCGCGCGCCAGACCACGATCCCGATCGCGACCGGCGAGCGGCTGGCGACCAAGTACGAGTTCGCGCGCGTGCTCCAGACCGGCGCCGCCTCGATCCTGCAGATGGCGCTCGGCCGGGTCGGCGGCCTCCTGGAAGCCAAGAAGATCGCCGGCATGGCCGAGGCGCACTACGCCCAGATCGCGCCGCACCTCTATTGCGGCCCGATCGAGGGCGCGGCCAACCTCCAGATCGCCGCCTGCAGCCCGAATTTTCTGATTCTCGAGAGCATCCAGACCTGGGGCGGCTTCCACGCCGAGATCCTGAAAGCGCCGATCGTCTGGGAGGACGGCTACGTGATCCCGCCCACCGGGCCCGGCCTCGGCGTCGAGCTGAACGAGGAGGTCGCGGCGCGGCATCCTTACGCCGGTCAGGAGCTGCACCTCGAGATGCTCGACCGGCCGCTCTGAGTCGGCGGGAAGGGAAAGCGATGCGGCTCGGGTTCGTCGGGCTCGGTCATCTCGGCGCCCATCTCGCCCGCAGCCTGCTGCGAGCGGGCTTCACGCTCAGCGTGCACGATCTCGAGCGCGAGCGCGCGACCGGCCTGCTCGCCGCCGGCGCGGCCTGGAGCAGCTCGCCCAGGCAGGTGGCCGGCCAGGCCGACAGCGTGATCACCTGCCTGCCCTCGCCCGCCGCCGTGGCCGCCGTGGTCGAAGCCGCGGACGGCGTCCTGGCGGGGCTGCGGCCGGGCGGCGCCTGGATCGACATGAGCACCAACGATCCGGACGAGATCCGGCGCCTCGCCGTGCAGGCGGCGGCCCGCGGCATCGGCTGTCTCGAGGCGCCGGTGACTGGCGGCGTGCATAAGGCGGCGACCGGCGAGATCACCGTCCTGGTCGGCGGCGAGCGCGCGGTGTTCGAGGCGCACCTTCCCGCCTTCGCGGCGATGGGCGGCAAGGTCTTGCACATGGGCCCGCTCGGCAGCGCCTCGGTGATCAAGGTGATCACCAACATGCTGGCGTTCATCCATCTGGTTGGGGTCGGCGAAGCGCTGATGCTGGCCAGGCGCGGCGGCCTCGACCTCACGAAGGCGTTCGAGGCGATCCGGGCGAGCTCGGGCAACAGCTTCGTGCACGAGACCGAGAGCCGGGTGATCCTCTCGGGCAGCTACGACATCGGCTTCACCATGGATCTCGCGTGCAAGGATCTCGGGATCGCGCAGCAGCTCGGGCGCGCCTTGGGCGTGCCGCTCGAGCTCGCGGGCCTGGTCGAGCAGATTTTCCTGCGCGCACGGGCGGAGTATGGCGGCAACGCCTGGTCTCCGATGGTGGTGAAGCTGCTCGAGGACGCGCTCGGCACGGAGCTGCGCGCGCCGGGCTTCCCCCAGAGCCTGCAACCGCCGGACGTCGGCGTTGACGGCGGGCCCGCCCGCCCCTAAGCCCCTCGGAGGGAGATGATCAGGAGCGGAGGGGGCGATGCGGGGTGTAGTGTTCCTGGGCGACCGCCAGGTGGGGCTGAGGAGCTTTCCGGATCCGACCCCCGGGCCGGGCGAGGTCGTGCTCGAGATCAAGGCGTCCGGCATGTGCGGCAGCGATCTCAAGTTCTATCGCTCCGCCCCCGGCGAGGCGCAGCGGGCGCTCGGCCTCGGCGATCTCACCGAGCCGATCATCGCCGGCCACGAGCCCTGCGGCGTGGTCGCGGCGGTCGGCCCGGGCGTGACCGAAGCCGAGGCTCGGGTCGGCATGCGCGTGATGGACCACCACTACTGCGGCTGCGGCGTCTGCAAGCACTGCAAGGTCGGCTGGTCGCAGCTCTGCCGCGCAGGCTTCGTCGTCTATGGCGTCACCGCCAACGGCGCGCATGCCGACTACATGCAGGTGCCGGCGCGCACGCTCGTGCCGCTGCCGGACGAGCTGTCGTTCGCCACGGGTGCTGCCATCGCCTGCGGCACCGGCACCGCCTACAACGCGCTCCGCCGCCTCGACCTCTCCGGGCGCGACACGATCGCGGTGTTCGGCCAGGGCCCGGTCGGGCTCAGCGCCTGCCAGCTCGCCGCCGCCATGGGCGCCCGCGTGATCGCGCTCGACATCGGCCCCGAGCGGCGGGCACTCGCGCGCGAGTTCGGCGCGGATCTGGTGATCGACCCCGTCGCCGACGATCCGGTCGAGGCGCTCCGGCAGCAGACCCACGGCGAAGGCGTCGACCTCGCGCTCGACTGCTCGGGCGCCGAGGCGGCGCGCTCGGCCGCGGTCCGGGCGACCCGCACCTGGGGCAAGGTCGGCTTCGTCGGCGAGGGCGGCAGCGTCACCATCGACGTCAGCCGCGACATGATCAGGAAGCAACTGACCGTGATCGGCTCCTGGACCTTCTCGAGCGTGATCCAGGCCGAGTGCGCCCGCTTCGTCGCCGACCGCCAGATCGACGTCGACCGCCTGTTCACCCAACGCTACCGCCTCGACCAGGCCGACGAGGCCTACCAGCTGTTCGACACCCAGACCACCGGCAAGGGTGTGTTTTTGATGTGAGCCAATGTCACTGCGGCGACCTTGCTTGACATCTGCTGTCATATTTGACATCATGCTCGATGAGCCTTGCTCGGAGACCGATTTCATGGATCAAAGCCGCCCGGAGGGCCTTTGACGGATTCCCACCGCAAGCACAGGAACGCATGTTGCAGGCGCTCGATCTCGCCGCGCAGGGCCGGAAGGCTGGCATCGCCAAGCCCATGAAGGGGCTCGGATCGGGCGTTTACGAGATCGCGTTGCGCTACCGGACGGACGCCTACCGGGTCATCTACGCGGTGCAGGTGGCCGACGATCTTTGGGTGATCCATGCCTTTCAGAAAAAGTCTCGAACGGGCATCGCCACATCGCCGCAGGACATTGACCTGATCATGGACCGGCTCAAACGGTTGAGGCGCAGTTAATATGACCGACGACCTCGAACTCGTGCGTGGCAGCGGTAATGTCTGGCGGGACCTGGGCTATCCCGACGCTGACATTCGGCAGGCCAAGAGCATCCTGGCGGCGCGCATCATTGGTGTGCTCGACGACCGGAAGCTCTCGACCCGACAGGCCGCCAAAAGCACCGGCTTCGCAGCCGCGGACTTCTCCCGCGTGCGGAATGCCGACTTCGGCCGCTTCACCCTCGACCGGCTCATCCGCATGCTGCACGCCCTCGACCAGCAGGTCGAGGTCGCCCTGACCGTGCGCATCCGCGACCAGCTGCCAGCTTCGGCGCACCCATGAGTTGCCGCTGAGAGCGTGAGGAAGGCCCCCATGGACCCGTTCGAGACGCGGCGGCTTGGAAAGACCAGGGTCGAGGTGACCCGGCTCGGGTTCGGGGGCGGGACGCTCGGCGATCCGGTCGAGGTGATCGACGAGGCGCGCGCGGATCTGACGGTCGAGGCCGCCTATGCCGCCGGGATCGAGCATTTCGACACCTCGCCCTGGTATGGCAACGGCAAGAGCGAGCATCGGCTGGGCCGCGTGCTCCGGACCAAACCCCGGCAATCGTTCGTGCTCTCGACCAAGGTCGGGCGGGTCTATGTCCGGCCCGCGGACCCTTTGACCTTCACCCAGGCGCGCTGGGCGGGCGGCCTGCCGTTTGATTTCCGCTTCGACTACACACGCGGCGGCGTGCTCCGCTCCTACGAGGACAGCTTGGCGCGCCTCGGCCTCAACACGGTCGACGCGCTCCTGATCCACGACGTCGACCCCCGCCACCAGAAGAGCGAGGAGGGCGTCCGCGCCGCTCTCGACCAGCTGGACGGGGGCGGCGGCTACGCGGCCCTGGCCGAGTTGAAGGCGCGGGGCGAGATCGGCGCGATCGGCGCCGGCATCAACCACACCGGCATGATTCCCCGGTTTCTCGAGCGCTTCGAGATCGACTTTTTTCTGGTCGCGATGCCCTACACGCTGCTCGACCAGCCGGCGCTCGCGGAGGAATTGCCGCTCTGCCTGGAGCGGGGCGTCTCGGTCGTGATCGGCGCGGTGTTCGCGTCCGGCATTCTTGCGCGCGGTCCCGGCGCAGGCGCGCTCTATGCGTACAAGCCCGCCGAGGAGGGCGTGCTCGCGCGGACCCGGCGGATC
Organism: uncultured Alphaproteobacteria bacterium; assembly: GCA_963730195.1. Lineage (GTDB taxonomy): Bacteria > Pseudomonadota > Alphaproteobacteria > Geminicoccales > Geminicoccaceae > DATAOG01. Next base: position 88,990 of record CAVSRN010000031.1, read on the forward strand.
GAGGCGGTGTGTGCGCGCCACGGCGTGCCGCTGGCCGCGGCCGCGCTGCAGTTCCCGCTCCACCATCCGGCGGTCGCGAACGTCATCCCGGGACCGAACAGCCCAGCGCAGCTGCGCGCCAACCTGCAGCACATGCGTCGTGTCATCCCGGCCGATCTCTGGGTGGAGCTGAAGGCCGAAAAGCTGATCGATGCGGCGGCCCTGACGCCCTAGTCGACGGCCGACTTCCGAAGCAACCCGACCACCGCCACACGACCGAGGCGCTCCGCCTCCTCCAAGGGCGTGGCGTGGTCGTCGACGTTGGTTCGTGCCTGCGGGTCAGCGCCGTGGGCGAGCAGCAGCTCGACCGCCTTCAGGTCCTCAGCTGCCGCCGCGTGGTGCAGCGGCGTGTAATCGTTGACGCCGCGCTGCTGGATGTCCGCACCGAAGGCGAGCAGGAGCTCGATGAGCTCGCACTTGTCGATACGATCGGTCGACAGCACGGCGATCAACGAGGGGAAACCGCCATCATCCGGGTCGTTCGGGTCCGCGCCCAGCTCAAGCAGGGTGCGGACGAACGGCAGGGGGCTATGATAGATCGCATATTCTAGACAGCTGTCGCTGAAGCCGGTCGGATTGCCCGAGTTCGGGAAATCCGGAGGCTCGCCGAGCGCGGCCTTGAGGGTCTCGAGATCACCGCTCCGGTAGGCCTCATGCAGAACGATCGGGTCCGGCATCCGCCCGCCCGGCTCACCCGGCCGTGAGCGCGCGCAGGTCCCGAAAGCCGATCAGCCGGCGCCGCTCCTCGTCCCAGAGCGCCAGGCGGAAGCACCGGAAGCTCTGGCCGAGGGTGAGCCGGCTGACGTTGCGCAGGTTCGGATGATCCCGCAGCACCTCGTTCAGCCGATAGCTCGGGATCCGGCTCGCCAGGTGATGGACGTGGTGGATGCCGATGTTGGCGGTGAACCATCTGAGCGGCGCTGGCAGATCGAAATGGGTGCTGCCCTGCATCGCGCCGGCGTGGAAGCTCCAGGCCTCCTGATGGTCCCAGTAGGTCTCCTCGAACTGGTGCTGGACGTAGAACAGACAGATCCCGATCGAGGACGCGAGGAGCGTGATCGGCAGCTGCACGAGCAGAAAGTCCTGGACGCCGACCAGAGCGCTCATGCCGGCCACGATCCCGGCGATGCCGAGGTTGGTCGCCATGACGCTGATCCAGACCTCCTTGCCGCCATCCATCAGCTCGATCGGCATGCGGTGCTTGAGCAGGAAGATGTAGATCGGGCCGAGCAGCAGCAGGATCAGCGGATTGCGCGACAGCCGGTAAGCGAGCCGGCGCCAGCGCGGCAGGTTCAGGTATTCGGCGACCGTGAGCGTGGTGACGTCGCCCTTGCCCCGGCGATCGAGATTGCCGGAGCCGGCGTGATGGAGCGCATGGGTGCGCCGCCAGTAGTCGTAGGGGGTGAGCGTCAGCACGCCGATCATGCGCCCGAGCGTGTTGTTGGCCACCCGGCTGCGGAAGAACGAGCCGTGGCCGCAATCGTGCTGGATCATGAACAGCCGGACCAGGAAGCCGGCCGCCGGCACGGCGACGATCAGGCTCAGCCAGTAGCCGTAGCTCAGGCACAGCAGCATGACCGCCCACAGCACGAAGAACGGCACCGCCGTCACCAGAACCTCGTAGAGGCTGCGCATCGGGTTGGGATCGCGGTAGCGGGCGAGGATCTTCAGCCACTGCTTCTCGTCGAGCGGCGCCGCGGCGCCGTCGGCGGCGCGAGGCGTTCTGTGGCACGCAGTTGCCCGACACGGGCCGGGCATCGCAGGTAGTGGCATCCAGGTCTCCAAGAGTCGCGTGACGCCAAATCAGTGAGCCCGTGCCATGGGTTATGGCCACGGACCCGCTGCGCCGATCGGCTCGGCGCAGAAAGCGTCGATGTCAGCGTAGCACCATAGCGGAAAAAAACCGTTCACACGAGGTCACACTCGTCTCCATTGTGGCGTCCGCCGCGCCCGCGCCCGCGGTCGCCCCGAGGCGCGCCCCCTTGGAGACGAGCGATGAGCGCCGGTCGAAGCCTGATCTGGACCGAGGTCGACTACGAGAAGAGCGGCAAGCAGATCGGTTTTCTGCACCTGCCGCATTCGGTGACCCGCTCGGCCTACGGCGTGATCCCGATTCCGATCGCGGTCATCCGCAACGGCTCGGGGCCGACCATCCTGCTGATGGCCGGCAACCACGGCGACGAGTACGAGGGCCAGATCGCGCTCACGCGCTTCATCCGGGCGGTCGATCCGGGCGTGGTCCAGGGCCGGATCATCGTGCTGCCGGCCGCCAATCTGCCGGCCGCGCTCGCGGGCAGTCGGACCTCGCCGATCGATCACGGCAACCTCAACCGCTCGTTCCCGGGCGATCCCGAGGGCGGGCCGACCGCGGCGATCGCCCACTACATCGAGAGCGTCCTGTACCCGCTCTGCGACGCGCTCCACGACTACCACGCCGGCGGCTCGTCGTTGCACTATCTGACCTTCGCCTCGGCCAGGCTGTCTGGCGATCCGGAGCTCGACCGCCGCGCGCTCGCGGCGCTCAAGGCGTTCGCGCCGCCGCTCGCCCTGGTCTGGGCCACGACCCCCGACCCGCGTCTCTCGCACGCCGCCGCCAATGCCCGCAAGATCGTGACGCTCGGCGGCGAGTTCGGCGGCGCGGGCGACGTTTCGGTCGACGGCATCCGCCTGATCGAGGCCGGCATGCGTCGCTTCCTGGCCCATTTTGAGGTCATGGCGCTGCCGCCGGACGCGCCGCCGTCGCCCGTGACCCGCTTCGTCGAGGTCAGAGACCGGAGCTACTACGTCTACGCCCCCGAGCGCGGCATCTTCGAGCCCCTGGTCCGGCTCGGCGACCGGGTCGAGGCCGGGCAGCCGGCCGCGCGGGTGCATTTCGTCGAGAACCCGGCCCGCGAGCCGGCCCTCTGCCATTTCCGGAGCAGTGGCCTGGTGATCTGCCGGCGCGCGCTCGGCCGCCTGGAGCCCGGCGACTGCCTGTTCCATCTCGCCACCGACCGACCGGAGCCGGTCTGAGCTCAGCGACCCGGACCGCGCGCGCCCACGCGCTTGTCGGGCTACTGACGCCGGATTAACCTGCCGACCATGGCCTCGAGAGCCCTGCAGCGCATGACCCTCGCCGAGTTCCTGGATTGGGACGATGGCACCGACCGTCGCCACCAGCTGGTCGACGGCATCCCGACCATGATGGCGCCGACGCTGGAGGCCCATGGCGAGCTGGCGGTCAACATTGGAGCCGAGATTCGAAGCCGTCTCCGACCGTCCGGCCGGGTGATTGGCGAGGCGGGCGTCACGATTTCGGGTCGGCGGGACACGTTCTACGTCGCCGACCTCGCCGTCACCTGCGCACCGCGCGAGCCGGGAGGGCGCATGGTGGCCGAGCCCGTGGTCATCGTCGAGGTGCTGTCGCCCTCGACCGGCCCGGTCGATCGCTGGCGCAAGGTCGCCGACTATCGGACCCTGCCGTCGGTCGAGGCGATCATCGTCGCCTTCGCCGACGAGCGCCGCATAGAGCTGCAGCGGCGCACGGCCGACGGCTGGCGGGTCGAGGACCTGATCGGACAGGCCAAGCTCGAGCTCCCTCGCTGCACGACGCCGATCCCGCTGGAGGCGCTTTATCGGAGCCTGCTCGAGGCGGTCCCCGGGGCCGGATCGGAGAGCTGATCCGATCGTGCCCGGAGCCTTCGATCGCCGGGCGCCGGCCCGCTAACCGGTCGGGATGGTGATCACCGGCAGGCCGGTGTCGGAGCCGGGCGTGGCCAGGTTGAACAGCAGCATCAGCATCGTGAAGCTCAGCTTGGCCTGATAGTCGTCGTTCGGGATCCAGAACCAGTCGTCATCGTAGCGGATGGCGACAAAGGCGTCCGTGGGCGGCAGCAGCTGATGCTGAACGCCGAGCTCGGCCCGCCCGTCGCTGCCTTCGATCACCGGCGGCGGCGCGTAGGTGCGGCCGTCCTCGATGTCCGATTGCGGCACTGAGATCCGTGACGCGATCTCTCGGAGGGTCTCGATCAGCGAGCGGGTCTGGATCGTGATCTCGTCGGTGCCGCTGTCACCGAGCCCGAAGGCGACCCGGTAGCGGCCGAGGCTCGGGTCGAGGCCGAGCAGCTCGATCAGCCGGCCGTAGCGCGGATCAGCGAGCTCACCGTCCTTGCGGCGGGTGTCGAGATAGGCCTGGACGCCTGCCTGGGTCGATTCGAAGCGCAGCTGCAGGCGGCCGGCGTCGTTGAGCTCGCTGATCAGGCTCAGGACCTGATTGAACTCCCGGCGCTCGGGCAGAAACCCGCCCGGTCGGCGTGAGCCGTTGTTGAGGCCGTTGATCGCCTCGACGCCGAGGCCGAGCACGATCCGGGGCGGGCCGCCGGCGAGGATGACCGCGAACAGCGAGTTCGGCGAGATCGGCTTCAGCATCAGCTCGGCGAACGCCGCGCCCTGCAGCGGCGTGTAGGTGGCGGTCGGATGATCGCTGAAGGTGCCACCCAGGCCGAAGTCGAAATTGTGCCCGAAAATCCAGGAATCTCGGTTGAAATCGCCGCCGATCGCCAGCCGGCCCTCCATCGTGTAACCGGCGACCAGCTGGCTGAGGGTGACGAAGTTCGGCGTATCGCCGTAGCGCAGCTTGACCAGGTTGAGCAGCAGCTGCCGCTTGGCCGCCTCGCTGACCGCATCGGCGTAGTCGACCTGATCCCGACGGACGGTCGCCGGGCCGATGCTGGCGCAGCTCGAGAGCGCGAGCATGGCCGCCCAAAGCAGCAAGGCGGGACGACGCGTCATGGTGCGTTGGAGCGGCATTGGGGTGGCGTTGCGGCCGGATCGTGATCGGTCTGCCACCGGCACCTAAGCCCGATAGGGTTACTGATTGGTAAACGCAGGGCTACCGACTGGTAAACGACGCCGCCCCCGGTCTATTCAGACGGGAGGACGGAAATGACCCGTGCACCGCGTGGTTATGCCCGCGAGGCCGCGGGGCGGCAAGGGGCAGCGGCCTCGGCCGGGGTCGTGTGGTCACCGTAGAGCTGCCGGGCGCGGGTCTCGAACGCCCCGACCATGCGCGAGACCGCCTCGTTGAACAACAACCCGATCAGCCTTTGCAGCATCCGCGAGCGAAACTCGAAATCGACGTAGAAATCGATCACGCAGCCGCCGTCCTCGGCCTCGATGAAGCGCCAGTGGTTGTTGAGGTAGCGGAACGGGCCGTTGATGTACTCGACGTCGATCAGGGCATGGGGGTGCAGGGTGACCCGGGAGGCGAAGCGCTCCTGGAACACCTTGAAGCGGACGATGAGATCGGCGTGAAAGGTCTGGCCGTCGCGCCGGGTGATCCGGCAGGCGCTGCACCAGGGCAGGAACTCGGGGTAGCGTTCGACCGAGGCGACCAGGTCGAACAGCTGCTTCTGGCTGTAGGGCAGATGGCGCTGTTCGGCGTGGGTCGGCATGGCCAAGGTTACTCCGCGGCTTGGGCGAGCGCCGCCTCGCGGGCCTGCCGCAGGCGCTCAAAGTCGTCGCCCGCGTGGTAGGAGCTGCGGGTGAGCGGCGAGGCCGAGACCATCAGGAAGCCTTTCGCGCGCGCCATCCTCGCGTAGTCCTCGAACTCGGCCGGCGGCACGAAGCGCTCGACCGGATGATGGCGCGGCGTCGGCTGCAGATACTGGCCGATGGTCAAAAAATCGACCGCGGCCGAGCGCAGGTCGTCCATCACCTGATAGACCTCGCGCTTGTCCTCGCCGAGCCCGACCATGATGCCGGACTTGGTGAACCGGCTCGGATCGCGCTCCTTGACCCGGTCGAGCAGGCGCAGCGAGTGATAGTAGCGGGCGCCCGGGCGCACGGTCCGGTAGAGGCGCGGCACCGTCTCGAGGTTGTGGTTGTAGACGTCGGGGCCGGCATCGACGATCGCCTCGAGCGCACCGGGCTTGCGCAGGAAGTCGGGCGTCAGGATCTCGATCGTGGTCGCGGGCGAGGTTCGCCGGATCGCCTCGATGCAGCGGACGAACTGGAAGGCGCCGCCATCCGGCAGATCGTCCCGGTCGACCGAGGTGATCACGATGTGCTTGAGACCGAGCTCGCGGAGCGCTTCGGCCAGGTGGCGGGGCTCGTCCGGGTCGACCGGGCGCGGCCGCCCGGTCTTGACGTTGCAGAACGCGCAGGCGCGGGTGCAGGTATCGCCCAGGATCATGACCGTGGCGTGGCCCTGGGTCCAGCACTCGCCGATGTTCGGGCAGGCCGCCTCCTCGCAGACCGTGTGCAGGCTCTTGGCCCGCATCAGCCTGCGGGTCTCGTGATAACCGTCGGAACTCGGCGCCCTGACCCGGATCCAGGGCGGCTTGCGGGCAATCTTCGGACGGCCGAGGACGCTGGTGATGGCCATTCTGGCTCAGCCTTCCATCACGGATTGGCGGTGGGGCCGGCTCGCTCCAAGGTAGTCCGGCAGTCGCGTGCTCTCGTCAATCACCGCTTCGGACAGCTGCTGCCAGGTCAGGTTCCTGGCTTCCCGTAGGTCCGCACCGCGCAGGATGGTGCCTTTGAGGTTCGCGTTGTTGAAGTTGACGCCGCGCAGGCTCGCCTCGCTGAGGTCGGCATCGGCCAGGTTCGCGTTCTCGAGATCGCCGTGACTGACGTCGACGCGGCGAAGGAAAGCGCCATGGAGGTCGACCACGAAGCCCGGAGGTCTGACGATGCCGGGTCGGCTACCCATTCCGGGCCCCCTCAGATCCAGTCACGATGCGCATGATCTCCCGTACGTCGGGTGCAATCGTCAAGTCGTCGCTGGCACGTGCCAGGTCTCTGACGTCGATCGATAGCAGCTCCAGCACCGGGTCGGTCAGATCGGGGAAATCCTGCGCGATCTGGCGCAACGTGTAAATCGCCCCGAGCCTTATTTGAGGCTTCGGGTCATCCAGCTGGCCGACCGCTCGGTTGAACAATTCGGCAACATGGTCGCGTCGGGACAAGTCCGCTTGCCGTAAGGCCGCGTGCGCCTGTCGGTTCGCGGCGACGACGCGCATCCCTCCGAGGATCAATCCAGCCACCGCAGCGCCGAGGAGCCCGAAGTTTCGGACCAGCTCCGAGACGGCGACCCACCATTCCATCGCATGGTTCAGAAGTGGATCGCCCGGCCGTAGGCGTCAAGGACGGACTCGTGCATCATCTCCGAGAGCGTCGGGTGCGGGAAGACGGCGTGCATCAGATCGAGCTCGGTCGCCTCCATCTGGCGCGCGATCGCGTAGCCCTGGATCAGCTCGGTGACCTCGGCGCCGACCATGTGCGCGCCGAGCAATTCGCCGGTCTTCGCGTCGAACACGGTCTTGACCAGGCCCTCGGTCTCGCCGAGCGCGATCGCCTTGCCGTTGGCGAGGTAGGGAAACCGGCCGACCTTGACCTCGTAGCCCCGATCCTTGGCCGCCCGCTCGGTCAGGCCGACGCTCGCGACCTGGGGCGTGCAGTAGGTGCAGCCCGGGATCTTTCCGACATCCAGCGGGTGGACCTCGTTCAGGCCCTTGATCCGCTCGACGCAGATCACGCCCTCGTGCGAGGCCTTGTGCGCGAGCCAGGGCGGGCCGGCCAGATCGCCGATCGCATAGACCCCGGGCTCGCCGGTGCGCAGCCACTCGTCGACCACGACATGGCCTTTTTCGACTTTCACGCCCGTGCCCTCGAGGCCGAGGTGCTCGACGTTGCCGGTGATGCCGATCGCCAGCACCACCCGCTCGACCTCGATGTCGCTGGCCTGCCCGTTGGCCTCGATCTTGCCCCGGACTTTGCCATTGCCGGCCTGGAGGCCGCTGACCTTGGCGCTGGTCTGGATCTTGATGCCGCGCTTTTCGAACTGCTTGCGTGCGGCCGCCGAGATCTCCTCGTCCTCGACCGGCAGCACGCGATCGAGCACCTCGACCACGGTCACGTCCGCGCCCATGTGGTCGTAGAAGCTCGCGAACTCGATGCCGATCGCGCCCGAGCCGATCACCAGCACCGATTTCGGCATGGCGTCCGGCACCATCGCTTCCTTGTAGGTCCAGATCAGCTTGCCGTCCGGCTCAAGGCCAGGCAGCGTGCGCGCCCGGGCGCCGGTCGCGAGGATGATGTGCGGAGCCTGGATCGCCTGGCCGGGCTTGCCGTCCTTCTCGACCGCGACCTTGCCTTTGCCGTCGAGGCGGCCCTGGCCGTCGAACACGGCCACTTTGTTCTTCCGGAGCAGATGCTGGACGCCGCGGTTGAGCTGGCCCGCGACCTGCCGCGAGCGTTTGATCACTTTATCAAAATCGTAGCTCAAGTCCTTGGCGCTGAACCCGAACTCTCCGATGTGATGCATCAGGTGAAAGATCTCGGCCGAGCGCAGCAGCGCCTTGGTCGGGATGCAGCCCCAGTTCAGGCAGATGCCGCCCAGATGCTCGCGCTCGACCAGCGCGGTCCTCATGCCGAGCTGGGCCGCCCGGATCGCCGCGACATACCCCCCCGGCCCGCCGCCGATCACGACCAGATCGAACGCCTGCGCCGCCATCAGGCTTTTCTCCTGCCGCGTCGTTTCTTCGGCGGGATGTCGTCACCTCCGGAGAGCCCGAAGCCGCCCTCGGCCCAGACGTCCCGCTCCGTGACTGCGCCCCAATCGTAAGGACACACCTTCGGTAAGTGATTCCGCAAATCCGGCTCGGCATCCAACGAGGCTGCGGCCAAATTGCGCGCGCCCTCGTATAATTCCGGCAGCGCCTCTCGCACTTTGCGCCTTATGGACGGCGACATCTTGCGTTCCATGCTCGTTCGAAACGCCACGATCTCGCTGCGCCAGTGCCGGCGCGGGAGATCAAAACCCGAATGGTCGAGCTTCAACAGGTGCGCCATGATCTGCTGCACGAAGCTTTCGACCGCCTGCAGTTGGGAACCGCCCAGATCTTCGATCTCCTCCGCCAGGTGCTCGACATCGATGCGGTGGTCGCCCTGGAAATGGGTGCGGAGCGCCTGCGCCTGCGCTTGGGTCCAGGCGTAGAAATCCTGGTCATAAAGGACCGCGGCCTCGGTCGCGGTCCCCGGACCGTTCCTCACCTCCGCGGATCGCCGCGCCATCACGCCTTCCTCTTGCCGTGCCGCTTCTTCGGGGGGGCATCGTCGCCCAGGGAGAGATCGAAGCCGGCCTCGGCCATCACGTCCCGGTGCCAGACCGCATCCCAGCCGTAGGGACAGATCTTGGGCAGACCGCGGATCAGATCCGGCTCGTGCACGATGGCGCCCACGGCCGCGATCTCGCGTCCGCGCGCGTAGCGTTCCGCGAGATCGGCCTCGACCTTGCGGCGGATGGTCGGCGAGATCCTGCGCTCGGCGTTGCGACGGAAGTTCAAGATCTCTGCCCGCCAGTGGGCGCGCGGATCGTCCTGCACAGAATAGTCGAGCTTGAGCAGATGCGCGATGATCTGCTCGACGAAGCTCTCGACTGCGTACAGGTCGGATTTGCCCAGATCCTCCACCTCCTCGGCCAGGTGCTCGACGTCGAGGCGGTTGTCGCCCTGGAAATGGGCGCGGAGCGCCGCCGCCTGGTCCTGGGTCCAGGCGTAGAAGTCGAGGTCGTAGAGCTCGGCCGGCTTGGTCGCCATCGGCGCCCTCACAGCAGCATCGCGAGCGGGTCTTGGAGGTAGCCCTTGAAGGCCTGGAGCAGCTCGGCGCCGAGCGCGCCGTCGACCACCCGATGGTCGATCGAGAGGGTCACCGTCATCATCGTGGCGCTGGCGAGCGCGCCGTCCTTGATCACCGGGCGCAGCTCGCCGGCGCCGATCGCGAGGATCGAGGCCTGGGGCGGGTTGATCACCGCCTGGAAGTCGCGCACGCCGTACATGCCGAGGTTCGAGATCGAGAGGCTGCCGCCCTGGTATTCCTCGGGCTTCAGCTTCATGCCGCCAGGGTCGCGGGCGCGGGCCGAGAGGTCGCGCATCTCTTTGGAGATGGCGGCCAAGCCCTTGTGATCGGCGTTGCGGATCACCGGCGTCACCAGGCCGTCCGGGATCGCGACCGCGACCCCGATGTCGACGTCCCGGTAGAGGTAGATCTTGTCGCCGCCGAAGGACGCGTTGGCCTTGGGCACCTTGCGCAGCGCCAGCGCCGCCGCCTTGATCACGAAGTCGTTGACCGAGAGCTTGTAATCGGCGCCGGCGCGGCCGTTCAGCTCCTGGCGGAGCTTGAGCAGCGCATCCAGCTCGCAGTCCATGCTGAGGTAGAAATGCGGGATGGTCTGCTTGGCCTCGGTCAGGCGGCGGGCGATCACCTTGCGCATGTTGGAGAGCGGCTGCTCGGTGAAGGCCGCGGCTGGCGGCTGGACCGCGGGCATCGGCATCGGTGCGGGCCCGGGCGTCGGGGCGGCCGGCGCTTGCGGGCGCTCGGCGGCGGCTCGGCGGCGGGGCGGCTTGGGCTGCCTGCACGCCCGCGCGGATCGCGCGCTCGATATCGACCTTGATGATCCGGCCATGCGGCCCGCTGCCCTGGAGCCCGCCGAGATCGATCCCGGCCTGCTCGGCCATCCGCTTGGCGAGCGGGCTCGCGAAGATCCGGCCGCCGCGATCGGCGCCGTTGCCCGATTTGGCGACCGTCGGGCGTGGCGGCCGCAGCGGCGGCGGGTGCCGCTGGCGGCGCGGATGGCTTGGCGGGCGCAGATGGCTTGGCGGCGCAGATGGCTGGCGGGCGCGACCGCAGCCGAGGCGTCCTCGCCCTCCTCGAGCAGCAGCGCGATCGGCGTGTTGACCGCGACGCCCTCGGTGCCGTCGGCGATCAGGATCTTGCCGAGCCGGCCCTCGTCGACCGCCTCGATCTCCATGGTCGCCTTGTCGGTCTCGATCTCGGCCAAGCACGTCGCCGGCGCTGACCGCATCGCCTTCCCGCTTCAGCCAGCGCGCCAGATTGCCTTCGGTCATCGTCGGCGAGAGCGCCGGCATCAGGATCTCGATCGGCATACGTCTCCCGTTCTTTGCAGTTCTTATCGCGCTCAGGCGTAGCAGACGGCGCTGGGCACCCTGCACCACGTCCTCGACCTGCGGCAGCGCCAGGCGCTCGAGGTTGGCGGCATACGGCATCGGCACGTCCTTGCCGGTGACCCGGCGGACCGGCGCGTCGAGATGGTCGAAGGCCTGCTCCATCATGACCGCGGCGAGCTCGGCGCCCATGCCGAAGGTCGGCCAGCTCTCCTCGACCGAGACCAGGCGGTTGGTCTTCTTGACCGAGGCGACGATGGTCTGGACGTCGAGCGGGCGGATCGTGCGCAGGTCGATCACCTCGGCCGCGATGCCGTCCTTGGCGAGCGCGTCGGCCGCCTGGAGCGCCCGCTCGACCATCAGGCCGAAGGCGACGATGGTGACGTCGGAGCCCTGGCGCAGCACCTTCGCCCGGCCGATCGGCAGCACGAAGTCCTCGAGCTGCGGCACCTCGAAGGTCTGGCCGTAGAGGATCTCGTTTTCGAGGAACACGACCGGATCGGGATCGCGGATCGCGGCCTTGAGCAGGCCCTTGGCATCGGCCGCCGAGTAGGGCGCGATCACCTTGAGGCCCGGGCAGTGGCCGTACCAGGTGCTGTATTCCTGGCTGTGCTGGGCGCCGACCCGGGCGGCGGCGCCATTCGGCCCGCGGAACACGATCGGGCAGCCGAGCTCGCCGCCGGCCATGTAGAGGGTCTTGGCCGCCGAGTTGATGATGTGGTCGATCGCCTGCATGGCGAAGTTCCAGGTCATGAACTCGACGATCGGCCTCAGGCCCGCGAAGGCGGCGCCGACGCCCAAGCCCGCGAAGCCGTGCTCGGTGATCGGCGTGTCGATCACCCGGCGGACGCCGAACTCGTCGAGCAGCCCCTGGCTCACCTTGTAGGCGCCCTGATACTCGGCGACCTCCTCGCCGATCAGGAACACCTCGGGATCGCGCCGCATCTCCTCGGCCATCGCGTCGCGCAGCGCCTCGCGCACGGTCTGCCTGACCATGGCGGTGCCGGCCGGGATCTCGGGCTCGGGCTCGACCGGCGCGGGCGGCGGCGTGGCGCCATTGCCCCCGCCGCTGACGCGCGCTGGCGCCGCAGCCGGCCTGGCGGCCGGTGCCGATGCCGCGGGCGCCGCCTGATCGAGCGCGGCCCGGTCCTCGCCTTCGGCGAGCAGGAGGGCGATCGGCGCGTTGACCGCGATCCCCTCCGCGCCTTCCGGGACCAGGATGCGACCGAGGATGCCGTCGTCGACCGCCTCGATCTCCATGGTCGCCTTGTCGGTCTCGATCTCGGCCAGCACGTCGCCGGCGGCCACGGCGTCGCCCTCGCGCTTCAGCCACTTGGCGAGGTTGCCCTCGGTCATGGTCGGCGACAGCGCGGGCATCAGGATCTGGGTCGGCATGTCTTTTGGTTTCCTGGGGCGAACGGACCGGAGCGGCGTCAGCCGTTCAGATAGACGTCCTTGTCGAGCTCTTCGGGGCCCGGCTCCGGGCTGTCCTGGGCGAAGCTCGCGGCCTCGTTGACGATCGAGCGGATCTCCTTGTCGATCGCCTTGAAGGTCTCCTCGCCGGCCAGGCCACCATCGAGCATGGTCTTGCGCAGGCGGTCGATCGGATCACGCTCGCTGCGTACCTCCTGGACCTCCTGGCGCGAGCGGTACTTGGCCGGGTCGGACATGGAATGGCCGCGGTAGCGGTAGGTCAGCGCCTCGAGCACGATCGGACCCTTGGCTCGGGCGTGGGCCACCGCCTCCTCGGCGGCGGCGCGGACCGCGAGCACGTCCATGCCGTCGATCGGCCGGCCGGGGATGCCGTAGGCCTCGCCGCGCCGGTACAATTCGGTGCTCGCCGAGGCGCGCTCGACCGAGGTGCCCATGCCGTATTTGTTGTTCTCGATCACGTAGACCACCGGCAGCTTCCACAGCGCCGCCATGTTGAAGGCCTCGTAGACCTGGCCCTGGTTGACCGCGCCATCGCCGAGGTAGGTGACGCAGACGCCGCCGTCCTCGCGATATTTGTGCGCGAACGCGATCCCGGTGCCGAGCGGCACGCAGGCGCCGACGATGCCGTGGCCGCCGTAGAAGCGCTTGTCGCGGGCGAACATGTGCATCGAGCCGCCCTTGCCCTTGGAGTAGCCGCTGATCCGGCCGGTCAGCTCGGCCATCACCCGGCGCGGGTCCATGCCGGTCGCCAGCATGTGGCCGTGGTCGCGGTAGGCGGTGATCACCGAATCGCCGGGCTCGAGCGCGTGCTGGACCCCGACCGCGACCGCCTCCTGGCCGATGTACAGGTGGCAGAAGCCGCCGATCAGGCCCATGCCGTAGAGCTGGCCGGCTTTCTCCTCGAAGCGTCGGATCAGGAGCATGTCGCGGTAGTAGGTCAACAGCAGCTCGCGGTCATAGGTCGCCGCCCGGTTGGCTACGTCGTCCTCGCCGACGACGGCGATGACCTCCCGTTGCGCGGTGGCCATGATCACATCTCCCACTGACGGCGCGTTCCTTAAACAACATCGCCCGGCCGCTGTTAAGCCTCGCCGCAGCATGCCAGCCATTCGTCGGTAGCGACCCTGCCCAGGCTACTTCGAGCCGTCCTTGGTATCGAGCAAAATGAGCACGTCCAGCGGCTGGACGAAGCTCAACTGCTTGCGCGCCAGCTCGTCGATCAGGTCGCGGTCGAGCAATTCGGGACGCAGGCGCTCGACCTTGCGCTCGAGCGCCACCCGTTCCGCCCGCACCTGGTCCAGATCCTGCTGGCTGGCCGCCAGCTCGGTGTTGACCTCGCGCCAGGCGAGCAGGCCGCGCGAGCCGCTGACCGCGTGGTAGCCGAAATAGGCGACCAGGCCCAGGCCGAGCAGCGCCAGCCAGTGCTGCCGGCGCAGCCGCCGGGTCCAGCGCGACAGACGGGCGAGCATGCCCGCCTCTACGACCGGAGCGCGCCGGGGCCAGCGTAGCGCCCGGCCGGTCCGAGATCCTCCTCGATCCGCAGCAGCTGGTTGTACTTGGCCAGGCGGTCGGAGCGCGACAGGGACCCGGTCTTGATCTGGCCGCAGTTGGTCGCGACCGCAAGGTCGGCGATCGTGGCATCCTCGGTCTCGCCCGAGCGATGCGACATCACGCACCGGTAAGCCGCGGTCTGCGCCAGCTCGACGGTCTCGAGGGTCTCGCTCAAGGAGCCGATCTGGTTGACCTTGATCAGGATCGCATTGGCGATCTTGCGCTCGATGCCCTGGGCCAGGATCGCCGGGTTGGTCACGAAGATGTCGTCGCCGACCAGCTGCACGCGCTTGCCCAGCTCCTCGGTCAGCGCCCGCCAGCCGTCCCAGTCGTCCTCGGCCATGCCGTCCTCGATCGAGCGGATCGGATAGCGGCCGCAGAGCTCGGCGTAGAAGCGGACGATGCCGGCGGCATCGAGCGAGCGGCCCTCGCCCTTCAGCTCGTAGCGCCCGCCGCGATAGAACTCGCTCGCCGCCGGATCGAGCGCGAACACCACCTGCTCGCCCAGCCGGTAGCCGGCTGCCTCGACCGATTTGGCAAGAAAGCCAAGGGCTTCATCAGCGCTCTTGAGATTGGGCGCGAAGCCGCCCTCGTCGCCGACGTTGGTGTTGTGGCCGGCGTCCTTGAGCGCCTTCTTGAGGGCGTGGAAGATCTCGGCGCCGGTGCGCAGCGCCTCGGCGAACGAGGGCGCCCCGACCGGCATGATCATGAACTCCTGCAGGTCGATCGGGTTGTCGGCGTGCACGCCGCCGTTGATCACGTTCATCATCGGCACCGGCAGCGTGCGCGCCGAGGTCCCGCCGACGTAGCGATAGAGCGGCAGGCCGAGCTGGGCCGCGGCCGCCTTGGCAACCGCGAGGCTGACGCCGAGGATCGCGTTGGCGCCGAGCCGGCTCTTATTGGCGGTGCCGTCGAGCTCGATCATGGCCTGGTCGATGGCCACCTGCTCGCAGGCGTCGCGACCGAGCACGGCATCGGTGAGCTCGCCGTTGACCGCATCGACCGCCTGCAGCACGCCCTTGCCGCCATAGACGCCTTGGTCGCCGTCGCGCAGCTCGATCGCCTCCTTGGAGCCGGTCGAGGCGCCTGATGGGACCGCGGCGCGACCGATGGCGCCGCCCATCAGCGTGACGTCGACCTCGACGGTCGGATTGCCGCGGCTGTCCAGGATCTGACGGCCGGCGAGTGCGACGATCTCGGTCTCGGTCATGATCGCTCCTCACAATCGAAGGGCGGCGAGCGGGTGCTGCTTGGCGAGCCGGTCGAAGGCGGTCAGCACATCCAAGAGCGCCGGCAACGCGGCCAGCGGCACCATGTTCGGGCCATCGCTCGGCGCCCGGTCGGGATCGGGGTGGGTCTCGAGGAACAGAGCGGCGATGCCGATCGCAAGGGCGGCCCGCGCCAGCACCGGCACGAACTCGCGCTGGCCGCCGCTGGACCCGCCGAGGCCGCCCGGCTGCTGGACCGAGTGGGTGGCATCGAACACCACCGGCCAGCCGGTCGCCGCCATCTGCGGCAGGCCGCGGAAGTCGGTCACCAGCGTGTTGTAGCCGAAGCTCGTGCCGCGCTCGCCGAGCAGGATCCGCTGGGCGCCGAGCTGCTCGAGCTTCCTCGCCACCTGGGCCATGTCCCAAGGCGCCAGGAACTGGCCCTTCTTGACGTGGATCGCGGCGCCGGTTGCGGCCGCGGCCGCCAACAGATCGGTCTGGCGGCAGAGGAAGGCCGGGATCTGGAGGATGTCGACCGCTTCGGCCACCGGCCGGCACTGGTGGCTCTCATGGACGTCGGTGATCACCGGGCAGCCATAGCGCGCGCGGACCTCGGCCAGGACCTCGATGCCCCTGGCCAGGCCCAGGCCGCGCGGGCTGTCGGCGCTGGTCCGGTTGGCCTTGTCGAACGAGCTCTTGTAGACCAGCCCGAGCCCTTTTTCGCGCGCGATCTCGACCAGCGCGGCTGCGGTCTCGAGCGCGTGCGCCCGGCTCTCGATCTGGCACGGACCGGCGATCAGCACGAACGGCAAATCGTTGCCGATCGTGAGTGGGCCGATCGCAACCTGGTTCACCCCCGCGATCCGTCTCAGACCAGCCGCGACTGGTGGACGGCCGCCTCGATGAACGAGGCGAACAGGGGATGCGGGGCGAACGGCTTGGACTTGAGCTCGGGATGGAACTGGACGCCGAGGAACCAGGGGTGCTCGGGCATCTCGACGATCTCGGGCAGGCGGCCGTCCGGCGACATGCCGGAGAAGCGAAGGCCCGCGGCGCTCAGGCGGTTGACGTAGTTGATGTTGACCTCGTAGCGGTGGCGATGGCGCTCGCTGATCTCGCCCTCGCCGTAGATCCTGTGAGCAAGGCTGCCGGGCTCGATGATGCAGGGATAGGCGCCAAGGCGCATGGTGCCGCCGAGGTCGTCGCCGGCGGCCCTTGTCTCGCGCCGGCCTTCCCGCTCCCATTCGGTCAAGAGGCCGACCACCGGCTCCTCGGTCGGGGCGATCTCGGTCGAGCCCGCACCCTCGATCCCGGCCAGATTTCGCGCCGCCTCGACGACCGCCATCTGCATGCCGAAGCAGATCCCGAAATAGGGGATGTGGCGCTGGCGCGCGAAGGTGACCGCGGCGACCTTGCCCTCGGCGCCGCGCTCGCCGAAGCCGCCCGGCACCAGGATGCCGTTGACGTCCTGGAGGTGGAGCGCGGCGTCGCTGGATTCGAAGATCTCGGCCGCGAGCCAGCGGGTGTTGACCCGCACCCGGCTGTCGATGCCGCCGTGGGTCAGCGCCTCGTCGAGCGACTTGTAGGCGTCCGGCAGGCCGATGTACTTGCCGACCACGGCGATCGTCACCTCGCCCTCGGGCTTGTGCAGGCGCTCGCAGATCTCCAGCCAGCGGCCGAGGTCCGGCGCCTGCTCGTGCGGCAGCCGGAAATGGCGGAGCAGCTGGGTGTCGAGGCCCTCCTCGTGGTAGCGGATCGGCACCTCGTAGATGCTGTTGACGTCGAGCGCCGGGATCACGCCGCCGGGCTGGACGTTGCATTGCAGCGCGATCTTGCGCCGCGCCTCCGGCGGGATCGGGCGCTCGGCCCGGCAGAGCAGCAGGTCCGGCTGGATGCCGATGCCGCGCAGCTCGCGCACCGAGTGCTGGGTGGGCTTGGTCTTGAGCTCGCCGGCGGACGCCAGATAGGGCACCAGCGTGAGGTGGACGTAGGCCACCCGGTCGCGGCCGAGCTCGAAGCCGAGCTGGCGGATCGCCTCGAGGAACGGCAGGCCCTCGATGTCGCCGACCGTGCCGCCGATCTCACAGAGCGCGAAGTCGGCGTCCTCGACCCCTTCCAGGATGAACGCCTTGATCATGTCGGTGACGTGCGGCACCACCTGGACGGTGCCGCCCAGATAGTCGCCGTGGCGCTCTCGCGCGAGCACGCGCGAGTAGATCTTGCCGGCGGTCACGCTGTCGTTGCCGCGCGCCGGCACGCCGGTGAAGCGCTCGTAGTGGCCGAGGTCGAGATCGGTCTCGGCGCCGTCGTCGGTGACGTAGACCTCGCCGTGCTGATAGGGACTCATGGTCCCCGGGTCGACGTTGAGGTAGGGATCGAGCTTGCGCAGGCGGACCGAGTAGCCGCGCGCCTGGAGCAGCGCGCCGATCGCGGCCGAGGCCAGCCCCTTGCCCAAGGACGACACGACGCCGCCGGTAATGAAGACGAAGCGCGTCATGGGCTGAGGACTATCGGCCAGATTCGCCCGCGAGACAAGAGGCGATCCGCGCGCTCATTGGGCAACCGGCGCGCTCGGCTCGGCCGGCTTCGCCGGCACGGCCGGCGCGGCTGGCGCCGCCGGGGTCGAGGGGCTGGCCGCCGGCTGGTCCAGGATCGAGGTCGGCGCCGTGCGATGGCTCGCCAGCAGCGCCAGCAGCAGGCTCGTGGCGATGAAGCTCGCCGCCAGCACCGCCGTGGTCCGGGTCAACAGGTTGGCGGACGCCCGGCCGGTCATCAGCCCGCCGAAGCCGCCGCCGCCCATGCCGAGCGCGCCGCCCTCGGAGCGCTGCAGCAGGATCACGCCGACCAGCGCCAGCGCGATCAGGAGATGCACGATCAGGATGATGGTCGTCATGCGCCGATCACATGGATCTCGATCGAGGTCTTCGAATGCCAACCCGCGGTCGGCGCCAGCGCCGGTCGCGGGTCAGCCACGGGCCGCCTGCCCCGCCGTGTAGATGGCCAGGAATTCGTCGGCATCAAGGCTGGCGCCGCCGACCAGCGCGCCATCGACGTGGTCGACCGCGAGGATCTCGCCGGCGTTGCCGGCCTTGACCGAGCCGCCGTACAGCAGCGCCAGATCGCCGACCCGGGAGCGCAGGTGCGCGTGGGTCTTCGCGATGTCGTCGAGGCTCGGCGTGCGGCCGGTGCCGATCGCCCAGACCGGCTCGTAGGCGACGATCAGATTGGCGGCCGATGCCGCCTGCGGCAGGCTGCCCTCGAGCTGGCGGTCGAGCACCTCGAGGGTGCGGCCCGCCTGCCATTGCGCCTCGGTCTCGCCGATGCACAGGATCGGGATCAGGCCGGCGGCCTGCGCCGCGGCCGCCTTGGCCCGGACCAGAGCGTCGCTCTCGCCATGGCCTTGGCGGCGCTCGGAGTGGCCGACGATCACGATCTGACAGCCGGCATCGGCCAGCATCGCCGCGCTGAGATCGCCGGTGTGGGCGCCCTTGGCCTCGCTCGAGCAGTCCTGCCCGCCGAGCAGGATCGCGCTGCCGGCGAGCACCGCCTGGATCGGCGCGAGCAGCGTCGCCGGCGGGCAGATGCCGAGCGTACCGGCAGCGAAGGCGGCCGGCTCCGCGCGCGCAGCGCCCGCACCCGGGCGAGCCCGTCGGCCCGCAGGCCGTTCATCTTCCAGTTGCCGATCACGATCGGCGTCGCCAAAGGCATGGGCCCAACCACCAGGCAGCAAGCCGCGCCGGCCCGACGCGGCGCCTGTCTAGCACACCGTCCGCAGGCTTGCCAGCACCGCCCGCACGCCGAGCGCGCGCCAACTTGCCGGTTGCTGCCGCGTCGGCGGCTGCCTACATTGCGACAGCCGTTCGGGCGACCGGCCGGCACCGGTCGACATAGCGAAGTCCCTGATCGATCATGCTCAATGTGCTCCGCCAGAGGGCCGGCTCCTGGGTCGTCAAGGTCCTGCTCATGCTGCTCGTGGTCAGCTTTGCGATCTGGGGCATCGGCGACGTGTTCTTCCGCGGCTCGAGGAATCCGACCGTCGCCAGCGTCGGCGGCTCGGAGATCTCGGCCGCCGAGCTGGCCGACGGCTTCAATCGGGCGCTGAACAATCTGCAGCAGCGGCTCGGCAACAGCATCGATCGCCAGCAGGCGATCCGGTTCGGGCTGATGCAGCAGACGCTCCAGGATCTGGTCGCGCGCCGCCTGATCGACCTGCGCGCCCGCGACATGGGCCTCACGGTCGCCGACGACACGCTCCGGCAGATGGTGACCGACAATCCGGTGTTTCAGACCGCCGGCAAGTTCGACCGCGACCGCTTCGAGCAGCTGCTGCGCGCCAACGGCATGACCGAGAACGGTTATCTCGCAAGCTTGCGCCAGGACGTGGTGCGCAGTGCGCTGACCGGCAGCCTGGCCGGCCCGGTCGCGGTGCCCGCGACCCTGGTCGACAGCCTCTACCGCTATCGCAACGAGCAGCGCCGTGGCCGCTACGTCGCGGTCAAGACCGCGTCGATCACCGACGTGCCGGAGCCGACCGACGACCAGCTGACCGCGTTCCACGACGATCACAAGGACAAGTACACGACGCCCGAGCTGCGCAAGCTGACCTTCGTCACGCTGCAGCCCGAGGATCTGGTGGGCGAGGTCGAGGTCAGCGACCAGCAGGTCGAAGCCGAGTACCAGGCCCGGATCGACCGCTACCGGTCGCCGGAGCGGCGCACGGTGGCGCAGCTGCTGGCGCCCGACCAGGCGACGATCGAGAAGGCGGCGCAGCAGGTGACCGAGGGCACCAGCTTCGAGCAGGTGGCGAGCGCGCTCGCCGACCAGGGCGTGCACAGCGATCAGCTGGGCGACATCACCAGGCCGGATCTGCCGGCCGAGCTCGCCGACGTGGTGTTCGCGCTGTCCGAGGACGAGGTCAGCCAGCCGGTCCAGAGCCCGTTCGGCTGGCATCTGTTCGAGGTCAGCAAGATTACCCCCGAGGCGGTCGTGCCGCTCGCGGCGGTCCATGACGAGCTGGCCAAGGAGCTGGCGCTGGACGAGGCCAAGGACCGACTGCCGGATCTCGCGACCAAGCTCGACGACCAGCTGGCGGTGGGCGACAGCCTGGCCGCCGCCGCGGCTGCGGTCGGCCTCGCGACCAGGTCGCTGCCCCCGGTCGACGCCACGGGCAAGGATGCCGACGGCAAGCGCCCCGACGGGCTGCCTTGGCCTGGC
>CAVSRN010000032.1:0-138811 GCA_963730195.1 uncultured Alphaproteobacteria bacterium
GACTGAAAAATCAGCGAGAGCAGTCTGCAACTTAATCGGATGGTCTAGTCTGGCAAAATCAAACAAACGTCGCATTTCCCCAGTCGGTCAACGCAAATGCTTTCGTAGCGTAGGTGGATAAATTGACCCTGGGGAAGAGCCTCCTTGGCCCGTTGTGCAGCGTCCATAACAATCATCCACTGCAGCGCCGCGAGGCCGACAAATGAGCGGTCGTGCCGTTCCCAGAGCTCGTTTTGCTCGTCCGTCAGGGGTCCGAATTGCCAGTTCTGAGGCCCGCGCCAGCCCCACCACCAGGATGTGTTGATCAGTGAATTGACCACAGCACGTCCGTCGCGGACAACGTGCACGAACTGCGCGTCGGGAAAGATCCGGTGTAGAAATCCGATGCGCGGCCAACCGGTGATCTTCAGGAGCAGTCGATTCCGCCGTGGCGTTAGCGCCTGGGCGAACATGCGAGGCAAAGTCGTCGCCATCTTCACGGTCACATCGTCGGCGGTAAGATCACGGAACGGTCTCGGGAAACCGGGACAATGGTACGCCCAGAACCTATAGTGTTCGCTCGGCTTGATCGAGCGCTTGAAAATGGCGCCGATCCCCGGGTAAGTCGATCACCCGCATCGCCGCACTATTTAGCCAGGGCCATTCAGGGAAATAGTTCGCGAACCCCGAGATCCACGCAAGCCGCGGGTGCTTTGCGAGCAACTGATGCACCAGGGTCGAGCCGCAACGGCCAACACCGAAGAGAATGAGAGGATTTTTGACCTCGGATATCATAGCAGCCTCGTACGTGTTCGTGGACGTCGACCGAAAGAAAGAAGCCGGTCAAGGGGGCTGAACGAAAGCGCCTTCCGCGCTCCAGGCCTCGGCATCGGGCGTGAGCGCGAACGGCGAGGGTAGGGTGAGCACCACGCCGAGATAGGCATAGAGCGCGAGCGCGCTCGAGTAAATCAGGACGTTGTCGGTCAACGCGTACGCAGCCAGAGCCGGGAGCAGGGCGAGGCAGGAACTCGCGGTCGTTGGGGGAGGCGACCGCCAGGAGCTGCCGGTACCAGAGCACGATCCCGCCGGCGATCAGGACGAAGCCGACCACGCCGCCGATGACCAGAAGATGAAGGTATTCATCGTGGGGTAGTGGCTGAGATCGGAAGGCAGCCAGTCGTCGGCGGCGACGAAGCCGGCGCCGAGGCCACGGCCGAAGATCGGGCTGAGCTGGAATTCCTGCCAGTAGAACGGCCAGAGCTCTTCGCGTCCGTTGAGATCGACGTCTCGCCAGTGCTGCCGAACATGTGCCCGAGCAGCGTCGGCCAGTAGGCGACGAGGGTCGACCGCCACGAGTCCGAGGCCGGCCAGCGCCAGCCACCGCTGCTTGCTGGAGCTGCCGGCGCAGGGCCTCCGAGAGCGAGGACATGGGCCGCCGGCGAACACGGCGCTCGCGAAGATCGCCATGCGCGTGCCGCTCAGGATGACCAGCGCCAGATTGAGGATCGCGAGGTAGATCGCGTAGCGCCGGCCGGGCCGGGTCCACTCGTGCAGGGCGACGGCGAAGCCGGCGAACGCGAGCGTCGCGAACACGGCGGCGTTGCCGGTCGCGCCCTCGAGGCGGTACCAGATCTCGGTCCACTGGTCATAGCTGAACACCGTGCGGAGGTCCGCGAGCTGGAGCAGGCCGCCGAGCGCCACGCTCAGGAGCGGCGTCAGCATGATCACCGAGCGCGCAGGCGCGGCGCGAGCCCGGCTCGAGGACGACCTGGGTGAAGGCGAACGGCAGCGCCAGGATCGCCAGGCTCTCGAGCATCAGGGGCAGGGTCAGCTTCGGATGCAGGCTGCCGAAGGCGAGGCTGAGGGCGAAGGTCGCGAGCAGCGCCAGGATCGGCCAGTTGATGGTCGTCCGGATGCCGTAGCGGAGCGCGTTCATCGCCAGCGCAAAGACGATCAGCGTCTGGTGCAGACCCCATTGCCAGCCGACCGGCGGCCCGCCCCAGAGCAGCTGCGGGCGGATCGCGAGCGAGGCGAGCGCGATCATGAGGAGCCAGGTCGGCTTGCGCCAGCCGAGCCAGAGGATCAGCACCAGCAGGGCGCCGCCACCGACCAGCGCGACGGCAGGCTCGGGCGCGCCGAGGCGCGACAGGAAGCTCATACCGGGTCCCGGTTCGGCCAGCCCTGGCGGCGGTTGCAGAATGTCGACAAGAGGCGGTTCGGCCCTGAGCCAGGGTGGTTCGACACCGCTTCCCTACGTCATCTCAAAGGGCGTGTCGAGTTGATGGGGAGCTGTCGAGCTTGACCGCGGCGCCCGCTCGGCAAGCCGCAGCCATTTTTCATGGAAAATCGCCGCCGGCCACCAAGTGGCCGACCGGCGTCGATGCGACCGGTGACGCATATTGGCGTCACTTGTGTGCGCATTGGCGTCACTTGTGTGCGCAAATCTGGCGTTGGTGCCTATCCGGTTGACTCAGCCGCATACAACATCTTGTTGGTCGTTATCGCGGACACCGATGGCCGTCCGGCCAGCGGCACGCGACGAGATAGCACCGGCAGTGCTCCTCCGTCGCGAAGCGGCTCTGGAACTCGGTCAACGTCCGCGGAAAGTCGGGTCGCCCCATGGTCCTCCACCCCATCCGGGATAACACAAGATGTAGGGGTAGCGGAGTTAACCGGATAGGCACTTCTGGCGTTTATGGATCACTTTTGCGGAAGAATCTGGCGTCCGGCACCGCCCGATGGCCAAAAAGCGTTCCATGGCAAATAGTTATCCGTAGCGCACGAGCGCACGAAAGTGACGCATGGCCGTGCGCTCCAAAATCACGCGGAAATTCGCGCCCGGGCTCGAAAAATGACCGGAAATTCCCTGGACGCGTCGCTCCGGGCTGATTTTGGTGGTCAGCCCCGGGAGCCAGGCGCGCCGCTCCGGGCTGATCTTGGTGGTCAGACCAAGGAGCCCGGCGCGCCGCTCGGCACGGGAAATTCACCTTAAGGGCACCTCGAAAAATGGCATGGCGCGATCTCGCCAGGGTAGAATGAAGGCGAGGTGAGGCGGGCAACGGGGTGCAGCGGCATGGGTCAGATGGGCTTTTTCGACGTCGCGCGGCGCTATGCCGGCCTGGATGCCAAGACGGATCCGCTGGTGCGGATCGATGCGCTGGTTCCTTAGGCGAGTTTCCGCGGGCGATTGGAAGCAGTCTGGCGCCAGCCGGCGGCGGCGCGAAAGTCGAAGGCGGGGCGCAAGCCCTGGGATGCGATCGTGATGTTCAAGGCGATCGTGCTGTGCGAGCTGTACAACCTGTCGGACGACCAGGTGGAGTATCAGCTGCGCGACCGGCTCTCCTTCGTTCGTTTCTTGGGTCTCGGGCTCGAGGACACGGTGCCCGACGCCAAGACGGTGTGGCTCTACCGGGAGCAGCTGGCGCAGGCGGGCGTGATCGAGCGCTTGTTCGACGAGTTCGACGGCCATCTGAAGAGCCAGGGCTACCTGGCGATGGGCGGCCAGATCATCGACGCCTCGATCGTGCCGGTGCCCAAGCAGCGCAACAGCCGTGACGACAACGCCAAGATCAAGGCGGGCGAGGTCCCCGAGGGCTGGGCGAAGCAGCCAGCCAGGCGCGCCCAGAAGGATACCGACGCGCGCTGGACCAAGAAGCACGGCAGGAGCCATTTCGGCTACCAGAACCACATCGACGTGGACCGGCGGCACAAGCTGGTGCGGCGTTACCAGGTGACGCCCGCCTCGGTGCACGACAGCCAGGTGGTGGCGGACATTCTCGACCCGGACAACACCGCCTCGGGGGTGTGGGCGGACAGCGCCTACCGCTCGGCCGAGATCGAGGCGAAGCTGGCTGAGAACGGCTTGAAGAGCCGGATCCACCGCAAGGGCCGGCGTGGCAAGCCGCTCAGCGAGCGCGAGCACCAGGGCAACCAGACCCGTTCGAAGGTTCGAGCACGGGTCGAGCACGTGTTCGGCGCCCAGAGCAACGACATGGGCGGGACGCTGGTGCGCAGCATCGGCCTGGTGCGGGCCAAGGCGCGGATCGGGCTGAAGAATCTCGCCTACAACATGCGCCGCCTGGTGCACCTGGAGCGCCGCACGGTGGCGGCACCGACATGACGGGATTCAGAGGACCCATCTGCCTGGATTGGGCGCTTGGAGGAAAAAATCGGCCCCCTGGGGCAAGAATTCCTCGGAAACCAAGCCGTCGAACCCGATGGTGGCCCGCGAAGATCGCCCAGCACGCCGAGCTTCACGCCAAAACCCTCATTCTTCGAGGTGCCCTTAATTCACAGAGATCGCCGGCGGCACGTCGATTTTTCCCCCAAGCGAAACCGCCGCTTCTGGCCGTCACCGGGTCCGCCCTTGAAAGCAAGGCGTCCCCGACCGCCGCACGCTGTCCCTGTTTTTTTGAATTCATATGCAAAATTAATTCCTATAATCGAATTTTTTCATGGTGACATGCGTGGCCCCGTCTCGCCGTTCCGAGCGTATTTCTCGTCCGAGAATTTGCTGTCGGTCCCGCCTCACCATGGCAGGCACAAACGATTCGTCGCCCTCCGGCCCATCAACCCGGTCCCCGCCCTGGTCTGCTGCAGCCTGGAACCGAGGCTCCAAACATCCCCAAACGTCGTGGTTATCTTGCTTATGTTCCTATGATCTGTTACGATTTGCCCGATCTACCCAAACCGCAGGCCAGCCCCCCGCAGGGCACGACGACATGCTGATGATCGCCAGGCAGGAGCGCGCGCGCCGATGCCTGAACGGCTTCCCCGCGCAATGATCGGGAACCGTGGCCAGCCAGAGGCGGTCGGCACGAGCCGCCCGGAAGCATGACCGCTGCGCGCGCACGAGCCGATGGCCGAGCGGGTCCGCTGGCTGGCCGTGCTCGGGCTGCTCCAGGCCGAGCCCGGTCACGCGGCCGGGTGGCTCCGGATCGACCGTCGCCATAAGCCAAACGAACCCTAGGGTCGCAAAGGTGCTCGCCGCCTGCCGCGAGCACGGCAAGGCCGCGGGCTGCCTGATCGGCGATGTCGAGACCGGGCACGCGTGGATCGCCCAGGGCTTCCGGACGATGCTCAATTCAGGCGACATCTGGCTGTTCGAAGGCGCCCTCCGTGCCGGCATCGAGCGCCCGCGCGCGTCACCCCGATAGAGCCCCGCCGACGGAGGTGGTTGATCAGAGGTCCGCTTTCTGCTAGCGGTTCGGTCCGATCGATGGTGATGGAGTCCACCGAAAGCGCCCGCTTGGGCTGATGACTCCTACCCGGCCCCTTGCGGCCGCTGCGGCGGCGGGGCTTTGAGTGTAGGAGTCCAGGCGGCGCGCATGATGGCGGGTCTTCGCGACAGTTCAGGGCCGGCGGCGCCTTCGGCCGCGGGCCTCAGGCGGCGGATCGGGATGGCTGCGCGGCGGCGCCTGCGCCCGCCCGCCGCTGGCGCGCGCTGCGCCCCGGCCTGAGCCATGGCCGAGCGGATTCTTTACAACCTTCTGCAGGCGCTCGTGGTCCTGGCCTTCGCACCCCTGGTCGAAGGGGTGCTGAGCCGGCTCAAGGAGATCGTGCAGTCCAAGCGTGGCCCGAGCGTCTTCCAGCCCTACCGTGACCTCTGGAAGCTGCTGCACAAGGACGAGATCGTCTCCGAGCACAGCTCCTGGATCTTCCGCGCGACGCCCTATCTGGCCTTCGTCACCCCGCTGTTCGTCGCCCTGCTGATCCCGGTGCTGACCAGCTACCCGCTGTTCTTCGCCTTCATGGGCGACATGCTGGGCGGTGGCTTCATCCTGGCGCTCGGCGGCTTCTTCGCCACGCTCGCCGCGGTCGACACCGCCAACCCCTATGGCCCGATGGGCGCCAGCCGCACGCGCATGGTCGGCTTCCTCGCCGAGCCGGTGTTCATCATCGTGTTCTTCACCGTCTCGTTCGTCGCCGGCTCGACCATCCCCTACATCGTCCAGAAGGTGTGGGTGACGCCGCTCAGCAACTTCTTCGAGCCGTCGCACGTCCTGGTCATGCTCGCCTTTTTGATGCTGATCCTGGCCGAGGACGGCCGGATCCCGGTCGACAGCCCCTCCGGGCATTTCGAGCTCGCCATGATCGACAAGTCCAAGTCGCTGGAATATTCCGGCCGCGGCGCCGCTTTGATGAAATGGGCCGGCGCCATGAAGTTCTTCGTGCTGGTCTGCATCTTCATGAACGTGCTCGTGACCCCCTGGGGACTGGCGCAATCGATGGCGCCCGGCGAAGTCCTGCTGGCGATCCCGCTGATCCTGTTGAAGATTCTGCTGTTCGTGGTGGTGCTGGTGGTGATCGAATCCTCGCTCGCCAAGCTCAGGCTGTTCCGGATCACCGAGTTCATCGGCGCCGCCTTCGTCACCTCGGTCGTCGCCATGATCACCCGCCTCTCGGGGATCTAAGGGCATGACCGAGCCGGTGCCGCCCCTGCTCATGCACCTCGACGCGCTGATCGGCGGCCTGTTCCTGCTCGCGGCCTTCGCGATCGTCGCCACCCGCCAGATGCTGGCCTGCGTCCGCCTGTTCGTCCTCCAGGCGCTGCTGCTGGTGGCGTCCGCCGCGCTGCTCGCGCTGGCACTCGGCTCGCCGCATCTGGCGGCGGTCGCCGTGATCACGCTGGTGACCAAGGCGCTCGTCATTCCCTGGCTGCTCCGCCGCACGCTGCGCGGGGAGATCTACGGCCGGCGCGAGATCGTCCAGGTCATGAACATCCCGACCTCGCTCCTGATCGGCGCCGGCCTCACGCTGTTCGCCTACCTGATCGTCGCCCCGATGGTCAGCGCCGCCCCCGGCCCGTTCGTGCGCATCAACCTGCCGATCGGGGTCGCGGCGCTGCTGCTCGGCGCCTACACGATCGCGGTCCGGCGCGAGGCCCTCTCGCAGCTGCTCGGCCTGCTGGCGATGGAGAACGGCGTGTTCTTCGCGGCGGTGGCGATCGCGTTCGATCTGCCGGTGATCGCCGAGCTCGCGGCGGCGTTCGACGTGCCGGTCGTGACCCTGGTGATCGGGCTCCTGATCCGGCGCATCCACGAGCGGGTCGGCGACACCTCGGTCGGCCTGCTGGCCGCCTTGCGCGAGGAGTAGGCGGGCCCATGGAGCTCACCGCCGTGCTCCTCATCCCGGCGCTCGCCGCGGGTCTGGTCCTGCACCCGGCGCTGGCCCGCTTCGCGGCCGCGATCACTCTTGGAGCGAGCGCCCTGACCCTCGCCTTCGCGATCGGGATCGCCGCGGCGATCGTCCGCTCCGGCCCGATCGACCGGCCTCGCGGGCCTCCTGAGCGCGGACGCCCTGGGCGCGCTGGTGCTGCTCCTGGTCGCCTTCGTCGGCACCACCGCGGCGCTGTTCTCGGCCGGCTATCTGGGCGCCCGCGGCCACCACGACGACCGCCGCGACGCGCGGCGCTACTACGCGCTGTTCAACCTGTTCCTTTTGTCCATGCTCGCCGTGCCGATGGTCGCGCAGATCGCGCTGATGTGGATCGCGGTCTCGCTGACCACCCTCTTGTCCGCCTTCCTGGTCGGCTACGAGGACACCGCCGAAGCGCTCGAGGCGGCCTGGAAATACGTCGTCCTGACCACGCTCGGCGCGGTCCTGGCCCTGCTGGGCATCCTCATTCTCTACTGGGCGACGCGCACCGCGGGCGCTGGCCCGTTCACCTGGGCGGGGTTGGTCGCGGCCGCGCCCAAGATGCCGCCGGCGCTGCTCTGGACCGGCTTCCTCCTGATCCTGGTCGGGTTCGGCACCAAGGCCGGGCTCGTGCCCATGCACACCTGGCTGCCCGATGCCCACAGCCAGGCGCCGGCCTCGATCTGCGCGCTGCTCTCCGGCGTCGAGACCACGACCGTCTTGTACATGATCCTCCGGCTGTTTCCCGCGCTCGAGGCGGCGGGGCTCGCGCAGGCGCGCAGCTGGTTCATCGTCTTCGGCCTGGTCTCGGTCGGGGTCGCGGCCCTGCTCCTGATCCACGTCCGGGACTACAAGCGCATGTTCGCCTTCTCGACGGTCGAGCACATGGGGATCATCCTGGTCGCGGTCGGGCTCGGCGGCGGCGGCGCCCATCTCGGCGCCGCCTATCAGATCACCGCCCATGCGCTCGCCAAGTCGTTCTGCTTCTATGCCGCCGGGGTCGCGGTGCTCGCGGTCGGGACCCAGGAGATCGCGGCGGTGCGCGGCCTGCTTGCAGAGCTCGCCGGGCGCGGCGCTGAGCCCTCCTGCTCGGCGGCCTCGCGATCGCCGGCGCGCCGCCCTTTGCGGTGTTCGTCAGCGAGTTCGCGATCTTCAAGGCCGGGCTCGCCACCGGCCAGTACTGGACCATTGGGCTGCTGGCGTTCTTCGTCGTGGTCGCGTTCTGCGGCATCCTGCTGCAGATTGGCCGCATGCTGTTCGGCGCGCCCGAGCCAGCGGCGAGCACCGCCGCCGCCCCGATGACCTGCCGGGCGACGCTGCTCTTGGCCGCGATCCCGATGACGGTGCTCGGCCTCTACGTGCCGAGCGCGTTCCAGAGCCTGCTCAGCGCCGCCGCCGCGGCGCTCGGGGGCTGATCCGATGACCGCGCTCGCCGGCGCTGGGACCCCCGCCATCAGCTGGACGACGCTGCCGGCTCTCTGCGAGCGGCGCTGGGGCGGCGGCGTCCGGACCGTGGTCGAGGAGCCCGGGCGGATCTGTCACCTGCATTGCCGGAGCGACCATCTGGCCGGGGTCACGGCCTGGCTGTTCGCCGAGCTCGGCCTCGCCTTCGCGAGCCTGATCGTCGAGGAGCGGGCGAGCGAGTGGTCGCTGACCCACGTCTTCTATGGCGGCGCCGACCAGGGCTGGGCCCATGTCCATCTCGACCAGCCGCTCGCCGCCATGACCGTGCCCTCGATCAGCGACCGGGTGCACGCCGCCGACTGGCACGAGCGCGAGGCCGAGGATCTGTTCGGGCTGGTCTTCGAGGGGCACCCGAAGCTCGGCGAGTTCGTGCTGCACGAGGAATGGCCGGAAGGCGTCAATCCGATGCGTCGCGAGTTCGATGCCGGCCAGCCGCTGGCGATGCGCGAGCTCGACCCCAAGTGGCAGCCCGAGACCATCGTCGAGGCGCCCGGCGCCTTCGCCATGCCGGTCGGGCCGGTCTTTTCCGATTTTGCCGAGGCCGCCCATTTCCTGCTCGAGACGGTCGGCGAGGACGTGATCGTCACCACCCCGCGCTTCTTCTACAAATACCGCGGCGTCGAGAAGATCGCCGAGGGCCAGGCGGCGGGCGGCGTCCTGCTCCTCGCCGAGCGCTTTTCCGGGAGTTCCGCCTTCGCCCACGGTCTGGCCTTCTGCCAGGCGCTCGAGACGATCTGCGGCACCGAGGTGCCGGCGCGGGCGCAGGCCCTGCGGACGATGCTGGCCGAGCTGGAGCGGCTGCGCCATCACGCGGCGGCGATCGCCGGCATCTGCGCCTCGACCGCGCTCGCGGTCGCGACCGCCCAGGCCCAGATCCTGGAGGAGGACCTGCTCCGCCTGAGCGCGGCCTTCGGCGGCCACCGCTATCTGTTCGGCCTGCTGCAGCCAGGCGGCCTCAGCCGGGAGTTCGCCGACGAGGCCTGCCGGCGCCTGGCCGACGAAGCGGTGGCGATCTTCGAGCGGCTCTCGGACCTCGAGCGGATGCTCCGCTTCTCCTCGAGCTTCCTCGACCGGCTCGAGGAGGTCGGCATGGTCGCGCGCGCGCCGGCGCTCGACTACGGCCTGGTCGGGCCGATCGCGCGCGCCTCCGGGATCGGCCGCGACCTGCGCCAGCTGTTCCCTTACGCCGCCTACGCCGGGGTCGGGTTCGAGGTGCCGACCGAGGCCGAGGGCGACGGCTACGCGCGCCTGCGCGTCCTGTTCCGCGAGGCCGGACAGTCCGCCCTGATCCTCCGCGAGCTTGTGGCCGCCCTGCCGCCCGGGCCGGTCGCGGCGCCGACCGAGCTCCGGGCCGGGGCGGCGCTCGGCGCAGTCGAGGCGCCGCTCGGCGCGACGTTCCACTGGCTGCGCCTCGCCGAGGACGGCACGGTGACCCGCTGGCGGATCACGCCGCCCTCGTTCACCAACTGGCACGGCTTCCACCTCGCCGCCGAGAACTTCGCGTTCCAGGACTTCCCGATCATCATGGCGAGCTTCGGGCTCTCCAACGTCGAGTGCGATCGTTGAGGCCACGCGCATGAGCACGTGGGTCCTGAAGGGGCTTCGCACCGGAATCAAGAGCACCCGCTACCCGGACGGCGCCGAGCCGGCCGCCGGCGTCTCGCCCGGCCGACCGGGCACGACCCCTGTCGGCGAGGCCGAGGCGGCGGCTCGCCTCGTGGCGGTCTGCCCGAGCGCGGCGCTCGCTTCGGAGCCGGGCGGCGTCACCGTCGACTACGCCCGCTGCATCCATTGCCAGCGCTGCGCCCGGACCAGCGATGGCGCCGGGATCGACTGGCAGGACGGCTACGAATGGGCCGCCGAGGCGAGCGATCCCGAGGCGATCAAGCGCCGGCTCGGCAGGGCGTTCGGCCGCTCGCTGCACATCCGCTATCTGGACGCCGGCGCCTGCGGCGCCTGCATGAGCGAGGCGCGCCAGCTCAACAACCCCTACTACAACATCCACCGCCTCGGCTTCTTCATGACCCCGACGCCGCGCAACGCCGACATCCTGCTGGTCGCCGGGCCGGTCACCGACGCCATGATCCTGCCGCTCAGGAAGACCTACGAGGCGATGCCCGCGCCCAAGCGCGTGGTCGCGATCGGGGTCTGCGCGCTCTCGGGCGGGGTGTTCGGGCGAACCTTCGCCTCCCAGGGCGGGGTCCAGGGCATCGTCCCGGTCGACGTCATGGTGCCGGGCTGCCCGCCGCCGCCGCTCGCGATCCTGCACGGGCTCCTGGTCGCGGTGCAGAGGAAGCCGCCCGCCGCTCTGACCTCGCCCGCGACCGCCGGAGGCTGATCGTGGTGGCCGCGCCCGAGATCCTCCTGATCCTTTGCCTGGCGCTTTGCGCCGGGGGCGCCGGGATCGTCTGGAGCGCGCCCGCAACGGTGCAAAGGATCGCCTTCGTGGGTTTGGTCGGCGCCGAATGCCTGGTCGCGATCAGCCTCGGCATCGACATCCTGGCCAGCGGCAGCCCCCTCGAAGTGCCGCTCTGGCCGCTCGCCACCTTCGGCGATCTGGTCCTGGTGCTCGATCCGATCGGCGCGCTGTTCCTCGTGGTCACCGCGCTGGTGTTCCTGATCGGGGTCGGATTCGCCGCCAGCGAGAGCCGGCGCCAGCCGCGATCGGCGGCCTTCGGAGCCCTCTATCAGCTGCTGCTCGGCGCCATCGTCCTGGTCCTGGCCGCCGGCGACATCGTCTCGTTGATCATCGGCTGGGAGCTGATGTCGCTCCTGATCTTCGCGCTGGTGACCTTCGACCAGAAGGCGAGCGCGGGCCGGGCGGGCTACGTCATGCTCGCGATGAGCGAGGCGGGCACGATCGCCGGCCTGATCGGCCTGCTGCTGCTCGCGGGCGCTGCGGGCGGCATCGACTTCGCCGCCCTGCGCGGCCTGACCGGGCTCGGTGGCGGGCTCCGATGGGCGGTCTTCCTGCTGACCTTCTTCGGCTTCGGGGTCAAGGCCGGCCTCCTGCCGGTCAACCAATGGCTGCCGGATGCCTACGTCGCGGCGCCCAGCGGCTTCACCCCGGTGCTCGCCGGCGCGACCACCAATCTCGGCATCTACGCGATCCTCAGGGTCAACGCCGATCTGCTGCCGCCGGTCTCGGCGGGGCCCGGCATGGTCGCACTGGTGATCGGCAGCCTGACCGCCCTGGTCGGCATCCTGTACGCGACCATCCAGACCGATCTCCGGCGCATGCTCGCCCACAGCTCGATCGAGAACATGGGGATCGTGATCGCCGCCCTCGGCGCCAGCCTCGTGTTCGCCGCCGCGGGACTGAGCGTGATCGCCGGCATGGCCCTGATCGCCGCCCTCTATCACCTGGTCAACCACGCCTTCTACAAGGCGCTGCTGTTCACCGGCGCCGGCGCCGTCGACGACCGGGCCGGCAGCACCGACATGGACCGGCTCGGCGGCCTGATCCATCGCATGCCCTGGACCGCCGGCCTGTTCCTGATCGGGGTGCTGGCGATCGCGGCGCTGCCGCCGCTCAACGGCTTCGTGTCCGAATGGCTGACCTTTCAGACCCTTCTGCGAGCGTCGCTCCTGGCGTCGAGCGTGGTCAAGATCGGGTTCGCGCTCTCGGGCGCGCTGCTCGCGCTGACCGCGGGCCTGGCCGTCACCTGCTTTGCCAAGGCGTTCGCGATGAGCTTCCTCGGCCTCGCCCGCTCGCCCGCGGCGGCCGGGGTCAGGGAAGGCCGGGCGGGTGCCTGCGGGCCGATGGCGGCATTCGGCCTGCTGTGCGTGCTGCTCGGCGTCCTGCCGACCTACGTGGTGCCGGCGCTCGACCGGACGGTCGCGCCGATCGTCCATGCCAGCGCCGCCGAAGCGCTGGTGCCGCCGTTCTTCACACCGGAGCTGGCCGCGTCGGAGGGGATCGCGCCCGAGTTCATGGCCGAGTTCCATGATCTCGGTGCTCAGGTCGGCCGCGGCAGCCTGCCCGGGCGTGGGCTCGTGGTCCTGCATCGGGGCGGGACCTCGAACCCGGTCGTGTTCGCGATGTCGACCGCCTACACGGTGGTCATGCTGGCGGCGCTGCTGGCGCTCGCCTGGATCGTGGTTCGCCTGGCGACGCTTGGGCGCAAGGTCAGCCGGCGGGCGGCCTGGGACGGGGGGCTCCGCCGCCTGCGGCCGGGCATCACCTATACCGCGACCGGGTTCTCGAATCCGGTGCGGGTGGTCTTCCATGCCCTGCTGCGGCCGGCGACGATCGAGGATTTCGACCGAGGCGATCGCGCTCCATTTCCGGATGGCGGTGCGCCGCGAGTATGACGAGGGTCACCTGCTCGACCGGCTGGTCCTGACCCCCGCCGTGGCCAGCCTGCGGCGGGTCGCGAGCCTGCTCCGGCGCATGCACATCGGTCAGGTCAACGCCTATGCCGCCTACGTGCTGCTGGCCCTGCTGCTGGCGCTGGTGGTCGGGGTCGGCGCGCTCTGAGACGCTCGGGCCGGGCGGTTCGGCTTGACCGCCGGACATCCGGCCTGCTCGGCGGCGCGCGCGAAGCGGGGTCGGACACGCCTGGAGACCTCGAAGAACCGGTTTTTTCGAGGGGATCGAGGCGGCGGGTGGCGCCGATGTTGACCACCAGGACCGAGGCACAAGGGTCCGCAGGCGCCCGGGTCGGGCTGCCCTCAGCGCCTCAGGGTCAAATTATTACTGGAGCGAGCCAGGCCGCGTGTCGAGCGAGCGCGGGCGATGCCCGTTGCGGTAGTTGAGCCGCTCGGGTGAGCGTTCATGGCGGCCGGCGCCGATCACGCCCTCGACGTCGGCCGCCATCAGCAGCTGCAACACCGCTTCGGCGACCGCACGCAGGAAGTCGCCATGGTCGGCCTTCTCCAGCAACTCGACCAATGCCATGCTCTCTTCGGTCATCGGGGCCTCGATCGGTCTTCGGGTGAAGCGTTCCAACGCCATCCGAGCCGAATGATCCGATGACCACCTCGCCGGCAACCCGGCGGCGCGCCCTCGCCTGAACTCGTTGAAGGTCGCCCCGGCGCGCCGCCTCCCTCAGCGAATTTCCACCACCTCCGTGGACGCTAACGAACGGGGGCCCCTGCACGACCTGCGGTGATCGCCCACGCGTGGTCCCCGCGGCGGTGAAGGCTTCGCTGGTCGGGTCATGGAGACTCGCAGGTCCGGCATGGTCGTCAGCCGGGAGCGACCATCTGCGACCGGTGCGGCGGTCGGGGCGCTGGGACGCATCGTGCCGGCGATGGCCGGTCGCCTGCGGCCCGACCGCCCGGCGGTTCACGCGCTGCCGTCGCCAGCGCTCGATCTCGGCCCCGCGCCCGGCCGCCACCCGATGCTCCGGCGCCGAGCGACGAAGACTGACGGCGTTAACGAAAACTTAACCCTATCGGGGTCAACTGCAGGTGGTGCGGTGCCCGCGAGGGGAGCCTTTGCGGTATCTGGCTTCGGAACCTTGGCGATCGTGCTCGGCCGACCCCATCTATCCGGCAGGGCGATATCCCGCCAGAAGCAGGCGCGAGGGCACCCATCGATTTGGTCGATCATCCGGCGCCCGGCAGGGAGAAGGGCATGACCAAAGTCGCTCGTTTCGAGATCAGCTACACGCAGTTCGTCGATCCGGCGGGCCGCGCGGTCGACCCTCTGCCGGACTTTGCCCGGGAGCCGGCTGCCCTGCTGCCGCTCTACCGGGGCATGGTGCTGACCCGCCGGTTCGACGCCAAGGCGATCGCCCTGCAGCGGACCGGCCGGCTCGGCACCTATGCGTCGTCGCTCGGGCAGGAGGCGGTGACGGTCGGCCTCGCCAGCGCCATGCGGGCCGAGGACGTGCTGCTGCCGTCCTATCGCGAGACCGGGGCGCAACTCTGGCGCGGCGTCAGTCTCCTGGAGCTGCTGCTCTATTGGGGCGGCGACGAGCGCGGCAGCGATTTCGCGGGCCCGCGCGCCGACTTCCCGGTCGCCGTCCCGATCGCCAGCCAATGCCTGCATGCGACCGGCGCGGCCTTTGCCTTCAAGCTCAGGCGGGAGCCTCGGGTCGCGGTCTGCGTCTGTGGCGACGGTGCGACCTCGAGCGGCGCCTTCTATGAGGCGATCAACACCGCGGGCGTCTGGCGGGTGCCGGCGGTGTTCGTGATCAACAACAACCAGTGGGCGATCTCAATGCCGCGCTCGGCGCAGAGCGCAGCCGCGACTCTCGCTCAGAAGGCGATCGCCGCTGGGATCCCCGGCACCCAGGTCGACGGCAACGACGTGATCGCGGTCCGCCATCTGGTCGAACGGGCGATCGAGCGCGCCCGGGTCGGCGAAGGGCCGAGCGTGGTTGAAGCCTTGACCTACCGGATGTCCGACCACACCACGGCCGACGATGCCGGTCGCTATCGGGACGGCGAGATCGTGAGCGCGCAGTGGGCGAGCGATCCGATCGCGCGTCTGCGGACGTTCCTGAGCGAGGCGGGTGCTTGGACCAAGGCCGACGAGGAGCGTCTGATCGACGAACTGAACCGGGAGATCGACGACGCGGTCGAGCGCTATCTGGCGACGCCGGGACCGGCGCCCGAGGCGATGTTCGACGACCTGTACGCCGAGTTGCCACGCGCTCTGGTCGGCCAACGGATGGCGGTTGCGGCGGCGAGCGCAGGAGGCGTCGATGCCTGAGACGACACTGGTCGGCGCGGTGACGATGGCGCTGGCGCATGCGCTGGCTGAGGATCCGAACGTGATCGTCCTCGGCGAGGACGTCGGGGTCAACGGCGGTGTCTTTCGCGCCACCCAGGGCCTGCTCGAGCGGTTCGGGCCGGAACGGGTGATCGACACGCCACTCGCCGAGCTGGCGATCGCCGGCGTCTCGGTCGGCATGGCGGCGGCCGGGCTCCGTCCGGTCGCCGAGATCCAGTTCATGGGCTTCATCTACCCGATCGTCGATCAGATCGTGAGCCACGCCGCGCGGCTCCGCTATCGCACCCGCGGCCGCTTGTCCTGCCCCCTGGTCGTGCGCGCGCCGTTCGGCGGCGGCATCCACGCGCCCGAGCATCACTCCGAGAGCACCGAGGCGATGTTCGCGCACATGCCGGGCCTGCGCGTGGTCATCCCGTCCTCGCCCCAGCGCGCCTACGGCCTCCTGCTGGCGGCGATCCGCGACCCGGATCCGGTGATCTTCCTGGAGCCCAAGCGGATCTACCGGGCGGTCAAGCAGGAGGTTCCCGACGACGGCGCGGCGCTGCCGCTCGATACCTGCTTTGTGCTCCGCGAAGGTCGCGACCTCACGCTGGTCACCTGGGGCGCCATGGTCAAGGAGACGCTCGCCGCCGCCGAGACCCTGAGCGGCGAGGCGGTCTCGGCCGAGGTGATCGATGTCGCCACCCTGAAGCCCCTCGATGCCGACCCGATCCTCGCGTCGATCGAGAAGACCGGCCGCTGCGTGATCGTGCACGAGGCGGCGCTGACCGGCGGCTTCGGCGCCGAGATCGCCGCCCGGATCGCGGAATCCGGCCTGTTGTCGCTGCAGGCACCGGTCGAGCGGGTCGCCGGCTGGGATACGATCATGCCGCTGCCGCGGCTGGAGGCTCACTATCTGCCCAGTGAGGCCCGGATCCTGGCCGCCGCCCGGCGCGTCCTGGCCTTTGCCTGAAGCTGCCGTCAACCGATCGGACGGGACCCTGTCATGAAGACCTTCAATCTGCCCGATCTCGGCGAAGGCCTGCAGGAGGCCGAGATCGTCAGCTGGCACGTCAGTCCGGGCGATCACGTGGTCGCCGACCAGCCCCTGGTGTCGGTCGAGACCGACAAGGCCGTGGTCGAGGTGCCCGCACCCCGCGCCGGTCGGATCGCCGAGCTGTTCGGAGCCGCCGGCGACATCGTCCAGGTCGGCGCCCCGCTGGTCGCCTTCGAGGACCGGAGCGGGGCCGACACCGGGACCGTGGTCGGCGAGATCCGGGCGTCCGAGGAACGCGCCGAAGAGGCGACTGTCGCCGAGCGCGGCGGGCAGGCCCCGTCGGTCAAGGCCACGCCCGCGGTCCGGGCGCTGGCGCGTCGCCTCGGGGTCGATCTCGCGCTGGTGACGCCGGCGTCGGCGGACGGCGTGATCAGCGCCCGGGACGTGCAGCAGGCGGCCGAGACCCTGGCCGAGGCCGGGCCTTTGGAGCCGCTGCGCGGGGTCCGCCGGGCGATGGCGCTGCGGATGGCGCATGCCCACGCGGAAGTGGTCCCGGCGACCGTGATCGACGAGGCCGACGTCGACGCCTGGGCCAATGGCCACGACGTGACCATCCGCCTGGTGCGGGCGATCGTCGTCGGCTGTGCCCAGGAGCCCGCCCTGAATGCCTGGTACGACTCCCAGAGCCAGGGCCGCCGGCTGCATGCCAAGGTCGATCTCGGCATGGCGGTCGACACCCCGGACGGCCTGTTCGTGCCGGTCCTGAGGGACGTCGCGAAACGCGCGCCGGCCGATCTGCGCCGCGGTCTCGAGCGCATGAAGGCCGATATCCGCGCGCGCACGATTCCGCCGGATGAGCTCAAGGGCGCCACCATCACGCTGTCCAATTTCGGCACCCTCGCCGGCCGCTACGCCGCACCGGTCGTGGTCCCGCCGCAGGTCACGATCCTCAGCACCGGCAAGATCGAACCGCGTCCGGTGGTGGTCGACGGCAGGGTGGCGGTCCA
This sequence comes from uncultured Alphaproteobacteria bacterium, assembly GCA_963730195.1. Lineage (GTDB taxonomy): Bacteria > Pseudomonadota > Alphaproteobacteria > Geminicoccales > Geminicoccaceae > DATAOG01. The sequence continues at coordinate 17,249 of CAVSRN010000032.1, forward strand.
CCGGATCATTCCTCTGTCTCTGACCTTCGACCATCGGGTGGTGACCGGCGGCGAGGCCGCACGTTTCCTGGCCGCGGTCATCGCCGATCTCGAGCTACCCGAATGAGCCGGAACCGCCCGATGGCGCCCCGTCTGCCGGTAGGTGGGAGCCGCGCACGGCGCCCGCCCGCCCTGGTGTCGGGCGGACGACCGTTGGCGCCAAGGGTCACCGTCGGGAGGAGCCCCGCCAGCAGGTCTTCGCCGTGATCGAACAACCACAGATGGCGTGCTCCGGCCAGGAAATGCGCCTCACAGCCCGGTCTGTGCCGGCGAGCTGGTGCCCGATGGCAACCAGTACCTGGGAGGTGGCCTCGCCATGCCAGAGCCGGACCGGAACCCGGAGGTCGTCCGGGCGTAGGCCCCAGGATCGGCTGAACGCCCGAATTCGTGGGCCGCGCCACGGCCGCCGGCGCCTACCGCCTCGCCGAGATCGCGGACCAGGGTCCCCGGCCCTCGGGCCGAGTTCCCGGCGCACAAGGCGCAGACAGAAGATTGACCAAGCCCTGCCCGGACTTGATCCGGGCATTCGTAGCCCCCTCGATTGCCGGCTCAAGCCGGGCACCGACAGGTGAAGCAAGCGAATGCGTCTTTGCATCAGGATCGCGCGAGCCGCGGCCGACCCGGGCGTCACGAGCCAGCGCTTGCATCGGGCAGCGGCGGACCGCCAGGGCCGCGAGGGCCAGCGCCCGGCGGCCAGCCCGGGCGCCCGGCGCATCAGGGCGAAGCTCAGACGACGGCCGGCGCCGAGGCGGGCGATCAGGCTCGGATCGTCGGGCGCGCCCACACCGCTCACGATGCGGGCGACGCGGGCCGAACAGGCGCCGACATGAGGAGCGCCGCCGGCGACGCCGGCCCCGCCAGCGACGGCCGAGGACCCGGCCACGTGACCGCCGCGACGCGGCCGCCCTGTGGACTTGGTGGACGCCGCTCCGCGTTGTCCACAACCCCACTGGGCCGACAACAGCGGTCAACTCATCCGCTACCTATTGCGGACAAAACTACGCGCTCGCTACAGTTACGACTCGCAGTCGTAGTCGCGACTCCGACCGATGGTCGAACACCGTCACCGGCAGGCGCGCTCGACCGGGACCGCGGCTGGTCGGCCCCCCCGGTCGGATGGCGTCAATTCACAGGGCACGGGGCTCCGGTCGTTCGGACGTGGGGCGGTCCTGGTGCACGGGATATCGACAGGGCCTGAGCAGAGCCGGGTGAGCGGCGGCGACGGCGACGCCCGTCGCCAATGGACCGCAGGCGACTGCTATGGTTGCTTTCGTATGACATCAATCAATCTCCAGTTGACATCCACATCGAAATCTTCGAACTTATGCCGGACATCGGGAACCTCTGGGTTGCGGCTGCGTTTACCAGACAGGGTCGCCTTGCGGCGGTGAGCCGAAGGGGGAGACATGAGCAAGCTCAATGGGCTCGAGCTGAAGCGGGCCCGGCTGGTGCCGAGCTCGATGTTTACCAGCCCGGACGCCGTGGTCAGATCGGCCGACTTGAGTCGGGCGCAAAAGATTCAGATCCTGCGCCGTTGGGAGTTCGATGCGCGGCGAACGCTGGGCGTCGATCCGATCGTGGCCCTGGACGCCGATGCCCCCATGCTGACGCAGGTGCGAGGGGCTCTGGCCGCGCTCGGAGCGCTGCCGATGGTCCGGAGGTCGGTCGACCCGATGGCATCTCATTGAGGGCCGCGGTCTGCCAGACCACGGGCTTGCCTGATCGCCAGGCGCCGGCCCGGCGCGTCGTCACGCCGAGCCGGCGATGTCTGGACAGTGGGCCAGGGCTCAGATCCGGGCCTGGATGGCAGCGACGTCGACCGCCTCGAATTCGGGGGGGAGCTGGTAGGCCTCCGCGTCGGCCACGACCCGGTCGACGTCGAACTGGTTGGCCGGACCGACGTATTTGTTGCTGAGCACATCCTCCGGCTTGATCGGCTTGGTGATCTGGCCGATCCGGAGAATCGTGTCGAAGAACAGGCGCCATTGATCCATGTCGTGCCAGCCCCAACCCTGCCGGTGCGCCCAGTCGCCCCGGAACACGTTGGCGAGCTGCATCATCGATTCGGTCGCGACCTCGGGCGTCAGGCTCGAGGCGAGCGCCGGGAACTGCTGCAGCACGAGGTGGGTCGTGGCGCGCGGGTTGCGATGGCCGAACTCGAGGCCCATCGCCCAGGCGCGCAGATAGGCCTCGTACAGCTCGGCCTTGCCCGGATCCTCGAAATCCTTGCGCCGGATCACGAAGCTGTTGGCCGGGAACTTCGAGAACTCGGTCGGCAGGATGTAGTCGAAGTCCAGGCCCTGGCCGGTCCATTGCGCACGCAGACCCTCCCAGGACAGGGCCGCGTCGCCCTGGCCCTGCTTGAGCGCCTGGCCCCAGAGGTTGCCGGCCTCGGCGTAGTGAACGCTCTTGGGGTCGACCCCCGCCTGGGCGAGCATCGGATCGACGATCGACTGCCAGCCGGCGCTGCCGAGCAGGATGGTCTTGCCGGCCAGGTCGGCGATCTTGGCGACCTTCTCGCCCTTGCGGAAGGCGAAGCTGAAGACGTCAAAGGCGCCCATGTCCCAGACCGAGACCAGGGGGATGCCCTGCTCGAGGCCGAGCGAGAACACGCCGGGCGAGGGAAAGCCCATGTCCGCCTGGCCCTGATCGACCAGCTTGATGGTCGCGGTCGCCTCCATCGGCCCTGGTTCCAGGGCGGTCTCGATGTCGCCGAAATAGCCGTACTTCTTGGCCACCCAGTAAGGATAGTCGTCGAGCACCTCGATCGTGCCGCGCGGGCTCACCCAGCGCACGCGCCCGGTCACGGCGCGCGCCCGGCCGGGCCACAGGACCGCGGCCGACGCCAGGGCCACGGCGCCGCTGCCGGTCACCCCGAGAAAGCGGCGTCGGTCGAGGTCGAGGCCGGTCGCAGCAAACCTACGCATGATCCATCCCCCGTTCGATGTTCGGGCTACCCTCGCGGCGGCGCTCAGGCTTCCCAGCTTGCCCAGCGCTTGCCGATCCAGAAGAAGACAACGTAGATCGAGATTCCGATCGTCGCCAGGACCAGAATGCAGGCGAAGAACTGCGGCATCTGGATCAGCGACGAATAGTAGGCGAGCCGGTTGCCGAGCCCCGACGAGCCGCCGACCATCTCGGCGCCGACCGCGGTCAGGAGGCCGAAGATCGAGCCGATCATCAGCCCGACGATGACCATCGGCAGGGCCATGGGGATCCGGATCTTGATGAAGATCTGCAGCGTGCTGGCGCCGAACGAGCGGGCAAGCGCGATCTTGGCCAGATCGACCCGCCGGAAGCCGGTCGCCGCGTTGATCATGACCATCGGTCCGGAGGCCAGCGCCACGGCGATGATCCGGGGCTCGAGACCGAAGCCGAAGCGCAGGATCAAAAGCGGCACCAGCGCCAGCATCGGCGTCGTGACCAGCAGCAGGATGTAGGGGGCGACGATCTTCTCGACCAGCGGAAACTGGGTGATCACCGCGGCCAGCAGGAAGCCGAGCGCGGCGCCGATCGCGAAACCTGCCAGGAGCTCGGTGAGCGTGACCCCGATATGGGGGGCGATCAGGGGGAAGTCGCGGATCAGTGCGGCCGCGATCTGAGACGGCGGTGGCATGATGTATTGCGGCACCTCGAGGGTCCGCAGCAGGACTTCGGTGCCGCCGACGATCAGGACCGCGACCAGCGCGATCAGGCCGATCTCGGCCCAGGTCCGGATGCCGCCGAGCGCCGAGGTCAGGGCCGAGAGATTGGTGATCGCGACCGACTGGTCGGCCTTGCGGGCGGACGGGCCGAAGCTCGGGATCTGATCGCGAAGCTCGGGATCCATGGCGCCCGTCTGCCTAGACCAGCTCGACGTCGAGGCCAGGGCTGGCGCCGGCGCCATGGTCGATCGAGCCCTTGATCGCGGCGACCAGCTCGAAGAAGTGCGGCTTGGCGGTGACCTCGAGGGCGCGCGGCCGCGGCAGGTCGATCGGAAAGATGGTGGCCAGCCGACCGGGCCGGGGCGACATGACCATGATCCGGTCGGCCAGGAACACCGCCTCGGCGATGTTGTGGGTGACGAACACGATGGTCTTGCCGGTCTCGAGCCAGATCTCCTGCAGCAACAGGTTCATCTCGTCGCGGGTGAAGGCGTCGAGCGCGCCGAACGGCTCGTCCATCAGGAGCAGCGACGGATCGACCGCGAGCGAGCGCACGATCGAGGCGCGCTGCTGCATGCCGCCCGACAGCTCGCGCGGGTATTTGGTCTCGAAGCCCTTGAGGCCGACCCGACGCAGCAGCCCGTCGATCCGGTCCCGATGGGCGCTGGGCTTCAAGCCCTTGATCTCGAACGGCAAATAGATGTTCTTGAGGAGCGAGCGCCAGGGCAGGAGGTTGGCGTCCTGGAACACCATGCCGATCTCCGGATGCGGCTTGACGACCGGCTGGCCGTCGAGCAGCACGCGGCCGTGGGTCAGGCCGTGCAGCCCCGCCATCGCCCAGAGCAGGGTCGACTTGCCGCAGCCGGACGGCCCGAGCACGCAGACCAGCTCGCCCTCGGCGACGCTCATCGAGTAGTCCTCGAGCGCGTGCACCGTCCCGGACCGGGTCTGGTAGTGCTTGGTCGCCCGCTCGACGACCAGCTTGTCCGGTCGCCCGGCCCCGTTGCCTCCCATGCGCTCTCGACCTCTCTGCCGCTCGCTGGCGCAGGCTCTACCAAGCCGGCGCCGGGCGTCAAGACCGCGTTTCCCAAGCCGCCGGCCGGATGCTATCGTCGCCGACAGGGGAGCAGGACGGCGGCTGCCACCGGGGAGGAAGAAAATGGCGGATCAGGTGCGGATTCTGGTGGTCGGGGTCGGCAACATGGGCGCCTCGCACGCCAAGGCCTACCACAAGCTCGGCGGCTTCGAGATCTGCGGCCTGATGAGCCGTGCGATCAAGCGCCGCACCGACCTGCCGCCCGAGCTCGAGGGCTATCCGCGCTTTCAAGACCTCGACGAGGCGCTCGCGGCGACCCGGCCCGACGCGGTCTCGATCAACACCTGGCCCAACACCCATGCCGACTACGCGCTCCGGGCGATGGACGCGGGCTGCCACGTCTTCATGGAGAAGCCGATCGCGACCACCTACGAGGACGCCGTCCGGGTGGTCGACAAGGCCAGGGAGAAGAACCGCAAGCTGGTGCTCGGCTACATCCTGCGCCACCACCCCTCCTGGGCGAAGCTGGTCGAGGTCGGCCGGACGCTGGGCAAGCCGCTGGTGATGCGCATGAACCTCAACCAGCAGTCCTCGGGCCCGGCCTGGAACTGGCACAAGAACCTGATGGAGAGCCTGACCCCGATCGTCGACTGCGGGGTCCACTACGTCGACATCATGTGCCAGCTGACCGGGGCGAGGCCGGTCCGCGTGCACGGCATCGGCGCGCAGCTCTCGGCCGAGACCAAGGTCCAGAACTACGGCCACCTGCACGTCGTGTTCGACGACGGTTCGGTCGGCTGGTACGAGGCCGGCTGGGGGCCGATGATGAGCGAGGTCGCCTATTTCGTGAAGGACGTGGTCGGGCCCAAGGGCTGCGTCTCGATCGTCATGCCCCAGGAGGGCCAGAAGGACGCGCGCGCCGAAGGCGTCTCGGATTCCGCCGACATCGACCAGCACACCAAGACCAACGCGCTCAAGGTCCACTACGCCGACATCGACGCCGATAACAATTTCACGCGACCGGATCAGTGGATCAACATGGCCGACGAGCCCGACCACCAGGAGCTCTGCGAGCGCGAGCAGGCGTTTTTCCTGAAGGCGATCCGCGAGGACCTCGATCTCACTGACTGGATGAACGACGCGGTCAATTCGCTCCGGATCGTGCTCGCCGCCGACGAGAGCATCCGCACCCGGCGCGCGGTCGAGCTGTGATGAGGCTCGGTGATCGATCGCCCGGCAGGGCACCCGGCTGGACGGCATCGACCGGACCGGCTTGACGGCCGCGACCGGGACGGCTGAATTCGCCGGCGAGGGCCGGGCAGGGAGGCGGCGATGGCGTACAAGATCGATCCGAGGCGCGATCGCGAGCTGGTCGACGAGTTCCGGCAGAACCCGATCGGCCATCACAGCCCCGACCTGCAGCGGGTGCTGAACACGCTGCGCGGCGGTCCGCTCGAGGGCAAATACGTGCTGGTGTGCACCAAGCCGTTCAAGGAGTGGGTGCTGGCGCGCCACCCGGGCACGCGCGGCCAGCCGATCGAGCTGCTGCCCGAGCATACCTTCACCAGCAAGGAAGAGGCCGAGTGGGCGGTGTTCCGCCTGCGCTGGCAGGCGCACACCGGCGAGGACCTGAACTGAGGCAGGAACCCGGGGGAAAACCGAAAAAATGCTGAAGATCCTGGGCTATGGCGACCGGCTGTCGGTGGCGCCGGGCGAGACCGTGCGCTTCATGGTCAGCTGCACGGGGGCGGCGCGCTACCGGGCCGAGATCGTCCGGATCATCCACGGCGATGCCAATCCCGCGGGGCCCGGCCTCAAGCTCGAGCGGATCGCGACGCCGGTGAGCGGCGACTATCCGGCGCGGGTGCAGACGATCGACGCCGGCTCCTACCTTCGGGTTCCGGACCACGCGCGCCTGCGCGCGCTCGGGAGCTTCACCGTCGTGGTCATGATCTGGCCGACGACGCCCAAAAAAGGCCCGCCAGGGGCTGGTGGCGAAGTGGGATGCGGCGCGTGGCGCCGGCTTCGCGCTCGAGATCCGGGACGGCGAGCTTGCGCTCACGCTGGGCGACGGCAAGCGCGCGGCGACGGTCCGGAGCGGCCGAAAGCTCCTCAAGCGGCGCTGGTATCTCGCAGCCGCGAGCTTCGATCCCGGGCAGGGGCTCGTGACCCTCGTGCAGCGGCCGCTCGAGCCCGCGGCGCTGGTTGAAGATGCCGCAGAGGTCAGCGAGACCGTCGACCTGCTGCCCGCGATGCCGGACGCGCCTTTGCTGATGGCGGGCCTGCCGGCGGCCGACGGCAGGGTCGATTGGCACTACAACGGCAAGCTCGACAGCCCGGCGCTGTTCCAGCGGGTGCTCGAGCCCGCCGAGCTGGCGTCGGCGCTGCTCCGGCCGCTGCCCGATGCCCTGCGCCGCCACCTGGTCGGCGCCTGGGATTTTGCCAGTGCGATCCCGACCACGGCGGTGGTCGACCGCGGCCCGTTCGGCCTCGACGGCGAGCTCGTCAATCTGCCGGCGCGCGCAATGAAGGGCTGGAACTGGACCGGCGAGACGGTGCGCTGGACCGACCGGCCCGAGCAGTACGGCGCGATCCACTTCCACGAGGACGATCTGTACGATGCCGGCTGGGATGTCGACTTCGAGCTGACCGTGCCGGACGACCTGCCAAGCGGCGCCTATGCCGCCCACGTCTGGTGCGGGGAAGCGGAAGACGGCACCGAGGAGGACTACATCACCTTCGTCGTCCGGCCGCCGCGCGGGCCAGCGGGCAAGGTCGGCCGGCCCAAGGCGGCCTTCCTGGTGCCGACCGCGAGCTATCTCGCCTACGCCAACGATCACAACCACCTGGACGGCGAGCGCGCCGAGATGCTGATGGGCCGGCTTTTGGTCTATCAGCAGGCCGATCTATACCTGCAGGAGCACCGCGAGCTGGGCTACTCGCTCTACGACACCCACGCCGACGGCAGCGGCGTCTGCTATTCCTCAGGCCTGCGACCGATCCTCAACCTGCGGCCGAAGTATGCGTCCTGGCTCGGCGCCCACGGCTCCGGCCTCTGGCAGTTCAACGCCGACACCCACCTGATCGATTGGCTGGAGCAGGAGGGCGTCGCGGTCGACTTCATCACCGATCACGACCTCGAGGCAGACGGCGTGGCGCTGCTCGAGCCTTACCGCGTGGTCCTGACCGGCACCCACCCGGAGTACCATTCCAAGCGCATGTCGGATGCCATGCTCGCCTGGCTGGAGCGGGGCGGGCGGCTGATGTATCTCGGCGCCAACGGCTGGTACTGGCGGATCGCCTGGCACCAGAGCCTGGCAGGCGTGATCGAGGTCCGGCGCGCCGAAGGTGGCATCCGCACCTGGGCGGCCGAGCCCGGCGAGTACCATCACAGCTTCACCGGCGAGTTCGGCGGCCTCTGGCGGCGCACCGGCCGGCCGCCCAACGTCGTCGTCGGCCTCGGCTTTTCCGCCCAGGGCTTCGATCTTTCCTCCTACTATCGCCGTCAGCCCGGCAGCCATGACCCCCGCGCGGCCTTCATCTTCGAGGGCGTCACCGGGGAAATCATCGGCGACTTCGGCCTGGTCGGCGGCGGCGCCGCCGGGCTCGAGCTCGACCGCGCCGACTACGCCCTCGGCACCCCGCCCAACCTCCTGGTGCTGGCATCGTCGGAAAACCACACCGACCTGATCCTGGTGGTGACCGAGGAGGTCAACGTCATGACCCCGGACCTCACCGGCTCGCAGCACGAGCTGGTGCGCGCCGACCTCGCGTTCTTCGAGACGCCAGCCGGCGGCGCCGTCTTCTCGACCGGCTCGATCGCCTGGTGCGGCTCGCTCTCGCACAACGACTACACCAACAACGTCGCCCGGATCACGGGTAACGTGCTGCGCCGGTTCCTCGACCCGACCCCATTCGAGGTCTGAGCTCGGACCGGCAGCGTCAATCCAGCCCGTCGGTGCCGGCGCCGGAGATCAGGGCGCAGATCTTCTCGCCCGCGCGGGGTTTGAACTTGCCGGTGGTGAGCAGGGCGAGCGAGGCGGCGCCGGACAGGTCGACGGCCAGGCCGTGCTCCAGCCAGAGCAGGCGGGCGGCGTTCTGCATCTCGTCGTCGGTCACCAGGACGATCTGCTCGACGTGACGCTGCACGAGCTCGAGGTTGAGAGGCTCGGTCCGGCGCGCGGCCATGGTCGGGACCCGGGTGGTGATCGCCGCGAGCTCGACCACGTGGCCGGCCTGGACGCTCGCGTGCAGGGTCGGGGCGCCCTCGGGCTCGACCCCGATGATCCGGATTTCCGGCCGCAGCGCCTTGGCGGCGACCGCGATGCCCGAGATCAGGCCGCCGCCGCCGATCGCCACGATCAGCGCGTCGACGTCGGGCGCATCCGCCAGGATCTCGAGCGCGAGCGTGCCCTGGCCGGCGATCACCGCCGGGTCGGCGAACGGGTGGAGGTAGGTCAGGCCGTCGCGCTCGGCGCGGGCGAGCGCCGCCCGGTTGCTCTCGTCCCAGACCTTGCCCTCGACTTCGAGCCGCGCCCCCCAGCTCTCGATCTTCTTCGCCTTCAGGGGTGCGACGTTGTCGGGCACGAACACGGTCGTGGGCGTGCCCGCGACCCAGCCGGCGTAGGCGACCGCGGCGCCGTGATTGCCGCCGGAGGCGGTGACGATGCCGCGCTTGACCTCGGCCTCGGTGAGCGTGCCGAGCTTGCTGATCGCGCCCCGCGCCTTGAACGAGCCGGTCACCTGCAGGCATTCGAGCTTCAGCACCAGCTCGAGGCCGGCGAACCCGCGCTGCATCGGCGCGGCCGCGAGCAGGGGCGTGCGCCGGACCCGGCCCGTGATCCGGGTCGCCGCCTGGCGCACATCTTCGAGCTCGACCATCACCCTGCCCAAGCTCAGCCGCTTTCCGGCAGCAGGCGATGGCGGATCAGATAACGCATGCCATGACGCCAGCTCTCGTCGGTGTCGCCCCGGATGTCGACGCTGCCCGCGAGCACCGGCGCGCTGGTGGCGCTGTTCCGGACCACGACGTTGAGGTTGAGGATCAGATTGCTGACCTTCTGCACCCAGCCGACCAGCGCGAGATCGGCGTCGAGTTTCCTTGCGATGCCGAGCTCGCAGCCATGGCAGCTCCAGAGATAGCCGGCACGCTCGATCGCAGCCGCCGCGGGCGCGGTATCGACCAGCTGGTAGCGGCCCGAGTCTCGGAGGGCTGCCCGCAGCTCGTCCTCGATCATCGCCAGACGCGCCCGGTCGGCCGAATCGGCGTCCTGCCGTTCGCCGGGCTGCAGGCTGCTGTCGATCAGCTCGAGGGGGAACAGCGCGAGGCGGGGCGGCTCGGCGGCGCCAGCCCGGCCCGAGGCCAGCCCGGCGGCAAGCAGCAGGCCGGCGAGAACCAGCGCAAGCTGCCGGGCCGGTCGTCTCATCCCGCTCCTCCCCAGATCGCCTGCCCGGCTTGCCCGGGCCTCGGCCCTGAACTATCTGGTGATCTCGACGGACAAGCAAGAGCCTCAGGCGAGCCCTGCAAATCGCTGGTGAGGACGTCGCCAGGGATGGGAGAATTCGGCGTTGCCAGCGGCCGGGTTTCGGACGGGCCGGCGCACGCCGCGAACGGGAGCGGGGATGGAGCCAGGAGTTGATGCAATGATCCGCCACGAGCCGGAACGCAGCCGCCGAGCGCGAGCCATCCTCGGTTGCTCCGTGGCGTCGGCGACAGGGCTCCTGATGTTGATGATGGCGGTCGGGCCAGCGGCCGCTGATGCGGAATATGCGGACTGGCCGTGCCAGCAGCCCCTGGTGCCGGAGATCGGCCCGGGCGCGGTCTGGAGCGGGCCGTCGATCAGCGCGCTGGCACCCGCCGCCGTCGACCCGACCATCCGGCATTTCGCGGCCGATCTCGCGGCCCGCCGGACGCCCCTCGAGCAGGCGAAGGCAAAGATCGACGACTTTGCCAGGGGGCTGCCCGCCGAGCACAGGAACGAACAGCTGACCCGGCTGTTCGCCGAGACGCTCGCCATCATCAATCACGACCTCGGCTCGATCATCGGCGGGCTCAAGAGGTACGCCCGCGGCCAGCAGGCGCTCGCTGACCGGATCACCGCGAGCAACCAGCGGCTGACCCAGCTCGCGAGCGATCAGGTCCAGGAGCGTGACGCCCTCTCGGCCCAGCGCGATTGGGACCTGCGGATCTACCGCGACCGGCGATCGTCGTTGCCCTCCCTCTGCGAGCAACCGGACGTGCTCGAGAAGCGGGCATTCACCCTCGGCAGGGCGATCGCCGCCCATCTGGACTGAGTGTGCCGATCTGGAGTGCGTGCGCGATGCTGACTTGGACGCTGATCAGAACCTCGCTGGTCGGAGGGACGCCGATCGGAGCCGGAGCCGGAACGATCGTGGCGGCCGCCACGCTCGGCGGTCTGCTGGCTCTTCAGGCCGCCCCCGCGCGGGCGAACGATTATCCCACCGAGGCCTCGGCCGATTACGTGTTCGGCTGCATGGCGAGCAACGGCGAGACCCAGGACGCGCTCAGGAAGTGCTCCTGCAGCATCGACGTGATCGCCTCGATCCTGCCCTATGACGACTACGTCGAGGCCGAGACCGTGCTCCGCATGCGTCATATACAAGGCGGCGGCGACAATGCGGCGCTGTTCCGCGACACGGCGGTCGCCAAGGACGCGGTCGACAAGCTGAAGCGCGCCCAGACCGAGGCCGAGGTCCGCTGCTTCTGACCGGGCGGCCGGCTAGCGAAGCGCCTTCTCGATCCGCTCGCAGATCGTCACCAGCACCTTGAGGCGAGCGTGTCGCTTGTCCTCGGCCTCGACCAGGGTCCAGGGTGCGGCGTTGGTGCTGGTGCGGTCGACCATGTCGCCGACCGCCTGCCGGTACTGATCCCACCGGTCGCGGTTGCGCCAGTCCTCGTCGGTGATCTTGTACTGCTTGAACGGGATCTCGGCGCGCGCCTGGAAGCGGCGCAGCTGCTCGTCCTGGCTGATCGCCAGCCAGAACTTGACCAGCACCAGGCCGAAGCCGGCGAGCTGGGCCTCGAAATCGTTGATCTCGTTGTAGGCGCGCAGCCACGCGCCCTCGTCGCAATAGCCTTCGACCCGCTCGACCAGCACCCGGCCGTACCAGGTACGATCGAAGATCGCGACCCGGCCCTTGCGCGGCAGGTGTCGCCAGAAGCGCCAGAGATAGGGCTGCGCCCGCTCCTCGTCGGAAGGGGCGGCGACCAGATGGATGTCGAAGCGGCGCGGATCGAGCGCCTGGGTGACCCGCCGGATCGCCCCGCCCTTGCCGGCGGCATCGTTGCCTTCGAAGGCGAGCACCAGACCGATGTTCGAGAATGCCTTGGCATCGCTCAATGCCGCGAGGCGGTCCTGGAGGTTCCGCAGCCGCTTCTCGTACCGGGCCTTGGGCACCGAGAGCGAGAGATCGAGCGCGTCGAGCACGGTCTTGCGATCGGGGGCCGCGATCAGTGCCGGCGCCGCCAGCGGCCGCGGCCCGCCGCCATCGGCCAGGCGCCCCTGCAGCGAGGCGAGGATGGTCTGGCCCATGGAAAGGTCGCGAAAGCGGTCGTCGGCGCTCGGGATCACCACCCAGGGCGCCTGCGCCGTGCTCGTGCGCTGGGCCGTCTTCTCGCCCGCCCCGGTCGTCGCCAGGTGATGCTCGATGCCCGACCACTCCTCGAGCACGTGGCGGCCGGCACCCGGGCTGGCCTTCAACTTCTTCAGGCGCTTCTTCTGCTCGGCCTGGCCGATGTGGAACCAGAGCTTCAGGATCAGAGCACCTTCGTCGGCCAGCATCCTCTCGAAGCGGTTGATCGCGTCGAGCTCGCGCTCGAAGGCGAGCTCGTCGATCTCACCGAGCACGAACGCCTTGACCGGATCGTTGTACCAGGAGCCGAAGACGATGCCGATGGTGCCCTTGGGCGGCAGGTCGCGCCAGTAGCGCCACATCCGCGGCCGGGCGCGCTCTTCCTCGCTCGGCTTGCTGTAGGCGCGGGTGTGCAGGTGGCGCGGGTCGAGCCACTCGTAGAGCTTCTGGATCGCCTCGCCCTTGCCGGCGCAGTCGACGCCGGCGATCACGACGATCGCCTGGAAGCTCCGCCGCTCGACCAGGTCGAACTGCGCGTCCAGCAAGGCCTGCCGGAGCTTGGGCTCCTCCGCCTTGTAGACGTCCTTGTCGATGACATGCGGCAGGGCCGCCGATTCGAACATCCAGCACCCCTAGGATGAGCTCTCCGGCGCGACTGGCCAGCTGCTCCTGAAGCTGCCGCCCTCGCTGTCCTGGACCAGGACCTCGAGCGCGCCCGGCCGGTCGGGCACGAAGGAGAAATGGATCGAGGGGTTCTCGCTCAGGCTGATGTCGGCGTCGACCGCGAGGACCGGCCGCCCGTCGTAGCGCACCTCGATGGTCTGGACGTAGTGCGGCGGGATCCAGTTGCGCGACAGCTGATCCATCTGCAGGCCGGTGTAGTTGGGATGGCTGATCAGCAGCTGGACCTGGTTCGGCTCGCCGAGGCGGAACGGCGGGTGCTTGAGCTTCATCTGGCCGAGCCGCGCCATGCGCCGCCTCGCGGTCCTTGAGCGCCGGCGCCGAGCAGCCGCCGGCCGCCTTGACGAAGCGGCTGGCCATGTAGAGCTGGCCGTCGCTGGTCTCGGCGATCGCCCGGACGTTGGTGTACTGGTTGACCCGCACCCGGGTCGCGATGGTCGCGATCCCGTTCGCCGGGGTCAGATGGAACACGCCCGCGACCGGCGCCGGGTTGTGGTCGATCACGAGGTGCAGGGTCTTGATGTAGCGCTGCGGGCGTCTGGGGCCGCAGCGCCTCGATGGTCACCGGCACGACCGCGGCGTCCTCGGCACGGACCGGGGCGTCCAGCGCGATCACCCCGGCGCCGTCCTGGATCGGGCGGTCCGCGAACAGCAGCGTGCGCAGCTCCGGCCAGGGATCGTCGGGGTCGGCGGCGCCGGCCGGCTGGGTCAGGGCGACCCCGAGCAGCAGGGCGCCGGCCCAGCCGAAACCCCTCAGGCGGTGCAGGACGGCCATCGATGCTCTCCTCCGGATCGAGCCTCCGGGCGTCATCATCGTTGAGCCCGACGGGCAGCCAATTCGCGCGTCCACGCGGCCGGCGCGGTGACGACGGCGCGGACTTTACCGGTTTTTCAACTGCCCCCGCTACCTCTATGGTGCGCCCGGAATGGGGCACTTCCGGCGCGGATGTCCCATGCTCTTCATCGTTGGTCTCGTGGTCGTCTTCGGCTCGGTGCTGGGTGGCTACCTGCCGCACGGCGACATCCGCGTCCTCTGGCAGCCGTTCGAGGTCCTGATCATCCTCGGTTGCGCGAGCGGCGCCTTCATCATCGCCAACCCGGCCACGGTGCAGCTCGCCGTGCTCAAGAACATCAAGGTTCTGTTTCGCGGCGCGCCCTATCCGAAGGAAGCCTATCTCGAGCTGCTGACCCTCCTGTTCACGATGTTCAAGCTCGCCCGCACCAAGGGGCTGCTGGCGCTGGAGTTGCATCTCGAGAATCCGTTCGAGAGCGAGCTGTTCGGGCAGTTCCCGCATTTCATCGGCAATCATCACGCGGTCGAGTTTCTGTGCGACTACTGGCGGCTGATCTCACCCGGCGCCGAGAACCCGCAGCAGATCGAGGAGCTGATGACGGCCGACCTCGACACCCACCATGCCGAGATGGAGCAGATCGCGGGCTCGGTCACCACGATGAGCGATGGCCTGCCGGCCTTCGGGATCGTCGCTGCGGTACTCGGGGTGATCGTCACCATGGGCGCGATCGCGGAGCCGCCCGAGGTCCTCGGCGGCCATGTCGCGGCCGCCCTCGCCGGCACGTTTCTGGGCGTGCTGTTGGCCTACGGAGTGGTGGCGCCCGCCGGCGCCAAGCTCAAAGCCTATTTTGCCGCCGAGGCCAAGTATCACGAGTGCATCAAGGCCGGCCTGCTCGCCTTCCTCCAGGGCTACGCCCCGGTGGTCTCGGTCGAGTTCGCCCGCAAGGCGCTCAACAGCCACGAACGGCCGAGCTTCACGACGGTCGAGCAGGCGGTCGCGAACATGCCGGCGGGCGGCTGAGCGCGGACGCCCCAGGGAGGCCGCTCATGGCCCGCGGGAACGAGCTCCCGATCATCATCAAGAAGGTCAAGAAGGGCCAGCTCCAGGCGCAGACCGAGCGTGCCGACGAGGCCGAGCTGCAGCGGGTGAAGAAGGAGCTGGACCAGGCCATCGCGACCGACCCGAAGCTCGCCGGGCTCGGCAAGAACCTGCGGGTCGACCGGACGCCGGAGGGGGTGCGGATCCAGATCGTCGATCAGGACGAGCGCTCGATGTTCCCGCTCGGCAGGGCGGTGTTGGAGCCCTATACCGCGGCGCTGATGGCCAAGCTCGCGACGATCATCGGCCGGACCGGTCGCCAGGTGTCGGTGACCGGCCACACCGACGCGATCCCGTTCCGGGCCGGCAGCGTGCAGGACAACTGGCAGCTGTCCGCGGATCGTGCCAACGCCTCGCGCCGGGCCCTGATCGCGGCCGGCCTGCCGGAAGCGCGGATCGCCCGGGTGGTCGGCAAGGCCGACACCGAGCCGCTCGAGCCGGCGCATCCGGACGCGGCCCAGAACCGGCGCATCAGCATCGTGCTCCTGCGCCAACCGGCGACGCCGCCCGCGTCGGCCGCGGCCCACGGCACGCCCTGAGGCCCTGCTCCGCCTCTATTCCCACTCCAGCTCGGTGAAGGCGGCGGTGACGTTGCGCCGGTGATAGACGTCGAACAGCCGCCACCGGTCGTGCTCGGCCTGACCGACCGTGGCCACGGCCTGCTCGAGGGTGCCGCCGGCGGCGAGCAGCGCCCGGGTCTCGTCGCGCAGGCGGCCGAGATAGCGCTCGAGCGGGCGGGCGGCGTCCGGCCAGGGCGCGCTGACCGGTCCGTGGCCGGGCACCACCCGCGCCGCCGTCTCCAACCGCAGCGCCGCCAGCACCTTCAGCCAGCCGAGCAGGCTGCCGTCGATCACCGGCACGCGCTCCATGAACAGGAGGTCGGCGAGCCAGAGGGTCCCGGTCGCGGCATCGAGCACGGTCAGGTCGTTGTCGGTGTGCGCCGTCGGCTGCGCGCCGACCACGAGGCTGCGGCCGCCGAGCTCGAGCTCCAGCCGGTCCTCGACCAGGAGCGTCGGCGCCACGACCCGGGTGCCCAGGGCGACCGACCCGAGGTCCTGGCGCAGCCGGTCCAGATAGTAGGCACCACGGTCGGCGAGCGCCGCGGGCAGCTTGGCGTGGCCGACGAACGCCGGCCGATCCGCAGCGAACGCGGCATGGCCGAACAGATGGTCGGGGTGGACGTGGCTCGCGATCACGTAGCGGATCGGCCGGTCGGTGACCCGCCGGATCGCCTGGCGCAGCCGCTCGCCGGCCCGGGCACAGCCGCCGCTGTCGACGACCGCGACCGCACCCTCGCCGATCACGAAGCCGACGTTGGCGATCCCGCCCTGGTTCGCCGGCGCTCGCCAGCTCGTGGACGCCGTGGTGGACGAACACGCCCGCCGCGATCTCGGTCACCGCCAGCGGCTCGGGGCCGGCGGCGTCGGCGCCGATCGAGCCGGCGCCGGCAAGGAGGCTGCCGGCGCCCACCGCCAGCGCCGCGCGCCGCGTCACCCGCGCCGCCATGGCGCGCCGCCGCCGCTTCAGTTCAGCCCGATCGCCTTGGCACGCCCGATCGCGCCCTCGAGCCGGGCGCCTTGCAGGTCGGCGCCGGTGAAATCGGCACCGGTGAGGTCGGCGCCGGCGAAATTGGCGCCCGCGAGCTCGCAGCGGGACAGATCCGCGCCCTTGAGATCGGCGCCCGAGAAGTCGGCGAACTCGGCGGTGCAGCGCGACAGCATGGCGCCGGCGAGATTGGCGTCCTTGAGGTTGGCCTTGGTCAGATGGGCGCGCATCAGGCCCATCGACTGGTTGGTCATGTCGGCCGCGAGGTTGGCGCCGGCGAGATTGGCACCCTCGAGGTTGGTGCGCTCGAACTTGGCGACGAGGTTGGCGCCGCTGAGGTCGGCGCCGGCGAGATCGGCGCCCGAGAACACGGTCTGGAAGGCGCTGACGTCGCGCAGCGTGGCGCCCTTCAGCCTGGCATCGCGCAGGATCACGAGGTCGAGATTGGCGCCGGTGAAATCGGCGCCCTCGAGATTGGCGCGGTTCATCCGGCTGCCGCGCAGATCCGCGCCCGCGAGCTTCAGGCCGGCGAGGTCGAGGCCCGTGAGATCGAGATTCGCGAGATCGGCCGGGTGATCGCCAGCCGCCCGGATCCGCGCCCCCAGCTCCGCCGCGGTCAGCTCGGCGGCCGGGGCCACGGCCGGCATCAGCCAGAGCAGACCGAGCGCAAGCAGAGCCGGCACTGCCTGGACGGCACGCGCCGAGGCGCGCCGTCGGCCCTCCGTTACCTCCGCCATCACCTGCCCCCCTGCGTTGTCTCGCCTCACTTCGGCCAAGCCTACGAGATCCGGGGCCGGCCAGAAAGGGCCTGTCCGCGGATCGGGCCTGGATCGGGCGAGGAACGCTGGCGAGCGATCGGCGTGCGTGGTATGATCAAATGGGGAGAAGATCAACCAACCATCGCGTCTGGGGCTTCGCCATGCCACGATCTCTCGCGCAGCCGCGCACCTCGCTCATCGTGCTTGGCCTGCTGGTGCTGCTCGCCGTCCTGGGCTGGGGCATGTATCTGAGCGTGAAGGCCGGTTACGATGCCCAACAGGGACGTTTCAACCGGGAGCGGACCGAGCTCACCGGCCGGGTCGCGGACCTGCAAAGCACGCTCGCGACCGAGCGTAGCACGTCGTCGAAGCGGATCGCCGAGCTCGAGGACACGCTTGCTCGCGAGCGCGCCGCGGCCGGTGATCTGGCGGCGCTCGAGGCGCGCCTCGACCACGCCAAGTCCGAGCTCAATCAGCGGATGACCGTGCTCGGCGAACGCGAGCGCGACCGCGCCGCCGCCGAGGCCGCGCTGACCGAGGTCCAGGCCCAGCTCGGGGCGCTGACCGAGCAGCGCGACGCGGCGACCGGCCGTCTCAATCACCGGCTGCAGGTCCTGGGCGAGCGCGAGCTCGACCTGGTCAACGCCGAGCGCGCGCTCGGCCACGCCCGGACCGAGCACGACCGGCTGCAAGCCGAGGTTGCGGCCCTGGATCGGACGCTCGCGAGCAGGAAGACGGCGCTCGGCGCCCTGGACGTCGAGATGGCGGCGCTCGGGCGCGAGCAGTCGACATCGGCGAGCGAGCTCGACCGGACCCGAAGCGCGCTGGCGGGTGCCCAGGCGACGCTCACCGAGGTCGAGGCGAAGCTCGACAAGGCGCTTTTGGCGCAGGGCGTCGCCGAGCTCACCGCGAGCCGGACGGCGCTCCGGCAGGAGGTCGCGGATCTCAATGCCGAGCTCGAGCACAAGCAGCCGTTGTTTCACGCGAGCGTGAGCGTCAATCAGAAGCTGCTGGGCCTGGACGAGCAGTTGCGCTCGCTGTCGATCGAGCGCGACAAGCTGACCGCCGAGCTGCAGGCGCTGGTGGCGCAGCTCGGCCGGGCCCAGGAAGGGCATGCGGCCGGCGCCGAGGCGGCGCCCGAGAGCCTCGCCAAGCTGGTCGGCGAGTAGGCCCGGCGCCGCCGCGCCGGCGCTTTTTTCCGCACGCGCTCGGTGGCAACCGCGGCAGGGTTGTGCTAACGTGCTAGTCGAATCAAGGTGCCTTGGGGTCTGAACCGGGGCCGACCAACGCGGAGGCTTGGCCATGATGAGCGTGATGTCGTTGCCGCGCGCCACGCAGTTCACGATCGGAGCGCTGGTGGTGGCCCTCGGAGGCTGGGGCGGCCTGATCTGGTCGACCTCGGCGCACAACGACGCTGCCGAGCAGTGGACCCAGGAGCGCCAGGGCCTCGAGAGCCAGGTGGCCGACCTGACCAAGAGCGGCGACCAGCTGCAGGCGCGGGTGGCCGAGCTCGAGGGCTCGCTCGATCAGGAGCGCACCAAGGCCGGCGATCTCGACAGCCTGATGAGCCGGATCGACGCCGCCAACGCCAAGCTCAACGCGCGCATGACGACCCTGGGCGAGCGCGAGCGCCAGATCGCCGACACCAAGACCACCCTCGCCGGCCTCAAGACCCAGCTTGGCGAGGTCCAGGCGCGGATCGACCACGCCACCGGCGCTCTCAACCAGCGCATGGCGGTGCTCGGCGAGCGCGAGCGCGACCTCGCGACCAACCGCGGCCAGAAGGATCGCCTCGAGACCCAGATCGCGGCCGCCGAGGACCGGTTGGCGCAGCTCGACGGCCGGCTCAACCAGCGCATGGTGGTGCTCGGCGAGCGCGAGCGCGACCTCGCCGCCCTGCGCGCGCAGAAACAGAGTGTCGCCGATCAGCTGGCGGCGACCGAGGCCCGCCTGAGCCATGTCACCGTCGCGCTCAATGAGCGCATGAAGGTGCTCGGCGAGCGCGAGCGCGACCTCGCGACCAAACGCGGCGATCTCGCCCGGCTGGTCGCCAGCCTGGCGGAGACCCAGGGCAAGATCGGCCAGGCGGTCGCCCGGCTGAACGGGCGCATGCAGGTGCTCGGCGAGCGCGACCGGGATGTCGCCGCCGCCGGGGCGGCGCTCGCGACGGTCAAGGATCGGCTCGCGGATCAGCAGACCCGGTACGTCTCGGCGACCGGCCATCTCAACCATCGCCTGGAGCTGCTCGGCCAGATCGAGCGGCAGACCGCCGCCGGCGATCGCGACCTCGACCGGTTGACCGGCCAGGTGGCCAGGACCAAGGATCGGCTGGCCGCGATCGAGTCCGACCTGATCGACAAGCAGACCGCGCGCGCCCAGGTCGAGGTCGAGCTGGCGCAGGCCCAGCGCAGCCAGTCGCAACAGGCCGCCGAACTGGCGCGCACCGGGCAGCGCCTGACCGCGACCCGGACCGAGCTCAAGCAGGTCGAGGGCCAGCTCGCGCATGCGGTGCTGGCGACCGACGTTGTGGAGCTGACCGCGCGGCACGCCGAGCTGACCAAGCAGGTGGCCGCGCTCGATGCCGACATCAAGCGCAAGGGGCCGCTCGCCGAGAGTGCGGTCGCCCTGACCAAGCGGGTGTCGCAGCTGCAGGACCAGATCGTCGATCTGACCCGCGATCACGAGCAGGCGGCGACCAAGCTCCAGCGGGCCCAGGCCGACCTGCGGCTGGCGGAGGCCGATCGCAAGCTGGCCAAGGAAGAGTACGCGAAGCTGGCCGACCAGGTGACCGCGCTAGGCAGCCAGAAGGGCGAGCTCGAGGTCAAGCTGAACGAACTCGGCGTCGAGGTGAAGCATCAGGATTCGGTGTTCGCCACGCTCGAGGTGCTCAAGAAGGAGCAGGACTTCCTGCGCGGGCTGGTCGGCAGCATGCTCGACGACGGCAAGCAGGCGCGCCAGCAGGTCGATGATCTGCGGGTCGAGAGCGCCTCCCTGCTGGCGCAGCGGCTCGAGCTCCAGAAGGAGCTGGCGAGCAAGCAGGCCCAGGTCGAGATCCTGGACAAGGCGATCGTGGCCAAGGACCAGGAGGTCGACGGCGGCGTGCGCAACGCGCGCTCGTTCTAAGCTCGGCCGCGAGGTTTGCAACCGCCGGCCCGGGTCCTGCGGGTCGGTGGTTGTCGTCTCGGTTGCGACCTCAGGTCGCAGTGGGGCGGAAACACGCAAAATTTGTGCCGACGTGATTCTACTTGTCCAAACGCGGCTGCTGCCGTTACATTTCGCCTGTTCAGAGAAATCGGGGCGCCCGGGCGATCGGCAATCATCGCCGTGATCGAAACCGGGACGATACGGAGGGCGTCACGCAATCCGGGTGCGGGTTGCCGGCGCAGAACCAGCTGGGAGAGCTGATCATGCGAAGAGGGTGGCTACTGACCGGCGCCGGTGCCGTAGGGCTGCTGGCGCTGTCGATGTCTGCACAGGCCAACGAAGAACTGATGGTCATGCAGAACAACCCGGCCAACTGGGTGATGCCGCTGGGTAACTACAGCAGCACGCGCTACAGCGATCTGGCCCAGATCAACAAGAGCAACGTCAAGGACCTGCAGGTCGCCTGGACCTTCTCGACCGGGGTGCTGCGCGGTCACGAAGGCGGTCCCCTGGTGATCGGCGACGTGATGTACATCGTGACGCCGTTCCCCAACACCGTCTACGCGCTCGACCTGAACGATGTGGGCAAGGTGATCTGGAAGTACGAGCCGAAGCAGGACCCGGACACCATTCCGGTGATGTGCTGCGACACCGTCAATCGCGGCGCCGCCTACGGCGACGGCAAGATCTTCCTGCATCAGGCCGACACCACGCTGGTGGCCCTCGACGCCAAGACCGGCGCGGTGGTGTGGAGCGCGGTCGACGGCGACCCGAAGAAGGGCGAGACCGGGACCAGCGCGCCGATGGTGATCAAGGACAAGGTCCTGGTCGGGATCTCGGGCGGCGAGTTCGGCATCCCGGGCCGCATGACCGCCTATGACATCAAGGACGGCAAGAAGGTCTGGAGCGCCTACTCGAGCGGTCCGGACGATCTGACCCTGTTGGATCCGGAGAAGACCACCATGCTCGGCCAGCCGGTCGGCAAGGACTCCGGCACCGCCACCTGGGAAGGCGATCAGTGGAAGATCGGCGGCGGCGCGACCTGGGGCTGGATGGCCTACGATCCGGACCTCAATCTGGTCTACTACGGCTCCGGCAATCCCTCGACCTGGAATCCGGTGCAAAGGCCCGGTGACAACCGCTGGTCGATGACGATCTTCGCCCGCGATCCCGACACCGGCATGGCCAAGTGGGTCTACCAGATGACGCCCCACGACGAGTGGGACTACGACGGCGTCAACGAGATGATCCTCACCGACCTCGACGTCGGTGGCCAGATGCACAAAGCTCTGGTCCACTTCGACCGCAATGGCTTCGGTTACACCCTCGATCGCGAGACCGGGGCGCTGCTGGTCGCCGAGAAGTACGATCCGGCGGTCAACTGGGCGACCAACGTCGACATGGAGACCGGCCGGCCGCAGGTGGTGCCGCGCTACTCGACCGGTCACCAGGGCGAGGACGTCAACACCACCAACATCTGCCCGGCGGCGCTCGGCTCCAAGGACCAGCAGCCGTCGGCCTTCTCGCCCCGGACCGGCCTGTTCTACGTGCCGACCAACCACGTCTGCATGGACTACGAGCCGTTCGCGGTCTCCTATACCGCCGGTCAGCCCTACGTCGGCGCCACGCTCAGCATGTACCCGGCGCCGGGCGGCACGAATCTCGGCAACTTCATCGCCTGGGATGCGACCAAGGGTAAGATCGTGTGGTCGAACCCGGAGCCGTTCTCGGTCTGGAGCGGGGCGCTGGCGACCGCTGGCGACGTCGTCTTCTATGGCACCCTCGAGGGCTATCTGAAGGCGGTCGACGCCAACACCGGCCAGGAGCTCTATCGCTTCAAGACCCCGTCGGGGATCATCGGCAACGTCAACACCTGGATGCACAACGGCAAGCAGTACGTCGGCGTGCTCTCCGGCGTCGGCGGTTGGGCGGGCATCGGCCTCGCGGCCGGCCTGACCGAGGACACCGCGGGCCTGGGCGCGGTCGGCGCGTACAAGGCGCTGTCCAACTACACCCAGCTCGGCGGCGTGCTCACCGTCTTCACGCTGCCCGACTGATCGAGCCCAGCGATCGGGGCGCGGCCCGGCATTGCCTGGAAAGGCGGTGCCGGGCCGCCGCCACTCGCTTCGCCCCGTCCCGCCTTGGCTGCTGGCCAAGGTTGCGGGACCAGCCAACCGATCCCGTGGAGGTAGCCATCCGGCCATGTCTGACGTGACCCGTGGTCACCGCGCCTGGACCACGCCCGTAGGGGCCGTGGTCGTGCTCGCGCTGGCCGTTGCAACCCTCGGCCTCGGCTCTGCCGGCTGGGCCGCGAAGGCCGACCAGCCGTCCTGGGAGGAGAAGCCCTACAAGATCGTCGACGGCAAGGTCGACATGGCCACCTACAACGGCTACCGCCGCTACGACAATTCCTGCCTGCGCTGCCATGGCCCCGATGGCGCCGGCAGCTCCTACGCGCCGGCGCTGGTCGATTCGCTCAAGCAGATGAGCTACGAGCAGTTCGTCGAGCTCGTGATCTACGGCAAGAAGGACGTCAGCGCGAGCCAGCAGCTGGTGATGCCGGCGTTCGGCGAGGTCGAGGACGTCGTCAACTATCTCGACGACATCTATACCTATCTGAAGGCGCGCTCAGATGGCGTGCTCGGCCGGGGCCGGCCCGAGCGGATGGCCAAATAGGCGCCCGGAGGCGGGTCGGAGGCAGCGCGATGGTGAAGGCAGCCGCGGCGGTCCTGGTTGCTCTGGCCCTCGGCGGGGCGGCGACCGGCGCCGGCGCTCAGGTCGGGGAGCTGGTCGATCGGACCAAGCTCAGGGTGTGCGCCGATCCGAGCGATCTGCCGTTCTCCAACCAGGCCGGCGAAGGCTTCGAGAACCGGATCGCCGAGCTGCTGGCCGCCAAGCTCGGGGTCCCGCTGACCTACACCTGGTACCCGCAGAGCATCGGCTTCGTGCGCAACACGCTCAATGCGGGCGCCTGCGACGTGGTGATCGGCATCCCGACGCCCAACGCGCTGATGCAGAACACCAACCCCTACTACCGCTCGAGCTATGCCCTGGTCCAGCGCGCCGACGCCGACCCCAAGATCACCTCGCTGCACGATCCGGCGCTCGCCGATCGCAAGATCGGCGCGGTCGCCCGGACCCCGCCGGTGACCCTGCTCGCCCAGGCCGGCCTGCTGCGCCAGCTCAAGCCCTATCAGCTGGTGGTCGATACCCGCTTCGACAGTCCGGGCCGACAGATGGTCGAGGACGTCGCCGCCGGCGTGATCGACGTCGGCATCCTCTGGGGACCGATCGCGGGCTATTGGGCCACGCAGCAGAAGGTACCGCTCGAGGTCACACCGCTGACCGGCGAGGAGAAGGGCCTGCACCTGGACTTCCGGCTGTCGATGGGGCTGCGGCGCAACGAGCCGAACTGGAAGCATGACCTCAACGACTTCCTGGCCGCCAATGGCGATGCGATCCAGGCGATCCTTTTGGACTATGGCGTCCCGCTGCTCGACCGCCAGGGCCAGCCGATCCCGGCCAAGGCCCCGGCCAAGGCCAAGCAGCAGGGCCGGCTCGAGGCGGTGCCGGAACCGGCGGGCTATCGTCTCGCCGACTACCGGGCCCCGGTGCCGGCTTCGCTCGCGGGCGCCCGGGTGGTGACCACGGCCGAGCTGCAGGCGCTGACCGCCGGCGGCGGGGCAGCGCGGCTGATCGACGTCCTGCCGGCGCCGCGCAAGCCCGCCAATCGTCCGGCCGGCAGCGTCTGGCGGCCGGCGCCCCGGGACGACATCCCCGGCAGCGTCTGGCTGCCGAACGTCGGTTACGGCGAATTGTCGGCCGAGTTCGAGAGCTGGTTCCGCGACAATCTGGCGCGCATCACCGACGGCGACCGGTCGCGGCCGCTGGTCTTCTACTGCAAGGCGAATTGCTGGATGTCGTGGAACGCCGCCAAGCGGGCCCAGGCCTACGGCTACGACCATGTCGTCTGGTATCCGGACGGCACCGACGGCTGGCAGGCGGCGGGGCTGCCGCTGGTCGCCGCCGAGCCGGAGCCGATGCCGGATTTCCTGCCGCTGGGGGCCCGCTCGGCGGCGGCCGACGACGGCGCGGGCTGAGGCGGTCCGGGCAGCGGCGGATACACCTGCAGGTTTGGTATCAGACCGGCTGATGAGATCGACAAGAACATACGATTGGATCTGATCGATACCAGCGACTAGATTTAGGTTTCCGATAACGCTGAGGGTCCTGTACCCTCTGGCGTGAAGGGATGGCGGCCGATCACGGTCGCGCCAACGAGGAGGCAGTCATGCAGTGGACGACCCCGAAGATCGTCGAGATCGCGTGCGGTTGCGAGATCAACGCCTACTTCCCGGCCGACCTCTGAGCCGGTAAGTCACGAGGGGCGGCGCGGCTCGCAGGCCCGCCGCCCCGAAGTGCCAGGACATGTCGCACGTGGATGAACCGGCGATGATCACGCCGGAACAGGTTAAGATTGCGCCGCCGGTCTCGCTGCTGGCGGAGGTCACCCATCGCTGTCCTTTGCAGTGCCCCTATTGCTCCAATCCGCTCGCGCTCGAGAAAGCGGCGGCCGAGCTCGACACCGCCACCTGGCGGCGGGTGATCGAGGAGGCGCATGCGCTCGGCGTCCTGCAGACCCATTTCTCGGGCGGCGAGCCGACGCTCCGGCGGGATCTGCCCGAGCTGGTCCGGCACGCGAGCGAGCTCGGCCAGTACACCAACCTGATCACCGCCGCGGTGCTGCTCGATCAGGCCAAGGTCGAGGCGCTGGCCGATGCCGGCCTCGACCATGTGCAGGTGTCGATTCAGGACAGCGAGGCCGCCAACGCCAACCGGATCGGCGGCTACAAGGACGGCCACGCGAAGAAGCTCGCGGTCGCGCACATGGTCAAGGCGACCGGCCTGCCGCTGACCATCAACGCCGTGGTCCATCGCCAGAACCTCGATCGCCTGGGCGAGATCATCGAGCTCGCGGTCGAGGTCGGCGCCAAGCGGCTCGAGGTCGCGCACGTCCAGTACTATGGCTGGGCGCTGGTCAACCGCGCGGCGCTGATGCCGACCCGCGAGCAGACCGAGCGCTCGATCGAGACTGGTCGAGGCGGCGCGAGCGCGCCTCAAGGGCGTGCTGGTGATCGACTACGTGGTCCCCGATTACTACGCCCGCTATCCCAAGCCCTGCATGGGCGGCTGGGGCCGGCAGAACCTGAACGTCACGCCGTCCGGCAAGGTCCTGCCCTGCCACGCCGCCGAAGGGATCGCGACGCTCCGCTTCGACAACGTCAAGGAGCGCTCGCTCGCCGACATCTGGTACCGGGGCGATGCCTTCAACGCCTTTCGCGGCACCGACTGGATGGCCGAGCCCTGCCGGAGCTGCCCGCGCAAGCTCACCGACTACGGCGGCTGCCGCTGCCAGGCGTTCGCCATGACCGGCCGGGCCGAGGCGACCGATCCCGCCTGCTCGCTCTCGCCCGATCACGAGGCGCTGGTCGCGACCGCGGTCCGCGAGGCCGGCGCCCGGCCGCCCGAGTTCGTCTATCGGCGCCCGGGTAATGCGGCGCGCGCGGCGGCGCGGGAGACGGTGCCCGCAGAGTGAGGGGCCGCGGGCCTACGACTTGCCGGCGTGATAGACGGCGATCGCCTCCTCCAGGTCCTCCCGTGCCTGACAGTCGGGCTGCTGGCCGCCGGCGCTGTCGGCGAGGCGTTGGCACTCCTCGTTGAGCCGGTCGAGCATCGCCTGGGCGTCCTTCGGGCGATCCATCTCGAGATAGGCCTCGCCTAGATATTCGAGCGCGCCACGGTTGTGCGGGTTCAGCTTCAGCGCCTGGTCGTAGAACTTGAGCGCCTGATTGTACTTGCCGAGCTTGCGATAGGCGAAGCCCGAGAGGTTGTAGGCCTCGTCCTCCCAGGGCCGGTCCTCGATCACCTTGGCCATGTGGTCGATCACGCCCTGCCAGTCCTGGTGATCGAACGCCGCGACCCCGGCCGCATAGTCGTCCGAGCCGGTCGTCGCCGCCGGCGGCGCGGCGCCGCCGGCGCCCGTGATCGCGCCCGCCGGCCCGGCCGGCAAAATCGCCACCAGGAGCCCGAGCAAGACGAGACGGGGTACCGATCGCATGGCTATCCTCCCGCTCCAGGCAGGCCATTCTATACGCGGGCGGCGACAACCGGTAGGCTCGTGCGCGGCTCGATCGGGGATGGCTAGCGACGGAGACCGGGCGAGATGTACGAGCTGATCGTGATCGCATGTCTGTTGAATCAGCCGGCCAAATGCGAGGAGTTCTACCTGCCCTTCCAGCGGGCGACCGGCGCTCGCCAGTGCGCCGAGGAGGCCGAGTTCCAGCTCGTGCGCTGGGCGGCCGAGCGGCCCGAATGGCAGATCCGGCGCTGGACCTGCGGCGTGCCCAGGGCCTGAGGCGGGCGGTCCGGCAAGCGCGGAGGGAGCGATCATGGCGCGGTGGTTGAAGGAAGGGATCAGCCAGGCGGCGGCGGACGAGGCGGACGCCAAGGTGCGCGCGACCGTCACCGGCATCCTCGACGACGTCAAGGCAGCGGGGCGACGATCGCGGTGCGCGAGCTGTCGGAGAAATTCGACCACTGGTCGCCGCCGAGCTTCCGCCTGAGCGCCGGGCGAGATCCAGGCCTGCATCGCCTCGCTCGGCGCCGAGCGTGATCCACGACATCGAGTTCGCCCAGACGCAGATCCGCGCCTTCGCCGAGGTCCAGAAGGCGGCGCTTCAGGACGTCGAGGTCGAGACCCTGCCGGGCGTGATCCTCGGCCACAAGAGCATCCCGGTGCAGTCGGTCGGCTGCTACGTGCCGGGCGGCAAATATCCGATGGTCGCGTCGGCCCACATGAGCGTGGTCACCGCCAAGGTCGCGGGCGTGCCGCGGGTGATCGCCTGCGCGCCGCCCTACCAGGGCCGGCCGGCGGCGGCGATCGTCGCCGCCATGCATCTGGGCGGCGCCGACCAGATCTATGCGCTGGGCGGCGTCCAGGCGGTCGCCGCGATGGCGCTCGGCACCGCCACGATCGACCCGGTCGACATGCTGGTCGGGCCCGGCAACGCCTATGTCGCCGAGGCCAAGCGGCAGCTGTTCGGCCGGGTCGGGATCGACCTGCTGGCGGGCCCGACCGAGACCCTGATCATCGCCGACGACACCTCCGACGCCGAGATCTGCGCGACCGACCTGCTCGGCCAGGCCGAGCACGGCCCCACCTCGCCCGCGATCCTGCTGACGAATTCGGAAAAGCTCGCGCGGGCAACCATGGCCGAGGTCGAGCGTCAGCTGCAGGGTCTGCCGACCGCCGAGATCGCGCGCCGGGCCTGGGCCGACTACGGCCAGGTGATCGTCTGCGGAGACGAGACCGAAATGGTCGAGGTCGCCGACCGGATCGCATCCGAGCATGTCCAGGTCATGACCCGCGACCCGGATTTCTTCCTCGAGCGCATGACCAATTATGGTGCCCTGTTCCTCGGGCCGATGACCAACGTCGCTTACGGCGACAAGGTGATCGGCACCAACCACACGCTGCCGACCCGGCGCGCGGCCCGCTACACCGGCGGCCTCTGGGTCGGCAAGTTTCTCAAGACCGTGACCTACCAGCGGGTGACGACGCCTGAGGCGAGCGCCATGATCGGCGAATACTGCTCCAGGCTGTGCGCGCTCGAGGGCTTCGCCGGCCACCAGGAGCAGGCGGACCTGCGGGTGCGCCGCTATGGCGGCCGGAACGCATGAGCCAGCCGTCGTTCCGGCTCGACGGCCAGGTGGCACTGGTCAGCGGCGCCGGCCGCGGCATCGGCCGGGGCTGCGCGCTGGCGCTCGCCGAGGCGGGCGCCGAGGTGATCGCGCTCAGCCGGACCGAGCCCGAGCTTTTGTCACTTGTCGGCGAGATCGAGGCGGCTGGCGGAAGGGCGCGGCCCATGGTCTGCGACGTCACCGACACCACAGCCGTCCGCGCCGCCATCGAAAACCTCGAAAAACTCGACGTGTTGATCAACAACGCCGGCAGCAACCAGCCGCAGCCGTTCCTCGAGGTCGAGGACGCGGTGCTCGATCGCCTCCTGACCCTGAACCTGCGGGCGGCCTTCGTGGTCGCGCAGGCGGCGGCGCGCGTGATGGCGCGAACCGGCGGTGGCGCGATCGTCAACATGTCCTCGCAGATGGGCCATGTCGGCGGCGCCACCCGCACGGTCTACTGCGCGACCAAGCACGCGATCGAGGGCCTGACCAAGGCGATGGCGATCGACCTCGCCCCGCACCGAATCCGGGTCAATACGGTCGCGCCGACCTTCGTCGAGACGCCGCTGACCCGCCCGTTCTTCGACGACCCGGCCTTCAAGACCGCGGTCCTCGACCAGATCCTGTTCGGCCGGCTCGCCCGGATCGACGAGGTCGCGGCCGCGGTCGTCTACCTCGCCTCGCCGGCGGCCGCCATGATCACCGGCACCAGCCTGCTGGTCGACGGCGGCTGGACCGCCCACTAGGTCTGGCCATGCTTGCGGGACAGCTCGCGCTGATCGTCGCCGCGCTGTTCGCGGGCGCGGCGCTCTACATCAATGTCGCCGAGCAGCCTGCCCGTCTGCGCCTCGACGACCGCGCCCTTCTGACCCAATGGCAGCCCGCCTATAAACGCGGCTTCGCGATGCAGGCGCCGCTCGCGATCATCGGCTTTCTCCTCGGCCTGCTGGCATGGTGGCAGACCGGCCACTGGCCCTGGCTGCTCGGTGCCGTCGTCCTGGTCGCCAACTGGCCCTACACGCTCCTTGTCATCATGCCGGCCAACCGCAGGCTCATGGCGACCGAGCCGACCAGCGCCGGGCCGGAAAGCCGCGCCCTGATCGAGCGGTGGGCCACGTTGCATGCCGGCCGCACCGCGCTCGGTTTCGCCGCGACGCTGATCTTCCTGGGGGCGTCAACCAGTTGAATCCGTTGGAGAGATCAAATGAAACCGCTTTGGTCACTCGCCATCATCGGGCCGCTGCTGCTGATCGACCCGGGCGACGCGCCTGCCGCCGGCACGGCCACCCCCTTGACGGCGGCGGAGCAGGCGATGCTGGAGGAGCTGCTCGGCGACGGGGTCGTGGGCGAGCCGGTCGCCGGCAGCCCGCTGACGCCGGCGTTCGCGCCACTGCGCGACGGCACCTGGACCTATCGGATCGTCAGCGGCAAGGACGAGGGCCAGGTCGAGCAGCACGTCGTAAAACGGCTCGAGCGTGATCCCTCGGGCGCCAGCTGGCGCTACGCGGTCGGCACTAAGGGACTTCTGTTCATCAAACAGCTGGACAACGGCGACCTCACCTTCGTCACCGAGGAGGACTCCGAACAGGGCGTGATCGCGCGCTACGACCCACCCGAGCCGGGTCTGCTCAACGGCCTGGCGCCGGGCGACAGTCGCAGCTCGTCGATCGCCGTCGAGGTCTCCGACCTGAGTGACCCCACGGTCGTGACCCACAAAGGCACGCTCGACGTCACCTACAGCTACCTTGGGGCGTACAAGGTCACGACGCCCGCCGGGGCCTATGATGCCGCCCTGATCAAGTGGGCCTACAAGGGCAAGGTCGGGCCCGCCAAGGTCGACGACACTCAATATCGCTTCTTCGCCGACAAGGTCGGTATGGTTGCGAGCATCGACAAGCTCGATATCTCGGCCTTTCTCCTCTATCAGCACCATTCGAAGTTCGGCAAGCTGCTCGCCCAGACGCCCAAGTAGCCCGGCAACACGCTCAGCCTCGGGCCGGTCTGCCTCACGCCATCGCGCGGAAGGTGAGGTTGATGCGCGGGCCCACGGCTTGCGCGGTCTTGGGCAGCTGGTGCAGCCAGTGGTGCTGGGTCGCGCCGGCCATGATCAGGCAGGAGCCGTGCGGCAGGTCGACGCGCCACCCGCTCGCCCGAGCGGCGGTGCTTGAGCTGGAAGCGGCGGACCGCGCCCAGCGAGATGCTGGCGATCACCGGGTTCTGGCCGAGGCCGGGCTCGTTGTCGGCGTGCCAGGAGACGCTGTCCCGGCCGTTCCGGTAGAGGTTCAGGAGCACGCTGTTGAACGACTGGCCGGCCAACGCCTCGGCAACCTCCTTCAGCTCGAGGAGCGCCGGCGTCCACGGTGCCGGTCCCATCCGGATGCCGCTGTAAACGTAGCCAGCGGCGCCATGCCAGGCGGTGAGGCGGGGGATCGGCAGGCGCCGGCCCATCACCGTCGCGACCTCCTGGCGCCACGCGATGCCGTCCCGAAGCACCGTGAACAGGCGGTCGGCGTCATTCCGGCCGAGGGCGTCGACATGGAGAAAAGCCGCGCCATCGGAGGGCAGAAGGTTCGGCGGCCCGCTAGCGGCTGCGGAACAGGCGGTCGCCCTGCTCATCGATGATCTGCTGCGCCTTGGTGATCGAGAAGGTGATCGCATCGTCCTTGCTGGCGTGGGTGTCGACCCGGATGAAGCGATGCTCCTTGACGCCGTCATCGAAGGTCTTGGTGATCACGCCCGCGGTGTTCCAGCCCGAGGCCTGGCGCTGGGGCGCGGGCGTGATCTGGTAGCCGTGGTACTCCATCGGCTCGCCGGGCGCCGCCAGGCCGGCAGCGCCGCTGCCGCCGAACAGACCGCGCAGCGTGTCCAGGATGCCCATCATCCACCTCCCGCTCGCTGGGGCGGGGCCAACGGCGCCCCGCGCGCTTCCGACTATGCTAGCGACCGGCCGCGGCCCTGCCTAGCGCGTCGCGGTTGCCGGCGCCGCCCGGCCGCAACTCGGCCCGCTTCCCTTCGAGCGGCAATCCCCGCATAACGGATCGCGGCGCCGGCAGGGGGCGCTCGATCGGGTGGTTGGCGATGCAGGACGGGGCCGCGCTGATCGGCATCGACTGGGGCACGACCTCGTTTCGCGCCTATCGGATCGATGCCGCCGGCGCGGTTCTGGAGAGCCGGGCGGCGGCGGCCGGGATCCTCAAGGTCGAAGGCGGCGGGTTCGAGGCCGTGCTCGAGCGGGAGACCGGCGCCTGGCTCGGGCAGGCTCCGGGTCTGCCGGTGGTCGCATCCGGCATGATCACCTCGCGCCAGGGCTGGGTCGAGGTGCCGTACTGCGCCTGCCCGGCCGGCAGCGCCGAGCTCGCGAGCGCGCTCCGACGCCACGAGACCGACGCCGGGCGCGTGATCCACTTCGTGCCGGGCCTGTCGCTGGCGGGCGCGGACGGCGTCCCCGACGTGATGCGGGGCGAGGAGACCCAGATCATCGGCGAGCTTGGCGACGAGCGCGCCCGCCGGGCGTTCATCCTGCCGGGCACCCACAGCAAGTGGGCGTTCGCGGACGGCGGCCGGATCGTCTGGTTCGCGACCTTCATGACCGGCGAAGTGTTCGCGGTGCTCAAGACGCACAGCATCCTCGGCCGGCTGATGGCGGGCGATCTGCCCGACGAGGGCGCCTTCGCGCGCGGTCTGGCCTATGCGCGCAACGGCCCGGGCGGCCTGCTCAAGCGCCTGTTCAGCGCGCGCACTCTCGGCCTGTTCGACCAGCTGCCGGCGAGCGCCATCGTCTCTTATCTGTCCGGCCTCCTGATCGGCAGCGAGATCGCCGAGGCGCAGGCGTGCCTGCCGGACCTGCCCGCGACCGCCGAGATCACGGTGATCGGCGGCTCGGAATTGGCGAACACCTATCGGCTCGCGATCGAGGCCGCCGGCCTGCGGGTCCGGACCGGGCATCCCGACGCCGGCGCCCGGGGTCAGCTGCGGATCGCAAAGGCCGCAGGGCTGGTCGGATGAACGCGCTGCAATCGCGCCTTCGGCCGCTGCCGCTGATCGCGATCCTGCGCGGCCTCGGGCCGGACGAGGCGATTGCGATCGGCGAGCCGCTGATCAGCGGCCGGCTTCCTCGCGCTGGAGGTGCCGCTCAACTCGCCCGAGCCGCTCGTGAGCATCGAGCGCCTGGCCCTGGCGTTCGGCGAGCGGGCGCTGATCGGCGCGGGCACGGTGCTGCGCCCCGCCGCGGTCGAGGCGGTCGCGGCCGCCGGCGGCCGGCTGATCGTCATGCCCCATGGCGATCCGGCGATCATCCGCGCCGCCAAGGCAGCGGGCCTCTTGTGCGTGCCCGGCGTCGCGACCCCGACCGAAGCGTTCACGGCACTCGCGGCCGGCGCCGATGCCCTCAAGCTGTTTCCAGCGGAGGCTCTGCCGCCCAAAGTCGTGAAAGCCTGGCGCGCGGTGCTGCCGAAGGACGTCTGGTTGCTGCCGGTCGGCGGCATCACGCCCGACGCCATGGCGGCCTATCTGGCGGCCGGCGCCAACGGCTTCGGCCTCGGCTCGGCGCTCTATCGGCCCGGCATGAGCGCGGCCGAGGTTGCCGGCACCGCCAGAGCGTTCGTCGACGCCTGGCGCGCTGAGGGCGGTCCCTGACCGGTCAGCAGACCAGGTGGTCTGGCTCCGGTAGCGGGCAGGTGGCCACGGCGTAGGTGCGCGGCTCGCCCGGTCGGATCGGCTTGTCGTCGAGGCGCGCGAGGCCGAGATACTGGACGTGCACCCGGGCGAGGCCCTGGTCCTCGAAGCCGAGCTCGTGAGCCGCTGCCTGGGACAGATCGATCAGGCGGTTCTTGACGAACGGCCCGCGGTCGTTGACCCGGAGCACCAGGCTCTTGCCGTTCTCGAGATTGGTCACCCGCACCAGGCTCGGCAGCTGCAGGGTCGGATGGGCCGCGGTCAGGGCGTCGACGTCGTAGATCTCGCCGTTCGCGGTCTCATGGCCATCGTAGGAGGCGCCGTACCAGGACGCGGTCCCGGTCGCCTCGTAGCTGTTCACGAACTTCGGCGTGTACCACCTGCCGTCGACCCGATAGGGCGCGCCGACCTTGAAATGCGGGCCGGGGCCGGCGCCGGGCGGGGTGCTGCCGCAGCCGGCGAGCGCCACGAGCGCGCCCAGGAGAGCCCCGTAGCCGAAGCCGGTCCATCGCTTGCCCGATCCCGCTGCCCACCGCATCCCAAGAGCTCCCCTTCTGATCGGTCCATAAAAAACACAGCAAATTGTCCAGAACAATCCGCCGAGGCTACAGTCGGGTATGTTGCGGCCGAGAATGCGCCCGCCGGCGTGCCCGGTTGTCGCCCGGCGCGTCCGAGCGTAGCTTGCATGAGCGTAATCCGGGAGGGGAAAGCTGATGAAGATCGGCATCGTCGGCAGTGGCGCCATGGGCTCGGTCTACGGCGCGCTCCTGGCCGCTGCCGGCAACGAGCTCTGGCTGTTCGACCAGTGGCGGGACCACGTCGACGCCATGCGCGCCAAGGGGCTCCGCTGCACGGGTGCCAGCGGCGATCGGACGGTGCCGGTCAACGCGACCACCAAGGCCGCCGAGGCGGGGCCCTGCGAGCTCGCGATCGTCGCGACCAAGGTCATGGACATCGAGGCCGGCGTGCGCGCGGCAGAGCCCATGATCGGGCCCGGGACGCTGGTCCTGACGATCCAGAACGGGCTCGGCAACGTCGAGCGGATTCAGCGGGTCCTCAGTCCGGAAAACCTCCTGTTCGGGATCGCCGGCGGCTTCGGCGCCGAGATGGTCGGGCCCGGCCACGTCCACCACAACGGCATGGAGGCGATCAACCTCGCCGAGCTGAACGGGGGAATCACGCCGCGCCTCGAGCGGGTGGCCGAGGTCTGGCGCCAGGCCGGCTTCAAGGTCGCGACCTTCGAGGACCTCTGGCCGGTGGTCTGGAGCAAGCTGATCGCCAACGTCGCGTTCAGCGCAACCTGTGCTGCGACCGGCATGCGGGTCGGCCAGGCGCGGGCGAACGCGTGGGCCTGGGGGATCGCCCGGGCCTGCATCAACGAGGCGGCCGCGGTCGCCGCCGCCAAGGGCATCAGGCTCGCCTACGACGACCCGGTGCAGTGGGTTTCCGACTTTGCCGCCAAGATCCCGAACGCGCGCCCCTCGATGTACCAGGACCTGCTCGCCGGCCGGCGCTCGGAGATCGACTCGATCCAGGGCGGCGTGGTCGCCGAAGGCGCCAAGGTTGGCGTCCCGACCCCCACCTGCGCCTTCATGGTCCAGTTCGTGAAAGCCCTCGAGGCCAAGCGCCAAGCCCACGGCAACTCCTACCGCGCGCTGTAGCGCCCAAAGCGTGGTGCAGCCGCCTGCATCACGGCCGGATCACGACCGGAATATCGGTCTGGCCGAAGTCGTGACCCTTGAAAAGCAAGGGCTCGCCGCTTGCGGCGGCGAGGGCGTAGGTGCAGCAGTCGCCGAAATTGAGCGCCGCTGCATGATAGCCCTTGCCGTAGCGACGATAGGCGTCCCGCGCCAGTTCCAGCTGATGAACGTTGAACGGGACCACGTCGATGCGGCCGCGGTGCAGGAACAGGTCGAGCTCGCGGCCACCCGCGGGGCCCTTGCGCGCTTCCGCCACGATGCTGGTCTCGAGAACGGAAACCGCCGACATGATGCGCGTCGGGTCGGCGTCGATGGCGTCGGCGAAGGCCTCGTCCTCCCGCTCGCCGAAGAGGATGACCAGGACCGCCGAGCTGTCGATCACCATCGCGAGACCCCCTACCGCGGCAGCCCGATCTCGTCGTAGCCGAGGATCTCCTCAGCCGTGCGGAGATCGAGATCGGGCAGCGCCGTGCACCGGCGGCCAATCGCCAGCAACTCGTCGCGAATGCGGGGCGCCGCGCGCCGGCCGTCCTCACGTGCCAACTGTTCGCGCAGCGCGACCGTGATGGCCTCGGTGATCGAGACCCCGGTTCGCCTCGCCAGGTCCCGAGCCAGGCGCTCGGTCTCCGGGTTCTTGATGCTCACGGCCATTTCCATACTCCGCTAATATATCTACCTTCTATACGGACGGCGGGCAAGCCACGAGCTTGAATGCGCAGGGGCATGCGCATATTCTGACATCGGAACCAGCGGAGACTTGCCATGGCTGCGCCCGTCTGCGATCCCAAGGCGCCCAAGAAAGCCGTCAATCTGTCGATCAACAGCGACCTCCTCCGCCAGGCCCGCGAGCTCGGGGTCAACCTGTCGAGGATCCTGGAAGGCCAGCTCGAGCAGCTGGTCCGCGCCGAGCGCGCGCGGCGCTGGCAGGAAGAGAACCGTGAGGCGATCGAGGCGCACAACCGCTTCGTCGAGAAGTACGGCATCTTCAACGACATCCGGAAACGGCTTTAGTGCCGCAGTTCGACGTCTACCGGAACCCCGCGCCGGAGATCGAGGGGTTCCCCTACGTACTCGACATCCAGGCCGACATCCTGCAACACCTGAATTTGCGGGTCGTGGTCCCGTTGGTTCGAGCGGACGTGGTCGATCCACCTCTGCCGGGGTTGAATCCCAAGTTCGTCGTCGAGGAGACCACGGTCGTCATGGCGACCACCCTCATCGGCGGCTTGCCGGCTCGCAGCCTGCGTGAGCCAGTCACCAACCTCGCCAGCCATCGCTACGACATCATCGGCGCGATCGACCTGCTGATCACCGGCGTCGGAGCCCGCCCGCTCAGGAGCGGTAGTCGGCGTTGATCGCGATGTAGCCTGCGGTCAGATCGCAGGTCCAGACCGTGGCCGCGCCCGGGCCGCCGCCGACCACGACCTCGAGCAGGATCTCCTGGCCCTTGAGGTGGGCCACGACCGGCGCCTCGTCATAGCCCTCGAGCCGGTGGCCGGCCTCGGCGATCGGGTGGCCGCCGAACCGGATCGCGATCCGCGCGGGCTCGATCGGCTCGCCCGCCTTGCCGATCGCCATCGCGAGCCGGCCCCAGTTGGCATCGCCGCCCGCGATCGCGGTCTTGACCAGCGGTGAGTTGGCGATCGTGAAGGCGATCCTTCTGGCCGACTCCTCGGTCACCGCACCCGCGACCCGGACCTCGATCAGCTTCTGGGCACCTTCGCCGTCGCGCACCACCTGCTGGGCGAGGTCGGTCATGACCAGGGCCAGCGCGGCGCGAAAACCCTCGAGCAGTGGGTCGTCGAGCCGCGCCGGCGCCGGATGCTGGGCCTGGCCGGTCGCGAACAGCAGGACCGTGTCCGAGGTCGAGGTGTCGCCATCGACCGTGATCGCGTTGAACGAGCCCTGGTTCGCCTCGGTCAGCAGCGCCTGCAGCAGGCCGGCCGGGAGCGCCGCGTCGGTGAACAGGAAGGCGAGCATGGTCGCCATGTCCGGCTGGATCATGCCGGAGCCCTTGCAGATGCCGCAGATCGTGACCTCGCCATCGCCGATCGCCGCCCGGGCAAAGCTGCCCTTGAAGAAGGTGTCGGTGGTCGCGATCGCCCTGGCGGCGAGCTCCCAGGCATGCGCATCCAGGCTCGCCTCGAGCTCCGGCAATCTTGCGACCACGCTCGCGACATCGAGGCGCTCGCCGATCACCCCGGTCGAGGCGATGTAGATCTCCTCCGGCCGGGCGCCGAGCAGCTTGGCCGCGGCTTCGGCTTCGGTCCGAACCACGGCATCGCCCGCCGGGCCGACCATCACGTTCGCCTGGCCGGCATTGACCACCAGCGCGCGCGCCCGGCCATAGGGCAGAATCGCGCGGCACCAGCGCACCGGGTGGCCCGGCAGCAGGCTCTTGGTGAACAGGCCCGCGACCGTGGTCCCGTCCGCGAGCTCGATCAGGGTCAGATCCGGCCGGCCGCGGTAGCGGAGCCCGGCGGCACAGGCGGCGAGCCGCACGCCCGCGACCCTCGGCAGGTCCGGAAAACGTGCCGGTGCCAGCGGTGAGCGCGCCAGCGCCATCGCGATCTCCTTGCGCAAGCCGGGGGTGCGCGCGGGCCTCGGTCACTCGGCTTTCGGCTTGGCCTCCGGCTGAGGCTGGGCCTCCGGCTGAGGCTGTGGCGCTCCGGCTGAGGCTCGGCCTTGGGCTGCTCGGCCATGGGCGTGCCGTCGAGATTGAAGCGCTCGATCTTGGCACCCTCATGCAGACCGGTGACCAGGGCGGTCACGATGTCACGGGCCAGGTCCTGGCGCAGCTGCTGCTGGCTGTCCTCGAAGGTCGGCTCGACGGTCCGCCGGTCGAGCACCATGATCACATGCCAGCCGAACTGGGTCTGGACCGGCTCGGTGGTGAACTGGCCGGGCTCCAGCGCGAACGCCGCCTCGGCGAACTGGGGCACCATCTGATCGCGCCGGAAGTAGCCGAGATCGCCGCCGCTCTTGGCCGAGGGTCCGACCGACCGCTGTTGGGCAAGCGTGGCGAAATCGGCGCCGCCTTGCAGCTCCTTGATCACCGCCTTGGCCTCGTCCTCGCTCTTGAGCAGGATGTGCCGGGCATGGACCTCGGGCTGGGCGAAATTCGCGGTCTGCTTCAGCTGATCGTAGCGCTCGTGCAGCTTGGCGTCGGTCGTGCCCTCCTCGATCTTGCGCCGGACCAGGGCGTCGCGCAGCACGTTGGCCCGGGCCCGGTCGAGCGCGATCTGGACGGCGGGATCGGTTCCGAGGTCCTGCCGCTCGGCCTCGTTCGCCAGCAGCTGGAAATCGATCACCCGATCGAGCAGGACGCCGAACAGCACCTGCATGGGCATCTGCCGGAACTGCTCGGGCAGGCCGCGCGCGGTCTCCTCGACCTGCGAGCGATGGACGGCGACGCCGTCGACGATCGCCACCACGGGGTCCTCGGCCGGGGCCGGCTGCTGCGCCCGGACCGGGGCGCTCAGCGCCAGGAGGCCGACGGCGGCGGTGACGAGGAACTTGACCAACATTGAGGGGCTCCAGGGACCAGTGCAGGATCGCGCGCCATAAAGGCACAAGAGCGGACCGCTCACAAGCGTTCGCCGGCCGCATCAAGCCCCGGGATCGGCCGGTGATCGGCCGGCGGTCGCGTTGACACCTCGGGGCAAACTGCCTATCTGACACGGCAGTCTCGCCCCCTGTCTCGACCCGCCCCGGGAGGACCCTGCGCCCATGATCGGCGCTCTCGCCAAGCGGCTGTTCGGCTCCGCCAACGACCGCGTCATCAAGTCCCTCAAGAAGACGGTCGACGCCATCAACGCTCTGGAGCCGGAGCTGGAGGGGCTGTCGGACGCCGATCTGAGGGCCCGGACCGATCGCTTCCGCGAGCGACTGGCGGCCGGCGAGACCCTCGACGAGCTGATGATCGAGGCGTTCGCGACCGTCCGCGAGGCCTCCAAGCGGACCCTCGGCCAGCGCCATTTCGACGTCCAGCTGACCGGCGGCATGGTCCTCCATCAGGGCAAGATCGCCGAGATGAAGACCGGCGAAGGCAAGACCCTGGTCGCGACCCTCGCGGTCTATCTGAACGCGCTGACCGGCAAGGGCGTCCACGTGGTCACGGTCAACGACTATCTGGCCCGGCGCGACGCCGGCTGGATGGGCCAGATCTACCAGTTCCTCGGACTCTCGGTCGGCTGCATCGTGCCCGGCCTGGACGAGCCGGCGCGCAAGCAGGCCTACGCCGCCGACATCACCTACGGTACCAACAACGAGTTCGGCTTCGACTACCTCCGCGACAACATGAAGTTCGCGCCCGAGAGCCTGGTCCAGCGCGGCTTCAACTACGCGATCGTCGACGAGGTCGACAGCATCCTGGTCGACGAGGCGCGCACGCCGCTCATCATCTCGGGCCCGAGCGAGGAGAGCTCGGAGCTGTATCTGACGGTCGACAGCTACATCCCGAACCTCGAGCCCGACGATTACGAGAAGGACGAGAAGCAGCGGGCGGTCTCGCTGACCGAGAGCGGCGGCGAGAAGATGCAGGCCTGGCTGGCCGAGGCCGGCCTGCTCAAGCACCCTGAGCTCTACGACATCGCCAACGTCACCCTGGTCCACCACGTCAACCAGGCGCTGCGGGCGCATCGCCTGTTCACCCGCGACGTCGACTATCTGGTCAAGAACGACAAGGTCATCATCGTCGACGAGTTCACCGGCCGGATGATGGAAGGCCGGCGCTATTCCGACGGCCTGCATCAGGCCCTCGAGGCCAAGGAGAAGGTGACGATCCAGCCGGAGAATCAAACGCTGGCGTCGATCACCTTCCAGAACTATTTCCGGCTCTACCCCAAGCTCGCCGGCATGACCGGCACGGCGGTCACCGAAGCGGCCGAGTTCGGCGAGATCTACAAGCTCGACGTGGTCGAGATCCCGACCCACATGCCGATGGTCCGGGACGACGAGGACGACGAGGTCTACCGGACCGCGGGCGAGAAGAACAAGGCGATCGTCGCCAGCATCGCCGAGGCCCATGAGCACGGCCAGCCGATCCTGGTCGGCACGGTCAGCATCGAGAAGTCGGAGCATCTCTCGACCCTGCTCAAGAAGCAGAAGGTCCCGCATCAGGTGCTGAACGCGCGCTACCATGAGCAGGAGGCGTTCATCGTTGCCCAGGCCGGGCGGCTCGGCGGGGTGACGATCGCGACCAACATGGCCGGCCGCGGCACCGACATCCAGCTCGGCGGCAACGCCGAGATGCGCAAGCTGCAGGAGCTCTCCGAGATCGAGGACGAGACCGAGCATGCCGAGCGCGCCGCCGGGATCGAGCGCGAGGTCGCGGAGGAGAAGCAGAAGGTGCTGGCCGCCGGCGGCCTCTACGTGCTCGGCACCGAGCGCCATGAGTCGCGCCGGATCGACAATCAGCTGCGCGGCCGCTCGGGCCGCCAGGGCGATCCGGGCCGCTCCAAGTTCTTCCTGTCGCTCGAAGACGACCTGATGCGCATCTTCGGCTCCGAGCGCATGGACAGCATGCTCGGCAAGCTCGGGCTGAAGGAGGACGAGGCGATCGTCCATCCCTGGATCAACAAGGCGCTCGAGAAGGCGCAGCAGAAGGTCGAGGCGCGCAACTTCGAGATCCGCAAGAATCTGCTGAAGTTCGACGACGTCATGAACGATCAGCGCAAGGTGATCTACGAGCAGCGCCACGAGCTGATCCAGGCGCGCGAGATCGCCGACACCGTGCACGACATGCGCCATCAGGTGATCGACGACCTGGTCGCGGCGACGATCCCGGAGAAGGCCTATCACGAGCAGTGGGACATCGAGGCGCTCGAGCGCGACACGAAGCGGCTGTTGGCGCTCGAGCTGCCGATCGCCGAGTGGGCCAAGGAGGAGGGCATCGCCGAGGCCGAGATCAAGGAGCGGATCGTCACCGAGTCCGACCGCAAGGCAGCGCACAAGGTCGTGACCTACGGGCCGGACATGATCCGGATGGCCGAGAAGAGCCTCTTGCTGCAGATCCTCGACCATCTCTGGAAGGAGCACCTCCTGCACCTGGACCACCTGCGCCAGGGCATCCACCTGCGCGGCTACGGCCAGCGGGACCCGTTGAACGAGTACAAGCGCGAGGCGTTCGTCCTGTTCGAGGCGATGCTGACCAACCTGCGTCAGACCGTGACTCAGGTGATGAGCCATCTCGAGATCCGGATGCAGCCGCAGCAGGCCGAGGTCGCGGACGGCGCCGAGGAGCCGCTCGCCGCGACCGGCACCGACGATGCGCGCCCGGCCCGGGTCGCTGCCCGCACGACGCCCAGGCCGCGGGTCGCGGCGAGCGGCGGCGGTGCTGCCGCCGGGCTCGGCACGCCCGGCCCG
Source organism: uncultured Alphaproteobacteria bacterium (assembly GCA_963730195.1). Lineage (GTDB taxonomy): Bacteria > Pseudomonadota > Alphaproteobacteria > Geminicoccales > Geminicoccaceae > DATAOG01. The sequence goes on from CAVSRN010000032.1 coordinate 58,064, forward strand.
AGCCAGCCGGCGAGCTGGGGCAAGGTCCCGCGCAACGCCCCCTGCCCGTGCGGCTCGGGCAAGAAGTACAAGCACTGCCACGGCCGTCTGCACTGAGCCGGGCGGCGCTGGCGGTAGCATCTCCCTTGATCGGCGGCTTGGTCGCCGTGGGCCGCCACAGAGAGGGCAGCATGAGCCGAAGCCGCCAGGTGCCCTGGGTTGCCGCCCTGCTCGCGGCGTGCGCTCTCGGGCTGACCGCCCTGACCGTCGGCGGGAGCGGGGCAAAGGCGCAGATGCAGGCGCCGCCGTTCGGCTGGGACATGTGGGACCCGGGCTGGACGCGTCGGGACGTGTGGCAGTCCGAGCGCATGGATCAGAGCCTCCGCTGGCGGCTGACCCGGCACGACACCTTCCTGCGGGACGGCGTGCCGGCGGCTTATCAGGGCGCGCGTGACCCCTTCGCCAAGACGCCCGATGTCATCGGCCAAGGCGGCGCGATCTATGCGGCGAGGTGCGCCGCCTGCCACGATGCTTCCGGCATGGGCCATGGCGACGCGGGCCTCGCGCTCTACCCGTCGCCCGCCCTGCTCGCCGACCTGATCCGGATGCCGCAGGCGGTCGACGAGTACCTGCTGTGGGCGATCTCCGAGGGCGGCGCGCCGTTCGGGACCAAGATGCCTGCCTTCAAGGACGTCCTGACCCGGGACCAGATCTGGCAGGTCGTCACCTACATGCGGGCCGGCTTCCCCGACCGGGGCGCGACCGGTCAACAGTAGGAAGGGGGCGGCCGGCGCACCGGCTCCGCCCGCCCATCTCGCGTCCGTCGCCTGCGCCCGCGTCGCATTGCCAACGCCGGTGAAGCGGGTATAGTGACCCGGAAGTCCGGGCCTACGGGTTCCCGTGCGCTGGAGGAGGCAGAAAAATGGGCGGCCGCAAAGAACAGCAACATCTCCTGCAACAGCAGTGGCGTCGGCAAATGCTGCGCGGCGAAATCGATCGGCGGGAACTCCTGTCGCGCAGTCTGATCGCTGGTCTGAGCTTGGCCGGCGTGAGCGCGGCGGGCAAATTCGGGATCGGCACCGCGTACGCGGACCGGCCCTTGACTCCGACGTTCTATCAATGGATCGAGGATCTCCATCCCGGCATTCCCAAGGTCAATGCCGAGTTCCCGGGCCTCAATTACCAGATCGCGCCGGTCGAAGGCTTCGGCATCGAGCGCTTTGTCGCCGAAGCCAAGAAGGGCGAGAGCACCTGGGACGTCTACGTCGGCATGACCCCGTTCGTCGAGATGACGGCGATGATCCAGGCCGGCGTGATCGAGCCGTGGGACAACTACATCCCGAAAGAGGTCATCGACGACATCATCCCGTCGATTCGGAACGAATGCACGGTCGACGGCAAGCTGTACAGCTGGCCGTTCCTGCTCGACGTGATCGGCATGGGCTGGCATTCGGGCCTCTCCAGCCAGGCCGGGCTGTCCGGGCCGCCGCCCGCGACCTGGGACGAGTATCTGAAGAACGCCAAGACGGTGGTCGATTCCGGCGCCGCGCCGTTCGGGGCGACCTTCGATGCCCACGGCTGGCGCTCGCTCGCGCCGATGACCCATAGTCTCAGCAGCGACGTCTACACCTCCGAGGGCCTGTTCGATTTCACCAGCGATCCGGCGATCGAAGCGCTGATGCTGATGAAGAAGATCATGGCCCTGTCGCACCCGGACATCCTGCTCGCCGGAACCAGCGACGCCGGGGTCAACGGCACCCCGGACGAGGTCGCCTTCGCCGCCCAGCGGGTCTGCTACTACACCAAGTACTTCAATGCGCCGCTCCGTATGGCCCAGTATTGGCAGGACCCGAGCCAGCTGAAGCTGGCGCCCTTGCCCAAGTTCGCCCAAGGCGAGGGCTCGACGGTGTTCTGGACCACCGGCTCCTGTCTGCTGAAGCACGGTCAGAACAAGGAGAAGGCGGCGGAGTATCTCAAGGCGCTGACCTACGACCCGCAGATCTGGAAGGACTCGATCGCTGGCACCGAGACCGCGCATCCGGGCCAGCTGCCGCCGTACAAGTCGATCTACGCCGACTGGACGGCCAATCCGCCCGACTGGATGCCCGAGTTCGTCGGCTTGGTGCGCGGCCAGCTCGACCGGGCGAAGGCGATCACCAACCACCTCTTCGGCCTGCAGCAGTTCGTGATCGGGCAACCGATCTGGGAGACCTATCTGAAGGGCGAAGAGCCGGATCCCTCCGTTGCCATGAAAAAGGTGGTCGATGCCGTGCATGCCGAGATGCAACGGGGCTAGCGGCGCCGTGCGCAGACGGCCGGAGCGGACGGCCCGCGCTCCGGCCGTCTGACGCCGCCTGAGCGATCCGGATTTCGGCTGCTTTCCCGTTCGAGGACGAGCAAGGTCGTGGCGCAAGGCATCCCTCGAGCCTCTTGGTCAGCCCAGCAAAGCAACCTTCTACAGCAAGTCAATACGTGGGTGTTCCTCCTGCCCGCGCTGATTTTTTTCGTCTGGTATCAGGCGTACCCGATCGTCAGCGTGGTCTGGATCAGCTTCACCGATTTCGAGTTTCTCAGCAACGCGCCCGCCAGATGGGTCGGCCTGAGCAACTATAGCGAGGCTCTCCACGATCCGTTGATGTGGACGAGCTTATGGCGCGCCGCCGTCTTCACCATGATGTTCCTGCCCGGCACGATCATCATTCCGCTGCTCGTGGCGATCCTGGTCGATCGGGTGCAGAACCAGCGGGTGGCGACCGTCTATCGCGTGATCCTGTTGATCCCGGCAGTCATCCCGAGCACCTTGGTGTTCGTGCTCTGGAAGTGGCTGTACAATTACCAGGTCGGACCGATCAATCATTTGCTGGTCCAGGTGCTCGGGCTGTTCAGCTTCCAGAACGCGCCGCAGTGGCTGGGCGGCACGCCGCTCACCCTGCCGGCGATCGCGATCATGGAGGTCTGGTGGGGCCTGGGCTATCACAGCGTCTTCTTTCTCGCTGGCCTCGCCGCGATCCCCAAGGAGCTGCCCGAGGCGGCGCGCATCGACGGCGCCAACGAATGGCAGGTGTTCTGGCACGTCACCCTGCCGCGCCTGCAACCGATCATGATGATCCTGGTGGTGCTGCGCTTTGGCACCTCGATGGCGGTGATCGACGAGTACCTCATCATGGGCGGCTTCAATCGCGCCTCGCCGACCTACACCTGGACCATCTTCATGTACGATCAGGCCTTCAAGACCGGCCTGTGGCGCCAGGGCTTCGCCGCCGCGATCGGCATGATCGGCGCGATCGTGATGATGGTGTTCGTCGCGTTTCTCCTCTACGTCTTCCGGCGCAAGGGCTGAGCGGATGCAGGCGAGCCAATCACGACGGCGCCGGCTCGATGCCGCCCGGAGCTGGGACGTCGCGACCTGGCTGGTGCGCCATCGCGCCGCGATCGTCCGGCACGCCGTCATCAACTTCTTCCTGCTGACGATCCTCCTGCCGCTGTTCTGGGTGTTGCTGCTGTCGATCAAATCCCTGCCGGATTCGATGACCGGCGAGTTGTGGCCGCGCAAGTTCGACTTTTCCCACTATTCCTACGTGTTCGACAAGATCGCGACCCTGCCGGTCAATCTCTTCAACAGCATCTACGTGACCGCGGCGACCGTGGTGATCACGGTGTTCTGCGCGGTCCTGGCCGGCTATGCGCTGGTCCACCTGAAGCCGCGCGGCGCTCCGTTCATCGTGGCGCTGCTGATCGCCTCGCTGTATTTCCCGACCCGGGTGGTGTCGATCATCACGATCTACCAGATCCAGGATTTTCTGGGCCTGATCAACACCACCAGCGGCCTGATCCTGCCCTACATCACCCTCAACCTCGCGGTCAGCGTGCTGATCATGCGCAGCGTCTTCCAGCTCGTGCCCCACGAGCTGATGGACGCCGCCCACATCGACGGCGCCGGCGTCTGGCGCACGCTCTGGATGGTCGGCCTGCCCCTGGTCAGGAACGGCCTCGTGGTGGTGATCATCGTCAATTTCGTGACCGCCTGGGGCGAATATCTCCTGTGCACGACGCTCACCAACGACCAGGTCGTGCGCACGATGCCGGTCGTGCTCGCGGCCGCCCAGGGCGGTATGGGCCAATGGGCCTGGCCGCGGATCGCCGCGGTCTACATGATCGTCGTGACCCCCGGCATCGTCGCCTTCGCCTTCGCCCAGCGCCTGTTCTTCAAAGGCCTGATGGAGGGGGTGCTAAAAGCCTGAGGCAGCCGGGTCTGAAGTACGCCGCCTTTGGCTCGCGACCTCTCACCGCCTCGCTCAGCCTGTCTGATCATGACCTGAGGACCTGCTCCGGGACAGCGACGCGTCGACAGGTGCCGACGCTACAGCTTGCGATCCGTTCGAACGTCTGATCCGCTGCAAAAGGTCGTGTGCGGCAGCACCCAACCCCAGGGCGACCATGGCCCAGGCGACGACCCGACAAAGATAGATGCTCAATTCCGAGACCGCCACGCTTTCCAGAACCACGAAGACGACGGAGGTGAGCAGGTAGGTGACGGCAAGCGCTGGCTGTACCGCGCGAGCTTTCACCAACTCGAGAGTAATCCGCGCGAGTCCATTCCGAAGGCTCACCTGCGCGGCTCCTCCATCAAGTACTCGCCGAGCCTTAGACAGGCCGTCACGACCGCCATGGCGGCCACCGCGATGGTCGGAGCCAACAGCCCGCCGACCATGATGAATATGATCATCGCACCGAGCGCGATTGCGGCGCCGACCAGCGTGAGCGCGCCAACCGCAGCCAGTTTGGAGATATCGCTCAGGCTCATCAACCTTGCAATGATCGTGGTCTCCGCGGCTGAGCCGGACACATACGCGGCCGCCGGTTCGAACGCACCAGGCTCGTCTGCAATAATCCTGGCCAAAGGTTGACCATTCGTCACCTCGGCCCCGGTCTGCGCCAAATGTACGACCAATCGTCCTCGTATTCCCGCCGGCGTAAGCACCGTGAGTTCGCGCCCGTCGCCGAGGGCGGCGAGCGGGTTGAGGGGCTGGAGACTGTCCGGTGGGTTCTTCAACCAGCGGACTAGCATGTAGGATCTGGAAAATGGAGGGCTCGGTGGCCACCAAAGCCAAAGTTCGTACTTCTGGTGCGGACTGCCGTGGGCGCGAAGTCCCCAGTCATCCCGGATGACGAACGTCCCGGGAGCTTCGCCCAGGCCGCGGAGGGCTGTTGAGCGTTGCCGCCGCCTCAGGAGGCGGGAGATCCAACGCGACAGGTGCTGCGGGGTCACGTCTTGCGCTCAAGCATGGCCGCCCAAGACGGCTCGGCCGTCTGCCGCTATGCGGCCAGAGCGCGGCGCACCGCGTCCGGCTCGTGCTCGATCACCTTGAGGAGGACGCGCGCCGGGCCCTCGGGGCGGCGGCGGCCCTGTTCCCAGCTCTGAACCGCGGCGAGGCCGAAGCCGAAGCTGGCGGCGAATACCGACTGCGACATGCCGAGCTTGCGCCGCAGTGCCTTGACGTCGAATTCGGGCGGGACGTGGACGACCAGTTCGCCCTCGGCCTCGCCGCGCAGGATCGCGCGCGCTTCCCGGATGCTGCCCAGGATCTTGTCACCGGCAGCGGACATGGCGTCTCGCTCCTCGTCGGTAGTCCTCACAATGAGCCCGGCCAACTCGTGCTTCATTGCATTCCGCTCAGCCTGGGTCAGATCGACCTTCTCACCCTTCGCGAACAGCGTGATCAGGAACACTGGCAACTCCGGGCCGCTGTAGAACGTGATCACCCGGAAGCCGCCGCTCTTGCCCTTGCCGCGCCCGGCCAATCGAACCTTGCGCGCACCACCGGTACCGGGGATGAGGTCGCCCGCCGCAGGCGCGGCGGCAATGCGATCGACGATCCGCCGAGCTTCGACCTCTGACACTCCTGCATCGCGGACTGAGGCGGCCAAGCCGGGTAATTCGACGACGGCCTGCATGTACTCATATAAGACAATGTCGTATAGATGTCAAGAAAACCGGCTGCCTCATGCGCGTCCGTGCGCAAGGTGAGAACGACCACCGACTGCACGCGATGCCCATAGGGGTCATCCTCGCGTTCTGGCTTCCACCTTCGGCCAGCGCCTGTTCTCACTCGCGCACGACCATGACCGAGCATGTGGCGTGGCGGACGACCTTGGCGGCGTTGGGGCCGAGCAGGTAGTCGCTGAGCTCGGGGCGGTGCGCGCCCATGACGATCAGGTCGGCCTTGATCGCGTCGGCGGCCTTGAGGATCTCCTGGTAGATCCTGCCCTCGGCGACGATCCGCCGCGATTCGATCTCGGGCGGCACCTGCTGGGCGGCAAAGTCCCGCAGCTGCTTGGCGACCTGCTGGCGGAGCTTGGCCTCGTAGCCCTCGGGGAAGAACTGGCCGACCATCGGCAGGCCGAACTCCGGCACCACCGCGATCAGGTGCAGCCGGGCCTCGAAGGTCTCGCACAAGGAGACCGCGGTCGGCAGCGCCTTGCGCCAGGAGTGCTTGTCGGACAGGTCGACCGGCACCAGGATGTTGCGGTACATGGACGTCGTTCTCCCGGTCAGGCGCCACCAGCCGCGACGATGGCGATCGCCGGCGCCAGGCTTGGGCTGCGGCGCCGTTGCAGTCGGAGCATCGGGGCCGAGCACCACGAGGGCCGGCGGCCACCTCAGCTTCTTAAGTATAAGCGTGCAGGAGGGGTGTCGGCTACCGGTCGGCCGGTCTGCCGGCCAATCATGGTGCGGTCACGAGCCGGATCAAAAATGCTGCCCTCGGGTGAGCCGGAATCTCCGCGCATGTCGCTCCCTTGTCTGGCGTCGGCTGCGATCGACCTTGGCCAGCGTCGCGGGATCGGGGCAACCCGAGGGCCGGCGGCCCCCGGGAGGCGCCGGATCGCCGGCATCGACGGGGCGGGATCCCGCCCGCTCCCGCCGGCGCCGCGCCCCCGGTCAGACGGCCGCGAGCGCCTGCTCGGGTGGGGTGTAGGGCAGCTCGAGGTCGCGCGCGACTGCCTGGTGGGTGATCTGGCCGCGGTGGACGTTGAGGCCGGCCATCAGGTGCGGGTCGTCCAGGCAGGCCTGGCGGTAGCCTTTGTCGGCGAGCGCGCGCACAAACGGCAGGGTCGCGTTGTTGAGCGCGAAGGTCGCGGTGTTGGCGACCGCGCCCGGCATGTTGGCGACACAGTAGTGAACCACGCCGTCGACCACATAGGTGGGCTCGGCATGGGTGGTCGGGCGTGAGGTCTCGGTGCAGCCGCCCTGGTCGATCGCGACGTCGACGATCACCGCCCCGCGCTTCATGCGCGCGAGGTGCTCGCGCTTGATCAGCTTGGGCGCGGCGGCGCCCGGCGTGAGCGTCGCGCCGATCACCAGATCGGCATCGGCGAGCTCGGCCTCCAGGGTCTCGAAGGTCGAGTAGCGGGTGACCAGCCGCATGCCGAACTCGCGGCCGAGCTCCTCGATCCGCGCGACCGAGCGCTCGAGCAGCACGACGCGCGCCCCCATGCCGAGCGCGACCCTGGCGGCATTGGTGCCGACCACGCCGCCGCCGATGATCACGACCTTGCCCGGCAGCACCCCCGGCACCCCGGACAACAGGACGCCGGCACCGCCGCGCGCCATCTCCATGGAATGGGCGCCGGCCTGGATCGACATCCGGCCGGCGACCGCGCTCATCGGTGCCAGCAGCGGCAGGCCGCCGCGGGCGTCGGTCACGGTCTCGTAGGCGATCGCGACGCAGCCCGAGGCGAGCAGGTCCCGGGTCTGGTCCGGATCGGGGGCGAGGTGCAGATAGGCGAACAGCAGCTGGCCGGGGCGCAGACGCCCCCGTTCCGGCGCGAGCGGCTCCTTGACCTTGACGATCATGTCGGCGCCGGCGAACACCTCCTCGGCGCTCCGGGCGATGCGCGCGCCGGCGCTCTCGTACAGGCGGTCGAACAGGCCGATCGCCTCGCCGGCCTCGGTCTCGACCAGCAGCTCATGGCCATGCAGGACCAGCTCGCGCACCGAGGTCGGCGTCAGCCCGACCCGGTACTCGTGGACTTTGGTCTCCTTGGGGACGCCGATCCGCATGGGCACCTCGTTGCGGCCAAGGCTTTTGAGATGGAGGGTCGCCCGGGCCGATTCAACCGTGAACTGTGGGCAATTCGCGTCAGCCGGCCTCGGCGGCGACCGGCGCCGGTGCAGGGGCCCGGCGCGCGAGCCACCAGAGCAAGCCGAGCGCTGGCGCCGCGGCCAGGGTTGTCACCACGAAAAACCAGACCCAGTCCATGTGCTCGGCGAGCACGCCCGCGCCCGAGGCGAGCAGGGTCCGGGTCTGGGCCATGAACGAGGTCAGGAGCGCGTATTGGGTCGCGGTGTAGCGGAGGTTGCAGAGCGAGCTCAGGTAGGCGACGAAGGCGGCCGTGGCCATGCCGCCCGCGAGATTCTCGAGGCCGATCGTCAGGACCAGGAAGGCGACGCTGTGGCCGACCTGGGCCTGCGCCGCGAACATCAGGTTCGAGATCATCTGCAGGATGCCGCAGACCCAGAGCGCCGGCAGGATGCCGCGGGCGTTGATCAGCACGCCGCCGAGGAGCCCGCCCGCGAGCGTCGCCACCAGGCCGAAGGTCTTGACCACCGAGGCGACCTCGGTCGCGGAGAAGCCGAGCTCGACGTAGAACGGGTTGGCCATGACCCCGAGCAGCGCGTCGCCGAGCTTGTAGAACATGATGAACAGCAGGATCAGGGCGGCAGTGGTCGGGCCATTGCGGCGCAGGAACTCGGCGAGCGGCTGGAGCACGGCGGTGCGCAACCACTCGGCGAGCGAGCGACGGCCCTCCGTCGTCACCTGGGCCGAGACCCGCGGCTCGGGGCTGAAGAGGACGGTCGCGACCCCGACCAGCATCAGCGCCGCCATGGTGGCGTAGGCGGCGGTCCAGCCGGCGTGGTCGGCGATCAGGAGGGCGCCGGCGCCGGACACCAGCATGGCGATGCGGTAGCCGATCACGTAGACCGCCGCCCCGGCGCCCTGCTGCTGCTCGTCGAGCAATTCGATCCGGTAGGCATCGATCACGATGTCCTGGCTCGCCGAGCAGAACGCCACCACGACCGCGAGCATCGCCGTGCGCCAGAGGTCATCCGCCGGATGGCTGAAGCCCAGCGCGACGATCGACAGGATCAGGCCGACCTGCCAGAGCAGCATCCAGCCGCGGCGGCGCCCGAGCCAGCGGCCGAGCAGCGGCAGCGGCAGACTGTCGATCGCCGGCGCCCAGAGAAACTTCCAAGCGTAGGCGCTGCCGACCAGGGCGAGGAAGCCGATCGCCGCCTTGTCGATGCCGGCCTCGGCCAGCCAGAAGGTCAGCGTGCCGTAGGTCAGGGCGAGCGGCAGCCCGCTCGCGAAGCCGAGCAGCAGGATCGTGATCACCCGCGGCTCGCGGTAGACCGCACCGGCGCGCGCCAGCTGCTGCAGGCGGCCGGTCAGTCCCTCGAGGGTCATGCGCGGCCCCGCCCGCGGTCGATCAGAAGAAACGCTCGGTCACCTCGACGATGTCGCCGGGCAGCACCTGGGGGTCGGACTTGGCGTCGACCCGCGAACCGTTCGAGCCGCCGCGGGTGATCGTGATGTCGCCCTGGTCCGCGCGATAGGTGAAGCCACCGGCCAAGGCCACGGCGTTGATCACGGTCATGCCGTTGACGTACTGATAGCTGCCGGGGTTGTTGACCTCGCCGATGATGTAGAACGGCCGGTAGTTCAGGACCTCGACGCTGACCTGGGGGTTGACCAGATAGCCGCCGGTCTTGAGCCGGTCCTCGATCGTGTTCTCGAGCTCGCGCGCGGTCAGGCCGGCGCTCCGGATCTGGCCGACCAGCGGCATGGCGAAGGAGCCCTCGCCGTCGACCTCGAACTGGCCGGACAGATCCTCGTGCCGGAACACGGTCAGCCGGACCTGGTCACCCGGGCCGAGCCGATAGCCCGCGACGCCGGCCTCGCTGCCGGCCATCGAGGGCGTGATCACCGGCTTGGCCTGGCCGGTCACGGCCGCTGGCACCGCGGGCGGCGGCGAGCCCGAGCAGCTCGCGAGCAAGCCAAGCGTCAGGATCAGCGCGCCAACGAGCCCGTTCGGACGCACCCAGGCCGTCATCCAAGCCCCCACATACCGGCAAGCAACCTCCTCGCGCCGGGACGCTCGGACGGTCGGTCGCAGAGCCTAGCCGCGGCGCCGCCAACATTTGGTGAACGGCCGCCGGCAGGCAGGCGGGCCCGCGCGGCAAGCCTAGAGCCGACCGGTGAGGCCGACCATGATCAGATTGTCGGTGAACTCGTCATTGGGTAAATCCGACCAGCGTTGTTGGTAGGTGTAGTTCGCGTCGACCGAGAGGTACCGATTCAAGAAGTAGGTGGCACCGCCGCCCACCGCGACCCCATTGTCGGTCCGGCTGGGGCCGCTGAAGTTGTCCCGGGTGTAGCCGACGTGGGCGCCGAGGTGCACGTTGCGCAGCAGCTCGTGGTCGACGCTCACCCCGGCGGTGCTGCGGAAGTTCGACTGGGTGTCGCTGCCCTGCGACGAGGTCGGTACGAAGTTGCCGCCACCCGTTGCCCTGACCGTGGTCAATCGGGTCGGGGTCCAGGTGAGGTCGAGGACGTAGCCGACGCCATCCTCGTCGCTGAAGCTGCCCTCGGCGTAGCTCTGCCGGGTGTAACCGACCTGGAAATCGCTCGTCAGCAGGTTGGTCAGCTCGACCGCGGCGCCAACGCCGGCACCCCACGCCTTGGTGTCGCGTTCGATCCCACCGGAGTCGACCTTCTGATCGCGATTCACGACGTTGTACAGGCCGTAGACGTAGGTGTTGACCCGGGGCGAGACGAAGAAGCCGGTGCGCAATTCCCCGGTGTAGCTGTTCTGGTCCCGATCGGAGTTTTGATTCGGCTCGTAGTCGCTCCGCGCCACGCTCCCGGTCAGCTTGAAATTGAGGCGATTGAACAGCTGCGTGAAGCTTAGCGAGGCGCCGGATTGATAGATCTCGGTGATGTTTTTTTGGTTCGGGTTATTCTCCGGATCGTCGCGCCCCTGATGGGCGCGCCCGAAGTTCACGGCGCCGTCGACATAGTTCTGCCGGGTGATGTCGAGCCGACCGTTACCCTGGATGAAGGCGTCTTGGTAGTTCTCGTCGTTCTGATTCTTATAAAAGGCGATATTGCTGCCGGCGGTCAGGTTGAGGCTGTGCCGGCTGAAATTGGACTGCACCTGGACTCGCGGTTCCACGAACGTGATAAAGTCGCTCTTCGTGTCGTGGGGGTCGGCGAACACGTTGGTCTCGTAGGCCTCCGAGACGGTGAGCTGTGGGAAGATCAGAAAGCTGCCGGCCCGGATGCCGAGCGGGTCATATGGGCCAACCTCTTGGCCGATGGCCACGACGGGGGCCCCGAGCGTGAGCGCGACGGCAGTGGAAGCCAGGCGTCGGGCCGTGCGTCGAGCGGTCACGAAGCGTCTCCTCAGCGCGGTGGTCGATGGGTGCGGCTTTATTCTTAACCATTGACGCGTTATAGCCTGGGCCGCGCCAAACGCAAGGCTGGCGGGTTTCGACCCGGCGGAGTGCTGGCTCACCGTGCATGCGATCGAACCACGCCTTTTCGACGTTGCGCTCTTGCCAAAGTGGATCAGACCAGCGAGGCTGGGAGCGAGCTGTGGCGGCAAGGTCAAGAGTCCAGGGATGCGGGTCGCTCCGACCGTTGAGCGTGAGAGAGAAACTCTTAACTCTGTCAATGCGCTGTGGCAAGACGTTAATTTCTGACTTGATCGTCCATGGCGGCCGGCTTCGACCGAGTGCTCACCACCGCAGGTTCCTGCTGAGGGACCGTTGCCAGCGAAGCGCGAAACCTGACCTTGCTGCGTAGCCTGTTTCGCCGCCCTCCGGAAGCGTGGCCGTCGGAACCGACCGTCGGCGGCCATCCGGCGCGCGTGCCGCCAGGGGTGTGCGTCTATGCGATCGGCGACATCCACGGCCGCGCCGACCTGCTCGGACTCCTGCACCGCCAGATCGCCGCCGACGCGAACCAGCTGACCCCCGGCACCGACCGGCTCGTGCTCTATGTCGGCGACTATGTCGACCGGGGCCTGGACAGCCGAGAGGTGATCGATCTGCTGATGAGCCGGCCGCTGCCGGACTTCCACACGGTCTACCTGCTCGGCAACCACGATGCCTGGCTGCTGAGCTTCCTGATCGACGCCAAGATCGGGGCGACCTGGCTGCGCTATGGCGGCGACGCGACCCTCCACAGCTACGGCGTCCGGCTGGGGTCGCCGGTCGACGATCTGCGGTACTATGAAGAGTTGCAGGCCGAGTTGCGCGAACGCCTGCCGCGCCGGCACATCGAGTTCTTAGAGGAGCTCGAGCTGAGCTACGAGACCGGCGACTACCTGTTCGTCCACGCCGGGGTGCGGCCGAGCGTGCCCCTCGACCGGCAGACCGCCGACGACCTGCTCTGGATCCGCGAGCCGTTCCTGAGCTCGAGGCGCGATCTCGGCAAGGTCGTGGTCCACGGCCACACCGTCGAGGCCGAGCCCGCGGTCCGGGCCAATCGGATCGGGATCGATACCGGCGCGTGCTGGACCGGCTGCCTGACCTGCCTGGTGTTGGAGGAGGGCGGTCACCGCTTCCTCAATACCGCCGGTGGCGGCGGCATCGCTAACGGAGGATGAACCCGATCATGGCAGCCGCGGCAGCTGTCAGGAGGGCGCCGGCGCCGGCGCGCTAGAGAGGTCATGGCCAAGGCATGCGACGTCCTGGTCACCGGCGGCGCCGGCTACATCGGCAGCCACGTGACGCGGCTGCTGGCCGAAGCCGGGCATCGGGTGGTGGTCTACGACAACCTCTCGTCCGGCCATGCCTGGGCGGTGCTCGACGCCGAGCTGGTGGTCGGCGACCTCGGCGATCTCGAGCGTCTGGCGGGCGTATTCAACGAGCGGCGGTTCGACGCCGTGCTCCACTTCGCGGCCCACATCTGGGTCCCGGAATCGATCCGCGCCCCGGCCAAATACTATCGCAACAACGTCGCCAACGCGCTCGGCCTGTTCGAGCTCAGCGCCCGGAGCGGGGTGCGCCAGATGGTGTTCTCGTCGACCGCGGCGGTCTACGGCGAGCCCGATGGCGCCCTGATCGACGAGACCATGCCGCTGGCGCCGATCAACCCCTATGGCGCGTCGAAGATGATGGCCGAGCGGATCCTGATGGACGTCGCCGCGGCGTCGGGGCTGCGCTACGCGATCCTTCGCTACTTCAACGTCGCCGGCGCCGACCCCGAGGGCCGGATCGGCGAGGCCACGCCGGACAACCAGCATCTGATCAAGCTCGCCTGCGAGACCGCCTTCGGCCTCCGGCCGGCGATGCGCATCCATGGTGCCGACTACCCGACGCCCGACGGGACCTGCGTGCGCGACTACATTCACGTCGAGGACCTGGCGCGTGCGCATCTGGCGGCGCTCGACTATCTCGAGGCGGGCGGCGCCTCGACCGTGCTCAATTGCGGCTATGGCCACGGCTCGAGCGTGCGCGCGGTGCTCGACACCGTGCGGCGGGTGACCGGGGTCGACTTTCCGATCGAGACCGGGCCGCGCCGGCCTGGCGACCCGGCGGTCCTGGTCGCCAGCAACGCGAAGATCCGGCGCGTCCTCGGCTGGCAGCCGCGCCATGACGATCTCGAGGCCATCGTCGCCACCGCCTGGGCCTGGGAGCAGGTGCTCCAGGCCCGGCGCGTCGGCGCGCTGCCGACCGCCAGCTGATTGCGGGCCCACCGCCGACCGGCAGCGGCCGGCCTTTACAGGCCGTGCTTCGTTCCTACATTGGCCAGCACGCAAACCGGATGGCCCGGAGTGATCCGAACCCTCGCCTCCTGGCGGTTGGCCGCCGCGCTCGCCTCGCTGTTGACGATCTCATCGGTCGCTCTGGCGCAGGCACCCTCCGGACCGGCCGAGACCGGCTCGACGCAGCGTCTCCTGGCCAAACCGCTGTCGGCGCCGGCGCCGGCGCCGGAGCTGAGCGGCGAGCGGCTCCAGGGGCTGATCGACACGCTCCAGGATCCGGCCAAGCGCGATCAGCTGATCGCCACCCTGCGCACGCTCGAGGCCGCCCAGACCGAGCAGCAGCCGCCGAGCGCGACCCTCATCTCCGACGACGTGGTCGCGAGCCTGTTGGGCGAGATCACGGCGCGCACCAACGTGGTGCGCCGGGTGTCGCTCTCGATCCTCGATTCCCTGGATCAGATTCCGCTGCTGGTGGAATGGCTCGACACCCAGGTCCGGGATCCGGTCCAGTGGTCGCTCTGGCTGCACGTCGGCTTGCGGGTCGCCACCTATCTCGGCCTCGCGATCCTGGCTTATGTCGGGGTCGCGATCGTGCTGCGCCCCGCCCGCCGGAGCCTGGTGCCCGAGGTCGAGGTCGGGGTGTTCGACCGGGTGCTGCGCCTGTGCATCCGCCTCTTGCTCGACCTCGTCCCGGTGCTTGGCTTTGCGATCGCGGTGTTTGCCACCATTGCCGTGGTCGAGCCTTCGGCCGAGGCGCGCGCCGTGGTCCTGCCGCTGATCCATGCCGGGATCCTGGAACGGGTCGGCGTCGCTCTGGCCCGGATGATCTTCGCGCCCAAGACCTCGAAGCTGCGCCTGCTGCCGATCTCCGCGGCGGCGGCGGCGAACGGCTTCCGCTGGGCGCGACGGCTGGCCGCGACCACCATCTACGGCTATTTCGCGCTCGAGGCGGGTCGGCAGCTCGGCCTGCCCTGGACGATCCACGGCTTCCTGCTGCACGTGCTGTTCTTCACCGTCCTCTTGATGGTGATGACGATCATCGTGCAGAGCCGGGCGCTGGTGGCAGCCACGATCGCGAGCCTCGCGGACGAGCCCCACAGCCGGGTGGTCCGGCGCCTGCCCTGGCGCAGCCTGGCCGGGATCTGGCATCTGCTGGCGTTGTTCTACGTCCTGTTCTTATACTTCGTCTGGGCGCTCCAGGTCCCGGGCGGTCTGCGGCTGCTGTTCGGCGCCACCCTCGGCAGCGCGCTGATCGGCACCGGCTGCTGGCTGGCGCTGCGCCTGATCGACCATCTGTTCGGTCGTGATCTGCACCTCGGCCAGGAGGCCGAAGCCACCCTGCCGGGGGTCGACGGCCGGCTCAACCGCTACCTGCCGATCATCGGCGGCATCCTGCGCGGCGCGGTGTGGCTGGCGGCGGCCGCCGCCTTGCTGCACGTCTGGGGGTTCGGGACGCTCCACTGGCTGCTCAGCGACGCGGGCCAGAACGTCAGCGGCCATCTGGTGATCGTCGGCGTGGTCGTGGTCGTGACCATCGTCATCTGGGAGGTGATCAGCCTGGCGATCGAGCGCACGGTCACCGACAAGGACGAGGAGGGCAACCTGCGCCTCAACAACCGCGCCCGCACCCTGCTCAACATCGCCCGCAGCTTCCTCCTGGTGTTCCTGAGCCTGATCGCCCTGTTCCTGATCCTGTCCGAGCTCGGTCTCAACATCGCGCCGCTGCTGGCCGGCGCCGGCGTGATCGGTCTGGCGATCGGCTTCGGCTCGCAGAAGCTGGTCCAGGACATCATCACCGGGTTGTTCGTGCTGCTCGGCGACACCATGCGGGTCGGCGACGTGGTCGAGGTCGCCGGCCGGACCGGGGTGGTCGAGGAGATGACGATGCGCACCGTCGTCTTGCGGGAATACGCCGGCAAGGTGCATACCATCCCGTACAACTCGATCGACACCGTCACCAACTACACCAAGGATTTCTCCTATGCGGTGTTCGACATCGGCGTGGCGTATCGGGAGAGCGTCGACCACGTCATGGAGGTGTTGCGCGAGATCGGCCGCGAGATGAACCGCGATCCCTATTTCCGGCGGCTGATCCTCGAGCCGCTCGACGTCGCAGGCGTCGACCAGTTCGCCGACTCGGCGGTCGTCATCAAGGCCCGGATCAAGACCCGGCCCCTCAAGCAATGGGAGGTCGGGCGCGAGTTCAAGCGGCGGGTCAAGAACCGCTTCGACGAGCTCGGCATCGAGATCCCGTTCCCGCACCAGACGATCTACTTCGGGGCCGACAAGGAGGGCAAGGCGCCGCCCGCGATGGTCCGGCTGGAGGCGGCGGCGGTCGACCCGGCGGCCCAGCTCGGCGGCGCGGCGCCGGCCGAGGAGCCGGCGGCCGAGGAGCCGGCCGACAAGGTGTCGGCGGACAAGGTGTCGGCGGACAGGGTGTCGGCGGACGGGGCGACCGAACGGCGGCCGCAGCCGGTTTTCGCTCCTTCGCGCGGTGGCTGACCGCGATCCGGCGCGACCGGCCGGGGGCGGACCGGCGCCGCGGCTCGCGGTCGGGCTGCTGCTCGCGGCGCTCGCGGGTGGTTGCGCCCAGAGCCCGGCCGAGCCCGGCCTGGCCCCGAGCTCCGATCAGGGCGCGACCGACGAGAGCCAGCTCGCAGTGCCCTACGAGGTCCGGTTCCAGGGGAGCGACGACCCCGAGCTGAAGAAGCTCCTGGAGGAGGTCTCGGAGACCCAGCGGCTGGTCGACCGGCCGCCGCCGAGCCTGATCCGTCTGCGCCAGCGCGCCGAAGCCGACCGGCCGCGGCTGCAGCAGGCGTTGCGCTCGCGCGGCTACTACGATGCCGAGATCTCGGTCGCGCTCGACAGCCATGCCGAGCCGGTGCGGGTGCTGTTCGGGGCCTCTCCGGGGCCGCTCTACCGCTTCGGCAAGGTGACCATCGAGGTCGTGCCGCCGGCGCCGCGGCCCAAGCTGCCGAGCCTCGAGGAGCTCAAGATCGCCCCGGGCGAGCCGGCCGTGTCCCAGACCATCCTCGATGCCGAAAGCACGCTCCTGGCCCGCGCCCACGCCGAGGGTCACGCGCTCGCCAAGCTCGGCCAGCGCAAGGCGATCGTCGAGCACGACGCCGACGCCTTGGATCTGACCCTGGTACTGCAGCCCGGGCCCGTGGTCCGCTTCGGTGCGATCAAGATCACCGGTCTGACCTCGGTCGAGGAGGACGCGGTCCGCCGGCGGCTGCCCTGGCGGCCGGACGAGGTGATGACCGCCCAGCGGCTCGACGACGGCCGCACCGCCCTGTTCGATTCCGACCTGTTCAGCTCGGTCGTGCTCAACCTCGGGACCACGCCCGACGCCGAGGACCGGTTGCCGGTGACGGTCGACCTGCACGAGAGCAAGCACCGCTCGATCGCGATCGGGGCGGACTATCGCACCGACGAGGGCCTGGGCGGCAGCGTCAGCTGGGAGCATCGTAACGCCTTCGGCCATGGCGAGCGGGTCAAGCTGGAGCTCGACGGGTCGTTCATCGGCAGCCACCTGACCGGCAGCTTCCGCAAGCCGGACCTCTGGCAGCGCGACCAGGCACTGATTGCCAGCAGCCAGCTCGCCTACGAGAACACCGAGGCCTTCCAGAGCAGCTCGGCGAGCGCCCAGGTCGGCCTCGAGCGCCGGCTCGCCAAGGGGATGACGATTTCCGCCGGCCCCGCTTACCGGTACTCCGACATCAAGGACAGCAGCGGCGACAGCGGCCATTTCAGCCTCGTGTCGCTGCCGGTGGTCTGGCAATGGGACCGGAGCAACAATTTGCTCAACCCGACCAAGGGCGGCCGGCTGGTGGCCCAGAACGAGCCGTTCGTCGACATCGCCGGCAACGACCTGGCCTTCAACAAGAGCAAGCTCAGCTACACCCACTACCTCAAGGTCCTCGACCAGCCGGGCGTGGTGCTCGCCGGGCGGGGCGCGGTCGGCACGCTGTTCGGCGCCTCGCGCGACGAGGTACCGGCCGATCTCCGCTTCTATGCCGGCGGCGGCGGCTCGGTGCGCGGCTTCGGCTTCCAGCTCGCCGGCCCGCTGGACGACGACCACAACCCGCTCGGCGGGCGCTCGCTGCTCGAGCTGTCGGGCGAGGTCCGGCTGCGCCTGACCGAGACGATCGGCGCGGTCGCCTTCGTCGACGCCGGCTCCGCGTTCAGATCGACGGTGCCAGATCTGAGCGAGACCCTGCGGATCGGCGCCGGGCCGGGGCTGCGCTATTTCAGCCCGATCGGCCCGGTCCGCCTCGACGTCGGGATTCCGGTCAACCCACGTCCCTCCGACGACGCCTTCCAGCTCTACGTCAGCCTCGGCCAGGCATTCTGAGCCGGGCCGGCAGATGCTGGTCGCCGGTCCGAGCGAAAGGTCCTGTAGCGAAAGGTCCTTGCGGCTGGCTCAAAATGGCGCCAAAATAGGCAAAATTGTCTCAATCCGATCCTCCGGACATGGTCAGCCCGTGACATTCGGCCTCGGGAGACGCCGCATGCCTCACGCCGCGCCTTTCGACAAGCGGATGCTGCTCGAGCAGCATCCGCTGTTCGGTCGCCTCGAGGCGGACGAGCTGGATCGCCTGGTCACCTACATGCGCGTCGCCCACTATCCGCGGCGCGCGGTGCTGTTTCGCAAGGGTGATCCAGGCGCCAACATGATGGTCATGGTGCGCGGCCGCGTGAAGGTCTGCACCCATTCCGAGGACGGCAAGGAGCTGGTGCTGAACCTGTTCAGCCCGGGCGAGGTGTTCGGCGAGATCGCGCTGCTCGATGGCGCCGACCGGACCGCCGACGCCGTGACCCTGGACGATTGCGAGCTCCTGGTGCTCGAGCGGCGCGATTTCATCCCCTTTCTGCGCCGTCATCCGGATGCCTGCCTGCGGCTGATGGAAGTGCTTTGCCAGAAGCTGCGCCAGACCAGCCAGCTGTTGGAGGAGGCGCTGTTCCTGGAGGGCGCGTCGCGCCTGGCCAAGCGCCTGGTGCATCTGGCCGAGGCGTTCGGCAAGCCGGTCGCGGACGGGGTGCGGATCGATCTCCAGCTCTCGCAACAGCAGCTCGGCAACATGGTCGGCATGTCGCGCGAGAGCATGAACAAGCATTTGCGCGAATGGCGCGAGACGGACCTGATCCGGGTTCAGGACGGGCACTACGTCGTCACCGATCTCGACGCCCTGCGCGAGATGTGAGGGCGCAGCTCGCGCTCGCTGCCGGCGAACGCCGGGCCGTGTGGCCGGTGGCGCCCGGCGCCCTATATTGGTGCTGGAACGAACCAGCAACGCGCGGCCGGCGAGCGTGTCGTCGCTGCGCCGGAACGTAGTGCGAGATGGTCCGACGCCTCGGCCTTGCGCTCGGGGGCGCGCTTGGCTTTGTCCTGCTCCTGATTGGCGCCGCTTTTGCCTTCGCGCAGACCGGTCCCGGCCAGCGTGCGATCAGTGCCGCGCTCGAGCGCGCCCTGGCCGGCCCCGAGACCCGCGTCGAGGTCGTGGGCCTCGAGGGCCTGGTACCGTTCGATCTGCGCCTGACCCGGCTGACGATCGCAGACCCGGAGGGCGTCTGGCTCGAGCTTGCCGGCCTGCACCTGTCGTGGTCGCCAACCGCCCTGCTCCGTGGCCGGCTCGAGGTGAGTGCGCTCGGCGCCGATCGGATCAAGCTTTCGCGCCTGCCGCCGACCTCGCCCGCCACCAGTGACGAGCCCTTCCGGCTGCCGGAGCTGCCGACCTGGCTGCCGCCGGTCGCGCTCGACCGGCTCGCCCTGCCGCAGATCGAGCTCGGTCCCGAGGTGCTCGGCGAGGCCGCCAGCTTCAGCCTGGCCGGGCGCCTGACCGGCAGCGACGACGGCCGGACGGTGGTGCTGGCACTCGACGCCGAGCGGGTCGATCGGCCGACCGCCAGCGCGACGCTCGATGCCCGCTTGAGCCTCGCTCCGGCCGCCCTCGATCTGACGCTGAACGCCGCCGAGACTGGCGGGCTGCTGGCCCGGCTGAGCGGGCGGCCGGACGCCGGCGACTTCACGCTGCGCCTTGCCGGCTCCGGGCCGCTCGATGCCTGGACCGGCGATCTGAAGGTCGATGTCGAGCGGCTGGCGAGCGCCGATGCCAAGCTCAAGATCGCGCTCGCCGCGCGGCCGACGATCCGAACTCGACGGCGGCCTGCGGCCGGCCCCGGGCCTGCTGCCCGCGCAGCTGGCGGGCCTCCTGGGCGAGCGTCTCGGCCTGGCGCTCACCGTCACCCAGACGGCAGCCCAGCGGCTGAGCGTGCAGGACCTGCGGGCCGAGACCGCGAGCGGCACGCTCACCGGCCGGGCCGAGCTCGATTTCGACCAGAGCCAGCTTTCGGCGGCGGCCGACCTGGAGCTGCCCGAGCTGGCGCCGGTCGGAGCGCTGCTCCAGGCGCCGCTTGCGGGCGCGCTCAGCGCCCATCTGGTCGCCGAGGGCGCGCTCCTGCAGCCGAAAGGCCGGTTGACGCTCGCGATCGAAGCGCCCGGCATCGATCAGATCGCGGCTCAGCGGCTCGAGACCACGCTCGACTTCACGATGCCCGAGCCGGCTGCGGTCCAGATCGCGGGGACCGGCCGCCTGGCGGGACTGCGGTTGCCTGCGGGCCTGCCGCTGCCGGTGGAGGACGCCACCTGGCATCTGGCGCTCGCGGGCAGGGCGGACGGCCCGCTGACCCTCAGCGAGCTGACGCTGAATGCCGGGGATCTGGCGCTTCACGCCGCGGGCACGCTCGATCCAACGACGCTCGCCGGCCACGCCAGGCTCGGGCTCGAGACGCCGGCGCTCGGGCCGCTGACCGCAGCCTTCGGCCAGCGTCTCGATGGCCGGGCGCAGCTCGCCGCCGATCTCGGCATCGGCGAAGGCGCGCGCCGGATCGAGGTCAAGCTGACCGGCAGTGCCCAGGACCTCGCCGGCCTGCCGCCGGGTGCTGCCGAGCTGCTCGGGCCCGAGCCGCGGCTGAGCGCGCAGGCGACCCTCGAGCCCGATCGCCGTCTCGAGGTCGAGAGTCTGACCGTCACGGGCGCGGCCGCGACCGTCGGCGGCAATGTCGCGCTGAGCCTGCCCGCGCAGACCCTCGACGGCAAGGTGACCCTCGCTCTGCCGAAGCTCGCCGTGCTGGCGCCGGTGCTCGGCCAGGATCTGGCCGGCACGCTCGAGATCACGGTGGTCCCGGGCGGCAGCCTCGACGCACCGACGGTTGATCTCGCAGCGCACGGCCGCGACCTGCTGATCGCCGGTCGATCGGTCGAGAGCCTGGCGCTCGAGGCTTCCGCCAGGGATCTGCTGACCGAGCCGGCCGGCACGCTCGCCGTCGGCGCCAAGGCGTCCGGGCTCGACGCCAAGCTCGCGACCGGCTACCGCCTGCAGGGCAAGGAACTGCATCTGAGCGATCTGCGCCTGAGCGCGCCGCGTACCGCCATCGGCGGCGATCTGACGATCGATCTCGAGCGCAGCCTGGTGCGGGGCGCGCTCAAGGGCGAGGTCGGCGAGCTGGCGGCATTCGCGCCGCTTTGCCGGGCCGGCTGCGCGGCCAGCTGAAGCTCGACGCCAAGCTGGATGCGGCGAGCCAGGGCCAGTCGGTGGCGCTGACGGTCGACGGCAGCGAGCTCGGCAGCGATTTCGGCCGGTTGCGCCAGTTCCATCTGAGCGCGACGGTCGCCGATGCCCTGGGCGCGCCCAGCGTCGACGGCAGCCTCGAGCTCGACGCCGTCCACCGGGATCAGATCGCGCTCAACCGCGTCCGGGTGACCGCCAAGGGCCCGGTCACCGAGCTGGCGTTGACCGTCGCGCTCGACGGCAAGGTGCCGCAGCCGCTCGAGCTCGACGGCCGGGCGAGGCTCAGCCTCGGGGAGCCGTTCCGGCTCCGGCTCGAGCAGCTCGGCGGGCAGCTGGCCGGCGCGCCGCTCCGGCTTGCCCAGCCGGCGGAGCTGACGGTCGGCGCCGGCACCTCGAGGCTCACCGGGCTCGATCTTCGCCTGGGCGACGCCCGGCTCACCGCCGCGGCCGATCTCGGGACCAGCAGCGTCGCGGCGGATGCGCGCTTGAACGCGTTGCCGCTGGCCCTGCTCGCCCGTTTCGGCGGGCCGGCCATGACCGGCCAGGCGAACGCGACCCTTCGGCTCAAGGGACCGGCCGACAATCCGCATGGCAGCCTCGAGCTGACCGCGACCGGCCTGCGCAGCGACAACCTGGCCTTCGCCGACCTGCCGCCGGCCGAGCTCACGGTCCGGGCCGAGCTCGCCGATCGACGCCTCAGCGTCGACGCCCGCGGCCAGGGGGTCAGCGAGCAACCGATCACGCTGTCCGCAGAGCTGCCCCTGATCGCCCGCTTCGATCAGCTGGAGTTCACCCTGCCCGAGGATGGCCGTCTCGCCGGTCGTCTGGATGCCGAGCTGGCGCTGGCCCGGCTGGTGGCGCTGGCCGGTCTCGACGACCAGACGCTGAGCGGCACGCTCAGCCTGGCCCTGACCCTGGACGGCACGGTCGCAGCGCCGGGCATCCAGGGGACCGCGGCGGTGAGCGATGGCCGCTACGCCAACGGGACCACCGGCACGGTGCTGCAGGCCGTCACGCTGCGCGCGCAGGCGCACGACCAGCGGGTGGTGATCGAGCAGTTCTCGGCCACCGACGGCGGCAAGGGCTCGCTCAGCGGCTCGGGGGCGATCACGGTCGACCCCACGGCGCACTTCCCGCTCAGCCTTCAGGCGGAGTTGAAGAATGCCCGGCTGGTGCGGCGCGACGACGCCGACGCGACGATCAGCGGCAAGCTCGATCTTCAGGGCGACATGACGCAGCTGAAGCTCACGGGCGGGCTCAAGGTCGAGCATGCCGAGATCTCGATCCCGGATTCGACCGGCCCTGACATTGCAGTGATCCCGGTCAAGGAGGTGGGCGGCAAGCGCTCGACCGTCACGCCGGCGGCCCCGAGCGACAGCCCGCTGCCACTCGTCCTGGATCTGAAGATCGATCTGCCCGGCCAGGTGTTCGTGAGCGGCCGTGGGCTGCAATCGGAGTGGCAAGGCAAGCTGCAGGTGACCGGCTCGGTCGATAAGCCGATCCTGGTCGGCAGGCTCACGATCAAGCGCGGCTATGTCGACCTCGTCGACCAACGCCTCAACCTGAGCAAGGGCGTCATCAGCTTCGGCGGCGCGACCCCGCCCGACCCGACGGTCGATATCGAGGCGACGGCGCAGAAAGCGGACTTTACGGCGATCGTTCAAATCCAGGGCCGGGCTCTCGATCCCAAGCTGACCCTCACCAGCCAGCCGCCGCTTCCCCAGGACGAGATCCTGTCGCGCCTGCTGTTCGATCGCGACACCAGCTCGATCACCCCGGTCCAGGCGGCCCAGCTCGCGTTCGCGTTGAACCGGCTGCGCGGCGGCGGCGGCCTCGACGTGATGGGCAAGCTTCGCTCGATCCTGCACGTCGATACCCTCGACGTCAGCAGCAGCAGCAGTAGCAGCAGCAGTAGCAGCAGTAGCGGCAGTAGCAGCAGCGGATCAGGTACGGGGGACGAGACCGTGCGCGCGGGCAAGTATTTGAACAAGGACGTGTATGTCGAGCTCCAGAAGGGGATCGCCCCGGAGAGCGGCAAGGCCCGGGTCGAGGTCCAGATTTTGCCGAACGTCTCGGTCCAGGCCGAGACCGGCGAGAACGCGCAGGGCGGGATCGGGCTCCAATGGCGCTACGACTACTGAGCGGAAATCGACGGCCGCCGCGGTCGCAGGGCTCGACCTTCGGCACGCCGTTCGATCTCAACCTGATCGGGCTTTGGACGCTCTACCTGAAGGAGGTGCGGCGCTTCCTCAAGGTGCCCGGGCAGACGCTCGTGGCGCCGGTGATCACCACCTTGATGTTCCTCCTGATCTTCTCGCTCGCGCTCGGGCGCAGCGGGCGCATGGTCGGCGGGGTGCCGTTCCTCGAGTTCCTGGCGCCCGGCCTGATCATGATGACGATCATTCAGAACGCGTTTTCCAATACCTCGGCCTCGATCCTGATCGGCAAGATTCAGGGCAACATCGTCGACCTGCTGATGCCGCCGCTCCGGCCCGGCGAGCTGATGTCCGGCCTGGTCGCGGGCGGCGTCACCCGCGGCCTCCTGGTCGCGCTCGTGGTGAGCTTGGCGATGGCCCCGTTCGTGGCACTCGCGCCCGCCCATCCGCTCCTGATCCTCTACTACGCGCTCGCCGGCTCGCTGATGCTGGCGCTGATCGGCCTGCTCGGCGGCATCTGGGCCGAGAAGTTCGACCAGATGGCGGCGGTCACCAACTTCGTGATCACGCCCCTGTCATTCCTGTCCGGCACCTTCTACTCGATCGCGCAGCTGCCCGAGCCGTTTCAGGCGCTGGCCCACGGCAACCCCTTCTTCTACCTGATCGACGGCCTCCGCTTCGGCTTCACCGGCCACGCCGACGGCAGCGTCCCGGTCGGGATGGCGCTGGTCGCTCTGGTCGATCTCGCCTTGTGGCTGCTCGCCCAGCGCCTGCTCGCCCGCGGCTGGCGGCTCAAAGCCTGAGCCCGCGCGGCCGGCCGTTGACAGGATGGCGGGTTACCCCCAAGTTTGGCGTTTCCTCAAAAGCCCGAGCCAGCCATGTCGAACGCACCCGTGCCGCCGCTCCTGCCGGTCTACAAGCGCGCTCCGATCAGCTTCGAGCGCGGCGAGGGCGCTTATCTGTTCGATCGCGAAGGCCGACGCTATCTCGACTTCGGCAGCGGGATCGCGGTCACCCTGCTCGGCCACGCCCACCCGCACCTGGTCGCGACCCTGAAGGCCCAGGCCGAGAAGCTCTGGCACTGCTCGAACCTCTACGGCATCGAGCTCCAGGAGCAGCTGGCCGAGCGGCTGGTCGCGCAGTCGTTCGCCGACACCGTGTTCTTCGGCAACTCCGGGGCCGAGGCGCTCGAATGCGCGATCAAGATGGCCAGACGCTTCCAGTACCAGCGCGGCCAGGCCGAGCGCTATCGGATCATCACCTTCGAGGGCGCCTTCCACGGCCGCACCCTCGCGACCATCGCGGCCGGCGGCCAGGAGAAGCATCTCGAGGGCTTCCGTCCCGACATGCCGGGCTTCGATCACGTGCCGCTCGGCGACCTCGCCGCGGTCGAGGCGGCGATCGGCCCCGAGACCGCGGCGATCCTGATCGAGCCCACCCAGGGCGAGGGCGGCATCCGCGCCGCCGAGGCGGGCTTTCTCGCCGAGCTGCGCCGGCTCTGCGACGAGCATGACCTTTTGCTGATCTTCGACGAGGTCCAGACCGGCATGGGCCGGAGCGGCCGGCTGTTCGCCTATCAGTGGAGCGGCGTCACCCCCGACATCATGACCCTCGCCAAGGGCCTGGGCGGCGGCTTCCCGATCGGCGCCTGCCTCGCGACCGCGCGCGCCGCCTCGGGCATGACCGCGGGCTCCCACGGCTCGACCTTCGGCGGCAACCCGCTCGCCTGCGCCTGCGGCAATGCCGTGCTCGACGTCCTGCTCGAGGACGGCTTTTTGGAGCGGGTCGACGAGCTGGCCAAGCGGCTTCGTCACCAGCTGGAGCAGCTGGCCGCCGCCTTCCCGAGCCTGATCCAGGGCGTGCGCGGGCAGGGACTGCTGCTCGGCCTGGTGTTCGTGCCGCCGAACACCGAGATCAGCGCCAAGCTGATGGCGCGCGGCCTGTTGACCGTGCCGGCGGGCGACAATGTCGTCCGCCTGCTGCCGCCCTTGATCATCGGCCCGGCCGAGATCGAGGAGGCGCTCGCGATCCTCGAGGAGCTGTGCCAGGAGCTGGCCGGGCAGGAGGCGGCGCAATGACCGGACCGCGGCATTTCCTCGACCTCGACGAGCTGGAGTTCGGGCACCCTGCGCTCGATCCTCGATCTCGCCGGCGAGCTCAGGGTCAACGGCAACGGTAGGGATCGCTCGCGGCTGACGGGCAAGGCCGTGGCCTTGATCTTCGACAAGCCCTCGACCCGCACCCGGGTGTCGTTCGAGGTCGCGGTCAAGGCGCTCGGCGGCGATGCCGTGGTGCTCAACACCAAGGAGATGCAGCTCGGCCGCGGCGAGACCATCGCGGATACGGCGCGCGTGCTGTCCCGCTACGTCGATGCGATCATGATCCGCACCGACCACCACGCCAAGCTCCTGGAGCTGGCCGACGCGGCGACCGTGCCGGTGATCAACGGCCTGACCGACCGCTCGCACCCCTGCCAGATCATGGCCGACGTCATGACCTTCGAGGCCCATCGCGGCCCGATCCGCGACCGCACGCTCGCCTGGACCGGCGATGGCAACAACGTCGCGACCTCCTGGATCCATGCCGCCCAGCGCTTCGATTTCAAGCTCCGCCTCGCCTGTCCGCCGGAGCTGGCACCCGACGCCCAGGTGCTCGCCTGGGCCGCCGAGCGCCAGGCGCGGGTGCAGCTGTTCGAGACCCCGCGCGAGGCGGTCACCGGCGCCGATGCCGTGATGACCGACGTCTGGGTGTCGATGGGCGACGGCGAGCCCGAGCGCCGGCGCCGCCTCTTGACCGACTATCGGGTCGACGAGGTCCTGATGGCGGCGGCCGAGCCGGACGCCCTGTTCATGCATTGCCTGCCGGCGCACCGCGGCGAGGAGGTGAGCGCAGCCGTGATCGACGGCCCCCGCTCGGTGGTCTTCGATCAGGCCGAGAACCGGCTGCACGCCCAGAAGGGCATCCTCGCCTGGTGCCTCGGTTGAGCCTTTCGCCGGCGTGACGCTTTGGCCTCGATGATCGCAAGGCCGATCGGCGACAACCTGCTCCGCCCCTTCCAGCTCGAGCGCTCGGCGCTCCGGGGCCGCCTGGTCCGCCTGGGCGGTCTGGTCGACCGCGTGCTGACCGGCCACGACTACCCCGAGCCGGTCAGCCGCCTGCTCGGCGAGCTGCTCGTGCTCGCCGCGACCCTTGCCGGCGGGCTCAAGTTCCGGGGCACGTTCAGCCTCCAGGTGCGGAGCGCGGGCCCGGTCTCGTTGATGATCGCCGACTGCACCAGCGACGGCGCGATGCGCGGCTATGCCAAGTTCGACGCCGCCGGCGTCGCCGCCGCCCCGGGCGCCGGCGTGCCCGACCTGCTGGGCGCGGGCCAGCTCGCGCTGACCGTCGATCAGAGCGAGGCGGGCCAGACCTATCAGGGGATCGTGACGCTCACCGGGGCGACGCTGACCGAGTGCATGCAGACCTACTTCCGCCAGAGCGAGCAGGTGCGGACCGGCCTCGAGATCGCGGTCGACCGGATCATGGACCGGGTTGGGGACCGCGACCAGTGGCACTGGCGGGCGGGCGGGATTATGGTCCAGCGCCTGCCCGAGCAGGTCGCCGAAGGCCGCGAGGACGAGATGGAGGAGGACTGGCGCCGCACCATGCTGCTGCTCGGCACCGCCACCGAGGCCGAGCTGGTCGACCCGCATCTGGCCCCCGAGCGCCTGCTGCTGCGCCTGTTCCACGAGGAGGGCGTGCGCGTGTTCCGGCCGCTCGACCTCTCCTTCGGCTGCCGCTGCTCGCGCGCCCGGGTCGAGGCGATGCTACGCCGCTTCCCGCCGGACGAGCTCGAGGACATGAAGGAGGCCGACGGCCATCTCGTGGTCACCTGCGAGTTCTGCAGCGCAACCTACCGGTTCGACGCCGCGGAGCTCGCCCGCCTGCACGCCGACCGCCGGCATTGAGGGGAAGGACGGAGCCGATGCGCCCGCTGGTCGCGGTCCTGCTCTGGTGTCTCTGGGTCGCGGGCTGCGCCGGCGACTACCAGACCTTCGAGCCGCCGCCGCTCGACTTCGGCGACCGGCCGCCGCTCCGCTTCGCGGTCGGTGCGATCGACATCCAGAGCGCCTATCAGCCGAAGGGGGCGCCGCCCTACGTCGACCACACCTTCGCGCTGACCCCGGAAGCCGCGATCCGCCAGCTCCTGGAGCATCGGCTCCAGGCGGTCGGCGGCCCGGGCCGGCTGCAGGCGGTGATCCTCGACGCCTCGGTCACCGAGCGGAAGCTCGAGACCAAGACCGGCATCCAGGGCTATCTCACGACCGAGCCGTCCGCGCGCTTCGAGGGCCGCCTCAAGGTCCGGATCGATCACCTCGACGATGCCGGCAACGTCCAGGGCTCGATCAGCACGACCGCGACCCGGACCAAGGCGCTGCCCGAGGACATCGGCTACGCCGAGCGCCAGCGGCTCGGCTACGAGCTGGTGCGCGACCTGATCGCCGACCTCGACGCCGGCCTCACCGCCAATCTCCACGAGACCTTCGCCGGCCTCCTGCACCCCTGAGCGGCGAGCCGGCGCTTAGTAGACCTCGGCGTAGCGCGCAGCCTGCTCGGCGTCGGAGAGGCCGGCGATGGCTGCGATCTCGTCCTGCTTGTGCTTGTGGTAGCATTCGAGCAGGAGGGGCGGCAGCCAGCCCTGGACGGTGGCATCGGCGGCGAGCGCCGCGAGCGCGAGCGGCAAGGATGTCGGTAACCGCTGCACGCCCTGAGCCTGGAGCTCGGCCGCCGCCATGGTCGAGAGATCGCCTTCGGTCGGACGCGGCGTCGGCAGACCGTCCCGGATGCCCTGAAGGCCGGCCAGGACCAGCATCGCGAGCAGCAGATAGGGCGAGGCGGCCGCGTCCGCGGCCCGGTACTCCACATGGTACTGCGCCGCCACGTCCGCACCCTCGCGCACCGGGCAGATGCGGACCGCGGCCTCGCGGTCGCGATAGCCGAGATTGTTGAAGGACGAGCTCCAGCGGTGCGGCACCAGGCGCTGGTAGGAGACGGTGCTCGCCGCGGTGAACGCGGTCAGGGCCGGCAGGTGGCGAAGGATGCCGGCTGTGAAGCTGCCGGCGGTGGCGCTGAGCCCGCCCAGACCGGCGGGGTCGTGCATCACCGGGCGGCCCTTACGGTCGACCAGCCCGAGGTGCACGTGCACGCCGTTGCCGACCCCCATGCCGGCGACGATCGGTGCGAAGCTCACCCGGGCGCCCGAGCGGCGCGCCACCGCGCGTGCGAGCTCGCGCAGGATCACCGCCTGGTCGGCGGCGACCAGGCCGGGCCGCGGGGCGACGCTGATCTCGTGCTGGCTGAAGCCGAATTCGGGCTGGATCAGCTCGACCTCGATGCCGGCCTGGTCGAGCGCCGCGATGAAGCGCTCATGGAACGGCGCGGCGGCGCGATAGGAGCGCAGGCCGAAGCCGCCGCCGTCGGGCGCCGGCCCGTCGTAGTGGAACTCGTGCTCGAAGCTCGCCCGGAGCTCGAGCCCGGCCTCGCTCGCGAGCGCCGCCAGCGCGCTCTTCAGAAGCGAGCGCAGGCAGCAGGGCCAGGGCGTGACGCCGTCGGTCTCGACGATGTCGCCGAGCACGAAATGCTCGCCCGGGTCGTCCGGCCCGAGGTCGACGTCGACCCGGGCGGCGGGGTCAGGCATCAGGAGCGCGTCGCCCAGCGAGCCGAACGGCGTGTCGGCGATCCGGTTGAAGGCGGTGATCTGGACGTTGGTCGGGCACCAGCCGACCCCGCTCGCGCAGCGCTTGTCGAAATCCCGGGCGGGGAAGGCCTTGCCGCGCACCTGCCCGGCGATGTCGCTGCAGCAGGCGATGATCAGCGGTTCTCGTCGCATGCCCCGGTTCCCTCCGTGAGTGATGTTGTCCGATTGAAGCAGGATTGGCGCCTCGATCAAGGAGATGGTTTGACAAAGGCGGGGGCTCCGGCTCAGTTAGTGGGCAGCGATGACGACGCTGCCCCCCGAACCTTCGAGCCCGGAGCCAGCGCGCGAGCCCATTGCGGTCGTGCACCGGCGGTCCGCTCGCGCCGTCGGCGAGGTCGACGGCGCACCGGCCCTGGCCGATCCGGCACCGCCGGTCGTGCCTCTGCTCGATCAGGACGAGCCGGTGCCGGTGATCGTCGAGCGGGCCGAGAGCCGATCGCTCCTGGTGTTCGTCGCCGACCATGCCGGCCGACGCCTGCCGCGGCGGCTCGGCAACCTCGGTCTCAGCGCGGCCGACCTCGAGCGCCACATCGCCTACGACATCGGCATCCTGCCGGTCGCGCAGAGCCTCGCCCGGGCATTCGACGCGCCCTTCGTCGCCCAGACCTACTCGCGCCTGGTGATCGACTGCAACCGGCCGACCCACGTCGCCCAGTCGATCCCGGAGATCAGCGAGCTGACCCGGATCCCGGGCAATCGGCAGATTTCGGAGCCCGCGCGCCAGGCCCGGATCGCGGCCCTGTTCCGGCCCTATCACGGCACCATCGAGGCGCTGCTCCAGGCCCGCGCGGAGGCCGGTCTGGCGACCGTTCTGATCGCCATGCACAGCTTCACGCCGGTCTTCAAGGGCATTTCGCGACCGTGGGTGATCGGTCTCCTCTATAATCGCGATCCCCGGCTCGCCCGGCCGTTGCTCGAGCTGTTGAACCAGGACAGCGCGCCCTACGTCGGCGACCAGCTGCCCTATGTGGTCGACGACGAGAGCGACTACACCTTGCCGGTGCACGGCGAGCGCCGCGGCCTGCCGCACGTCGGGATCGAGATCCGCCAGGATCTGATCGCGCAAGCCCAAGGCCAGGCGGCCTGGGCCACCTGGCTCGAGGGCATGTTCCGGCGGTTGCTCGAGCGGCTGGCCTGAGGCTCGCATACGGCTCTTGTGCGTCGCCGTACGGCTCTTATGCTGACGGGGTTCCAAAAAATCTTTGCCCCAGGGAGACACCCATGTCGTTCGAGCTGTCCCAGCGGACGGTTTGCCCAGTAGCGCGCCCGATGTTCCTGGCCACGGCGGTCATGGCGCTCGCGGTCGCGGGCCTCGCCCAGGCGCCGGCCCGGGCGGCCGACCTGACCGAGGTCAACTTCGTCGAGGCCGTGCACAACCTCGGCTACATCAACCTCTACGTCGGCCAGCACGCCGGTATCTTCGAGAAGAACGGCCTGCACCTGAACGTCACCGCCGCCGGCGGCGACACCCAGGCCTTCGCCGCGGTGCTCGGCGGCTCCGCCGACTTCGCGATCGGCGATGCCACCATGGTCCAGATGTCGCGCGAGGCCGGCGGTCCCGGCATCGTGGTCGGCACGGTGGTCCAGCGCGCCCACTACTTCGGCGTGTCGAAGAACCTCGACACGATCACCGACCCCAAGCAGTTCAAGGGCCTGACCATCGTCACCTCGCCCGAGCCCAACACCAACTACTCGGTCGCCAAGCGGATGCTGGAGACCGCCGGGCTCAAGGTCGGCCAGGACGTCACCATCCTCGAGGTCAACCCCGGCACCGAGATCGGCGCCATGCTCGCGGGCCAGGCCGACATGGCGATCGCCTACCAGCCGAGCGTCGCCTCGGCGGTCGCCCAGGGCGCCAAGGTCGTGTTCGATTTTTCGAACTATGTCGGCCCGTTCTGCAACACCGGGATCATGATCCTGCCGTCGTTCGCCGAGGCCAAGCCCGAGGTCGTCCAGGCGCTGGTGACCTCGTTCGAGGAGGCCTCGCGCAAGACCTACGCCGACCCGGACTTCGCCAAGGAGGTCGCGCGCGCGGAGTTCCCGGATCTGTCGGCGGACGTGGTCAATGCGGCGATCGATGCCGAGCTCGAGTACAAGATCCCGGCCGAGTCGGTGATCACCAAGCCCGACCAGTGGGCGAACCTGATGGCGATGCAGATCTACCTGAAGAACGTCAAGGGCACGCTCTCCTTTGACGACATCATCGACAACTCCTACGCCGAGAAGGCGATCCAGGCGGCCGGCGGCTGAGCTCGCCGGGTCACCCGGCCGCGCAGGCCATGGCACGCGTCGGGGCGGGGGCGGCGGGCGGCAGCGTGCCGCCGCTCTCAGCCCAGGGCGTCAGCAAGGCCTACGGCGAGGCCGACGAGGCGGTGCCGATCATCGCCGACCTGTCGTTCACGCTCGGTCACGGCGAGATCGTCAGCATCGTCGGCCCGTCGGGCTGCGGCAAGACGACCCTGTTGAACGTCCTGTCCGGTCTGATCCCGCTCTCCGGCGGCACCATCCTCTGGCACGGCCAGGCGCTCTCCGGCATGCCGGGCCACGTCGGCTACATGCTCCAGAAGGACCTTTTGTTCCCCTGGCGGACGGCAGTCGACAACGTCACGATCGGCCTCGAGATCAAGGGGATCGGGCGGGCCGAGGCGACCCGCCGGGCGCGGCAGATGCTGGCGCAGCTGGCGCTCGGCGGGTTCGAGACCCACTACCCGGCGACCCTTTCCGGCGGCATGCGCCAGCGGGTGGCGCTGGCTCGGACGCTGGTCAACGAGCCCGAGGTGTTGCTGCTCGACGAGCCGTTCGCGGCGCTCGACTTCCAGACCAAGCTCGTGATCGAGAGCGATACCGCCAAGCTGGTCCGCGAGCAGCAGCGCTCGGTGCTGCTGATCACCCACGACATCGAGGAGGCGGTGTCGCTGTCGGATCGGGTGATCGTGCTCTCGCACCGGCCGGCGCGGATCCGCTCGGTCTACGACATCGAGCTCGAGGGCGACCGCACCGACATGATGGCGGCGCGCGAAAACCCCGGGTTCTCCGACTATGTGCGCAACATCTGGCGCGATCTCGAGGTCCAGCGGCATTGAGGGCGCTGCGCGACACGTCGCCCACGGTGCCCTCCGCCGAGGCGGCCGGGCGTCCGGCCCCGCGGGCGCGAAAAATCCTGCGCCTGCGCCGGCTCAGGGAGACCGGCATCGTCGTTGCGGTCCAGCTCCTGCTGCTGGCCGTGCTGCTCGCCGGCTGGGAGTACCTGACCTCGAAGGCGGCGCTGAGCGCCTTCCTGTTCGGCTCGCCGAGCGCGATCTTCGGCTTCCTGGTCGCGATGTGGCGGGACGGCAGCCTGTTCACCGACACCTATGTGACCGGCCTCGAGACGCTGCTCGGCTTCCTGGTCGGCAACGTCGTCGGCACCGTGATCGGCCTCCTGCTCTGGTATTCGCGATTTCTCTCGCGGGTGGTCCAGCCCTTCATCGTGGCCCTCGGCTCGATCCCGATCATCGCGCTGGCACCGATCATGATCATCTGGTTCGGCACCGGGCTCGCGTCCAAGATCGCCATGGCCACGCTCTCGGTGGTCGTCGTCGCGCTGCTCACCTCCTACAAGGGCGCCTTGAGCGTCGATCCCGATCAGATCAACCTGATGCGCACGCTCGGCGCCTCCAAGCAGCACATCTTCCGCAAGCTGGTGGTGCCGGCCTCGCTCACCGACATCTTCGCCGGGCTCAAGCTCACGGTCGGCTTCGCCCTGATTGGTGCTATCATCGGCGAGTTCATGTCGTCCTCGGAAGGGCTCGGCCACGCGATCTTCAAGGCCGGCAGCCTCTACATCATCCCCAAGGTGTTCGCAGCCCTGGTCGCGACCATCGCCCTCGCCCTCGTGCTCGCCTTCATCGTCGGCAAGATCGAGCGCCTGCTCAGCCCCTGGCGCCACGACCTGCAGTGACGCCCCAAGCTCGAAGCCCAAGTGAGGAAAGAAATGCCAGCGATCAGCCAGACCGTGCCCAAGGAGGGCAACCTCAAATACGCGCTCGGCTCGACCGATCCGTTCATCGCCGAGGTCCGCCCGGGCGAGGTGTTCGAGGTCGAATCGGAGATCAACTGCAACGGCGGCGTGATCACCTCGCTCGACAAGAAGCTGACGGCAAGTGACATCACCCTGCCGTTCGTCAACCCGGCGACCGGCCCGATCAAGGTGGTCGGCGCCAGGCCCGGCGACATGCTGACGATCACGGTCCACGACATGCAGCTCGAGGGCCTGGGCTACACCGCGCTCTGGCCCGGGATCGGCATGTTCCCCGACTGGGTCCGGCAGAAGGAGTTCGGCATCCAGAACCGGGTGGTCGAGGTCGAGAACGGCGTCGTCCATTGGAGCGATCGTCTGAAGCTGCCGATCCGGCCGATGATCGGGGTCGCGGGCGTGGCGCCCGTGCACGGCGCGGTGCTGACCGTCGACAACGGCGCCCATGGCGGCAATCTCGACGTCCAGGAGATCACGCCCGGCAACAAGGTGAGCTTCGCGGTGCACCACGAGGGCGCGCATCTGTTCCTTGGCGACTGCCACGCGGTGCAGGGCGACCTCGAGGCCAACGGCTGCGGTGCGATCGAGATCGCCGCCCGGCTCACGGTCAGCGTCGAGCTCGCGCCGCGCCCGGCGCGCATGGTCTGGCCGCGGATCGAGACGCCGGAGCACATCGGCACGCTCGGCTGCGCGCGCCCGCTCGAGGATGCCGCCCGGATCGCCTTCGAGGAGATGATCCACTGGCTGGAGGACGACTACGGCCTGCCGGCGCCCGAGGCCTACATGCTGCTCGGCCAGATCGCCGAGGCGCGCTGCACCCAGATGGTCAATCCCAAGTACACCTTCATCTGCAAGGTGGCCAAGCGCCACTTGGCCGCGCTGTAGACGACGATCGTCATGACCGATCACGACCTCGCCGCTTCGCCAACAACCTGTCACTGGGGCAGTTTCGACGCGACCCTCGAGCCGGTGCTGACGGTCGAGCCCGGCGACCGGGTCACGCTGCACAGCGTCTCCGGCCCGCCCGACGTGCTGCCCGGCCCCGGCTTCCACGTGCCGCCGGAGCTGCATGACATTCACCGGGCACTCCGTCCCGACCCCGGGCCGCACATCCTGACCGGCCCGATCCGGATCGAGGGCGCCAGGCCGGGCGACGTGCTCGAGGTGCGCATCCTCGACGTGCATCTGCGGCAGGACTGGGGCTACACCCGCATCCGCCCGCTCTGGGGCACGCTGCCCGAGGATTTTCCGGACACCCGGATGATCCACACAGCGCTCGATGCCGTCCGCATGGTCGGCCGCCTGCCCTGGGGCACCGAGCTGCCGCTGCGGCCGTTCTTCGGGGTCATGGGAGTGGCACCGCCGCTCGCCTGGCGGCGGCTCAGCACGACCCAGCCGCGCGCCCACGGCGGCAATCTCGACAACAAGGAGCTGATCGCGGGCACGACCCTGTATCTGCCGGTCTGGACCGAGGGTGCCTTGTTCTCGGCCGGCGACGGCCATGGCGTGCAGGGCGACGGCGAGGTCTGCGTGACCGCGATCGAGACCGCGCTGACCGGCGTCTTCGAGTTCCACCTCCGGCGCGATTTTTCCCTGCGCTTCCCGGCGGCCGAGACCCCCACGGAGCACATCACGATGGCCGCCAACGCCGATCTCGACGATGCCGCCAAGGATGCGCTCCGCGACATGATCGCCCTGATCCAGCGCCGCACCAACCTGGACGCGGCCGAGGCCTACATGCTCTGCAGCCTCGCCGCCGACGTCCGGATCACCCAGCTGGTCAACGAGCAGAAGGGCTGCCACGTGGTCCTGCCGAAGACGGCGCTCGGCGGGTAATTGGCCGGCGCAGCTTGCTGCAGACAGTTTGTGTGATCGGGCCTATTGCGCGGCGCTGCCCGTCAGCGCGATGCCGACGCGTTCGGCAGCCGCCGCCAGCTTGCGGTCGCCCGTGGCAAGCGGCAGGCCGGTGCGCATCGCCAGTTCCAGATAGGCGGCATCGTACGCTGTGAGCCTGTGCTCGCGCGCGAGGCTCATGGTCTCATGCAGGGCGCGGGCGTCGGTTGCCCGGTCGGCGACGATCGGGAGCTCTTCGATCATGGCGATGAAGGCGGCGCTCTCGGCGGGTTTGATCCGCCCGCGCCGCTCCCCGATCACCAGGCCGTTCGCGACCTCGAGGGACCACGAGCCTGGCACCGCAGCACCTTCGGCGGCGACCCTCTCGATCAGCGCGTCGGCCTCGGGCCCGCCTTCGTCCTCGAAGCACCACGCCAGCACCGACGAGGCATCGATCACGAACGCGCTCACCGGCGCCCTTCCTCGATCAGCGCCTTGACCGACAGATCGCCGAGCCGGCGCCCCTTCCGGAACACCTTGAGCCGGGCCACGGTCCCCTCGAGCCGCTCGCGACTGACCGCGCCCACGGGCACCAGCCGGGCCACGGCCTTTCCGTGCCTGGTAATGGTGACCTCCTCACCCCGCTCGACCTGCTCCAGCAGGGCCGAGAGATGGGTCTTGGCCTCGAAGATCCCGACCGTCTGCATCGCAGCGCCCTTCTAACCAACCTCTGACTAGTTTAGTTCTGGCTAGAGTTCTGGTCAAGTGATCGCCGAGGCCGCACGTCAGCTCGGCGTCAGCCGGATGACCCTGCACCGCCTCCTGCGGGCCGAGCAGGCGGTCACCCCCGAGATGGCGCTCCGCCTCGGCAAGCTCTGCGGCAACGGCCCCGAGTTCTGGCTGCGCATGCAGATGCTGCGCGACCTCTGGCGCCTGGAGCGCAGCTCCGCGCCGACCTCGCCCGCATCCCGACCCTCCGCGCCGCGTGATCCAGGCGCAGGCCGGCTTACCCGTTAAAGGTCCCGACCCCGTTTCTCGCCGCTTACGAGATCACGTATGCGAAGAGAGCCAGTAGAGCGAGCGCAATCAAGGCCAAAATCCATTTGGTCTTCGTCTCGAAGATGGGTTCATTGGCGATTCCCTCAAGATCTTTCATGATCCGCTTCTGGTCTTCAAAAGCGAGTGGTGGTGGCTGAGAACTGCCTTCCGG
The DNA here is from genome assembly GCA_963730195.1 of uncultured Alphaproteobacteria bacterium. Taxonomy (GTDB): domain Bacteria; phylum Pseudomonadota; class Alphaproteobacteria; order Geminicoccales; family Geminicoccaceae; genus DATAOG01. The sequence goes on from CAVSRN010000032.1 coordinate 94,341, forward strand.
CGACCCGAACCGTGCCCTGCCGACATGGTGCGGGAGCACGTCTCGCCGCGGCGCTCGTTGGCGCAGCTCCTCCTGGAGCTTCTGTCGTTGCTATGACGGAGTCGCTTCCAGGGGCGTCTTCGGACCGTGCAACCAGGACATCGCCGCTCTCCCTTCGAGCTCGTGAGTGGGGGAGGTCGTCTTGCCGCATCTGCCTCCGCCGCCCGACCATCACGTCGAGCGAAGCGGCGGTCCGCGGGCCTCTGGAATTCGCTCCCCACCACCGATCGACGCTCCCGCCCGACGCGCTGAGCGGCTGCGTCGATCATCAGCCAGGAGTATTCTATGCCGCCAGAGTTGGAGCGCATTCACCTAAATCATGCCCCACGCGTTTTCCCGCCCGCACATGACCGCGACATCGTTCCGCGCCAGCACCGGAACCGCCGGGCCACCGGACCCACAGCATCGTGGGTACGCCCTGGAGCGCGGCGCAGGGGGGAAACGGGGTCTGAGGGGGAAACGGGGTCTGGAACTCTTTTCGTGGGAGAAACGGGGGAAAAAGGTGTCAGGGGAAAAAGGTGTCAGGGGAAAAAGGTGTCATCAGGAAAGAGGTGTCAAGGAAAAAGGTGTCAAGGAAAAAGGTGTCAAGGAAAAAGGTGTCAAAAAGGTGTCAAGGAAAAAGGTGTCAGGAACCTTTTCCGGAAATCTTGTGTCAACCCGATCGCCGTCCGTTCACGCTGCATGCTCGACCTGGCGGCTATGCGGGCGCCGTGGAGGCTCGGGGGGCATAATACGCATCTTTGCGGGTTCGGGGGACATGATCCGCCGAGCGGCATCAGTAAAGGTGGCAGCGGACCAGGTGCGGGGCGGCCGCGCTGCCGAGGTTGCGCTCGGCCGGCGGCTCGGTCCGGCAGCGGTCGAACGCCTTGGGGCAGCGCGGATGGAACGGGCAGCCGGGCGGCGGCTGCTCCGGGTTCGGGACATCGCCGGTGAGCACGATCCGGGAGCGGCGCCGTTCCGGGTCGGGCTGCGGGATCGCCGACAGCAGCGCCTCGGTATAGGGGTGGGCGGCACGCTCGTAGACATTGGCGGCACTGCCGAGCTCGACGATCTGGCCGAGATACATCACCGCGATCCGCTCGCTGATGTAGCGGATCACCGCGAGGTCGTGGGAGATGAACAGATAGGACAGGCCGAGGCGGGCCCGCAGCTCGACCAGGAGGTTCAGGATCTGCGACTGGATCGAGACGTCGAGCGCCGAGACCGGCTCGTCGAGCACGAGCAGCTTGGGATGCAAGCGCGATCGCCCGGGCGATCCCGATCCGCTGGCGCTGGCCGCCCGAGAACTCGTGCGGATAACGGCCGGCGGTCTCGGCCGGCAGGCCGACCAGCTCGAGCAGTTTTCCCACTCTCGCCGCCCGCTCACGGCGGCCGCCCTGGCCGTGAATGATGAACGGCTCGGCCAGCGTCGCGCCGATCCGGACCCTGGGATCGAGCGCGGCGTAGGGGTCCTGGAACACGATCTGCAGGTCGCGCCGGCGCCGGCGCAGCGCGCGCGCCGAGAGCGCGCCCAGGTCCTGGCCCTCGAAGCAAACCCGGCCGCCGCTCGGCTCGATCAGCCGGAGCGCCGCGCGGGCAAGGGTCGACTTGCCGCAGCCCGACTCGCCGACGATGCCGATCGTCTCGCCGCGCCGCTGCTCGAAGCTGACGCCGTTCAGGGCGTGCACCCGGCCACCCTTGACCGGGAAATGCTTGCTCAGGGCCTCGACCGCGAGCAGCGGCAGGGCGTCGGTCATGGTCGGTGCCGCTCCGCTCATGGCAGCGGGTTCCAGCAGGCGAAGCCATGGCCGTCCCGCTCCTCGACCGGCGGGAACGCCTCGGCGCAGCGGTCCGCCGCCTGCGGGCAGCGGCCGACGAACGGGCAGCCGGGCGGGCGCTCCATCGGGCTCGGCACGGCGCCGGGGATGGTCGGCAGCTTGCTGGCACTGCCCTGGAGCCTTGGCATCGAGGCGAGCAGGCCGCGGGTGTAGGGGTGGCGGGGGGCTCGGAACAGGCGCGCGCACGTCCGCCCATTCGACCCGCTTGCCGGCGTACATCACGACCACCTCGTCGGCGTATTCGGCGACCACGCCCAGGTCGTGGGTGATCAGGAGGATCGCCATGCCGAGCTCGTCGCGCAGCCGCAGCAGAAGCTCCAAAATCTGCGCCTGGATGGTGACGTCCAGCGCGGTGGTCGGCTCGTCCGCGATCAACAGCTTCGGCCGGCAGGCGAGCGCCATCGCGATCATGACCCGCTGGCGGAGCCCGCCCGAGAGCTCGTGCGGATACTGCGCGCGCCGCCGCTCGGGCGCGCCGATCCCGACCAGGCGGAGCAGGTCGAGCACATGGTCGCGGGTCTCGGCGCGGCTCGCGGCACGATGCAGGCGCAGCGCCTCGCCGATCTGGAAGCCGACCGGGAAGGTCGGGTTGAGCGAGGTCATCGGCTCCTGAAAGATCATGCCGATCCGGTTGCCGCGCACAGCCCGCATCGCCCGCTCGTCGAGCGCCAGCAGGTCCCGACCCTCGAGCCGGATGTGCCCCGCCTCGATCCGCGCCGGCGGCATCGGCAGCAGGCGCATGATCGCCTTCGCCGTGACGCTCTTGCCGCAGCCGGACTCGCCGACCAGCCCGACGATCCGCCCGGCCCCGATCGCGAGCGACAGATCGTCGACCACGCGCGCGAAGCCGGCCTCGGTGCGAAACCCGACACTCAGATGCTCGACCGACAACAGCGGGGTCAGCGGCAGGATCTCAGCGGCCGCCAAACCTGGACCCCCGCAGCCGTCCGCGACCAGGCCCCACAACAGGCATCCCAATGATCATGACCGGCTCGACCGCTCCAATCTACGATGAGGTCGTGGGCGCGCGGCCCATGATCGATCGCGCATGCCCGTGGCCGAGATGTGGTGGTTGCCCGCCGCCGGGCGCCTCGTCGAGGCCCGGGACAGGACAGGACCGGCAAGCCTGCATGCTGCAGCATCTTAACCTTTGGTCAACCATTGCCCGATAGCCTGTGGTCGATGGTCGATCGTGGGACTCTGTCCGCCGCCAAGAAAGCCGCCCCACGGATTGCCAGGGTCGCACGGACCACTCGAAGAAGAAGTTGGCTGCGAAAGTGCTGATGTCTGGTTACCGTGACGCCGCAAGATACCACGTCAGACGGACGCGGGGGCGTCCTTGTTGTCCGCCGCCGGGCGCCTCGTCGGTACCCGGGACAGAACGCACCCAACTTCCCGGATAGGATGAGGCGGTGGTCGAGGAGGGGGGCGCTCAGGGTCGAGGGGCGGGCTTGGACCGGGAGGGCCTTGCCAGTCGCGGCTGAGAGCGGGCCGGGGGCGGAGTTCCTGGGGATCTGGCGAAGATCTGGGGCGTCATCCCGCTGGCGCCCGCGGCCGCGGGCGCTTGGTCCGTAAACGACCGGGTGTGAGGTCAGGCGGCGGGCACCAGCGGCGGACCGGTGGGCGCGAGCCTGGCGGCGGCGGCGGGCGGCAAGCTTGCGGCGCGCCTCGCCGACCAGCTGGAGTACGGTCTCACGGGCGTGGCGGACCACCTTGCCGATGCCCTTCAGGAGCACGAAGCGCAAGCGTTTGGGCCTGGCATGGGGTAGCTCAGGCGGCAACGCCACCCGTTTGAAGGCCGACCGCAGATTGTCCAGCACGACACTGAGCCTGAACCAGGCGGCGTTGGCGCCGAACCGCTGGCACGGCAAGGCCTCGGCCGTCAGCTCGTTGGTCAGCCCGTGCTGGGCATGCCCGACCGTGCCCGCCTTGCCGCGCTGCCACCGGATCGGGTCGAGGCCGTCGCCGCCCACCGGATCGGGTCGGTTGGTCACCTACTCGGGGATCAGGGGTCGGGCAAGGCCATTGACCCTCGCCTCGCCTTGGCCCTAAGTTGACCGCCGCTTTTTCCCGCGAGGCTGGCATGGCCTCGGAGCGGAGTTGTCGAGTGGTCCCGAGGAACGAGTTCGCCCGTCCGGTCGTGATCGAGCCCTGGCCGGAAGGCGGAATCGCCGTGGAGCTCGCGGCCGATCCGGCCGAGCGGCGGGCGCTCGCGCGTCGGTTCGATCTGCTCGAGCTGACCTCGCTCCGGGCCCGCGGTCGCCTGGAGCGCCGCGCGCCCGGCGGCGAGATCTGGCTCGAGGGCTGGCTCGAGGCCGAGGTCGTCCAGGCCTGCGTGGTCAGCCTGGAGCCGGTGCCGGCGACCCTGCGGCAGCCGATCGCGCGCGGCTGGCGCCGGCTGCCGGGGCCGATCGAGCCCGGCGCGGCGGCGACGCCCGATCTCTGGCTGGTCGACGACGACGAGATCGAGCCGGTGACCGGCCGGGCCATCGACCTCGGCGAGGCGGTCGCCGAGGAGCTGGCGCTGGCGCTCGAGCCCTACCCGCGCGCCGCCGGGGCCGAGGCTCTGGTATCGGGGCGTCTGGGTCCCAATATCAGCTTCGGCGCGGCCGAGCCGCCCGAGACCCCGTTGGCCGCCCTGACGCAGCTCAAGGACAGGCGCGCGCGGTAATCGCGGGCGCCCAAGCCGAGGTCGAGACCCATGGCAGTACCGAAAGCGAAAGTGTCGAAATCGAAGCGTAACATGCGCCGCTCCCATCACCGATTGCGGCCCATGAACCTGACCGAATGCAGCAATTGCGGCGAGTTCAAGCTGCCCCATCACATCTGCCAGGCCTGCGGCTACTACAACGGGCGGGAGGTCACGGCGCGGGTCACGGACAGCGCCGCCGCCTGAGCGGTCAGCTGCCGTGACGCTGACCATCGCCCTCGACGCCATGGGCGGCGACCACGCGCCGCAGATCGTGATCGCGGGCGCCGACCTGGCGCGGGAACGGTTCCCCGGCCTGCGCTTCCTGCTCTATGGCGACCAGCACCAGCTGAACCGGTGCCTGGTCGGCCGCTCGGCGCTCACCGCCCGAGCCACGGTCGAGCACACCCCGGACCAGGTCGGCGCCGACGCCAAGCCCTCGCAGGTGCTCCGCCAGGGGCGCAATACCAGCATGCGGCTCGCGATCGATGCGGTCCGCGACGGCCACGCCAGCGCCGCGGTCTCGGCCGGCAACACCGGCGCCCTGATGGCGCTCGCCAAGTTCGCGCTCAAGACCCTGCCGGGCATCGAGCGGCCGGCGATCGCGACGCTGGTGCCGACGCGCAGGAGCGAGGCGGTGGTCCTCGACCTCGGCGCCAACACCGAGTGCGACGCCGCCAACCTGGTCCAGTTCGCGGTCATGGGTGAGGTCTTCGCGCGCGCCGTGCTCGGCTTCGCCAAGCCGACCGTCGGTCTCCTGAACATCGGCACCGAGGACGTCAAGGGCCACGACCGGATCCGCGAGGCGGCCGCCGCCCTGCGTGCCAGCGACCTGCCGATCGAGTTCCGCGGCTTCGTCGAGGGCACCGATCTCACCAGCGGCAAGGTCGACGTCGTGGTCACCGACGGCTTCACCGGCAACGTCGCGCTCAAGGTCGCCGAGGGCACGGTGGCGCTCTATGGCCAGTTCCTGCGCGAGGCGTTCCGGAGCTCGCCGCTCGCCAAGCTCGGCTATTTGCTGGCGCGGCCGGCCCTGCAGCTGGTCCGCCAGCGGCTCGACCCGCGGCGCTACAACGGCGCCATGTTCCTGGGCCTGAACGGGATCGTCGTGAAGAGCCACGGCAATACCGATGCGCTCGGTTTCGCCAACGCCATCGGGGTCGCGGTCGACCTGGTGCAGCAGGGCACCAACGAGCGGATCACCGCCGAGCTCCGCCAGCTCGAGCAAGAGGCGCTGCGCGCCCGCCCCGCGCGGGCCTCCTGACGCGCCGGCCGGGCGGGATGATCCGCGCGCGCATCATTGGCAGCGGCGCCTATCTGCCGGCCCGGGTGGTCAGCAACGACGAGCTCGCCCGCACCGTGGACACCAACGACGCCTGGATCGTCGAGCGGACCGGCATCCGCCAGCGGCACATCGCCGCCGACGGCGAGCTGACCTCGGATCTCGCCCGGGCGGCGGCCGCCGCGGCCCTCGCCAATGCCGGGATCGGGCCCGAGCGGGTCGACCTGATCGTGGTCGCGACCTCGACCCCGGACCACACCTTCCCGGCCTGCGCCATGGCCGTGCAGCGCAAGCTCGGTGCCTTGCACGCGGTCGGCTTCGACCTGCAGGCGGTCTGCAGCGGCTTCATCTTCGCGCTCGCGGTCGCCGACAAGTTCCTGGTCACCGGCCAGGCCAGGACCGCGCTGGTGATCGGCAGCGAGACCTTCTCGCGCCTGCTCGACTGGCAGGACCGCACGACCTGCGTCCTGTTCGGCGACGGTGCAGGTGCTGTCGTGCTGCGCGCCGAGACCGGCACCGGCACGACCTTCGACCGCGGCCTCCTGGCGACCCATCTCGGCGGCGACGGCCGCCACTACGACGACCTCTACGTCGACGGCGGACCGTCCTCGACCGGCACCACCGGTCATCTGCGCATGCACGGCCGGGAGGTCTTCCGGCACGCCGTCCAGACCCTGACCACGGCCAGCCAACGGGTGCTCGAGCTGGCCGACCTGACGATCGACGACGTCGACTGGCTGGTGCCCCATCAGGCCAATCGGCGGATCCTCGACGCGGTCGCCAAGCGCCTCGGGATCGCCGAGGAACGCGTGCTGGTGACGGTCGACCGGCACGCCAACACCTCGGCGGCGTCGATCCCCCTGGCGCTCGCCGAGGCCGCCGACAGCGGGCGTTTGCAGGCCGAGCAGCTGATCGTCATGAACGCCATGGGCGGTGGATTTACCTGGGGCGCAGCGCTCGCGCGCTGGTAGTCGCGAGCCCTCAATCGGGCCGCCCGAGGCTCGGTCTTCGCCTGTTGACGGAACCTGCTGAAACCGCTAGGTTTTTTGATTGCAGACCTTTGCGAGGTTCCGGGACCATGAAGGGCAGGACCCTGACCAGGGCACATCTTGCCGAAGCGGTTTATCAGGAAGTCGGGCTGTCACGCAGCGAGTCCGCCGAGTTGGTCGATCTGATTCTGACCGAAATCGGCGATTCCCTGGTCGCAGACGGCGTCGTCAAGATCTCGTCCTTCGGCACCTTCTCGGTCCGCCGCAAGGGCCGGAGGATCGGCCGCAATCCGAAAACCGGCGAGGAGGTGCCGATCATGCCGCGCCGGGTCCTGGTGTTCCGCCCCTCGCAGCTGCTCAAGGATCGGATCAACGGCAACGGCGAAACCACGCCCGACGCGGAGGATGATTGATGGTCGGCTCGGCGGAAGGCGCTACCAACGGCACGGCGAGGCAGCGCGCCGGGGCGCGGCCCCCGAAATCGGCGGCCGCATTTCGAACCATCAGCGAGGTCGCGGGCGAGCTCGACGTCGCCCAGCACGTCCTGCGCTTCTGGGAGAGCAAGTTCCCGCAGGTCCGACCGCTCAAGCGCGGCGGCGGCCGGCGCTACTACCGGCCCGAGGACGTCGACCTTCTGCGCCAGATCCGCTCGCTGCTGTACGAGGAAGGCTACACGATCAAGGGCGCCCAGAAGCTGCTCCGGGGCCAGAAACGGGCGCCCGGCGACGACAGTGCCGACGACGACGGCGTGGTCGACGACGAGTTCGTCCGTCGGGCCGAGCCCGCGACCACGCCGGCCGCCGCCGGCGAGCCGGCCGCGCCCGTCGTTCTGGCGCCCGAGGTGCGGACCCGCCTGCGTCAGTTGCGCGAGGAGCTGATAGCACTGCGCGCCGCCTTGAAGGACGCGGCCGACTGAGGGCGTTGTCGCGCGGCGGCGAGTCCGCTATATGAGACCTGAACCGATCCTCGCGGGATCCGGCTCGGACCGGTCGGAGCGTAGCGCAGCCTGGTAGCGCATCAGTCTGGGGGACTGGAGGTCCCGAGTTCGAATCTCGGCGCTCCGACCATTTTTTAATATGTTAGAGAGATTTGCTTACAACCCACGTGAGAGCAGATGACGGCCTGCCTGTGCTACGTCACCGCCGGGTCGTGCGAGGCATCGGCGGCAAGCCGGTGTCCCACATCATGGGCGCGCCAGATCGCGGCGGCCGGCCACTTGGCGCGGCGAGCGAACGTCATCGACGGTGGTCAAAATGGCAGCCATTAAAGCCCTGGTGAAGCCCGAGCTGCTGCGATGGGCGCGCACCCGCGCGAAGGTGAAACTCGAGGACGCGGCGAAGGCCGCGCATGTTTCGGTTGAACGGCTGGAAGCGTGGGAACGCGACGGCGACGTCGCGCCGACGCTTGGGCAACTGCGCGACCTAGCCGCTAAATATCATTTCCCGCTGGCGGTGTTCTACCTGCCGGAGCCTCCAAAGGATTTCGCGCCGCTGCGCGATTTCCGGCGCCTGCGCGATGCCGAAGAAGAACCGATCTCGGCCAATCTGGCTTTTCATATCCGCAGCGCCTACGAGCGGCGCGAGCTGGCGCTTGAGATGTTCCAGGAACTCAACAGCGAGCCGGGCCGCTTCCCGCTCAAGGCAGGCTTGGGCGACGATCCGGAGAAAGTCGGCCGCGCGATCCGCGAATTCCTTAAGGTCGATATCGAAAGCCAGAAAGCCGCAGCCCGGCAGGGCAGGACGTTCGATTACTGGCGGCGGCGGCTGGAAGGAAGTGATGTCCTGGTGTTCGTCGTGAGCGGGCCGCATTGGAATGTCGATATCAATGAGATGGCGGCTTCGCAATCGCGATGCCCGATCTGCCCGTGATCGTCATCAATGGAAAGGACTACAGCCAGGGCGGCAAGGCGTTTACGCTCATTCACGAGCTCTGCCATGTAGTGCTCGGCGAAAGTGCGATTTCGAACGGCGCCGGCGACTACCCCACGTTGAAGCCCGCTGATCGGAAGGTCGAGCGTTTTCCGAGCGGTCGCGGCCGCAACCTTGATGCCGCGCGAGGTGATCACGGCGTTCGACGAAGCCGCCGCTCCGGGTGTGCGCGAGTGGAACCACGACGAACTGAACCGGATCGCCGGCGCGCTCGGCGTGAGCCGCCAAGCTTTGCTGTTGCGTTTCGTAACACTGAAGCGCGCAAGCTGGGATCACTACAAGGAATGGGCGGAGATATTCGACGAGGAAACTCGGCAGGCGGACGAAACACGCGCCAAGAACAAAAAGCCGACGCCGATTAAGCGACACATCTTGCTGATGAGCTGGAACGGGCGTGGCTTCACGCGCCTTGTGCTTCGCAGCTACTACGACGAACGCATTACGCTTAACGACGTGTCGAGCTATCTCGGAGCGAAAGTCAAATACATTCCCGAGCTGGAACGTGCCGCATTTCAGCAGGCAGAGTGACGGGGCGGCATGGTCACTTATTGCATCGACACGAGCGCCCTGATCGAAGCATGGCAGGTTGATTATCCCCTTGAGCATTTCCCCGGCTTCTGGAAGCGCATGGAAGATCTGATCGCCGCCGGTCGTCTGATCGCGCCGGAGGAAGTGCTGCGCGAGACGAAGAAAAGATCGGACGAGCTGCACACCTGGCTCAACGCGCACAAGGAGATGTTCCGCGAGCTGAGAGAGGAAATTCAAGCCGAGGCCGCCAAGATACTGGCGCGCTTTCCCCGCCTGGTCGGCGAGAGGAAGCTGCGCACGTCGGCCGATCCGTTTGTGATCGCTCTCGCGCGCGTGGCCGATTTGCAAATCGTTACCGACGAAAAGCCGACCGGAAGCCTTCGGCGGCCGAATATCCCCGACGTGTGCGCCGTCTTGGCGATGCCGCCCTGCATACCGATTGTGGGAGTAATTCGGGCGGAAAAATGGGTAGTCGGCTAGATGGCGTCGCCGGTCGTCGAGCGCGCTCGTGGAACGCCGAGCGCGGGCTACCGCTCCAGCCTGCCGGTCACCGACGGCAACCCCGACTACCAACGCTGGATCGAGGCCGAGACCAGATCGGTCCGCCCCCCTTGGCGGGCTGAGGTGACGCCCTGGCGGGGCGCGGGCGAGGCTGATATAACTTAAGGTTGATGACACGTCGGCTGGTGCCCTGAGGTGGCGGTCGCGGCGCGGGCGATGCGCGCGCTGAGCGGCGTGCTCGACCTCGTCCTGCCGCCCCGCTGCCTGGCCTGCGGCGCCGCGGTCGAGGGCCAGGGGCGGCTGTGCGCCGTCTGCTGGCGCGGGCTGACCTTCCTCGGGCCGCCGCAGTGCCGGCTGTGCGGCTACCCGCTGCCCCACGCCCAGCCCGACGCGCCGCTCTGCGGCCATTGCGCGGTCGAGCCGCCGGCCTACGACCGGGCGCGGGCGGCGCTCCGCTATGACGAGGGCGCCCGCAGCCTGATCCTGGCCTTCAAGCACGCCGACCGGACCGACACCGCGCCGGCGTTCGGCCGCTGGCTGGCGCGCGCCGGCGCCGAGCTGCTCGCCGAGGCCGATCTGATCGTGCCGGTGCCCCTGCACCGCTGGCGGCTGCTCAAGCGGGGCTACAACCAGTCGGCGATCCTCGCCCGGGCGCTCGCCCGCGCGACCGGCCTGCCGATGATCCCGGACCTCCTGCAGCGCCATCGGGCGACGCCCTCGCAACAGACGCTCTCCGCCCGGGCACGGCTCGCCAACGTCACCGCCGGCGCGTTCCGGCCGCACCCCTGGCATCGCCGCCGGGCGGTCGGCCGCCGGGTGGTCCTGGTCGACGACGTCCTGACCACCGGCGCCACGGTCGGCGCCTGCGCCCGGGTGCTGCGCCAGAGTGGCGCCGTCCAGGTCGACGTGCTCACGCTCACGAGAGTGGTGCGCGACGCCTCGACCCCCCTATGATGGCGATCGGGCGACGCCGCGCCCGCGGTCGCCCGGGCGACCGCCACCGTTCGGGCGCGCAACCAGATCCGAGACCACCGGGCATGGCCGAGATCGAGATCTACACCACCCCCTGGTGCCCCTATTGCTGGCGGGCCAAGCACCTGCTCAAGAAGAAGGGCCTGGCTTTCACCGAGATCGACCTCTGGCAGGAGGCCGAGCGCCGGCCGGAGATGGTCGAGCGGGCGGCCGGCCGGACCACCGTGCCGCAGCTGTTCATCGATGGCCGGGCGATCGGCGGCTCCGACGAGCTGGTCGCGCTGGAGGCGAGCGGCGAGCTCGATCGCCTGCTCGGTTGCGACTAGCCCCGGCGCCAGCCCTTGCACGCTCGCGCGCCGGCCCCTAGGTCTAGAGGAGAGTGATTGCCCGAGGAGCCGGCGGGGCGAGCATGATTCTGTTCGAGCTGCGTTGCTCGCAAGGCCATGCCTTCGAGGCCTGGTTCCGCGACGGCGCGACCTACGATCGGCAGGCTGCGGCCGGCGTGATCAGTTGCGCGATCTGCGGCGACGGCAAGGTCGGCAAGGCGCTGATGGCGCCCGCGGTCGCCCGGCGCTCGCCGCGCCGCGAGGACCACCGCTTCCCGGTCGGTCCCGACCACCGAGATCGGGACCAGGACCCGGGCAAGCCTCGCCGGGCGCCGGGCGAGGACGCGACCACCGGAACCCGCGACGGAAAGCCAGCGGGCGCGCCCAAGCCTGATGCGGAGCGGATGGCGGCCGCGATGCGCGCCCTGCGCCAGGTCCAGGACCACATCGAGAAGAACCTTCGACCACGTCGGGCCGCGCTTCGCCGAGGAGGCCCGCAAGATGCACTACGGCGAGGCCGACCAGCGCAGCATCTACGGCGAGGCGACCACGACCGAGGCCAAGGAGCTGCGCGACGAGGGCATCGAGGTCGGCCAGATCCCCTGGTTGCCGCGCCACGACGGCTGATACCAGGCGCAGGAAGTCGCGGTTTTCGCGGCTGGTGCGCGTGCTAGGGTTGACCACGCGGCGGGCGTGCCCGCGAAGGGCAACTTCGCGGGACCAGTATGAAATTGGGGGAGGGCGATTGGCATGGGCAGCGCTGCGGCGAACCCTTCGGTAGGGGACCCAGAGACCCAGGCCACCCAGTGGCGTATCGTCGGAGACTGGTGGGATCTGTGCAACTGCGCCATCGGCTGTCCCTGCAATTTCGGCTCCGACCCAACGCTTGGCTACTGCGAAGGTGTGCTGACCTGGGTGATCCGGGCGGGCAACTATGGTGAGGTGTCGCTGAACGGGCTGGCGGTGGTCCTGATCATTCATTGGGAGGGCCACGTTCTGGAGAAGAACCGGGAGTTCGGCTTTCTGATCGACGATCGCGCCAACCCCGAGCAACGCGACGCGCTCGAAACCATCTTCACCGGCAAGGCCGGCGGCATCTTCGATGCCTGGCGCGACCTGACCCTCAAGGTCGACGGCGTCGAGTTCGTGCCGATGAACGTCAGCCATAGCGATGAACAATGGCAGGTGGAGGTGCCCGGCCTGGTGGAAGGTCTGGGCGGCCCCTACCGCAAATACATGGTGCCGGAGAACGATACCTGTCGGATCTACAACGCGCCCCGGCCGGAAGTGACGCCGGGCTACATCACGCTGGGACAGGCGGCACGCAATATCGTGACCGGGGCTTTCGGCCGCAGGTGGGACTGGTCGAAACGCTCGTCCAAGCACATCGCGTTCGATCTGCGCGGGCCTGAAGCGTTCAGTTGGCGGAAGCCACTGTAGGAGCCCGCGCCGGACTGATCCGACGACCCGTGCCACGCTCCGCCGCTGGGATGCCGTGGCGGCCTGACGCGCCGCCCATGTGGGCCAATGCCTGGACCGACAGCCAATGCGGAGAATCCGGGATGAAGCCAGCGGCGGCCTGGTTCAGTCGCGGACCGCAAACAGCATGTAGTTGACCGCGGGGTCCGGGCTCAGCCGGAAGCGGTCGCGGAGCGGATCGTAGCTGACGCCGGTCAGGTCGGCCGGCGCGAGGCCGCTCTCGCGGAGCGCGCGCGCGGCTTCGGAGGGCCTGACGAAGCGCGACCAGCTGTGGGTCCCGGGCGGCAGCCAGCCGAGCACATACTCCGCGGCCACGATCCCGAGCGCGAACGCCCGGAAGGTGCGGTTCAGGGTCGCCAGCACCAGGGCCCCGCCGGGGCGGACCAGCCGGCCGCAGGCGTGAAGGAAGCCGGCCTGGTCGGGAACGTGCTCGACCACCTCCATGACGCAGACCAGATCGAACCGGTCGGCCGCGGCCGCGAGCTGCTCGACGGCGGCCTCCCGGTAGTCGATCTCGAGCCCGACCGCCGCCGCATGCTCGGCCGCCACCCGAGGTTCGCAGGCTCGAGGTCGATGCCCGTGACCCGCGCGCCGAGCCGGGCGAGCGGCTCGCACAGCAGCCCGCCGCCGCAGCCGACGTCGAGCACCTCGAGACCGGCGAGCGGGTGCGGTGCCTGCGGGTCGCGGCCGAAGCGGGCGCAGACCTGGCTGCGGATGTAGCCGAGGCGGGTCGGGTTGAGCTTGTGCAGCGGCGCCAGCGGGCCGGTCTCGTCCCACCATTGCCCGGCCAGGTCGGCGAACCGCCGCAGCTCCTCGGGGTCGGCGCTGGCGGCCGCGAGCGCGCGATCGGGGCGGGGTGGGGCGGCCTGCGGCATGGGGAATCGGCCTTCGGCTCGGGCGGGCGACAGGGTTGCTTCGATGATCCCGGCTGACTATGTACACGCGAGCCCGTGATTGGCCAGAGGGTTGGGCGCCGTCGGCAGCGTCGCCGCGTGGCATGACGCTTGCAGGGGGATCGCGGGCTCCGCTCGGCTCGGAGGCGACAGATTGGCCCTGCTGGTGCAGAAGTTCGGCGGCACTTCGGTGGCCGACCTCGACCGGATTCGCGCCGTCGCCAACCGGATCAAGGCGGCCTGGCAGGCCGGCGACCGGCTGGCCGTGGTGGTCTCGGCCATGGCCGGCACCACCGACCGGCTGGTCGCCTGGGTGACCGAGATCGGCGGCGCCCGGCACGATCGGGCCGAGCACGACGTCGTGGTCGCCTCGGGCGAGCAGATCACCAGCGGCCTGCTGGCGCTTGCCCTGCAGGCGATCGGCGTGCCGGCGCGCTCGTTCATGGGCTGGCAGATACCGCTCGAGACCGATGCCGGCCACGGTCGGGCGCGGATCCGGACCCTCGAGGCGAGCGCCGTGCGCGCCTGCCTGGATCAGGGCCAGGTCGCGATCGCCGCCGGCTTCCAGGGCATCGCCCCCGGCCAGCGAATCAGCACGCTGGGCCGCGGCGGCTCCGACACCTCCGCGGTGGCGCTCGCGGCCGCGCTCGGTGCCGAGCGCTGTGACATCTTCACCGACGTCGACGGGGTCTACACCACCGACCCCCGGATCGTCGGCAAGGCGCGCAAGCTCGAGCGGGTGACCTACGAGGAGATGCTCGAGATGGCCTCGCAGGGCGCCAAGGTCCTGCAGACCCGCTCGGTCGCGCTGGCGATGCAGCACGGCGTGCGCGTGCAGGTGCTCTCGAGCTTCGAGGCGCGCCCAGGCACCCTGGTGGTGGATGAGAGCGAGATCGTGGAGCAGCAAGTCGTGAGCGGCATCGCCTACAGCCGCGACGAGGCCAAGGTCACCCTGGTCGGCGTCGCCGACCGGCCGGGGGTCGCCGCGACCATCTTCGGCCCGCTGGCCAATTCCGGCATCAACGTCGACATGATCGTGCAGAACGTCTCGGCCGACGGCGAGACCACCGATCTGACCTTCACGGTCGGCCGGGCCGATCTCGAGCGGACGCTCTTGACCCTCGAGACCATGCGCGCCGAGCTCGGCTGCCGGCGGATCGACGCCGACGGCGAGGTGGTCAAGATCTCGGTGATCGGGGTCGGCATGCGCTCCCACGCCGGCATCGCGCATATCATGTTCCGGACCCTTGCCGAGCGCGGCATCAACATCCAGGCGATCTCGACCTCGGAGATCAAGATCAGCATCCTGATCGACGAGGCCTACACCGAGCTGGCGCTGCGCGCGCTGCACACGGCCTATGGCCTCGATGCCGCCTGAGCCTGTCGCGATCGCCGGAGCGTCGCCGGGATACCGTCGGCTGGAGCAGCTGTGGGGTGCGGGAACCGCGTTCCTGGGTTGCCCGTTGGCGCTCATGGGCGGCGCCATGACCTGGGTCTCGGAGCGTCGGCTGGTCGCGGCGATCTCCAACGCCGGCGGCTTCGGCGTGCTCGCCTGCGGCGCCATGACCCCCGCCCAGCTCGGTGCCGAGATCGCTGCCACCCAGGCGCTGACGGCGCGGCCGTTCGGGGTCAACCTGATCATCATGCATCCCGCGCTCGCCGAGCTGGTCGACGTCTGCCTCGAGCACCGGGTCAGCCACGTCGTGCTCGCCGGCGGCCTGCCCGCGCGCGCGACCATGACCAGGGTCAAGGACGGCGGCGCCAAGCTGCTCTGCTTCGCCCCCAGCTTCGGCGTCGGCCGGCGCCTGGTGCGCCAGGGCGCGGATGCGCTGATCATCGAGGGCATGGAGGCGGGCGGCCACATCGGCCCGGTCGCGACCAGCGTGCTCGCCCAGGAGATCCTGCCGCAGCTGCGTGAGGTGCCGGTGTTCGTCGCCGGCGGGATCGGCCACGGCGAGGCGATCGCCGCCTGGCTGCGCATGGGGGCGGCCGGCTGCCAGATGGGCACGCGCTTCGTCTGCGCCGAGGAATTGATCGCCCATCCGGCCTTCAAGCAGGCGTTCATCCGGGCGAGCGCCCGCGACGCCGTGGCCTCGGTCCAGATCGATCCGGACTTCAAGGTGATCCCGGTGCGCGCGCTCGCCAACCAGGCGACCCGCCGCTTCGTCGACACCCAGCTCGAGGTGATCGGCCGCTACCGCGCCGGCGAGCTGAGCTACGACGAGGCGGCGCTCGCGATCGAGCACTTCTGGGCCGGGGCCCTGCGCCGGGCGGTGATCGACGGCGATGTCGAGACCGGCTCGCTGATGGCCGGCCAGAGCGTCGGGCTGATCGAGCGGGAGCAGCCCATGGGCACGATCCTGGCCGAGCTGATGGCGCAGACGGTGGTCGCGCTCGAGCGCGACATGGCGAGCCCGCAACCCCTGCCGGCGGCCGCCGAATGACCCTGGCCACGGGCCGCGGCGGCCCGCCCGCGCCCGCGGTCGAGCGCCGCGGCGAGGAGCTGAGCGCGGCCCGCCGCCTGCTCCGGCGCCTGGTCCAGGTCATGGCGACCACGGTCAGCCCGCAGGAGCGGCTCGACCGCATGGTCCGGATGATCGCCGCCGACATCGTCGCCGAGGTCTGCTCGGCCTATGTGATGCGCGCCGGCGAGTATCTCGAGCTGTTCGCGACCGAAGGCCTGAGGCGGAGCGCGGTCCACCAGACCCGCCTTCGGGTCGGCGAGGGCCTGGTCGGCCTGATCGCGGCCCAGGGCTCGGTGGTCAACCTCCCGGACGCCCAGAGCCATCCCGATTTCGCCTATCGGCCGGAGACCGGCGAGGAGATCTACCACTCCTTCCTCGGGGTGCCGATCGTGCATGGCGGCCGGGTGACCGGCGTGCTGGTGATCCAGAACCGCACCCGCCGGCACTATTCCGACGAGGAGGTCGAGGCGCTCCAGATCATCGCCACCGTGTTCGCCGAGATGCTGGCCTCCGGTGGCCTGCTCGACCCCAGCCAGTTCCCGGCCGGGTTCGGCCGGGCGGCTGGCGCCGAGCGCCTGGAGGGCCTGCGTCTGGTCGAGGGCGTGGCGCTCGGCAGCGCGCTCCTGCACCAGCTGCGGATCGAGGTCGCCCGCCTGGTGGCCGACGATCCCGACAGCGAGGCGCAGCGGCTCGAGGCGGCGATCGCCAGCCTGCGCGCCTCGGTCGACCAGCTCCTGCTGATGCCCGAGATCGCCGACGGCGAGCACCGCGAGGTCCTCGAGGCCTATCGCATGTTCGCCCACGACGCCGGCTGGCGGCGCAGCATGCGCGAGGCGATCCGCACCGGCCTCTCCGCCGAGGCCGCGGTCCGCCGGGTGCAGGAGGAGACCCGGCTGCGCATGGCGCACGTCGCCGACGCCTATCTGAAGGAGCGCCTCCACGACCTCGAGGCGCTCGCCGACCGTCTTCTGGTCCATCTCACCGGGCGCAGCCAGCTGCACGACCCGGCTTCCTTGCCCGACGAGTTCATCCTGGTCGCCCGCGCGCTCGGTCCGGCCGAGCTGATCGAGTACGACCGCTCGCGCCTGCGCGGCGTGATCCTCGAGGAGGGCTCGCCGACCGCCCATGTGACGATCGTCGCCCGCGCCTTCGGCATCCCGATGGTCGGCCGGGTGCGGGGGGCGATGAGCCGGATCGAGCCGGGCGACCGGCTGGCGCTCGACGGCGACAACGGCCAGATCTTCGTCCGCCCGGGCGAGGACGTCGAGCAGGCGTTCGGCCGCTCGCTCGCCGCCCGGGCGGAGCGCCAGAGGATCTACGCGACGCTCCGCGACCAGCCGGCGGTGACCCTGGACGGCATGCGCATCGGGCTGCATCTGAACGCCGCCTTCCTGGTCGATCTGGCCGCGCTCGAGGCGACCGCCGCCGACGGCATCGGCCTCTATCGCACCGAACTCGCCTTCATGGTCGGCGACCGCCTGCCGGACGTCGACGCCCAGAGCGAGCTGTACGCCAAGGTGCGCCAGGCCGCCGGCGACAAACCGGTGATCTTCCGCACCCTCGACGTCGGCAGCGACAAGCATCTGCCCTACTGGAACTTCCCCTACGAGGAGAACCCGGCCATGGGCTGGCGCGCCATGCGCATGGTCCTGGACCGGCCGGCGATCCTGCGCACCCAGTTGCGGGCCCTGATCCGGGGTGCCCGGGGGCGGCCGCTCGACGTCATGTTTCCGATGGTCGCCGAGGTCGCGGAGGTGACCGCCGCCAAGCAGCTGCTGGCGATGGAGCTCGAGCGGGCCGAGGCTCGGGGCGAGCTGCTGCCGAGCCGGCTCCGGGTCGGCGCCATGCTCGAGGTGCCCTCCCTGTTCTGGCAGCTCCGGGCGCTCCTGCCGCGGATCGACTTCCTGTCGATCGGCAGCAACGACCTGTTCCAGTTCCTGTTCGCCTGCGACCGGGGCAATCCCGAGCTGATCGGCCGCTATGACGTGCTGTCGCCGCCGGTGCTCTCGTTCCTGCGCGAGCTGGTCGAGCGCTGCCGGGCGGCGGGGGTGACGCTCTCGATCTGCGGCGAGATGGCCTCGCGCCCGCTCGAGGCGATGGTCCTGCTCGGGCTCGGGGTCCGCACGCTGTCGCTGACGCCGGCCGACGTCGGCCCGGTCAAGGCCATGCTCCGGTCGCTCCGCTGCGGCCGGCTCGCGGACTATCTGGCCCAGCTCGCCGATTTACCCGACCACAGCCTGCGTGTTAGACTGCGCCACTACGCGCTTGATCACGGCGTGCAACTGCATATCTGACAGTTGTCCATCGCCGGGTCGATGCCGCCGCGGGCACCTCGCAGGGCTCACGCACGGCAGGCGCGTCGGACGGTCCGACCCAGGATCGCCACCCCGGCCGCGGTCGCGCACGACATGCTCGATTCGATGAGTGACGATCACGACCAGCTCGACCCCGCCGAGGCCTTGATGCGCGAGGTCGGCGCCCAGCTGCGCCAGGTCCGGCTGGGCCGTGGCCAGGATCTGGACGAGGTCGGGCAGCATCTGCGGATCAAATCGACCTATCTGCTCGGTATCGAGCAGGGCGACCTGTCGACCATGCCGGGGCGGACCTATGCGCTCGGCTTCCTGCGTAGCTACGCCGATTATCTCGGCTTCGACGGCGACGACCTGATCACCCAGATCAAGTCGACGGTCGCCAACCTGACCGACCGGACCCGGCTGCGCATCCGCACGCCGCTGCCCGAGAGCCGCCTGCCCAAGACCCCGATCCTGGTGCTCTCGCTGGCGGCGGTCGCCGGGATCTATGCCGGCTGGTCGTACGTCAACCACGGCAGCCAGCTGGTGATCGAGACGGTCGCCGAGGTGCCGGCCAGTCTGCGCAACCTGGCGGGGACGTTTCGTCAGGACGAGAAGGCGGTCGTGCCGCCGCCGGTGAACCTCAGCCGCGCGCGACCGCAGCAGCCGGCCGCCGGCACCGGGTCGATGGCGCCCGCGGCCCGGTCCGCGGCGCGGGCCGCACCGCTCCCCGCCACCGGGTCGAGCGCCGGCAGTGCCGGGCCGGCCAGCGGGCCGCTGCCGGCCGCGGGGGATGCCGCGCCGGAGCGGACCGCGGTGCTCCCCACCCCGGTGGCGCCGGCGTCACCGCCGGCACCGCTCGCGGCGGGGCCGGACCCGGTCCCCCTGACCGAGCCAGCGCCCCTGACCGGGGCGGCCGGGCCCGGGGCTCCGCCGGTGCCGGCGATCGCGCCGGAAGCCGGCCCCGAGCCGCCGACCGAGGCCGCCAGGGCCTACGCCATGGCCCGGCCGCCGGCCGGCCCCGACGCGCCGGCGCCGACGGCGCCCTCGGCGGCGCCGGCTGATCCGGGCGCCGAGGCGGGCATGGGTCAGGACCGGCTGGCCGCCTTGCCGTTCGATCCGGCGGCCATCGGGCCGGTCGGACGGATCCACGAGCCGGAGAACACCGACGCCCGGGTCGTCATCCGGGCGCTCGAGAACAGCTGGATTCAGATCTCGAGCCCGGCCGGCGACTATCTGCGCGACCGGACCCTCGAGCCGAACGACGTCTTCCTGGTGCCCAACCGGCCCGACCTGGAACTCTGGACCGGCAATGCCGGCGGCCTGGAGGTGATCGTCGACGGCACCGTCCTGGCCCCGCTCGGCAACAGCGGCGCCGTGGTCCGTGGCGTGCCCCTCGACCCGTCGAGCCTGCAGCTGCGCCTGGGGCGGGCGGTCGTGCGTTGACCGGCCGCGATCTGGCATCGATCACGAAACTTCGTATGATGCGCGCGCTACCTGGCCAGCTACGAGGCCAGCGGACGCGCGCCGGCGGGCGCTGATGGAGCGAACATGGTCGCATTGAGCGGCATCGAGCGGCACCGGACCCATGCCGTGCGGGTCGGCGGGGTCGTGATCGGCGGCGGCGCGCCGGTCGTCGTCCAGTCGATGACCAACACCGACACCACCGACGTCGCGGCCACGGTCGAGCAGGTGATCGAACTCGCCGACGCCGGCTCCGAGATCGTCCGCGTCACGGTCAACACCGACGAGGCGGCCGAGGCCGTGCCGCAGATCCGCGAGCGGCTCTGGCTGCGCGGCTACGAGGTGCCCCTGGTCGGCGATTTCCACTACCACGGCCATCTGTTCCTGAGCCGCCATCCGGACTGCGCCGCAGCGCTCGCCAAGCTCCGCATCAACCCCGGCAACGTCGGCTTCGGCGCCAAGCGCGACAGGCAGTTCGAGATGATGATCGAGGTGGCACTCCGGCACGACAAGCCGGTCCGGATCGGGGTCAACTGGGGCAGCCTGGACCAGGATCTGTCGACCCGGATGATGGACGACAACGCCCGTCTGGCCGAGCCGAAGGCGGCCGAGGACGTGCTGCGCGAGGCGCTGGTGGTCTCGGCGCTGGCGAGCGCCGGACGGGCCGAGGCGATCGGCCTTGCCGCGGATCGGATCGTGATCTCGGCCAAGGTCAGCCGGGTCCCGGATCTGCTCGCGGTCTATCGCGAGCTTGCCAGGCGCTCGAGCTATGCCCTGCATCTCGGCCTGACCGAGGCCGGGATCGGCGCCAAGGGCATCGTCGCGACCAGCGCCGCGCTCGCGATCCTGCTCCAGGAGGGGATCGGCGACACGATCCGGGCGTCGCTCACGCCCAGGCCCGGTGAGGCGCGGACGCAGGAGGTGGTCGTCTGCCAGGAGCTGCTGCAGAGCCTGGGGTTGCGCTCGTTCGCGCCGCAGGTCGCCGCCTGCCCGGGCTGCGGGCGGACCACGAGCACCTATTTCCAGGAGCTCGCGGATCGCATCCAGACCTATCTGCGCACCCAGATGCCGGTCTGGAAGCAGCGCTATCCTGGAGTCGAGACCCTCAACGTCGCGGTCATGGGCTGCATCGTCAACGGCCCCGGCGAGAGCAAGCACGCCGACATCGGGATCAGCCTGCCGGGCACCGGCGAGAGCCCGACCGCACCGGTGTTCATCGACGGCCGCAAGGCCTGCACGCTGCGCGGCGAGCGGATCGCCGAGGAGTTCCAGGCGCTGGTCGAGGACTACGTCGAACGCCGCTACGGCGGCACGCCCGCCGTCAAGAGCGCCTGACGCCCGACGTCTTGTCCTTGACCCGGGAGGCGCCCTGCGAGCCCGTGATCCGGCCGGCGGCCGCCGCCGACCTGCGGGCGATCGAGCGGCTGGTGCTGACCGTCGCCCGTGAGATCTACGGCCATCTGTTCCGGGGCGACGTGCCCCGCCCCGAGGGCGATTGGCCGCACGGCCTGGTCGCTGAGCACAGGCAGCAGATCATCGGCATGGTGGTCGCCGACGACGACTGGATCCTGGACCTCTGGGTGGCCAAGGCCTATCGCAACCGCGGCGTCGGCAGCCGCCTCCTGGCGGCGGGCGAGCACCAGATCGCAGCCCGCGGCCATGCGCTCGCGCATCTGCGTGTGGTCGCGGAGAACGAGCGGGCCCGGCGCTTCTACGCGACCCACGGCTGGGCCGAGACCACGCCCTACCCGCATGAGAGATGGGGTTTCACCATGCTCGACCTGATCAAGCCCCTGACAGCAGAAGGCGCGGAGAGCAGGCCATGAGCACGCTGCGTCCGGTCCGCGGCACCCACGACATCACAGGCGACGATGCGCTGCGCCATCGGCGGGTGGTCGAGACCGGCCGCGCGGTCGCGGCGCGCTATGGCTACGCCGAGATCGGGACGCCGGTGTTCGAGTTCACGGAGGTGTTCGCGCGCACGCTCGGCGAGACCTCGGACATCGTGACCAAGGAGATGTACACCTTCGAGGATCGGGGCGGCGAGCGGCTGACGCTCCGGCCCGAGTTCACCGCCGGGGTCGCGCGCGGCCTGATCTCGGGCGCGCTCGGCCACAGCCTGCCGATCCGCCTGTTCATGAGCGGCCCGGTGTTCCGTTACGAGCGGCCGCAGAAGGGCCGGCTGCGCCAGTTCCACCAGATCGACGTCGAGGTGCTGGGCGCGCCCGAGCCCGAGGCCGACGTCGAGGTGATCGCGCTCGGCCGACGCATCCTCGAGACCCTCGGCCTCGGCGCCAAGGTGACCCTCGAGCTGAACACGCTGGGTGACCCGGACAGCCGGCGCGCCTACCGCGAGCGCCTGGTCGACTACCTCGAGGGCTTCCGCGAGCGCCTGTCCGAGGACAGCCGCACGCGGCTCGAGCGCAACCCGCTCCGCATCCTCGACAGCAAGGACCCGGCCGACCGCGAGATCCTGAAGGGCGCGCCGATCCTCACCGAATGCCTGAACGAGGCCTCACAGGCCTTCTTCGCGAAGGTGTGCGCGGGGCTCGAGGCGCTCGGCATCGGTTATGAGGTCAACCCGCGCCTGGTGCGGGGCCTCGACTACTACACCCATACCGCCTTCGAGTTCACGACCACCGAGCTCGGCGCCCAGGGGGCGGTGCTGGCCGGCGGCCGCTACGACGGGCTGGTCGCGACCATGGGCGGGCCGGACACCCCCGGCACCGGCTGGGCCGCCGGGATCGAGCGCCTGGCCATGCTGCTCGACGCGACCCCGGCCGTGCCGCGGCCGGTCGCGGTGGTGCCGATCGGCGAGGCCGCCGAGCTGGAAGCGCTCCGTCTTGCCGAGGAGCTGCGCGCGGCCGGCCTGATCGTCGAGATGGACTTTCGCGGCAAGGTCGGCCAGCGCCTGAAACGCGCGGCCCAGCGCCAGGCCCGCTTCGCGCTCCTGCTCGGCGAGGACGAGATCGCCAAGGGCAGCGTCGTGCTGCGCGACCTCGACCAGGGCGAGCAGGCGGAGGTCGCGCGCGCCGGGCTCGCCGGCCGCCTGCTTGCGGAAGCCGCTGGCTGAGACCAGATTGGTCCCATGGCCAGCGCGATCTTCGACACCCACGCCTTTGTCAAACGGCTGACCGCGGCCGGCATGCCGATCGAGCAGGCCGAGATACTGGCCGACGAGCACGCCCGCCGGCTCGGCGAGCAGCTGGCGACCAAGCAGGATGTCGCGCTGCTGCGATCCGATCTGGTGGTCATGGAGCAACGCGTCAAAGATCAGCTCACCATCCGCGTGGGCAGTATGCTGGCCGCCGCGGTTGCGATCATCGCAGCGCTGGTCAAGCTGCTCTGAAGCCTGACATGGCCATGAGGCGGCGTGCGCTGGGAGGATCGCTCGGGTGGTGACCACCGCCGAACCGACCACCGGCCTCGAGGCCAAGCTCGATGGCATTCTCGCCCGTCACGCTGAGGTCAGCCGGCTCATGGCGAGCGCGTCCGGCGAGGCGTATGTGGCGCTCGCCCGGGAGTTCGCCGACCTCGACGACCTCGCGGGCCGGGTCCAGGCGTTGCGGGCAGCCCGAACCGAAGCCTCGGGGCTCGAGGAGATGCTCGCCGATCCGGGGCTCGATCCCGAGATGCGGGCGCTGGCGAGCGCGGAGCTCGAGGCGCTCGAGACCCGCATCCCGGAGCTCGAGGAGGCGGTCAAGGTCGCACTGCTGCCGCGCGACGAGGCCGACGACAAGAGTGCGATCCTCGAGATCCGGGCCGGCACCGGCGGCGAGGAGGCGGCGCTGTTCGCGGGCGACCTCTACCGCATGTATCAGCGCTACGCCGAGCTCCATAGCTGGCGCTTCGAGCCCTTGTCGGTCTCCGACACCGGGCTCGGCGGGATCAAGGAGGTGATCGTCGCGATCAAGGGTCAGGGCGTGTTCGCGCGCCTGAAGTACGAGGCGGGCGTGCACCGGGTGCAGCGGGTGCCGAGCACCGAGGCCTCGGGGCGCATCCATACCTCGGCGGCAACCGTAGCCGTGCTGCCCGAGGCCGAGGACGTCGACATCCAGATCGACGACAAGGACCTCCGGATCGACGTCTACCGCTCGAGTGGCCCGGGCGGCCAGTCGGTCAACACCACCGACAGCGCGGTCCGGATCACCCATCTGCCGACCGGCCTCGTCGTCATCCAGCAGGACGAGAAGTCGCAGCACAAGAACCGGGCCAAGGCGCTCCGCGTCCTGCGCGCCCGCCTGTACGATCGCGAACGCTCAGCCCAGGATGCCGAGCGGGCGGCCAACCGGCGCGGCCAGGTCGGCTCCGGCGACCGCTCCGAGCGCATCCGCACCTACAATTTCCCGCAGGGCCGCTGCACCGACCACCGCATCAACCTCACCCTCTACAAGCTCGAGAAGGTGCTGAGCGGCGAGGCGCTCGATGAGCTGATCGACGCCCTGATCGCCGAAGACCAAGCCGCCCGCCTCGCCGAAGCGAGCTGACGCTTAGTCCCGGAACAGCGCTTCGAGCCGACGCGCTCCGTGGACGACGCGGACGACCTCGATCCCATCCGCGATCGGCCGATAGAAGATCAGATAGTTACCGACGGCAAAGCTCCGGAGATCCGATCCAAGCTTGGCCCGCGCGCGGCCAATGCCTGGCTGCTCGGCGAGCAGTTCGCATTCATCGAATCCATTCTGGGGAGACGTCGCTGGGCAGGTGGATGTGCATCGCAATCGCCCCAGTTGCCGAGAATACTATAGCAGGAAGCGCTCGCCGCCGCGACGCCTGCGGGGTCAGGGCAGCCGGTAGCGCTCGACGAACGCCTCGTCGATCGTGACCCCGAGGCCGGGCCGGTCGGGGATCTCGATCTGGCCCTCGATGACCGGGAAATCCTCGATCGCGAGCTCGTGGAGCATCGGGTTGGCGCCGAGCGAGTATTCGAGGATGAAGCCGCTGGTGGCGACCGCGGCGACCTGCAGGCCGGCGGCGAAGGTCAAGGCACCGCCCCAGAGATGGGGGGCAAAGCGGAGCTGATGGGCGGCCGCCAGCGCCTCGATCCGCAAGGCCTCGGTGATGCCGCCGGCGATCGAGAGGTCGGGCTGCAGGATGTCGACCGCGCGAAGGTCGATCAGATCCCGGAAATCGAAGCGGGTGAACTCGGATTCCCCACTGGCGATCGGGATGTCGGTCATGGCGCGGATCTCGGCCTGGCCGCGCTTGTCGTCGGCGGTCACCGGCTCTTCCAGCCAGCCGATGTTGCAGTCCGCGACCGCGCGGCAGAAGCGTCTGGCCTCGGCGACCGTCCAGGTGCCGTGGGCGTCGCACATGATGTCGATCGCATCGCCCAGGCCCTCGCGCGCGGCCTTGACCCGGCGGATCGAGTGGTCGAGGGTGCCGTCACCGGCGCCGACCCGCATCTTGACCGCCTTGAAGTCGCCGCGGTCGAGGAACCCTTGCAATTCCGCCGCGATCCGGTCGACCGGCGCCCAACCGCCGGAGGCATAGGCGGGCATGCGCGCCTGCCGCCGGCCACCGAGCAGGCGCCAGACCGGCTGGCCCAGCGATTTGCCGAGCAGGTCCCAGAGCGCCATGTCGATGCCGGCGAGCGCGCCGATCGTCAGGCCGCGCCGGCCGAGCACCGGGAAGGCGTGGCCGCGGGCGATCGCGAAGTGGGCGCGCGAGCCGTTGTACATCACGTCCCAGAGACGCGAGATGTCGCGGGCGTCCTCGCCGACGATCAAGGGCGCCAGCTCCTGCTCGATGCAGGCGACCAGCGCCGCGCTGGTGCCGGCGCTGCCGACGGCGGCCTTGGCCTCGCCGAAGCCCACGAGGCCGCCCTCGGTCTCGACCCGGACCAGGGTCGAATCGAACGCCCGGATGCGGCCGAAGTCGGTGGTGTGCTGCCTGGCCTCGGGGATCGGCACGTGCAGCCCCTGGGCCGTCACCTTGCGGATGCGCATCACTTCAGGTGGCGCTCCTTCTCGATCCGGTCGTAGGCGGCGTTGATCGCGGCCAGCGTCTTGTTGGCGCGTTCGACGAACTCCTCGGGCATGCCCTTGGCGACCAGGCGGTCCGGATGGTGCTCGCGGACCAGCTTGCGGTAGGTCTGCTTGATCTCGCCGTCGGAGGCGCTGCGCGTCAGCCCGAGCACGGCGTAGGCGTCGTCGGCGCCGGACAGGTTGCGCGCGGTCGCCGAGAAGCGCGCCCGGACCTGCTCGAAGGCACCGACGTTGAAGCCGAAGATCGCCGCCACCCGGCGCAGGAAATCGACCTCGGCCGGGTTGAGCTCGCCGTCGGCGCGCGCGATCTCGAACAGGCCGACCAGCAGCTCCTCGAGCAGGACCGGATCGTTGCCGAACAGGGCCGCGATCTGGCGCGCATAGGGCTCGAAGCCGCGCGCCGAGGTCTTGGCCTGGTTGTAGATCCGGGCGACGTCGCCGACCTCGCGGTCGTCGATCCGGAACACCCGCTTGAAGGCCTGGATCTCGTCGCGGGTGACCACGCCGTCGACCTTGGCGAGCTTGGCGCCGAGCACGATGACCGCGGTCGCGAACGCGATCCGGCGGGTCTCGGTCGGATCGGCGAACACCGGTGGCGGCTCGGCCCAAGGGTCCGACGACCGGTCCGACGACCGGTCCGGCGGCGGCTCGGGCCGCGGTGCGCCTGCAGACCACGGATTCCGGTCGCGCCGCGGCGGTGCCAGCCGCTCGCGGCTCTCGACCTCCCGATAGCGGTCATAGGCATGGCCGGCGACCGCGCCGATCACCGCGCCGATCGGGCCCCCGATGGCGAGCCCGGCCGCACCGCCGAGAATCTTGCCCCAGATGGCCAACGCCGATCTCGCCCGTCCGCCGCACCGCCTGTCCAGCTGATCTAGACCGCAAGGCGGTGGCCAGCAAGGATCTTGACCGGCGGCCGGGTCCGGCCGCGCCACCGAGCCCGCTTCGCCGCCTTAGGATTGGTTCATGTTTTCCGCTATAACCGCGCCCGCGACGCGGCAGCGGCAAGAGGAGTCCGACGGCCATGGCGGATGCGCCTGCAGGCTGGCAGTTCTGGGTCGACCGGGGCGGCACCTTCACCGACGTCGTCGGCCGCGCGCCGGACGGCGCGCTCAAGGTCCACAAGCTGCTCTCGGAGCATCCGGAACGGTATGCGGACGCGGCGCTCCAGGGCATCCGCGAGCTGCTCGGGCTGGTCGCCGGCCAACCCTTGCCGGCGGCCGCGATCGACGCGGTCAAGATGGGCACGACGGTCGCGACCAACGCTCTGCTCGAGCGCCAGGGTGCTCCGACCGTGCTCGCGATCACCCGGGGCCTCGGCGACGCGCTCCGGATCGGCTATCAGCACCGCCCCGACATCTTCGCCCGCCAGATCGTGCTGCCCGAGCTGCTGTACGACGCGGTGGTCGAGATCGACGAGCGGGTGCGGGCCGACGGCACGGTCCTGCGCCCGCTCGACCGCGGCCGCGCCCAGGCCGACCTCGAGGCGGCGTTCGCCAAGGGTTTCCGCGCGCTCGCGATCGTGCTCGCGCACGGCTACCGGTACCATGCCCACGAGGCGGCGCTGGCCGAGCTCGCGCGCGAGATCGGCTTCACCCAGGTCTCGGTCAGCCACCTCGTGTCGCCGCTGATGAAGCTGGTCGGACGCGGCGACACGACCGTGGTCGACGCCTATCTGTCGCCGATCCTCAGGCGCTA
Source organism: uncultured Alphaproteobacteria bacterium (assembly GCA_963730195.1). Lineage (GTDB taxonomy): Bacteria > Pseudomonadota > Alphaproteobacteria > Geminicoccales > Geminicoccaceae > DATAOG01. The sequence continues at coordinate 121,689 of CAVSRN010000032.1, forward strand.
CGTCGATCAGGTGGCGCAAGCGCTCGGCGACGTCCGGCTGATGTTCATGCAGTCGAGCGGCGGCCTGGTCGATGCGCACCTGTTCCAGGGCAAGGACGCGATCCTGTCGGGGCCGGCCGGTGGCATCGTCGGCGGGGTCCGGGTCGGCGCGCTCGCGGGCTTCGGGAAGATCATCACCTTCGACATGGGCGGCACCTCGACCGACGTCGCCCACTACGCCGGCGAGTACGAGCGGACCTTCGAGTCCGAGGTCGCGGGCGTGCGCCTGCGGGCGCCGATGATGGCGATCCACACGGTCGCCGCCGGCGGCGGCTCGATCCTGCAGTTCGACGGCGCCCGCTTCCGGGTCGGGCCGGAGTCCGCCGGCGCCGATCCGGGGCCGGCCTGCTACCGCAAGGGCGGGCCCTTGACCGTGACCGACGCCAACGTCCTGGTCGGCAAGCTGCACCCGCGCTTCTTCCCCAAGGTGTTCGGGCCGGACGCGGACCAGCCGCTCGACGGCCAGATCGTGCGGCAGAAGTTCCAAAAGCTCGCGGCCGAGGTCGAGGCCGCGACCGGGATCGCCCGGACACCCGAGGAGCTGGCGCACGGCTGCCTGGCGATCGCGGTCGACAACATGGCCAATGCGATCAAGAAGATCTCGATCCAGCGCGGCCACGACATCTCGGGCTATGTGCTCTGCTGCTTCGGTGGTGCGGCCGGCCAGCACGCCTGCTGGGTCGCCAATTCGCTGGGCCTGAAGCGGGTGCTGGTGCATCCGCTGGCGAGCGTGCTCTCGGCCTACGGCATGGGGCTCGCGGACGTGCGGGCGCTGCGCCAGCGGGCGCTCGAGGCGCCGCTCGAGGAGGCGCTGATGCCGAGGCTCGAGGCGACCATCGAGGAGCTCGCGGCCGAGGCGCGCGCCGAGCTCGGCCGCCAGAAGCTGCCCGCCGAGCGGATCGGGGCGGAAGCCCGGGTGCACATCCGCTACAGCGGCACCGACACCCCGCTCGGGATCGCGGCCGCCGGCCGGTCGGCGATGGTCGAGGCGTTCGAGGCCGAGCACCGGGCGCGCTACGGCTTCGTGGTCGAGGGCCGCGCCTTGGTGGTCGAGCAGGTCACGGTCGAGGCGATCGGCCGCATGGCCGAGATCGACGAGCCCGAGCGGCCGATCGTGGCGCGCGCCGCCGACGACCCGCTCCGCCCGGTCGACGAGGTGGTGATGGTGACCGCGCGCGCCCCCCATCAGCCGCCCGAGAGCTTTGCGACCCCGGTGCTGGAGCGCTCCGATCTCCGCCCCGGCGACCAGATCCGCGGGCCGGCGATCGTCGTCGAGGCGACCACCACGGTCGTGGTCGAGCCGGGCTGGCAGGCGGAGCTCACCGCCCGCGACCACCTGGTCCTGGCCCGGGTCGTGCCGCTCGCCCGCCAGGCCGCGATCGGCACCCGCTCGGATCCGATCATGCTCGAGGTCTTCAACAATCTGTTCATGTCGATCGCCGAGCAGATGGGCGTGACCCTCCAGAACACCGCCTATTCGGTCAACATGAAGGAGCGGCTCGACTTCTCCTGCGCCCTGTTCGACCCGGCGGGCATGCTGATCGCCAACGCGCCGCACATGCCGGTGCATCTCGGCTCGATGGGCGAGAGCGTGCGCACGGTGCTGAAGCTGCGCGGCGCCGAGCATGCGCCCGGGCGACGTGTTCGCGCTCAACAACCCCTACAATGGCGGCACCCATCTGCCGGACGTGACCCTGATCATGCCGGTGTTCGCGGACGACGGCCGGCTCCTGTTCCTGACCGCCGCGCGCGGCCATCACGCCGACATCGGCGGCATCACGCCGGGCTCGATGCCGCCGGATTCGACCTCGATCGAGCAGGAGGGCGTGCTGATCGACGATTTCCAGCTGGTCGATCAGGGCCGGTTTCTGGCCGATGAGCTGGATGCGCTGCTCGCGTCCGGCCCTTATCCCGCGCGCAACCCGCGCCAGAACGTGGCCGACCTCCAGGCCCAGATCGCCGCCTGCGCCAAGGGCCGCGCCGAGCTCCTCAAGATGATCCAGCACTTCGGGCTCGAGACGGTGCTGGCCTACACCGGCCACGTCCAGGACAACGCCGAGGAATCGGTCCGGCGCGTGCTCGGCGTCCTCAAGCCCGGCGCCTTCACCTACCCGCTCGACAACGGCGCCGAGATCCGGGTGCGGGTCGAGATCGACCGCGAGGCGCGCAGCGCCGTGGTCGACTTCACCGGCACGTCGGCGGAGCTCAGGGACAACTTCAATGCGCCGTCCGCGGTCTGCCGGGCGGCGGTGCTCTACGTCTTCCGGACCCTGGTCGACCAGCCGATCCCGATGAACGAAGGCTGCCTCAAGCCGATCGAGATCGTGATCCCGGACGGCTGCATGCTGAAGCCCGCCTATCCCGCCGCGGTGGTCGCCGGCAACGTCGAGACCTCGCAGTGCATCACCGATGCGCTCTACGGCGCGCTCGGGCGTGATGGCGGCGGCCCAGGGCACGATGAACAACTTCACCTTCGGCGACGCCACCTACCAGTACTACGAGACGATCTGCGGCGGCTCGGGCGCCGGGCCGGACTTCGACGGCACCTCGGCCGTGCACACCCACATGACCAACTCGCGCCTGACCGACCCCGAGGTCCTGGAATGGCGCTACCCGGTCGTGCTCGAAAGCCACCGGATCAACAAGGGCTCCGGCGGCGCCGGCCGCCACAAAGGCGGCGACGGCACCATCCGCCGCATCCGTTTTCTCGAACCCATGAGCGCTGCCCTGCTCTCCAACCACCGCAAGGTCGCCCCCTTCGGCCTCGAAGGCGGCTCACCCGGCGCCGTCGGCCGCCAATGGGTCGAGCGCGCCGACGGCCGGATCGAGGATCTCCCCGGCTGCGCCAAGACCGAGATGGCGCCCAGGCGACGTCTTCGTGATCCAGACCCCCGCCGGCGGCGGGTTCGGAATGCCGGAGCCGGGGTGAGGGTCGTCCTGGATACCGATGTCGTCGTCGCCGGCGCCCGGAGCGATCGAGGCGCGTCGTTCCAGTGGCTGCTCGCCGCGTTGGAGCGCCGCGTGACTTCTGCTCCTGTCTGTTCCACTTTGCCTTGAATACGAGGCAGTCCTCACGAGACCGGAGCATCTTCGAGCCACGGCGGGCGTCGTGGCGGACATGAAACGCCTGGTTGACGCTTTGGTGGCGGTCGCCGACCCGGTGGAGATCAGGTTCCTTTGGCGGCCGGATCTGCGCGATCCGGGCGATGCCAAAGTCCTGGAGGCCGCTGTGAATGGTCGAGCTGATTGGCTGTTGACGTTCAATGTGGCAGATTTGGCTGTGGCGGCACGCTTCGGGATCAACGTCGGTCGACCCGGCGCCGCCCTCAGGTTGACGAGGCTGGCCTCCGATGACAGAGAGCCGTGAAACGATCCGACTACAGCGATCGCTGCTGCGCGAGGTGCGCAAACTCGCGGAGGAAGAAGGCACCTCGGTGACCGAGTTCATCAATGTGGCCGTGGCGGAGAAGGTGGGCGCGCTGCGGACCGCACGCTTCTTTGCGGAGCGCGCGGCCAGGGCAGACGTTCCAGGTGCGATCGACCTGCTGCACCGCCTCGGCGCCGGCAGACCGCCGCTCCCCGGCGACCAACTCGGCGCCCAGACGTCGGAGGACGACCTCGTTCTCGTCGACCACCCCCGGCGCGACCACAAATCCTGACCAACCTTCGAAGCCGCATCGCGCATCGCCCGCCGCGCTCAGGGACGTCGAAGCCTGAAGCTGCCCCGTGCGCGGGGTCACCGGGATAGCTACGGATCAGGTCCGACCCTGACGATCAAAGGAAGGTGGCCGGTCCGGGTTCGCTTGGAACCATGCCTTTCGAAGCCATCCCGCCCCGAAGCCGCGCGCAAGGTTGTCCTCGGGCGGCGCCGATCGCATGATCGCCGCAGGAGCGAACGCGCGAGGTCGGGGAGAGCGTCATGCTGGAGGCCACCGTGGCCGGCAGCCTGCCGAAACCCTCGTGGCTCGCCGAACCCGAGAAGCTCGGGGCGGCCTGAGGGCGCCGAGCTCGAGCGGGCTTCCCTCCGTCACCGGAAGACCGCGGTGTCAGCTCGTGACCCTGACCGGCCGGTCGATCGGCATCCGGCGCTCTCCCGCGTGATCGCGAATCTCGTCCGGAGTTGGGGAGCCTACCGCTGGTGGTCCGATGCGATGTCCCGGTAGTCGCTGGACTGATAGGGAGCCATCAGCTCCTTCAGCGGCGCGAATGCGCCGGCGGCGGTCGGGAGGGGGCTGGTCGCGGTGCCCGCGGCGCGTTCGCATGTCGGTCAATCCCGCCTCGATCCGCCCGTGGCGCCCTCTCCTGGGTCATCGGGCGCCAGCATGGAGAACACCATGGCCTCGGCGGACACCCGACGCCACCGTTGCTCTACGGCACAGCACGCAGCATGATCGTGCCCGCGGCGTCCAAGCGCGCGTATCCGGGAGCGCGCCATGCTGGAGACGACCACTGCGGGCAGTCTGCCGAAACCCTCGTAGCTCGCCGAACACCGAAGAACTCTGCGCGGCTGATCGCCCGTTCTCTGGCCGGGATGTCGGCCGGGCATCAGCGCTTCGGTAACGATCGCGCGTTAAACCCAGGCGGAGCCCGGGCAGCGGGGTACTGCGGCCGCTCTTCGGGCTTACGAACGGACGGAGGCGGTGATCAGCAGCCTGCCCGTGCCGCCTCTCCTGATCTGGTCCTTCGTCCTGCTGGCGAGCCTAGCAGTTCTGCTCAAGGCCTCGGACTGGTTCACCGCGGCTGCCGAGCGGATCGGGCTCGCGCTCGGCCTGCCGAGCTTCCTGGTCGGGGTCACGATCGTCGCCTTCGGCACCTCGCTGCCCGAGCTGATCTCCTCGATCCTGGCGGTGCTGCGCGGCGCCTCCGAGATCGTCGCCGGCAACGTGGTCGGCTCCAACGTCGCCAACCTGCTCCTGGTCCTCGGTCTCGCGGCGGTGATCGGCGGCCACCTCCGGGTCCGCCACGAGCTGGTCGGCGTCGACCTGCCGTTCCTCGCGGGCTCGGCATTCTTTTTGGCGCTGGTCTTGTGGAACGGCGAGGTCTCGCGGCCCGAAGGCGCGCTCTGCCTCGTCGGCATCGGGCTCTACGTCTGGTATGCGATGGCGAGCAAGGGGCCGGTCGATGCCGCGCTCGAGGCCCGCGAGGCGGCGCTCGCCCGCGAGCCGCGCTGGCTGCGTTCGTCCGCCATTCTGCTCGGCTCCGGCGGCCTGATCTATCTGGGCGCGGATTACACCGTCGAGGCGGTGGTCAGGATCTCGACCCTTTTGGGCGTCGGCGCGGAGGTGATCGCGGCCAGCGCGGTGGCGCTCGGCACCTCGCTGCCGGAGGTCGCGGTCACGATCGTCGCGGCAAGGCGCGGCCAGCCCGAGCTCGCGGTCGGCAACGTGCTCGGCTCGAACGTGTTCAATGCCTTCGGCGTGGTCGGCGTGAGCGCCCTGGTCGGCCCGCTGAGGGTGCCGGGCGAGATCGTCACCTTCGCGGTGCCGTTGATGATCATCGCCACCCTGCTCGCCTTCTTCATGATCATGGAGAAGGAGATGACCAAGTGGGAGGGGTGGCTGGCGATCCTGTTCTACGTGTATTTCCTCGGCGCCCTGTTCAACCTGTTGTGACCGGCCGCCGGACAGAAAGGGTTTGCCAGGCCCGGGCGCTGGCCGCTAAGCTTAGGCTCTCGAAAGTGGGAGTAACGTCATGATGCGCAGCATCCTGGCCCTTGCGGCTTTACTCGCCTTCACGGTCGGCACGGGCGCGGCGTTCGCCTGCCCCATGCACGTCAACGACGGCAAGCAGACGCTCGCCTCGGTCGACGGCAAGTCGAGCAAGCCGATCGTCACGCCGAAGTCTGACAAGGAAAGCTGAGCCGGACCATCCGGTCCCGGCCGGTGAACCGCCGCTCCGCCGGGGCGGCGGTTTTTTTTGCGATGGCCGCTTCGCATGGTCCCGCGCTCACGGCGAGCGGCGGTTCGTGATTTCTAGTGCCGCCTCGCGTCTCGCTTCGAACCCCTGAGCTGTGCCATGCTGCGACGACCGGTGGCAGCGGGAGGAGTGGCATGAGCATCGGATCGGTTGAGACTGGCCATTACCGGGTGCCCCTGCCCGTGGCGCTCTCGGATTCGACCCACGGCACGATCAGCGCCTTCGAGCTGGTCACCGTGCGTCTGCGGGACGCGGACGGCGCCGAGGGGCTCGGCTACACCTACACCGTCGGCGCCGGCGGCGGCGCCATCTGCAACCTGATCACGCGCGACCTCGGGCCGCTGCTTGAAGGCGCCGACGAGACCCGGATCGAGGCGCTCTGGCAGAAGCTCTGGTGGCATCTGCACTACGTCGGCCGGGGCGGGCTCGCCGTGCACGCGCTCTCGGCGGTCGATACCGCCCTTTGGGATCTGATGGCCAGGCGCCGCGGCCTGCCGCTCTGGCGCCTGCTCGGCGGCCATGACCCCGAGGTCAAGGCCTACGCCGGCGGCATCGATCTGCAGTTCCCGCTCGAGCAGCTGCTCCGCCAGACCGAGGACAACCTCGCCAAGGGCTTTCGCGCGATCAAGATGAAGGTCGGTCGCGAGCGGCTGTCCGAGGACGTGGCGAGGGTCAAGGCGATGCGCGAGCTGCTCGGGCCCGATGTGCCGCTGATGGTCGATGCCAACATGCGCTGGCGGGTCGACGAGGCGATCCGCGCGGCGCGCGCGCTCGCCCCGCACCAGGTCACCTGGCTCGAGGAGCCGACCATCCCGGACGACGTCGAAGGGCATGCTCGGATCGCGCGCGAAGGCGGCCTGCCGATCGCGACCGGTGAGAACCTGCACACGCTCTACGAGTTCCGGGCGATGATCGCGGCCGGCGGGATCGCCTTTCCGGAGCCCGACCTCTCCAACTGCGGCGGCATCTCGGTCTGGCTCAAGGTCGCCCACCTCGCCGAGGCCGCCAATCTGCTGGTCACCTCGCACGGCGTCCACGACCTCCACGTCCATCTGCTGGCCGCGGTCCCGAACGCGTCTTACCTCGAGGCGCACGGCTTCGGCCTCGAGCGCTTCATGGCCGAGCCGCTCGTGATCCGGGACGGCCTCGCGCTCGCGCCCGAGCGGCCCGGCCATGGCGTCGAGCTCGACTGGCAGGCGCTCGAGGCGCTGCGCGCCGACTGACGGCAAATTGCGCCCCGGACCGGCGCGCGCTACGCTTGCCAATCTCCGGCCCGCGGCGTGCGCGGTTCCGGGTTCTCGAGCCCAGCAGGGGTCGCCATGTGCGGGATCGTCGGTCTGTTCCTGAAGGACGCCCGCCTCGAGCCGAAGCTCGGGGCCTATGCTGGCGCCGATGCTGACCGGCATGGGCGAGCGCGGGCCGGACAGCGCCGGCTTTGCCGTCTATCGCCCGCCGGCGGCCGGCATGACCGTCAAGCTCACGCTCCATCACCCGGACGAGGCCTACCCCTGGCCCGGACCTCTGGGCGGATCTGGCCGCAGACGCTTGGCGCCCGGGTCGAGGGCGAGGTGCGGGCGAGCCACTGCGTGCTGATGAGCGATGCGCCGGGCGACGCGATCGGTAAGGCGCTGGCCGAGCGTTTTCCGGACGTCCGCCTCATGGGCATCGGCGAGAGCATCGAGATCTATAAGGAAAAAGGCCGGCCCGAGGCGGTCGCCGAGCGCTTCCGTCTGGCCGAGCTCGGCGGCTCGCACGCGATCGGCCACACCCGGATGGCGACCGAGAGCGCGGTCACGACCGAGCATTCGCACCCCTTCTCGACCGGGCTCGACCTCTGCCTGGTGCACAACGGCTCGCTCTCCAACCATAATCGCCTGCGCCTCTGGCTCCGCCGCCATGGCATCCGGTTCCAGACCGACAACGACACCGAGGTCGCGGCCGGCTATCTGACCTTTCGCCTCGGCGAGGGGGCGAGCCTCGATCAGGCGCTGGAATCCGCGCTCGACGACCTGGACGGCTTCTACACCTTCGCGGTCGGCACCAAGGACGGCTTCGCGGTGCTGCGCGATCGCTTCGCCTGCAAGCCCGCGGTGCTCGCCGAGACCGACGAGTGGGTCGCGATGGCGTCGGAATACCGCTCGATCGCGCACCTCCCCGGCGCCGACGGGGCCCGCATCTGGGAACCGGCGCCGGCGACCGTCTACAGCTGGGCGCGCGACCGGGCCTGAAGAACCGCGCGTGCCCGGCCGCCAAGCGTCGCGCCGCGATCCAGCCTGAAAGATTCCCTCAGCGACATCGACGCCAGGCGCCGCTTGCGCTAATTTTGGCGATCAGTCCGCACATACGCGACGCGCGAGGATCATTGCTTTGAGCACCACGACGGTGACGGTCCGGCTGCCCCCTGAGGTCAAGGACCGGCTCGACCTGCTGGCCGAACGCACCCGGCGGACCCGATCGTTCCTCGCCGGGGAGGCGATCGCCGGCTATGTCGTCCACGAACTTGCGATCATCGAGGGCATCCACGAAGGCCTCGAGGATCTGCGCGCCGGCCGGGTCGTCGAGCATGACCAGGTGATGGCAGAGGTCCGCTCGATCATCGAGGACGCCGAGAAAGCTCAGCAGTGAGGAGGCTGATCTGGTCGGAGAAGGCTCGCCAGGACTTTCGCGAGATCATCGCCTACATCGCCAAGCGCAACCCGGCCGCCGCGAACGGCGTGGCCGACCGGATCGACCGGGCGGCACGAAACCTTGCCGCGATGCCCACAGGTCGACGTGGCCGCGTATCAGGGACCTACGAGAAGCCCATCTCGGGACTTCCTTACATCATCGCCTATGCCCTCGAGGCGACGGCAGCTGGCGATCAGGTTCTCGCCGTCCTGCGGGTGGTCCACGGGGCGCGGAACTGGCGCGCCGGGACCTGGCCCGAATGACCGATCGGATTTTGGGAAATTGCGCCTCCGAACGACGCGCGGTACTGTCCTGCCGATGTTCGCTCGTCGCAGCCGACGAACTCGTGGATGCGACCGGACCCGTGGAGAAGAGCGGAGGCCGTCATGTGCGGGATCGCGTTCGAATACGGCAGGGTCGCGCCCTTGCCCGGGCGCGCGACGGCGCGCATCTGGAGCTGGCCCCGGCGACCGTCTGCAGCCGGGCGGCGCTAACACGTGATCACGGTCGACCTGCAGCAGACCACGGTCCGCGAGCTCAACCGGACGCTCCACGCGCTGCCTGCCGACACCAATGAGCGGGCCTGGCGGGTGGCCCATCCGCGGGGCGCGCATGTGGTCGCGGTCGGTTTGACCCAGCCGATGGAGGTCACAATCGATGGCCACGTCGGCTATTACTGTGCCGGCATGAACCAGGCGGCGAGCGTCACCATCCACGGCCACGCCGGCCAGGGCCTCGCGGAAAACATCATGTCGGGAGTGGTCCGGGTCACCGGCAACGCCTCGCAGGCAGCCGGCGCCTCGGGCCATGGCGGCCTCCTGGTGATCGAAGGCGATGCCAGCTCGCGCTGCGGCATCTCGATGAAGGGCGTCGACATCGTGGTCCGGGGCTCGGTCGGCCATATGAGCGCGTTCATGGCCCAGGCCGGCCATCTGGTGGTCTGCGGCGATGCCGGCCCCGACCTCGGCGATTCGATCTACGAGGCCGTGATCTACGTCCGGGGCAAGGTTGCGGGCCTCGGCTCCGACTGCATCGAGCAGCCGATGACCGAAGCCGACCGGACCATCCTCAAGGGGCTCCTGGAGCGCGCCGGCTTCGAGCTCGACCCGAGCAGCTTCCGGCGCTACGGCTCTGCCCGCCAGCTGTACAATTTCCACATCGACCATGCGGGCAGCTACTGATGCCGAGCCGACGGCCCAAGGCCGCTCGAGGCTCTGGTCCTGGTCCGGCTCCACCCGGCATCTCCGCTCGAGGTGGCCCGTGACCCGCTGCGTGCCGGCGCCCGGCAGCGTTCCGGTGGGGATGCCGGCAGCGCGCCGCTGCTCACTCGGCAGCTGCCAGGTGGCTGCCGTCCGCCGACCCGGCCGCGCCCCGGGACGTTAACCGGAGATTAACCTCTTGGCGGCAAACGTTTTCTTTGGATGGTCCATCCATGGACGCCTCCCGCTCTGCAAGGGCTTTTTTCGAGTTTCTGACAGGCGGTCTTGGCTGCTGCCATCCATTCGGCCTGTGGATGCGGCCGGTCGGCCGCTGGCCTTGATGAGATCCGCGAGCCAGCACCCAATCATGCGAACGAGCTCGGGGCTCGTGGACCATCACGGGTTCTGCTGGCCTCGGTCTGACCGATCCTGCCATCATTCGAAAATTGCCCGCGCAGCTGGTTGAAAGTCGCCGTCGGATGGCGTCAGTGGTCTCAGGCGGCCCGATAGGCTTCGCCGCGGCTGAGCATCGCCCAGAGGATCCGCGCCAGCTTGTTGGCGACCGCCGCGACCACGACGTTGAACGGTCGGCGCGCGAGCAGGCCCTCGATCCAGGACCAGAGCTTGCCCGTGCGGCCCCGGCTGACCCTGACCAGGGCCCGGGCGCCGTGGATCAGCTGGCGCCGGAGGTAGCCGTCGCCGCGCTTGCTGATCCCGAGCAGGCGCTCCTTGCCGCCGGTGCCGCGCTGGCCGGGGACGAGCCCGAGCCAGGCTGCCAGATGGCGTCCGGAACGGAACGCGCGCGCATCGGGCACGGTGGCCGCGAACGCGGTCGCGATCACCGGGCCGACCCCCGGGACCTCGGCGAGCGATCTGCAGGTCTCGTCGGTCCGGGCCATCGTCACCAGGCGGCGATCGAGCTCGGCGAGCTTGTCGGCAAGGTCGCGAAGGTGAGCGACCAGCAGCTGCAGCACCTCACGGGCCAGCGGCGGGATCCGCTCATCCTCAAGCTCGGCCAGGATCTCGAGCAGCTGCCGCAAACCGGCCTGGCGCTGCGCCGCGACGATCCCGAACTCGGCCAAGTGCCCACGCAATGCGTTGATGGTCGCGGTCCGCTGGCCGATCAGCTGGTCGCGCACGCGATGCAGCATCAAGGTCGCCTGCTGGGCCTCGGTCTTGACCGCGACGAAGCGCATGCTTGGCCGCTGCACAGCTTCGCAGCACGCCTCGGCATCGGCGGCGTCGTGCTTGTTGGTCTTGACGTAGGCCTTGACGTACTGCGGCGGCATCAGCCGCGCGTCGTGGCCCAGCCTGGCCAGTTCGCGGGCCCAATAGTGCGCCCCGCCGCAGGCTTCCAAGCCAATCACGCAGCGCGGCAGGTTGGCAAAGAACTCCAGCACCTTGGCGCGCGCCAGCCGCTTCCTCAGCACCACCCGGCCCCGCGCGTCGACACCATGCACCTGGAACACGCTCTTGGCGATGTCCAGCCCGCTCGTGGTAGCTTGCATCTCGGACGTCTCCCGCGTTCGTGGTTGTTCACGACTGCCACCTTGGCACCTCGATGCCGTCAGCGGGAGGCGTCCATCTCATTATGCGACCGTGGGACTCCGTGTGGCCCAAGTTTTGGGACGGCCGGACGGACTCCTGGGATCGCACAATGAGATGGACCATCGAACCCGGCTACGGTAGGTGCCAAGGGTTGACGAAAGGTCGATGGGGGACGGTTGCCCTGGTCGTCGAGCCCCGAGCTTAGGCCGGGCGTCGCGGGTGGTGGCCGTACGGCAAGGTCCCGGCATGACCAATGGCGTGACAGACGAATGGGCGTTGCGGCGATGTCGGCAAACGAGGCGGACGGAGGTCAGGGAAGCGGGAGAGCGGTCGACCCGCGCGGGTTGCGGGAATTCGGCGAGCTTCCCGCAGGGCGTGATCGCCGAGATCCAGCGCGCCGCCAGCGAGGGTCTGTACGAGATCCGGGGTTTCGGCGCCAAGCGGCGGCTGCCGACCTTCGATGACCTGGTGCTGCTCGGGGCCTCGGTCTCGCGCTACCCGCTCGAGGGCTACCGCGAGAAATGCGCGACCAACGTCACGATCGGCACGCGCTTCGCGGACAAACCGGTCGAGCTCGCGATCCCGATCACGATCGCCGGCATGAGCTTCGGCGCGCTCGGGGCGCATGCCAAGGAAGCGCTCGGGCGCGCCGCGACCGCGATGGGCACCAGCACGACCACCGGCGACGGCGGCATGACCGACGAGGAGCGCGCCGCCTCCAAGACGCTGGTGTACCAGGTGCTGCCGTCGCGCTACGGCCTCAACCCGGACGATCTGCGCCGCGCGGACGCGCTCGAGATCGTGATCGGCCAGGGGGCGAAGCCCGGCGGCGGCGGCATGCTGCTGGGGCTCAAGATCACCGAGCGGGTCGCCGGCATGCGCACGCTGCCCGAGGGCATCGATCAGCGCAGCGCCTGCCGCCATCCCGACTGGACCGGCCCCGACGACCTGACGATCAAGATCGCGGAACTCCGGGAAATCACCGAGTGGCAAAAGCCGATCTACGTCAAGATCGGCGCCACCCGGACCCGCTTCGATACCGCGCTCGCGGTCAAGGCGGGGGCGGATGCGATCGTGCTCGACGGCATGCAGGGCGGCACCGGCGCGACCCAGGACGTGTTCATCGAGCACGTCGGGATCCCGACGCTGCCGGCCGTCCGCCTCGCGGTCGAGGCGCTGCAGGAGCTGGACATGCACCGCAAGGTGCAGCTGATCGTCTCGGGCGGCATCCGGAGCGGGGCCGACGTCGCCAAGGCGCTCGCGATGGGGGCGGATGCGGTCTCGATCGGCACGGCGGCGCTGATCGCGCTCAACTGCAATGCGCCGTTGTATGAAGAGGACTACGCGGCGCTCGGTACGGCGCCCGGCTTCTGCCACCACTGTCACACCGGCCGCTGCCCGGTCGGGATCACCACCCAGGAGCCGGAGTTGGAAAAACGGCTCGACGTCGGGCAGGCGGCGCGCCGGGTGCGGAACTACCTGACCACGCTGGTGCTCGAGACCCAGACCCTGGCGCGCGCCTGCGGCAAGTCGCACGTCCTCAACCTCGAGCCCGAGGACCTCGCGGCGCTCACGGTCGAGGCGGCGGCGATGGCTGGGGTGCCGCTCGCCGGCACCGACTGGATCCCGGGCAGACAGACCGAACAATCAAAGTGACGGGGAGGACGGCTCGGATGGCGACCGATCTCGCAGCGATCGCGAAGCAAGACGGCATCAAATATTTCCTGATCAGCTTCGTCGATCTGTTCGGCGTCCTGCGGGCCAAGCTGGTGCCGGCGGCGGCGATCGGCGACATGGCCAAGGCCGGCGCCGGCTTTGCGGGTTTCGCGACCTGGCTCGACATGACGCCCGCCGACCCGGACATGTTCGCGATCCCCGATCCCGCGAGCCTCACGCGCCTGCCCTGGCAGCCCGAGGTCGCCTGGCTGGCCGGCGATCTCTGGATGGCGGGCCAGGAGGTCGAGAGTGCGCCACGCGTGGTGCTCAAGCGCCAGATCGCGGCCGCGGCCGAGCAGGGCCATCGCCTCAAGACCGGGGTCGAGTGCGAGTATTTCATCATCTCGCCCGATGGCGCCGCCATCTCGGACGCCCGCGACACCCAGGACAAGCCCTGTTACGACCAGTCCGCCCTGATGCGCCGTTACGAGGTCATCACCGCGATCTGCGATGCCATGCTCGAGCTCGGCTGGGGCCCGTATCAGAACGACCACGAGGATGCGAACGGCCAGTTCGAGATGAACTGGGCCTACGACGACGTCCTGGTGACCGCCGACCGGCACGCGTTCTTCAAGTTCATGGTCAAGACGATCGCCGAGCAGCACGGCCTGCGCGCGACCTTCATGCCCAAGCCGTTTGCCCATCTGACCGGCAACGGCTGCCATGTCCACGCCTCGATCTGGGACCAGGCGGGGCGCAAGAACCTGTTCGACGACGCCAAGGGCGAGCTCGGCCTTTCGCCACTCGCCTACCATTTCCTGGGCGGCGTCCTGCATTCGGCCGAGGCGCTGTGCGCGATCTTCAACCCGACCGTCAACAGCTACAAGCGCCTGAACGCGGCGACCACGCTCTCGGGCGCCACCTGGGCGCCGAACGCGGTCAGCTACGCCGGCAACAACCGCACCCACATGGTGCGCATCCCCGATCCCGGCCGCTTCGAGTTCCGGCTGATGGACGGCGCCGCCAACCCCTATCTTGCGCCGGCCGCCCTGCTCGCCGCCGGGCTCGACGGCATCCGGGAACAACGCGATCCCGGCAAGCGGCTCGACATCAACATGTACACCGACGGCCAGCGCGCCCGCGGCATCAAGAAGCTGCCGCTCAACCTGCTGGACGCGATCCGCGCGACCCAGAAGAGCCGGATTCTCCGGGCCGCCCTCGGCGACGAGGTGATCGACAGCTACGCCAAGCTCAAGCTCCAGCAGTGGAACGCCCATGCCGCCCAGATCAGCCCCTTCGAGCGCGACCAGACCCTCGACTGCTGAGGGCGGCTGCGCGCGGCCCTGACCAAGCCCCGACCCGGGGGAAATCGATGACCGGCTCGACGCCGCACGTGCTGGTCCTTTGCGGCAGCATCATCGGCACGACCTGCTGCCCGATGCGCCGAACCTCGGCACCGTCCGCCCCTGGATCGGTCCCCGCCCCTTGACCCCGGACGGCATCCCGATCCTCGGCCCGACATCTTACCCGAACCCCTTCCTCAACCTCGGCCAGACCACGGCCACGGCCACCCCGGCTGGACCATGGCCTGCGGCTCGGGCAAGCTGCTTGCCGACCTCCTCACCCGCCTCACCGCCCGACCTGGCCGTCATCACTGCCGCAGTGATTGTCGGCGCCGGCAGTCCCGTCGACAATCTCATGCAGCCGTGACTTCATGAGATCGCGAGCGATCGCGGCTTTGCTTTGATCCGGGGCAACCAGGACCGCGACTGAAATTGATGATTGCCAAGCCAGGTCATTCGGCGTAAGTCATCCATCAAGTACATTGCCATCTGGAGTTCCGTACAGTGACCGAAAGTTCCGAATCCGCGACCCTGGCCGAAGTCACCACCGAGATCGTATCGGCCTACGTCGCGCACAACAAGATCGCGCCGGCGGACGTCGCCGCCCTGATCTCGACCGTGGCGGTCCAATTGGCCAGGATTGGCACCGAGGTCGAGCCGCCGACCGAGGAAAAGTTCGAGCCCGCGGTCCCGGTGCGCCGGTCGGTCCAGCCCGATCGCCTGCTCTGCCTGGTCTGCGGCAAGGCGCAAAAGGTGCTCAAGCGTCATCTCTCGGTCAAGCATGACCTGACGCCCGCCGAGTACCGCGCGCGCTTCGAGCTCAGGACCGACTATCCGATGATCGCGCCGGCCTACGCCCAACAGCGCCGCGAGGTCGCGCTGAAGCTCGGCCTCGGGCGGCCGAAGGCCGCGGCGCGCCCGCGCCGGACCGGCAAGCGGGTCGGCCGGCCCCGGGGTTCGGCGAATCCGCCGCCCGCGCCGGATGCCGGCGCCTGAGCGGGCTCGACCCGCGCGCGCCGATCAGGACGGATCACGGGCGGCCTCGGCGACCCGCCGCATCAGATCGCTGACCCCCGCGAACAGCCACGGCTGGATCGAGGCCGAGAGGAAGCGCACGCCCATCCGGGCGTAGTGCTCGCCGTTCTGATTGCCGACCAGGGTCGTGCCCGCGGTGCGACCGGCGGCCATGATCTGGCGCAGCGCCCGCTCGACGGTCGCCGCGACTTTGGGATCGGTCGGCTTGCCGATCAGGCCCATCGACGCGGCGAGGTCCGAGACGAGCGAAGCGGCGCATGACGCCAGCCTTCATGCTGAATCGCGTCCGCCGGTCTCGCCGCGACCAGCTCGGACCCGCGAAGGTGGTTCACATCTTCAAGCCCGGGCTCGGACTGCGGGCAATTCTGGTCGTGGACAACGTCGCGGCCGGGCCCGCGATCGGCGGCCTTCGCCTGCGCGATCGGCCCGACCGCCGACTACATTCCCGGTCCGGACATGGGCACCGACGAGACCTGCATGGCCTGGATCGAGGACGAGATCGGGCGCGCCGTCGGCCTGCCGCCGGAGCTCGGCGGCATCCCGCTGGACGAGATCGGCGCCACCGGCTTCGGGCTCGCGGTCTGCGCGCAGGCGGCGCAAGCGGCGGCCGGGATCGACCTCCGGGGCGCGCGGGTGGTCGTTGAGGGCTTCGGCTCGGTCGGCCAGCACGCCGCCCGCTTTCTCGCCCGAGAAGGGCGCTCGTGCTGGTCGCCGCCGCCGACAGCCGCCGGGGCGCCGTGGATCGACCCGGACGGCATCGATGTCGCCGTGCTGATCGTCGATCAAGGGCGAGACCGGCCAGTTCGCTGACTGATCCTCGAACGGCCGCAAGGTTCGAGCGCGACGCCGTGATCGACGTCCCGTGCGAGATCTGGATCCCGGCGGCGCGTCTCGATGTGATTTACGCCGACAACGTCGACCGGTTGCAGAACCCGGCTCGTGCTGCAGGGCGCGAACATCCCGGTCACCGCCGAGGTCGAAGCGCGCCTGCATGCGCGGGGGCGTGCTCGCGGTGCCGGACTTCATCGCCAACGCCGGCGGTGTAATCTGCGCCGCGGTGGAGTATCGTCGGCGGCACCCATAGCTGCCGCGCTCGAGGCGATCGCCGAGAAGATCCGGAGCAACACCGCTGAGGTCCCCTAGAGGAAGCGGCCCGCGAAGAGATCCCGCCGCGCCGGGCTGCGGTCGATCTGGCTTCGCGTCGGGTGCGCTCGGCGATGCGCTATCGCCGCTGGTCCTGAGCGGCGCATGGCGCCTCGGACCGAGGCTCGGGAGACGATGCGGCGCACCCGGCGCTCTTGGGCCTTGAGCACCTCGTTCGCGGTCCTGTGTCTGGCATGAAGGTCATGGCGCCGGCAGCCTGCCGGCTCGCCGTGCTCGCGTAGGGTCTCGCGCACCGCGCCGACCGCCGCCTCGGGTACCGGCTTCATCGCCCGGCGCGGCCTCGCCGGCCTACCGCTTCGCTGCTCGGTGACACGTTCCCGCCGCTGCTGGCTCGGATCGGTGTTGTCCGACCAGGCGGCCGCGACCTTCGCCAGGTCTCACGAGCCGTCCGCCTCGCGCCCGATCCGACCGGCCTTCTCCGCCCGGCGCACCGCCGTCTCGCTCACCCCGATCTGGCGGGCAAGCTCGCGATTGCTGGTCATGCCCATCCATACCGAGGCCTGATAGTCAAGTCCTGAGTTCCCGATGCCGATCGACTATTTTGCTTGATGATCCG